>JAVVYP010000008.1:0-59783 GCA_036651015.1 Alistipes sp.
GGCTTGGCCTTTGCGCAAATTCAATTTTTAACTTTTTTCGCATCCGAATGGCGAAATCGCATTGCGAAAATTTCGGGGTTTGCAAAAAAAACGCCCCGACCTTCAACAGATCGGGGCGTACATTATAGAGGTATCGAACCTATTTTTTGAGCAACTTCTTCACCTCGGCAGCAACCGTAGCGCCGTTGTAGCCAAACTTCTCATCGAGCACCTTGTAGGGAGCCGAGAAACCGAAATGATCCAATCCGTGGATATAGCCACGATCGCCAACCAAACCCAACAGGTTGACCGGCAGACCCGAAGTCATTCCATAGCGCACAACATCCACCGGCAACACACCGTCTTGGTACGAACGGGGCTGATCGCGGAACAAGCCCTCACTGGGCACATTGACCACACGCACTTGAATCCCCTCGGTCGAGAGAATCGCAGCGCCCTCAACGAGCGTAGCCACTTCGGAACCGGTGGCCACCAACACAGCGGCCGGTTTGGCGGTGTCGACCACCACATAACCGCCTTTGGCGATCTGTGAAGCCTCATC
This sequence comes from Alistipes sp., assembly GCA_036651015.1. Taxonomy (GTDB): domain Bacteria; phylum Bacteroidota; class Bacteroidia; order Bacteroidales; family Rikenellaceae; genus Alistipes. The sequence goes on from JAVVYP010000008.1 coordinate 542, forward strand.
ACGACGGCTGTGTCCCAAGGTCGGCAGGGTTTTGATGTCCTGACGCGACAGAATCAGCGCCACAGGGCGATGTTCTTCGACAGCCAATTTCCACGCCATTACCGTCTCATCGCTGTCGGCCGGACGCAGCACCACCATCGACCGCTCACCGTGGTGATTTTTGAGGTGTTCCATCAGGCGGATCTGTGCTTCGTGTTCAATCGGCTGGTGCGTCGGGCCGTCTTCACCCACGCGGAACGAGTCGTGTGTCCAGATATAGATCACGTGCAAGCGCATCAGCGCCGAGAGGCGCAGCGCCGGTTTCATATAGTCCGAGAAGACGAAGAAGGTGCCGCAAGCCGGAATCACACCGCCGTGCAGCGCCATACCGTTCATAATACAAGCCATCGTCAACTCCGAAACACCGGCCTGAAAAAATTTGCCCGAGAAGTCGCCTTTGGTGAAGGCCTTGGTCTTTTTGAGGAATCCGTCCGTCTTGTCCGAATTCGAAAGGTCGGCCGACGAGACAATCATATTTTCGATCTTCTCGGCAAAAACCGAGAGCACGGTCGACGAGGCGGCACGGGTGGCCGTGTTCGTCTTCATTTCGAGCGATTTATAGTCAATTTCGGGGAGGTTGCCCGAGAGGAACAGGTCGAGCTTGCGCGCCAACTCCTTGTGCTCTACACGCCACGCCTTCTCGACAGCGGCCTGCTCCGATGCCCACACCTTGAGTGCCGCACGGCGTTCGTCGAAGGCCTCGCGGCTCTCGGCAAAGACTGCAAACGGACGCTCTGCGTCACCGCCCAAATTGCGGCACGTGGCACAGAAATCGGCACCGGCAGCCGACAGAGGCTGTCCGTGGGTCGATACTTTGTCCTCGAAGCTCGAACCGTCGGCCGCCTGTGCACCTTTGCCCATCGTCGTACGACCGATGATAAGCGTCGGGCGCTCCGTTTCGGAGTTGGCCGCCACGAGGGCTTCGCGAATGGCGTTGATGTTGTGTCCGTCGATCGACAGCACATTCCAACCCCACGCCTCGTATTTCATCGCCACGTTCTCGGTATCCACCTCATCGACTTTGGTCGAAAGTTGGATGTTGTTCGAGTCGTAGTACATAATCAAGTTGCTCAACCCCAAGTGTCCGGCAATGCGCCCCACACCCTGCGAAATCTCCTCTTCGACAGCGCCGTCAGAGATATAGGCGTAGGTTTTATGTGCCATCCAATCGCCGAAACGAGCCACCATAAAACGCTCGGCAAGGGCAGCACCCAAAGCCATCGCGTGACCTTGTCCAAGGGGTCCGGAGGTATTCTCGATGCCGCGCATTACATCCACTTCGGGATGCCCGGGCGTCACGCTACCCCACTGACGCAGCGATTGCAAGTCGTCGGAGGTGTAGTAACCGGCCAGTGACAGCACCGAATAGAGCATCGGCGACATATGCCCCGGATCGAGGAAAAAGCGATCACGGTGGGGATATGCCATATTTTCGGGCGAATAATGCAGGAACTCGGCATAGAGCACCGTGATGAAATCAGCACCGCCCATTGCACCACCCGGATGACCCGATTTCGATTTTTCGACCATTGCGGCCGCAAGAATGCGGATGTTGTCGGCAACGCGCGTAAGTTTGGAATTTGTAGACATATTTAGAAATTTAAGAAACTATTTGGTTTTTTAGAAGCTGTTTAAAGTTCTTACCGAAGTTATTTTAGTGTATAAAGTTAGTCAAAATATCTGTTATCCCACCTTTTTTAGCTCCAAAAAATTTGCTTTTTCTGTCTTTTGCTTGGCATAAGGCAACGTTACCACAAATTTTCGGCTGTCAGTCGAGGGTATTTCAAACATTGTGTCCATCATAATCGCCTCACAAATCGAGCGCAAACCACGAGCGCCCAACTTGAACTCCACGGCTTTGGAGACAATATAATCCAGCACATTATCTTCGATGGTGAGCGCCACGCCGTCCATCTCGAACAGCCGCGTATATTGCTTGATGATTGCATTTTTGGGTTCGGTGAGAATCGACCGCAACGCCTTGACTCCCAAGGGTTGCAAATAGGTCAGCACCGGCAACCGCCCCACCAATTCGGGGATCAGCCCAAACGACTTCAAATCCTGTGGGGTGACGTACTGCATCAGATTGCCGCGATCGACAGGATCGGCGTTCAAGCGGCCGTAACCCATAGCGCGCGTATTCAAACGCTGTGCGATCTTCTTCTCGATACCGTCGAACGCACCGCCACAAATGAAGAGTATGTTGCGCGTGTTGATCTGAACAAATTTCTGCTCGGGATGCTTGCGTCCCCCTTCGGGCGGCACATTGACCACCGCCCCTTCGAGAATCTTGAGCATCGCTTGCTGAACGCCCTCGCCCGACACGTCGCGCGTGATCGACGGATTGTCGCTCTTGCGGGCGATTTTATCAATTTCGTCGATGAAGACAATACCCCGCTCGGCCTGCTCGATGTTGTAATCGGCAGCCTGCAACAAGCGCGAGAGGATACCCTCGACATCCTCACCCACGTAACCGGCCTCGGTGAGCACCGTGGCATCGACAATGGTGAAGGGTACTTTCAGCAATTTAGCGATCGTCCGTGCCATCAGCGTCTTGCCGGTACCGGTGGGCCCCACCAACACAATATTCGACTTGTCGATCTCCACCTCATCGGCCTTCGCGGCATACAAAAGGCGCTTGTAGTGGTTGTAAACCGCCACAGCCATAGATCGTTTGGCGTCGTCTTGTCCAATGACGTATTGATCGAGGAACTCTTTGATCTGCGCCGGTTTGAGCAGCTCCTCGAACTTCATAGGGGCAGCCGATGACGATTTGGTTTTGGTGGATCCGGTGTTCTCGGCAATCATCCGATGGCCGTTTTCGATGCAGACATTGCAGATATTAGAGCCGTCGATTCCTTGGAACAACAGCTCCACATCTTGACGCGGCGTGCCGCAGAATGAACATTTATCGACCCCCGTATTGTCGTTGTTGTTGTGGTTTGATTTTTTGGTATACGCCATTATTTCGAAACTATTTGAATTTGTTACCGAAGTTATTTTAGAAGCTATTTTGTTTTTGTCCTGCAAATTCGATTTTAGCAAGCTAAATGAGTATTTACAGGGCAAAAATCGGGGCAAAAAGAGCCGAAAAGAGAGAGATTAATAAATTCGAAACAGCCTCTAAATTCGTTTCGAAAGTACTTCATCAATTAATCCATAGGCTTTGGCCTCGTCGGCCGAGAGCCAGTAGTCGCGATCGGCATCTTTTTCGATCTTCTTGATTGCCACCCCCGAATGTGCCGCGAGGATCTCGTACAGCTCGCGTTTGGTCTTCATAATTTCGCGTGCCGTGATCTCGATGTCCGAAGCTTGCCCCTGCGCGCCTCCCAGCGGTTGGTGGATCATCACACGCGAGTGCGGCAGTGCCGAGCGTTTGCCGGCAGCACCGGCCGTCAGCAACACAGCACCCATCGAGGCTGCCAGTCCGGTGCAGATCGTCGCAACATCGGAGCGCACCAATTGCATTGTATCGTAGATACCCAACCCGGCCGAAACCGATCCGCCGGGGGAGTTGATGTAGATTTGAATGTCCTTGTCGGGATCCGCCGACTCCAAAAACAAAAGCTGCGCTTGGATGATGTTGGCCGCATCGTCGTAGATCGGCGCACCGAGGAAGATGATACGATCCATCATCAAACGCGAGAAGACGTCCATCGTAGCCACATTCAATTGGCGCTCTTCGATAATGGTCGGCGACACATAGGCCGCACTGATCGACTGAAAATCGTGTAGCTTCAGCGAACTGATCCTGCAATGTTTTTGCGCGTACTTTTCGAATTCTGACATAATTGTAGTCTGTGTTTTTACAAAAAAGACTTTGCAAACATCACGCCTGCAAAGTCCAAAGATACACTTTTTTTAGGAATTGCTAAAGCTCCTTCGCCAATTTAGCGAATTCGTCTGCCGAAACGGCCTTCTCGACCACCTTAGCTTTCGATTTAACCAGCTCCACAACCTTCACTTCATAGAGTTTTTCGTAGATTTTCTGACCCTGCTCCTTGTCGCCAAGGATCTTTTGGACGTAGCCGCCAAGCAGATCGTCGGGTGCCGAAGGCATACCGTACTGCGCAAATTGGGCGCGTGCCAATGCCTTGGCCTCCTCCTCGGCCTCCTCTTTGGTCACCGTCAGGTTATTCTCCTTGATAAAGTATTTCTGGAGGTAGTTCCACGTGAACATCTGCAAAAATTGAGCAAAGTCGCGGTCGATCTCTTCCATCGGGAATTTACCCTCGTTGATGGTATAAAGCCAACGTTTGAGGAAGGCCTCAGGCATCTTCAGATCGGCTTTCTTAACCAAAAAATCACGCACTTGAAGGGTGAAGAGGTAGTCCGATTCGTGGCTCAACTCGCGCGCAATTTCCGCATCGAGGAAGGTATCCAACTCCGCCTCGTCCTTCACGTTTTTGGTCGGGAATGCTGTTTTGAAGAACTCTTCGTTCAACTCCGCCTCGGCAAATTTGCGAATGTTGGTGATCTCCAGCGAGAACTGGGGATTTACACCCTCCAACTCAGCCTCTTTGATGTGCAAAATAGCCGCACGTTGAGCCGGTGTTGCATACAATTCATTGATATTGACCGTGGTTTTGAAGCCGATCTTCTGTCCGATGAAGGGCTTGCGCTGCTCCTCGGAGAGTGAAATCAACCCCACATAGGCGTCTGCAATCTGCACATCGCCGTTATCGAGCGTCACCGTCAGCGCCTCGTCGGAGGTCACTTGCTCGGCATCGGCCAGATGACCGAAGCGGCGCAGGTAGTTCGCACGGTAATCGTCGTGCATTTTTTTATCGACCTTGATGCGGTTGTAGGTCAAATTATCTTTGTCCGAAAGGGCGATTTCGACCTTCGGAGCCTCGCCGATTTCGAACAAAAATTCGAATTCGGTCGCATTCTCAAAGTCGAGTTCGGCCTGCTCTTCGGCGGGAATCACGTCGCCCAAGTAGTCGATATTCTCTTTTTGCAGGTACTCGAATGTGGCATTCGAGGCTGTGCGGTAGGACTGTTCGGCCACAACTCCTTTGCCAAACATCTTTTTGACAATTCCCATCGGCACCATACCGGGACGAAATCCGGGGATGTTGGCTTTGCGCTTATAGTCACGCAGCGCTTTCTCGACAGCTTCGGCGTAATCGGGTTCACTCACCGTCACCTTGATCAGCGAGCTATTCTGTTCGCGTTGTTCTCTTACGATCTTCATACTGAATATGTTATATTTAATCTTTTTCGTTCAAATCCGCAGAATCGGGATGCAAATGTAGGAAAATAATCGCACCGGCGCAAGATATTCTTATATAATATGCGGAAATTATGATATATGGATCGTTTTTCGTACTTTTGTACGTTATATTCCTTTTTCGAAACGATGAGACAAACTCTCTTATTTCTCCTGTCGATACTCCTTGCGGCTTGCGGCGGCAATGCAGTTCGCGCCACACAACCGCGCACAGCGCAGCAGCCGACACAATACGGCTACACGGTGCGTGCCACCTATCCCCACCTGACGACCAGCTACACGCAGGGGCTACTTTTTGCCGACGGACAGCTGTGGGAGGGGACGGGTCAATACGGCGAGTCGGTACTTCAACGCCTCGACCTTCGGACGGGTCTGCCTGAGGTAGTTGCGCGGCTGCCGCTAACAGAGTTCGGCGAGGGTATTGCCCACCTGAACGGCCAAATTTACCAACTCACGTGGCAGTCGAACAAAGCCTACGTGCGCGATGCGACGACGGGCAAAGTGTTGCGCGAATTTCGCTATCAGGGCGAAGGCTGGGGGCTTACCACCGACGGCGAGACGCTCTATATGACCGACGGATCGGCCACAATTTACACGATCAACCCCACAACTTTCCGGCGCGAAAAACGCACGACGGTGACCCTTCGGGGTGAGGCCGTGAACTACCTCAACGAACTGGAGTGGATCGACGGCCGCATCTGGGCCAACGTCTACACCACCGACCAAATCGTCATCATCGACCCCACAACGGGCATTGTCGAGGGGGTGGTCGACCTCACCGGTCTGCTGCCCGCCGAGCAGATCACCGCCACGACCGACGTACTGAACGGCATCGCCTACGATGCTGTCGCCAAACGAATTTTCGTCACCGGCAAGAATTGGAGCCAACTATTTGAAATCGAAATTACCAAGCAATAAATGACACACAAGTTAGACAACATACTCGCGGAGCGCATCTTGCTACTCGACGGCGGATTTGGAACGATGGTGCAACAATACGGACTCACCGAGGAGGACTACCGCGGCGAGCAGTTCCGCAATTGGGGCACACTACTCAAGGGCTGCAACGACGCGCTGTCGCTGACACGTCCCGAGGTGGTGCGCGAAATCCACGTCAAATACCTCCAAGCCGGCGCCGATATCATCGAGACCGACTCGTTCAACGCCAATGCGGTGTCGCTGGCCGACTACGGATTGGAGCGCTACGCCTACGACCTGTCGCGCGCTGCGGCCACAGTCGCACGCAGTGCAGCCGACGAATTTACGCTGCGCAACCCCTCCAAACCGCGTTTCGTGGCCGGTTCGATGGGTCCCACCAACCGCACGGCCTCGATGTCGGCCGACGTGGCGAACCCGGCTTCTCGCGAGGTGAACTTCACACAGCTGGTGGAGGCTTACACCGACCAAGCGCGCGGCCTGCTGGACGGCGGTGCGGATATTTTGCTCGTCGAGACGGTTTTCGACACGCTCAACGCCAAGGCCGCCCTCTACGCCATCGACTGTCTATCCGAAAAGCTGGGACGCGAGATTCCGATTATGGTCTCGGGCACGCTGGCCGATGCCAGCGGTCGCACCCTCTCGGGGCAGACCGTTGAGGCCTTTTGCGCCTCGATGTCCCACGCGCGACTGCTCTCGATCGGCTTCAACTGCGCCTATGGCGCCAAACAGCTGCTGCCCTACCTCGAACGGCTGGCCGCCGTGGCCGACTTCCGCATCTCGGCACACCCCAACGCCGGACTGCCCAACGTGATGGGCGGCTACGATGAGACTCCCGAGATGTTCGCCGAGGACGTCTCCGAATATATGCGCCGCGGCGTGGTCAACATCGTCGGCGGCTGCTGCGGCACCACGCCGGCACACATCTTCTGCCTCTCGAAAATCGTCGGCGATTACGCACCGCGTCCGCTGCCCACAGCCAAACACACCACGATCTTGAGCGGCTTGGAGCCGTTGCGGATTGTACCCGAAGCCAATTTCGTGAACGTCGGCGAGCGCACCAACGTCGCCGGGTCGGCCAAATTCGCACGGCTGATTCGCGAAGGCAACTACGATGCCGCGCTCTCGGTGGCACGCGCGCAGGTCGACAACGGGGCGCAGATCGTCGATGTTTGTATGGACGACGGGCTGATCGACGGTGTCGAGGCAATGCGCACTTTCCTCAACCTGATGGCCTCGGAACCCGAAATTGCCCGCGTGCCGACGATGATCGACTCCTCGACGTGGGCGGTGTTAGAGGCTGGTTTGCAAGTGACCCAAGGCAAGGCCATTGTCAACTCCATCTCGCTCAAAGAGGGCGAAGCGGAGTTTTTGCGTCGTGCCCACGCCATCCACCGCTACGGCGCTGCCGCCGTGGTGATGCTCTTCGACGAGCAGGGGCAAGCCGACACCTTTGCACGCAAAACGGAGGTGGCTGCACGCGCCTACAAATTGCTAACCGAAGCTGCATTCCCGGCCGAAGACATCATCTTCGACCCCAATATTTTGGCCGTTGCCACCGGCATTGCCGAGCACGACGACTATGCCAAGGCCTTCATCGACGCCACGCGCTGGATCAAAGAGCATCTGCCCTACGCCAAGGTCTCGGGCGGCGTGTCGAACCTCTCGTTTGCTTTCCGCGGCAACAACACCGTGCGCGAGGCTATGCACTCGGCATTCCTCTACCACGCCATCGGTGCCGGTATGGATATGGGTATCGTCAACCCCGAACTACTCAAGGTTTACAGCGAAATCGAGCCTGAACTCCTCACCCACATCGAGGATGTGATTCTCTGCCGCCGCGCCGATGCTGCCGAACGGCTGGCCGATTACGCGCAACGCGTGCGCACCACCGCCGAAACACAACCGCAAGCCCCCGATGCGTGGCGCACGGCACCGCTTGCCGAACGCCTCGACTACGCAATGCGCAAGGGTGTGACCGATTTTATCGAACAGGATGCTTTGGAGGGCTACCACACACTCGGCACACCGATACAAGTTATCGACACACTGCTGATGCCTGCTATGGAGCGCGTCGGCGAACTCTTCGGCGAGGGCAAGATGTTTCTGCCGCAGGTGGTCAAGACCGCCCGTGTGATGAAACGCGCCGTGGCTGCATTGACGCCCTACATTGAACAGGGAGCAGCCGGATCGGCGCACAGTGCCGGCAAGGTGCTGATCGCCACCGTCAAAGGCGACGTGCACGACATCGGCAAGAATATCGTGTCGGTGGTTATGGCCTGCAACGGATACGAAATCAAGGATTTGGGCGTGATGGTCGAGGCGCCACGCATCGTCGATGAGGCGGTTGCGTGGGGTGCCGACTGCATCTGCTTGAGCGGTCTGATCACCCCCTCGCTCGACGAAATGCGCCACGTCTGCGAGGAGTTGGAGCACCGCAAACTCCACCTGCCGGTCATCATCGGCGGCGCCACCACTTCGGATCTTCATACCGCCCTGAAAATCGCGCCGGCCTACACGGGAGCCGTCATTCATTCGCCCAACGCCAGCCGCAACGCACAGATACTCGCACAGTTATTAGGTGCCGATAGCGACATTTACATAGCCAAAATCAAGGCCGAACAACAAGCTCTGCGCAGCGACTACCGTCGTGCCGAACAGGCCAAAACACTGCTGCCGATTGCCGAAGCACGCCAAGCAGCGCGCAGCATCAAAGGCCACACACCCGTCGTGCCGCTTCACGCCGGGCGGATGGTCTTTCCCGATTTCGATGTTGCCGACGTGGAGCCTTACATCGACTGGAATTTTTTCTTCCCGGCGTGGGGGCTTAAAGGGCACTACCCCGAGCTGCTCGACCACCCCGAAAAAGGGGTCGAGGCGCGCAAACTCTTCGACGACGCCCAGCAACTGCTTGCGCGCATCCGCGAGGAGCGGCTTTTGACACTCCAAGCCGTCGTCGGCATCTTCGCAGCACGCAGCGAGGGCGACGATATTTGGATCACCGGCACCAAGGGCGGCGAAAAACGACTGGCCATGCTTCGCAACCAGACGCGCGGCGAGCAGCATCGTTCGCTGGCAGACTTCATCGCCCCCCAAGACGACTATTTGGGCTGCTTCGCACTGACGGCAGGACTCGGGCTGAAAGCACTAACCGAGCAATTTCGCACCGCAGGCGACGACTACAACGCCATACTGGCCAAGTTGTTGGCCGATCGGCTCACGGAGGCTTTCGCCGAAGTTGTCCACCTCTTCGTTCGGCAGCAGATGTGGGGCTACCAGCAGGACGGAGCGCAGACGCCGGCTCAAATTATCCGCGGCGAATACCGCGGTAAACGGATGGCTTTCGGCTATCCGGCCGTGCCCGATCACTCGCTCAAACGAGAGGTTTTCGATCTGCTGTCGGTCGAAATGACCACCGGTATGCACCTGACCGAGAATCAGATGATCGACCCGGGCGAAGCACTGTGCGGATTGCTCTTCGCCGATGCCGACTATTTTTCGGTCGGAGCAATCGACAACGAACAATTACTCGATTATGCCCGACGTCGCAACCGCGAGGTGGCTGAAATTAAAAAATTGATACCCAATAATTTATGAACGTTGTAGAGATTATCAACCAAGCAATTGCCACACAGCGCACCCGTTTTGCATTCGAATTGCTGCCGCCGCTCAAAGGCGACGGTATGAGCGGTGTCTTCGCGGCCATTGATCCCCTGATTGCTTTCGATCCGGCCTACATCAACGTCACTTTTCACCGCGAGGGCATCAAGCAGACCGAGCGCACGGACGGAGGTGTCGAGTGGCACGTGGTGCGCCGTCGCCCCGGAACCGTCGGCATCTCGGCCGCAATTCGCGCCAAATATGGCGTCGAGGTGGTGCCTCACCTGATCTGCGGCGGACTGTCGAAATACGATATTGAAGATGCGCTCATTGATATGGATTTTTTGGATCTTCACAACGTGTTAGCGCTGCGCGGCGACAAGTCGCAGAACGAGCAGCACTTTATGCCCCACGCGCAGGGTCACGCCCACGCCGTGGATTTGGTGCGACAGATCGCGGCGATGAACCGCGGCGAATTTGTCGATGGCGAGGTCGACGAGTGTCACCATTCGAAATTCTCGATCGGCGTGGCCGGCTATCCCGAGACCCATTTCGAGGCCAAAGACCTCACCGGCGACATCGTTCGTTTGAAGGCCAAAGTCGATGCCGGTGCCGATTACGTGGTCACCCAGATGTTCTTCGACAACCGCCACTACTTCGATTTTGTGCAGCGGTGTCGTCAAGCCGGCATTGCGGTGCCGATCATCCCCGGCATCAAACCCATCACCACACTGCGCCACTTGACCATTCTGCCGGCGACCTTCAGTGTCGAGCTGCCCGACGCCCTCGCACGCGAAGCCGAAGCGCATCCCGATCACGTCCGCGAGGTGGGCATCGAGTGGGCAATTGCCCAAGCGCGTGAGTTGAAAGCCGCAGGCGTCCCTGTGCTCCACTTCTACACGATGGGGCGCACAGACAACATTCAGAAAATCGCACAAGCCGTATTTTAATTAAAAATAGTATGAGTCCGATCGAATTTCGCCGCCACCTGCACGCCCACCCCGAGCTGTCGTTCCAAGAACACGCCTCGGCGGCCTTCATCGCCGAACAACTCACGGCGCTGGGTATCGAGCACCGCCCCATAGCCGGCACGGGCATTTTGGCGCGCATCGTGGGCAACGGCAAAATCACAGGCGACAAACGCCCTGCGGTGGTTTTGCGTGCCGACATCGACGCACTGCCCATCACCGAGCAGAGTGAGGTGGCGTGGCACTCCTGCAACGAGGGGGTGATGCACGCCTGTGGCCACGATATGCACGCCGCCGTGCTCTTCGGCGTACTCCAAGAGATGGCCGCAGCGCCCGACTTTGGAGGTACACTTTTCGGACTATTTCAACCCGGCGAGGAGTGCAATCCGGGCGGAGCGTCGCTCGTGTTGGCCGAAAATCCCTTCCAAGATTATCAGGTGCAGGGCGTGATCGGCGAACACGTCGAGCCACAATTCGAAGTCGGCACCTTCGGATTTCGACCCTACAAATATATGGCGGCCAGTGACGAGCTGCGCTTTGTGATCCACGGCACGGGCGGACACGGTGCTTTGCGCCGGCAACTCAAAGATCCTGTGGCTGCCGCAGCCGAGTTCACCACCCGACTACTCACCCTCAACGCCGAGGATTGTGTGGTCTCGATCGGCCGCATCGAAGCCGCCGGAGCCACCAACATCGTACCCGACGAGGTGTATATGGAGGGCACTTTGCGCACCTTCGACGAGCGCGAACGCATCATCATCCAGCAACGCGTCCGCAACCTCGCCACCGTGATCAGCACCCGACACGGCGTACAGATCGAGGTGGACATCAATCGCGGCTATCCGTGTGTGGTCAACGATTTGCTGCTGACCAAAACAGCCGCGCTCTTGGCAACCGAGAACGGCCACAAAGTCGAGATGTTGCCCCTGCGTACCACCGCCGAAGATTTCGGCTTTTACTGCACCAAATATCCATCGCTGTTTTATCGGTTGGGCGTCGGCACTGCGGCCGGACACACCCACACAGCGAGCTTCAACCCCGACGAACGGGCCATCGACATAGGCATCAGCTTTATGAAGCAACTTGCCTTGAAAATTATGAAAAAATGAAAAGAGAAACAAAAAAACAACGACCCGCCGAGGGTGGCAAAAGGCACGACCGCGCCGCAATGATCTTGGGGCTATTCCGTGAATTTCCAAATACCAAATTCTCGCTCAAATACTTGGCTTCGGCCACCGGCGGTGCCAACAAAGAGGGCACGCGCGAGACGCTCGACGTCCTGAATCGTCTCTTCGACGAAAAGGTCATCGAGGAGTGCGCACGTGGCAAATACAGCCTCACCCACAGCCACTTACCCCACTACGAAGGACTCGCCGATATGACTGCCGGCGGTGCTATTTATGTGCGGGTCGAGGGGCTTGAAAAAGATATTTTCGTCAACCAGCGCAACACGGGCAACGCCCTCAATGGCGATCGTGTGGAGGTGACGGTCACCCACACCAGCCGTGACGGCTCGTTGGAGGGCGAGGTCACGCGCGTGGTTGAGCGCAGTCGCAAACCCTATGTCGGCGTGGCTGAAGTGGGTCTGCAACAGATATTTGTACGCCCCGACTCGCGCAAAATGCCAATGGATATTTACCTTTCGAAACGCACCTATCCCGACGTTAAAAATGGCGAGAAGGTCGTGGTGCGCATCGCCGATTGGGCCGTAGGCAGCAAAAGCCCGGCAGGAGAGTTGATCGAGGTATTGGGCGTGGCCGGCAACAACGACACCGAAATGCACGCCATTTTGGCCGAATACGAACTACCCTATCGCTTTGAACCAGAGGTGGAACAGGCTGCACAGGCCATTCGCGGCGCAATCACAGCCAAAGATCACGCCGAACGGCGCGACTTCCGCGACACGACCACCTTCACGGTCGATCCGGCCGACGCCAAGGACTTCGACGACGCACTCTCGGTGCGCAAGGTGGGCGACGGTGTGTGGGAGATCGGCGTTCATATTGCCGACGTGACGCACTATGTGCGCCCCCATTCGACCATCGACGACGAGGCTGTCGAACGTGGCACCTCGGTCTACTTGGTCGATCGCACGGTGCCGATGCTCCCCGAACGGCTCTCCAATGAGCTGTGCTCGCTGCGCCCCCACGAGGAGAGTCTCTGTTTCTCGGCGGTCTTCACCCTCAACGACAAACTCGAAATTCTCGAGGAGTGGTTCGGGCGCACGGTGATCTACTCCAACCGCCGTTTCACCTATGCCGAGGCACAGGAGATCATCGAAACCGGTCAAGGCGACTACGCCGAAGAGGTGCTGACCCTCAACCGATTGGCACAAGCGTTGCGCGAGCAGCGTTTCAAAAACGGCGCAATCAGCTTCGACCGCGAGGAGATGAAATTCGAACTCGACGTCGATGGGCGTCCGCTGGGTGTGTACTTCAAGGAGCAAAAAGAGTCGAACAAGATGATCGAGGAGTTTATGTTGCTGGCCAACCGTCGCGTGGCAGAGTTTTGCAGCAAGCGCACGACCAACGGCCACAGCGTCGAACGGACAATGGTCTACCGTGTTCACGATTCCCCAAGCGAGGAGAAATTGGACAAATTCCGCCAGTTCATCCTCCGCTTCGGCCACATTTTCAAGGCGACCAAAGGGCAGGCCATTGCCAAGGAGCTGAACCAACTTTTCACCCAAATCAAGGGCACCTCGCAGGAGAATGCCGTCTCGACGATGGCCGTGCGTTCGATGGCCAAAGCCTTCTACACCACCGACAACATCGGCCACTACGGTCTCGCCTTTCCTTATTACACCCACTTCACCTCGCCCATTCGCCGCTACCCCGATATGATGGTACACCGGTTGTTGGCGCTCTACTTGGCCGACGGCAAATCTGCCGACAAGACCACCTACGAGGAGTTATGCGGCCACGCTTCCGAGCGCGAAATTGTCGCGGCCGAAGCCGAACGCGCCTCCATCAAATACAAGATGGTCGAATATATGAAGGCGCACATCGGCGAGGAGTTTGCCGGTCACATCTCGGGATTGACCGAGTGGGGGCTTTTTGTCGAGTTGGACGACACCCACATCGAGGGTATGTCATTCCTGCGCGACATCGAGGGCGACTTCTTCCAGTTCGACGAGGCTGCGTATGAGATTCAAGGGCGCTCCACGGGTATTCGTATGACGCTGGGCAGTCCGGTGCGCGTACGCGTCAAACGCGCCGACCTCCAAAAGCGTCAGCTTGACTTCGAATTGCTGCTCGAAGGGCTGCCTGCGGTTGACCCTGCTGCACGCAAAACACCCGACGTGCGTCGTAGTCCCCGTCGTCACAACCGTTAGACGGCAACCGTTCTGCAAAAATAGCGGGGCGCTTCCACCAAAGGAAGCGCCCCGCTATTGTATGAAAGCAGATCGTCTTAGAAGCTGTTTGAATTTGTTACCAAATCTAAAACAGCTTCTTAGGCGATCGCGCCTTTGATCATAAAGACGGCAGCGACGGTGAGGATCGCGTAAAGCTCCGGGAAGGCGGCAAGGATCAGCGTCTTACCCATCACGTCGTGACCGTTGCCGATCGCTACGATACCATTGGCGCAAATACGCGCTTGGTAGTAAGCCGAACCCAAGCAGACCATACCTGTCAGCAGACCGGCACCGAAGATGGCCGCGCCTTGCAGCAGCGTCAGTTCGGGCGTGATAATGCCCAGCATCAGGTAGAAGCCCACGAAGCCGTAGAGACCCTGCGAACCCGGGATTGCCGAGAGGATCATGTAGCTACCGAAAGCATTCCCGTTTTTCTTCATAGCACCCACAGCAGCCTGACCCGAAAGCGAGGTGCCGATGCAGGAGCCCAGACCAGCGAGACCTACCATCAGCGCCAGACCTACATAGCCCAAAATAATTGCAGTTGTTGTTTCCATAGTTTTTTAAAATGATTTAGTTATTGTCTTGTTTTTTATTGATTTTCTGTTTCTTCCATTTTCCGCAGCGGTTCGAAGGTGCGTGTTGCCATCTCGAAGCCGGCGTTCTTGTAGAACTCCACAAATGTCAGACGCATCGGGTGGACAAACGACGAGATGCACGACATGAAGAGGTTGATGCCGTGGCCGATCAGCAGAATCGGAATCATCACCAGCAGCCGCACCACGATATTCGAACCTTCGGGCACAAAACCATCGGCCAGTGCGTTGAAGACCGTGGCCAAAATACCACCCGACAAACCGATGGCGAACAATCGAATGTACGACAGCACGTCGGAGAGGATACCCGTGATGTTATTATAGGTGTCCCACACGCCCAGCCCGAGGTTGAAGAAGGGATTTTTGCCCGGCGAGTTGAAGAAGAGCATCAGCACCGCACCCACACCCACCACGGCGTAGAACGCCGGTGACGAGGCGGTGAAGAACGGGATGACCCACGCAGGATTCAAAACGGGCAGGCCGGCGGCAATACTACCAGCCAAGAGCACCAGCAGCCAACCCAGCGAGGCGTAGGCGTAGCGGAAGCCCACCGTGGCGGAGATCATCACCACCTTGAGCAGCATACCGAACAGAATCTGAACGATGCCGATCGTTAGCGCCACCGAGAAGAACTGCCCTTGGAAGTCAAAGAACGGAATCGAGGGGAAGAACTCCTTGAGATTGAGGCCAAAGAACGAACCACAGAAACCGCCGAAGAGGATCGTCATCACACCGCACAACGTGGCGAACCACGCGGCTTGACGCATCATTCCGGCTTGCGGATTTTTGTGGAGCAGCAACCAGCCCAACAGCACCAGCACCGCACCGTAGCCGGCATCGTTCAAGCAGATGCCGAAAAAGAGCATATAGAACGGGGCAAAAAACGGGGTGAGATCCATCGTGCCGTACTTCGGACGAGCGTACATATTGCCCACCAATTCGAAGATGTGCGTAAACCAATTGTTGCGCAGCAACACCGGCGTTTCATCGTCGGGCGCAGGGTCGGATTTAATGTAAACCACGTTGGGATACTCCTCCAACAGGGCATCAAGGCGATCCGAAGTCTCCAGCTCGGCCCATCCCTCCATCACCGTCAGTGTACCGTCGGCAGCTTGGTGGGCGGTGGCTTCGACGCGCACCTCCTGCAAACGCTCTTTGAGCGAAGCGGCGTGAGTCGACAGCAACTTTTCGGAGGCAGCAACGCGCGAAAATTCAGCGTCCAAAGCTTTGAGTTTGGCCTGTGTTTCAGTCGTTTGGCGCTCCACCTCGCGAATATCCATCGAGGGGGTTTTCATCTCCTGAGCATCGAGCGTCAGCTCCTCATTGGGGGTCGCCACAACCACGAAGTAGACCGTAGCCGCCGTGCGATTGATCACCGACAGGGTGTAGCGCGCCGACCACTCCTCCTCCAACTTGTCGAAGTTGTTCTTCGGAGTTGAGAAGTAGCGCAAGACAATGCCGCGCTCAACGAGCGCACGGGTACTCTCCACCGAAAATTCGCCCCAAGGACGCAACTCGGTGCCTGCTTTGTCGAGGCGAGCAAGCTCAGCGTGAAGCGAAGCCGCACTTTGAGCCGCCGCCACATAGTGGTCGTAGGCCTCGGCACCGCTGGCAAAGGGTTTGGCCGAGGCGAGCAAACGCCCCTCCTCGCCACGCATCAAGCGGATGCAATCCGCTGCCTTGGTGTGTCCTTCGATGTCGAGCAACAGCTGGCGGTCTGCCTCCGACGGCTCCCAGCCGGCGGTGGTGATGTCCACCAAACCCAGTTCACGCAGACGAGCAATGAAATCATCACTTTGAGCTGCAAAGAGCACAAAGTCGTATTTTGCCATTTTGGCTATCATAGCATCGCGCCCTCCCCGGCCTGTTGTTGTTTGGTTTTCACAATCTTCTGAGCCGACTTGGAGAGGTTCTCCTCGTCTTCCATAAAGCGTTTGATCTTACGTATGGCGTCCTCGTACCCGGGTATTTGCACCTTTTCGTACAAGTTCACTTTTTGAGTTGTTTTGCGGCGCGCGTGATCCAGCAGCTCCATCTTGCGGTTATAGACTTCGAATTCGATCCCCAGACGCGCCAAACGTTTGAGAATATCGACTCCGTCGGCAAACCACACGGGCGACGAAAAGAGGTCGTAGGACTTCTCTTCGAAGAGCACTTCGTGCAGGATCGGGGTACGCACACCAGCAATTTTCTGCATCGTCAGCGCAACATCGACGACACGGAGTAGGTCACAATCAAACTCTCCCCAGAGCGAAACCATATAGTCGTACTCGGCCTTCAAGGCATCGAGCCGCACCCGGTAATCGCTGGCGGAGTCCTTCGCTTTCTTCACCTCGGAACGCAGAGCCGACTCCTTACTTTTGATGGTAGGGAGAGCCTTCTGCCGCATTTTCAGCTGTTTGCCGAGGTCGCCGAGCGAGGTCTTGTTATATTGAAATTTGATTGCCATAGTGTATTAGGCTTTCCAGTATTTTTGGATCAACGCCTCTTTGATCGCTACCTCATCCTTCGAGAAGTACTTGACAAACAGGCCCCACGCCGTGTCGAGCATCTCGGTGATGTCGATGTTGACGTCGATGGCCAGCAGCTTCTCGGAGTAGTCGCGGGCAAAACGCAGTGTGCGTTCGTCGTAGTCCGACAGATCGAAACCGTTTTCGAGTTTGGTCTTGGCGTTGGCGGCATCGGCGTACAAACGCACGCAAGCGTTCATCACCTGCGGATGATCCTCGCGGGTCTTCTTGCCGATTACCAACTGCTTCAAACGCGACAGCGAACGGAACGGGTCGACGATGACCTTACCCGTATCGGAGTCGTTGCGCAGGAAGAGCTGACCCTCGGTAATGTAACCCGTATTGTCGGGGATGGCGTGGGTAATGTCGCCGCCCGAAAGGGTGGTCACGGCGATGATGGTGATCGAGCCGCCATTGGGCAGCTGCACAGCCTTCTCGTAGATCTTCGCGAGGTCGGAGTAGAGCGAACCGGGCATCGAGTCCTTCGAGGGGATTTGATCCATACGGTTCGACACGATCGCCAGCGCATCGGCGTAGAGGGTCATATCGGTCAGCAGCACCAGCACCTTTTCGCCTTTGTCCACTGCGAAATACTCGGCAGCGGTCAGTGCCATATCGGGCACCAACAGACGCTCCACGGGGGGATTCTCGGTGGTGTTGACGAACGAGACAATGCGATCCAGCGCACCGGCGTTTTCGAAGACGGACTTGAAATAGAGGAAGTCGTCGTTGGTGAGTCCCATACCGCCCAAGATGATCTTGTCGGCCTTGGCACGCAGTGCCACGTTGGCCATCACGGCGTTGTAGGGTTGATCGGGGTCGGCAAAGAAAGGGATCTTCTGACCGGTGACGATGGTGTTGTTGAGGTCGATGCCGGCGATACCCGTGGCGATCAGCTCCGAAGGCTGCAAACGCCGAAAGGGGTTGACCGTCGGGCCACCGATTTCGCGCGGCTCACCCTCGACCACCTCACCGCCCTCCAGCGGTTCGCCATAGGCGTTGAAGAAGCGGCCGGCCAGATTGTCGGAGACCCTGAGGATCGGCGGTTCACCGTGGAAGACCACCTCCGAGTTGGTGGCAAGGCCTTCGGTACCGGCGAAAATCTGCAAGGTAACGTTCTCGCCCATAATCTTCACCACCTGCGCCAACTTGCCGCCCACGGTGGCCAGCTCGTCGTTGCCGACGCCCGACGCACGCAGCGTCACGGTCGCTTTGGTGATGTTGTCAATTTTGGTATATATCTTTTGAAATGCTCGTGTTGTCATATTCGCGTCTACTTAGATTTTTCACTTACAAACTGCTCGATCTGCTTCCGATAAGCCTCGAATTTCTCGGACTGC
Source organism: Alistipes sp. (assembly GCA_036651015.1). Taxonomy (GTDB): domain Bacteria; phylum Bacteroidota; class Bacteroidia; order Bacteroidales; family Rikenellaceae; genus Alistipes. The sequence goes on from JAVVYP010000008.1 coordinate 19,119, forward strand.
CACTCCGAGTAGTTCATCTGACGGAAGAGGTTGATCAAGCCCTTGAAGAACTGCGAGCACTCCTCGAAGTCGGCAAAAACAAAATCTTTGTGGCAAATGCCGAGCACCATTTTGTACATCATCTTCTGGCGGTCGAGCGGACAGTTGGAGTCAATGGCATCGAAAGCGTCCTGTTGCAGGATCACAAAGTCGATCAGCTCCGACTTCCAGAAACGTTCGTGGTACTCCACCGGCACACCGTCGTCACCCAAGATGTTGATCTGGTCGTTGGCCTCCTTGCCGCGTTGCACCAAGGTTTTGCCCTCGTAGACCAAATTCACCCAATCTTTCTCGATATGTTGATCGAGGTATTCGCGGATCTCAGGATATTCGAGGTATTTCGAGTAGGAGTCCAGTGGGTCGATAGCCGGATAGCGCTTCGAGTCGGCACGTCCCTGCGAGAGGGCATAGAAACAACGTGCCGCTTTCTTGGTCGACTCGGTTACCGGCTCCTTGAGGTTACCGCCCGCAGGCGACACCGTACCGAGGAAGGTCACCGAACCCGTTTGACCGTTGTTGAGTTTGACCAAACCGGCACGCGAGTAGAAGTTGGAGATGATCGCCGACAAGTCCATCGGGAAGGCGTCCTGACCGGGCAACTCCTCCAAACGGTTCGACATCTCACGCAAGGCCTGTGCCCAACGCGAGGTGGAGTCGGCCATAACCAGCACCTTGAGACCCATAGCACGGTAGTACTCGCCGATAGCCATACCGGTATAAACCGAGGCCTCACGCGCCGCAACAGGCATATTCGAGGTGTTGCAAATGATGATCGTACGCTCCATCAGCTTGTGACCCGTACGCGGATCGACCAACTCGGGGAACTCCTTGAAGATCTCGACCACCTCGTTGGCACGCTCGCCGCAAGCCACCATAATGATGATGTCGGCATCGGCCTGCTTGGAAATGGCGTGCTGCAAGACGGTTTTACCGGCACCGAAAGGCCCCGGGATGAAACCCGTGCCGCCCTCGGCCATCGGGTTAAAGGTGTCGATCGGACGCACGCCGGTCTCCATAATGCGCGACGGACGCGGCTTCTCGAGGTAGCAACGCACGGCCTGCTTCACCGGCCATTTCTGCACCATTGTGATGTTGTGATCGTGTCCCTCTACATCGGTGACAACGGCAATGGTGTCGGTCACTTTGTGATTGCCGGCAGCCACCACACTCTTTACTATATAGGTGTCGACCATCGTAAACGGAACCATAATCTTGTGGGCAACCCACTGCTCCTTGACCTCACCCAGCCACGATGCAGCTGTGACCTTGTCACCGACTTTGGCCAGCGGCTCAAAAGCCCATTGAGCCTCAAAATCAATCGGCTCTGTGATAGATCCGCGTTTGATGAACAGACCGTCCATCTTTTCGAGGTCGTTCTGCAAACCGTCGTAGTTGCGCGAGAGCAAGCCCGGGGCAAAAGTTGCCTCCAACATATGCCCCTCGAACTCGACGCGATCGCCGATCTTCAGACCGCGCGTACTATCATAAACCTGCACATAGGCCGCATCGCCTACGACTTTGATGACCTCGGCCATCATTTTGGTATCTCCGCAATACACGTAGCATATCTCGTTTTGACCAACGGCTCCGTCGGCTTTGACGATGACGATATTGGAGATGATACCATTTACTCGTCCTGTAGTTTTCATCGTATATTTTTATTGTTTTTCAATCAGCTCCTTGCCATCCAACTCCGCCATCAGACGCTCGAACAACTCACGGCCGCGCGCTGCATCGAGCAACGTCCATCGAGCCACGATATTGATCCGCACCAAATAGGAGAGAATGGCGTTTATGTCGAAATAGTCAAACGTCGCTATCTCCAAGGCCTCACGCCAACGGATCAAGTCGATCTTGTGTTCCTTTTCGACGAGGTTCGCCTCGTCGTTGACGGCCGCAATCACCGCGTCGATGTAGGGCAACTCACCGCGCAGTCCGAAGTCCGACGCCGAGCTACGTTGCAACTGCTCAACCACGTCGCCTCCGCCAACGGTGGCCTCCTCGACCGGTCGGCTCGCAGCACGAGCTGTGACCGCAGCCGCAAGGTTGCGCAATGTGCGGTCAAATTCACTCCACTGCTGCAAAAAACCACTCCGCGCGCGACTGCACGTGGCGTAGTAGGCCGCAAAGAGCGACGCCTCGAAGCGCTTGGCGGTCTCCACCTGCTCGGCATCCTCACACTCGGGATCGGCATAGGCACGCAACACGGTTTGAATCGCCGCAGGCAGTCGTTTGGGCGTCTTCAGCTCCTCGGCCAGCTCCTCGTGCGAGAAGTTGCCCAAAGGGTTGTGCGCCGAGCGTCCGCTGCGCAATGCTGCAATATTTTCGCAATCGTAGTAGCCGTACAGAAGCCGCACCTGTGAGGCATCGGCCGCGGTCAATCCGTCGAGAATCTCCTCGATGATGGCCTTGGCATCGAAACCTTTGGTGTCGGTGTCGAGTGAGTACTCTTTGAGTCCGGCTACCAGACAGTAATAATCGGTTGTAAACATTGCATTTACGCCTTAAAAAGCAGCTGGAAAACTTTCTCGCGCAAGTACTCGCCCAGCAGCGACTCGATGTCGGCCTCCGAGAACGAGATGTAGTAGCCACCCTCCTTGGCGCCCACCTTGAAACCGGTTTTCACCTCTTTCGAATAGCCCACCTCGATGCCTTGTGCAAGCAACTCTTTGGCGCTCTTTTCGAAAGCCGCGTCGAGTGTGGTGCGCGCTGTTTCAGGCAGAAGAGCCGTCAGCACGACCTTGCCCGAGGCAGCGCCGTTCCAATTTTTGGCCACGCTCAGCAGCATTTCGCGAATGAAAGCCGGATCGACAACAGCCTCTTTGACACCGCTCGCGGTGCTCTTGGCGATGATCATCGCAGCGATTTCGGACTTGAGTTTGGCCACGGCTTGTTTGCCGGCCAAGGTGATCTCGGTCATCGTGTTTTTCTCGACATCTTCGGCCTTGGTCTCTGCTTTTTTCACGATCACCTCCGCCTCGGCACGGGCTTCGGCAATGATCTTGGCAGCCTGCTCTTTGGCGGCTGCAACCTGCCGATCAGCCTCGGCACGACCTTTCTCCAAGCCCTCGTCGTAGAGCTTTTGGGTCAACTGTTGAAGTTTGTTTTCCATAGCGATATTTTGATTTAATTATTGTTTTTCAATTTCTGCCCACAAATATATAAAAGATTCCTAAATAACAGGAGCTTCTCCTACTAATTCAACCACTTTTAACCATTTTTAGCGCAAAAACGTAAAATTGAAGTTCCAACACGCAAAACACAAAATTGAAGAGCAAGCCCTTTGATGATCCTCAAAAGGGTTGCTCTTCAACGCTAAATTCTCAATTTCAATTTCTCAATTGGTGTGTTGCGGCCGCAGCAGATCTTGCACCACCTTGACGGGCGAGAATGTGGTGATCGGCACATCGACAAAGATGGTGTTCCACTGCGCCATAGCCCCGTTCCACAACCCCGGAAGCTCCTGCGCGCGCAGCTCGCGGCCACCGCTCGACTTGGTCGAGATGAAACCCGTCGTGGGGTCGGTGAAGTGGCGCAAATCGAACTTGACTCCCTTTGAATCGCGCACGCCGCAGACCAAATCCACGGGGTTGAAGTGCGTCGCCGAACTCATCAACGGCATCTTGTCGGGTGCAATTTGGCTCGACTCGGCAATCTGCAACGACTGCGTGCCGTCGGGATTGGCCACCCAGAAAGGGCCACCACCCGGCTCCCCCTCGTTGCGCACCATACCGCAAACGCGGATCGGGCGATCGAGCACCTTGCGCAGCAGCGCCGAATCGTAGTTGTCCGGGAGCTTCACGCAGAGTTTTCTCTCGATAAATTCGGCCATCGGTGCCAGTTCGGCATTGCCCACCTCGAGGGCACGCAAATATTCGAAAGTGCGGCTCTGCAAATCGAGCAGGATGCCGGCCAAAATCTTTTTGTAACGGATCGTATCGTCACGTCGCGCATCGGTGGTGACGTTGTCGATGTTCTTGATAAAGACCACATCGGCCTCGATCTCGTTGAGGTTTTCGATCAGCGCACCGTGACCGGCCGGTCGGAAGAGCAACGTCCCGTCGTCCTGCCGAAAGGGGGCATTGTCGGGGGTGACGGCAAGGGTGTCGGTCGAGGGTTTTTGCTCCGAGAACGAGATCTGGTAGCGGATGCCGAAACGCTTCTCGTAGAAGGGTATTTTTTCGGACAGTAGCGCACTAAAACCGGCTCGATGTTCGGGTGAAACCGTGAAATGGATCTTCGCACACCCCTTCGAAACGGCATAGACAGCACCCTCAACCAAGTGCTCCTCAACGGCTTTTCGTGCCCCTTCGGGATAGGCGTGAAAGGTAACCAGCCCTTTGGGTTTTTGTCCGTAGTCCAGCCCCTTGTTGACAATCGCGTCAACCGTTGTCCGATCGTCGGCTCCCACGGGCAGCACCTGTTTCAACTCCGGCCAAAAGGCAAAATGTTCGATATTTTGGAGAAGTTGATCAATGCCTTTGCCGCGTTTCCCGTCGTTGACAAACTCAAAAAGCTCTTTAAACATTCGTGTGGCAGCACCCGAAGCCGGTACAAATTTCACCACCGCAAGACCATCGGCAGCTCTCTCGTAGCGTTTGGCGGCAACTTCGGCGGCAGCTTGGTTGACCACCATCACCCCATCGTCGGGTGAGGCGGCACGCACCACATTCAAAAAGGGAAATCCACGGTGAAAATCCGCGATTTGTCGCTCAACGGCAGCCAATGTAAGACCGTGTTTTTCGATCTGTTGTAAATCTTCTTGGGTAAACATAGTTCGATTATTTAGGTTTTCGTTCTTGTCGGTTCGACGATTCCTGTCAAAGTTAATAAAATAATTCCTAACTTTGCACATTATGATTCGAGAATTTAACCAAATCAATTTGCGCGCACGCAATAGTTTCGGCGTTGAACAACACGCCGCACGACTTGTCGAATTCGACGAGGCGGCGGAGCTTGAAACGCTCTTTGCGCAAGGCGTACCTGCCCCTTGGTATGTGCTCGCCGGCGGCAACAACATACTCTTCACGCGCGACTACGACGGTGTGCTGATCCACCCCACTTGCCAGCGGATCGAACTGCTGAACGATGATGGCGACACGGTTTTGGTGCGCGCTGCCGCCGGTGTCGAGTGGGATGATCTGGTCGAATGGGCGGTCTCGCGCGAGCTTTGGGGCATCGAAAATCTCTCGCTCATCCCGGGCAAAGCAGGTGCCGCGCCCGTACAGAATATCGGCGCCTACGGCTGTGAGGCCAAAGATGTGATCGACAAGGTTCATATGTTCTGTGCCGACACCGCCACGTGGCTCACGCTCGAAGCCGCGCAATGCGCCTTCGGCTATCGCGAAAGCATCTTTAAACACGTCCTGCGCGGCAAGGTGATCATCACGGCGATCGACATCCGACTGCATCACGCGCCCCAACCGCACTTGGGTTACGGCGACGTCGAACGCGAAGTGGCCGCTCGCGGAGGGGTCACACTGCGCAACATACGCGAGGCGATCTGCGCCATTCGCCGCGCCAAGCTTCCCGATCCGGCGGTGACGGGCAACGCCGGCAGCTTCTTCAAAAACCCCATCGTCGAGCGCGCTGTGGCCGAGCAACTACGCGCCCAATACCCCGATATGCCGCTCTACCCAGCTCCCGATGCCCCCGACAAAGCAAAGCTGGCCGCCGGCTGGCTCATCGACCAAGCCGGGTTGAAGGGTTTTCACGCCGGACACGTCGGCATCCACGAACGGCAGGCGCTGGTACTCATCAATTTGGGTGGCGCCACGGGCAGCGAGGTGATCGAATTTGCCCACACGGTGCAAGCCAAAGTTCAAGCCAAATTCGGCGTGGCGATCGACACCGAAGTCAATATATTATAGATTGCTTATGACCCTTTTAGAGGCTTTTCAACGACATATCGAGACCCACAACCTCGCCACGCACGACGATCGCATTCTGCTGACTGTTTCGGGCGGTGTGGATTCGATGGTGATGCTCTCGCTGTTCATTCGCAGCGGCTACACGGTCGGTGTGGCGCACTGCAATTTTCAGCTGCGCGGCACCGAGAGCGACGAAGATGAGGTGTTGGTGCAGCAGTTAGCCACCCAATGCGGCGTGCCGTTTTACAACCAGCGGTTCGCAACCGAAGCCGAGATGGAGCGCACGGGCGAGTCGATGGAGATGGCCGCACGACGACTGCGCTACGCGTGGTTCGAGGAGCTGAGCCGCGAACAGCACTACCCGATCATCGCTGTGGCGCACCACGCCGACGACTCGATCGAGACCTTCTTCATCAACCTGCTACGCGGCACAGGCTTGCGCGGACTGACGGGAATTTCGACCCAAATCGGCAAAATCATCCGACCACTGATGTTCGCCTCACGCAAGGAGATTTTAGAGTACGCCGTGACCAACCACATCCCCTTTCGCGAAGATTCGTCGAACCGCTCGACCAAATACCTGCGCAACAAAATCCGTCTGGGGCTTATTCCGCGCATTCGCGAAATCAACCCCAAATTCACCAGTCTTATGCGCCGCAACATCGCGCGCCTGACCGATGCGCAACTCTTCATCAACCACGGCATCGAGCGCATCCGCACCGAGGCACTGACCTGCGAGAGCGGCATCGACACGATCCATCTCGACCGCCTCGACCCGGCTTTTCCGCGCGATTTTGTCATCTACGAATTGCTCAATTCGGCCTACGGATTCAAGGGCGATGTGATCGACTCACTGTGCATAGCGCTGACGCAAGAGGCCACCGGACGCCGCTTCTATTCGCGCGAGTGGGTCGCCTGCATTGATCGCGGCACGATCGTCGTCGCCCCGATCGCCCCCGACGACACTTGTCAGACCACCGTCGCACAAGGTGCGCCACGCAGCTACTGTGGCAATTCGGTGCTCTACTACGAATATTGCGACATCGACACCATCAAGAACTTCGGCGTGCCGGAGCAGATCGCCCAAGTCGATGCCGATCGCTTACAATTTCCGCTCACCTTGCGCCGCTGGCAGGAGGGCGACTGGTTTGTGCCGTTTGGAATGACCGGGCACAAAAAAATCAGCGACTTTCTCATTGATGCCAAAATCTCGATGGCCGAGAAGCAACGGCAATTTGTGTTGCTGTCGGGCGACGATATTGTGTGGCTGGTGGGTCGACGCATCGACGACCGCTATCGACTGACCTCCGACACGGAGAACGTGTTACGCATCACCAAAGAGATCCTATAACGATGGCTAAAAGCACCTTGAAATTCCGCGATTCGGTTGCCGAGTACGAACGCATCGCCGCCTCGGTCACCGCACGGCGATTCTCGCCTATATATCTGCTGATGGGCGAAGAGAGCTATTTCATCGACAACCTGAGCGAGCAGCTATCCACCACCATCCTCACCGACGCCGAACGCGATTTCAACCAGATCACCGTCTACGGCAAGGATTCGGAGGCCGGGCAGGTGATCAACCTCTGTCGCCAAATGCCGATGATGGGATCGTATCAGGTGGTCATCGTCAAGGAGGCGCAGCAACTCAAGTCGATCGAAAAACTCTCATTTTACACCCAAAAACCCTCGCCCACAACCATTTTGGTGCTCTGCCACAAGGAGAAAAATGTCGATAAGCGTTCGGTTTTCTACAAGGGATGCGCCGCCAACGGCACAGTGCTGGAGTCGGTGCGTCCGCGCGACTACGAAATCGCGGCTTGGTTGCAGCAATTCATCGTCTCGAAGGGCTTTTCGATCGACGCCAAAGCGCTCTCGATGCTGACCGATCACTTGGGCACCGACATCTCGAAGATCGAAAACGAACTGCGCAAATTGGTCGTGTCGATGCCCTCCGACAGGCGCCGAATCACCGATGCCGACATCGAAACCAACATCGGCATCTCCAAGGAGTTCAACAACTTCGAGTTGTGCAAAGCCGTCGCGGCCAAAGATATGGGGCGCGCGCTGATGATCGCCGATTATTTTGCCCGCACACCCAAAGACAATCCGCTACTGGTCACCATTTTGGCACTTTTCGGCCAATTTCGTGATCTGTTTGTGATGAACTATTTGGTTTGGAAAACACGTCACAAAAGGGTGCCATTTCCCTCCGACACGGAGCTAATGCGGCAGCTCAAAAAGAGCAATATCTACGTCATCGGCGAGATCAAACAGGCGGCTGCAAAGTGGGACAACCACAAGGTTTTCAGCGTTTTGGGGCTGCTACGCGAATACGACGCCAAGAGCAAGGGACTCAACGCCGGCGGCGCTCCCGACGGCGAGTTGCTGCGCGAACTGCTACTGAAAATATTTCTGCTTTGAGTGGGCTTTATCTCTATCAAACCATCCACCTGAATCACGGACACGCGCGACAGGTCGAGGCGCACGCTGCGGTACTTGATGCCGCGTCGCGCAAACTCTTCGGCCGCCGCTATACACCCAACATACACCAACTTACCACACGCATCGAAGCCCTCGCCACGGCCGAACATTACCCACAGAGCGTATCGGGTTTTGTGCGGATAGAGCTGCTGCTCGACGGTTCGGAGCGGCTACAACCGGCCGGCGTATCGCTCTACGACGGCTACGCCCTGCGCAGCGTGCAACCCACGGCCATCAGCGTGGAGTACGACCTGTCGGACGAAGCTCCAACTTCGGCACGCGAGGCGGCGGCACAGTTGGCTCGGCAACAAGCTGCGATGCTGGGAGCCGACGTGGCATTGCGCTGCGACCGCTCAGGCGTGGCACGCACGGCCGACGACGCACCGCTGTTCGCTGTGCGTGGCACCACACTCATCACCTCGCCCACGGTGGCAAGCGTCGAGCGCAATTTGGGGCTTGAGGCGCTCCAGAAGGCAGGTTTGACGTGGATCGAACATCCGATCGACCGCGCCGGATTATCACTTTTTGATGAACTTTTCTACGTCGATCATCGCGGCGTCACCGTCTTGTCTCGCTGCGACGGCCACCCTTTGATGGCGCTCATCGCCGAACGCGTCGCGCACGCTATGGAGGAGAATTTTCGAACAACTACAAACTTTTTACAAATAAAGTAAACCACAAAATGCATCTAAAACACCTGCCTCATTGGACTCGTAGCGCACTATGCTGTGCTTGCCTAAGCATCTGTGCGCCAGCCTTGGCACAATCGAAATTGGATGCTGAATTCAAAACACCACCGCCATCGGTGCAAACGGCCGTTTATTGGTACTGGATCGAGGGCAACATCTCCAAAGAGGGGGTGATCAAAGACCTCGAAGCGATGAAAGAGGCCGGCATCAACCGCGCATTTATCGCCAACATCGGAGGAAGCGGCACGGGGGATCCGAGTGGCCGCAACGTGCAGTTTATGGGCGACGAATGGTGGGATATTACCCACGCGGCACTGAAACGAGCCGCGGAATTAGAGATTGAGATCGGGATGTTTAACTCCCCGGGATGGAGCCAATCGGGCGGCCCGTGGGTCAAACCCGAGGAGACTATGCGTTATTTGGCCTCCACAAAAATAATCGTATCGGGACCCAACAAAATCTCGATGAAGATGGAGCAGCCCACAAAGCATTTTGAAGATGTTAAAGTGTTGGCGTTTCCCAATCTTGCACCCAAGGGCACAATATTGAACCTCGAAAATGCGCGTCTGACAACCACACCCAAAGCGGCCGATCCGCAAAATTTGGTCGATGGTAATGTGGAATCGGTGATGCAATTTCCGGGTGAGGGCAAATTCACCATCGACCTTCAAACACAAACAGATTTCACGGCGCGCAGCATTGTCATTCACACCGCCCATTCGGCCATTTATACCGACGCGGAGTTGCAAGCACAGCGCCCCGATGGCACGTATCACACAGTTAGTCAATTCTCAATCAACCGCACCAGAGATTGGGCAAAGGTGGGTTTTGATCCTTACGCACCGGTGGCAATAACCATCAATCCCACCACCTCAAAAGCATTTAGGATCGTTTTCAACACCACCAGCACACACACAGGTATTGCAGAAATCGAGCTTTCATCAACCCCTCGCATTGAACGATTCAAAGAAAAAACATTGGCCAAACTATTCCAAACCGAGGTGCCTTCTTGGCGTGAATATTTATGGAGAGAGCAGCCCGAGATTGACCAATGTGAGCTGGCTGTAAACCCCACACAGGTTTTGGATATATCGGATAAATTATCGGCCGACGGCACCTTAAATTGGGAGGTTCCGCAAGGTGAATGGGTGGTACTCCGCACGGGAATGGCACCGACAGGCGTTGTGAACGAACCGGCCTGTCCCGAAGCTACGGGTTACGAGATCGACAAACTCAGCAAGAAGCACGCAAAGACCCACTTCAATGCCTATATCGGTGACATACTGCGACGGATTCCGGCACAAGATAGAAAAACATTCAAAGTATTGGTGCAAGATAGTTATGAAGTCGGCGGCCAGAATTTCACCGATGACTTTATAAACATCTTTCAAAAGCGTTACGGCTACAATCCAATCCCATATCTACCTACATTGGAGGGCGTTGTAATCGGGAATCAACATCAGTCGGACGCATTCCTTTGGGATCTGCGTCGTTTGATTGCCGATAAAATATCCTATGATTACGTCGGGGGAATGCGCGAAATTGCACATAAACACGGCCTAATTACGTGGCTTGAAAATTACGGACACTGGGGATTTCCGGGTGAATTTTTGCAATATGGAGGTCAGGCCGATGAAGTCGGAGGCGAATCTTGGGTGGTGGCACCCTACGGCGAGATCGAGAACCATCTGGCCACCTCGTGTGCGCATATCTACGGCAAAAAATTAGTCTCTTCGGAAACCAGTACCAGTGCCGGCCCGGCTTATCTACACACGCCAAACGATCTTAAACAACGTATGGATCGCTTTTTCACATTCGGAATCAACAACACCGTGCTGCACCTTTATATCCAACAACCCGACGAAAAAAGAGTGCCCGGATCCAATGCTTGGTTTGGCACAGAGTTCGACCGAAATAATATATGGTTCAAACATATAGATCTGTATACCACCTATATAAAGCGCTGCAACTATATGATGCGTCAGGGCTTGTATCAGGCCGATGTGGCCTATTTCATCGGAGAGGATACACCCAAAATGGTGGGCATTCAAGAACCGGCTTTGCCTGCCGGGTATCAATTTGAACATATCAACGCGGAGGTCATTCTACGCGATATGTCCGTCAAAGATGGCCGATTGGTGTTGCCCCACGGAACCTCCTTCAGTGTGTTGGTATTGCCGCAGCTAACGACGATGCGTCCGGAATTATTGAGCAAAATAGAGAAATTGGTGGCCGCCGGAGCCGTCATCATCGGCGCTGCACCTCAACGCTCACCCAGTTTGGAAAATCAACCGCAGGCCGATGAGCAGGTGGGTGCGCTGGCCAAAAAACTGTGGGGCAATGTGGATGGCATCAATGTGCGACAACGCAACTACGGCAAGGGAATGGTCTTTCAAGGTGTGGATTTGGAAACGGTGTTTAAACAGATCGGCTGCGTGGAAGATTGTAAATTTCCAACCGACGCACCCATCTACTACGGCCACCAGCAAGACGGGGATTCGGACATCTATATGATCTCCAATCAAGGAGATAAAGCGCTTGAAATTGATATGGAGTTCCGAGTAAGCGGCAAACAGCCCGAACTTTGGGTGCCTTTAACCGGAGAGATCCGCCCACTCAATGCCTTCACGCAGAAGCTGAAAACAACGGTTGTCCCCTTGAAATTGGAAAAAGCAGAGTCCATTTTTGTCGTCTTCCGCAAAGTAGGCACGCCTTTGTCCAACTCCTTGGCGGTCAACTTCCCAGAGCCAACAAATAGGGTGGAGGTGAAAACTCCGTGGCAGGTTCGTTTCGAGGGTCGATTCAAAAATCCGCGCCCCCTGACAATGGCCGCGTTGCAAGATTTGACTACGATAGCCAACGATAGCGTCAAATATTTCTCGGGCACAGCCACTTATGTTACAAACGTAAAAATTGACAAGGTACAAAAGGGCGAAACGTTGATGCTCAACCTCAACAAGGTGGGTGCAATGGCCAAAGTTCGCATAAACGGCCATTATGTCGGTGGTGTGTGGACTACGCCCTACAAAATTGAGGTCACTAATTTCGTGAAAAAAGGAGACAACGAAATTGAAATAGAAGTTGTGAACACGTGGGTAAATCGCCTTGTCGGAGATATGAATTTACCATCGAGCCAATGGGATGTATATTGTTTTATCAACCCCCACAACCCAAAAACGAAGTTGCCAGCCTCGGGATTGATCGGACCTGTAAGATTGGAGACCGTCAAATACAACAATTAGACCTACAAACTCATGAAAAAATTACTGAATACATTGATTTTTATAGTACTAAGTGGCTATTGTTCGGCACAATCAACGCAGCTGCAACGTGAATTTAACACGCCACCTCAGTCTATCAAAACCAGCGTTTACTGGTATTGGATGTGCGGCAACATCTCCAAAGAGGGGGTGGTCAAAGACCTCGAGGCGATGAAAGAGGTGGGCATCAACCGCGCATTTATCGGCAACATCTATTTCGACCCCTATGAAGGAGGTCGCAATGTAAAACTAATGAGCGATGAATGGTGGGATGTGACCCATACGGCGCTGAAAACAGCCACCGAATTGGGCATCGACATCGGAATGTTCAATGCACCGGGCTGGACGCAGGCCGGCGGCCCGTGGGTCAAAGCCAATGAAGCAATGCGATACCTGTCGTCATCGAAATTGGTGGTGACGGGTCCAGCCCATCTTTCGACGCAGTTGGAGACGCCGGCTGGAGAGTTTGAAGATGTGAAGGTTATCGCCTATCCGATCAGCAAAGAGAGTCAGCGGATGTTGAATCGTTCGAATTCGACAATCACGGTATCGCCGACCTTGGAGCACTCGGACAAGATGTTCGATGGCAATCAAGTGGAGGGGATCGGGTTGCCCGAAAACGTGGCCGTGAGCATAGATATATGTGCCGACACCGAATTCACCGCACGCAGTTTGACCATCTATCCAACACATTCCAACATCAACGCCACCTTTGAGTTGCAGGCCAAAGTGGGCACGCAATTCGAAACGCGCTCCTCGTTTGTCATAGATTGGTTTTTTCTCTCGAACATCGTGGGATTCCAGCCTTTTGCGCCGGTCACGATGTCGATTGACGAGACTACGGCTAAGGAGTTCAGACTTTTAATCAAAAATAGGCGCAATGAGGGTGGTGTGGCCGAAATTGAACTTTCGTCGGCACCACGCATCGAGAACTATGCAGGCAAGACGCTGGCCAAGATGTCCCAATTGCCGATGCCTGCTTGGGATTACTACACGTGGCGCGAGCAACCCGAGGCCAACGATACGGCGGTAAATATTGATCCCCATCAAGTTTTGGATCTTTCGCCACAGATGACCGCAGCCGGACACCTGACGTGGGAGGTGCCGGCAGGTGACTGGGTGATCCTACGCACCGGTATGACGCCAACAGGGGTGACCAACAATCCGGGCGGTCCCGATGGCACGGGGCTTGAAATTGACAAGATGAGCAAGCGGCACGTGGCGACACATTTCGATGCTTACATTGGGAAAATTCTGGCGCGCATTCCTGCCGAGGATCGCAAATCATTGAAGATGGTGGTGCAGGACAGCTACGAGTCGGGCGGCGAAAATTTCACGGACGACTTTCTCGCCTTGTTCAAAGCGCGTTATGGCTACGATGCGCTACCCTTTCTGCCCACCTATTTTGGATATGTCGTCGGCTCTCAAGAACAATCGGACAGATTCTTATGGGATTTGCGCCGTTTTGTTGCCGATAAAGTAGCCTATGATTATGTGGGTGGATTTCGGGAACTGTGTCACAAACACGGACTTCGCACGTGGCTTGAGAACTATGGTCATTGGGGTTTTCCAGCCGAATTTCTGCAATATGGCGGTCAGTCCGACGAGGTTGCCGGCGAATATTGGCTTCCCAATGCGTTCCCTTCGTGGGAGAATGATTTGGGTTCGATCGAGAATCGGGCAGCATCGTCGTGTGCACACATCTATGGAAAAAATATTGTGACCTCGGAGTCCAACACCAGTGGCGGACCTGCGTTTTCACGCGTGCCTGCCGATGCCAAACAGCGTACCGACAAATATTTCGCCGAAGGCGTCAACAGCACCCTGCTTCACGTCTATGTTCATCAACCAGATCTCGACCGATACCCCGGCACCAATGCGTGGTTCGGCACGGAGTTCAATCGCACAAATACGTGGTTCTCACACATTGATCTGTTTCTTGACTACGTCAGGCGTTGCAACTATATGTTGCAGCAGGGGTTGAACATCGCCGATGTGGCCTATTTCATTGGCGAAGATGCGCCCAAAATGACCGGCATACAGGATCCGGCACTTCCGGCCGGTTATCAGTTTGACTACATCAATGCGGAGGTGATAATTCGCGATGCCACCCTCAAAAACGGGTTAATCACCCTGCCTCACGGAACCTCTTATCGGGTGTTGGTTCTGCCAAAAACAGAGACTATGCGCCCCGAAGTACTTGCCAAAATCAAACAGTTGGTGGCTGACGGCGCTGTGGTTTTAGGCCCTGCGCCTACGCATTCACCCAGTTTGGAAAATCAACCGCAGGCAGATGCTTTGGTGCGGCAAATGGCCACCGAGTTGTGGGGAGAGGTTGACGGCATAAGAAAAACAGCCGCACAATTTGGCAAGGGAATGGTTTTCAACGGCGTAACGCTGGAGGAGGTATTCTCGAGGATTGGACTCATACAAGATTGCGGCACGCCTGTGGGTGCGCCCATCCAATATGGACACCGTCGGTTGCACAAAACAGACATCTATTTTATTACCAATCAGGGCGATACGCGTCAAAAGGCAGATCTTCAATTTCGGGTCAAGGGAATGCAGCCCGAGTTGTGGGATCCGATTACCGGCAAAACAAGGAAACTCACCGAATTTGTCGCAAAGGGGCAGACAACCACCCTTCCGCTCACCTTGGAACCCTACCAGAGTGCCTTCATCGTATTCCAAAAGAGGGGCAACCCGATAGCGCACACACAGAACTTTCCGCAAGCGACACAAACCACGGATCTGACCGCCGCGTGGAGGGTCGATTTTCAAGGAAAGCTAACAAATCCGGCTTCGATCACGCTGGATAAACTGCAAGATATTGCAACGCTGCCCAATAACAACATCAAATATTTCTCGGGAAATATGATCTACACGACAAACGTCACCGTTGATCTTTTAAACGCCCAAAGCCGTGATGTTTATTTGGATCTTGGCGAAGTGCACAAAATGGCCAAAGTTTGGGTGAATGATCGGTATGTGGGTGGCGCGTGGACTCCACCCTATCGGGTCAATATTTCGGATGCGCTGCAACAAGGCCAAAACAGACTCCGCATTGATGTTGTCAATACTTGGGTGAACCGAATGATCGGCGACTCCGCACTGCCCAAAGCCAGCCGCGAAACGTGGGCAGGAATGAGTCCCTACAACCCCGATTCGAAATTACAAAAATCGGGACTGATCGGCCCCGTCCAACTCAAATACATCCCCAATTACAAGTAACAAGCTGCTTAAAAAACTTATTAACCTCAAAACTACTTAACATTTATATGAAACAACAAATCATTTCAGAACGGACACGGTGCAGCCGATTTGTGCGCGCAGGTTTTCGACTATTGAACAAAAAGATTTTAGTGATGACGCTACTTCTATCCGTGGGAGCCACTGCTTCCTATGCTCAGGAGCGAGACAAAGCCTATCTGGTGTCAAATGCCCATTTTGATTCACAGTGGAATTGGGACGTGCAGCGCTCAATCAGCGATTTTATCTTGAAGACGCTCGACCAAAATCTCTTCTTGCTCGACAAATACCCCAACTATGTCTTTAACTTCGAAGGCGGTATTAAATACGCTTGGATGAAGGAGTATTATCCGCATCAATATGAGTTGATCAAAAAATACATCAAACAAGGCCGGTGGCACATCACCGGCAGCACTTGGGATGCCACCGACCCCAACATTCCGTCTGCGGAGTCGTTCACCCGTAATATATTGTATGGGCAGCACTTCTACCGCGACGAATTTGGCGTTGAAGGGACGGATATTTTTCTGCCCGACTGTTTCGGTTTCGGCTGGACATTGCCGACCATTGCCGCACACTCGGGACTCATCGGATTCTCGACCCAAAAATTGCAGTGGAGGCAGAAGCCGTTTTACGGAAAAAGCAAAATTCCCTTCGAGATCGGCTTGTGGCAAGGTATAGACGGATCGCAGATTATGGCGGTGATGGATGCCCACAACTACACCACCAGATGGCGTTACGAAGACCTTAGCGAAAGCAAAAACTTAAAAAATATCGCCGAGGGCAACGCCATAAAGACCGCCTACCACTACTACGGCACGGGTGATACGGGCGGCGCACCGACCATCGAATCGGTTAAGGCTGTGGAACTTGGATTGCAGGGCAAAGGTCCGGTCGAGATAATCAGTGCCACCAGTGACCAACTTTTCAAAGATTACTTGCCCTTTGACAAACACCCCGAATTGCCGATTTGGAATGGTGAGTTGCTGATGGATGTGCACGCCACCGGTTGCTACACCTCACAGGCGGCGATGAAACTCTACAATCGTCGCAACGAGCTGCTGGCCGATGCCGCCGAGCGGAGTGCCGTGGCAGCAGATTATCTCGGAGCGTCGGCCTACCCCAAGCAGACGCTGACCGAGGCGTGGAAACGCTTCGTCTGGCACCAATTCCACGACGACCTCACCGGAACGAGCATTCCGCGCGCTTATGAATTCTCGTGGAACGACGAATTGATCTCGATGCAGCAATTTGCCGACGTGCTAACGACCTCAACGGGAGCTGTTTCGCGATCGCTCAACACGGAGGTGAAGGGCACTCCACTGGTGATCTACAACCACGCCGGATTCCCTGTTTCCGACCTTGTGGAGGTCTCGATAGCAGGCGATTCCAACATTTCGGCCGTGTATGACGACAAGGGGGCGAAGGTGCCTTATCAGGTCATCGACCGCAAAAACGGAGAGACGAAGTTGTTAATATCGGCCACCGTACCCGCCGTGGGTTATGCCGTATACGACCTCCGAAAAGGCGGAAGTGCGAAAGCCAACGTGGCGTCGAAAATCGACGAACGCGCCCTCGAGAACAGTGTCTATAAAATCACGCTCGATGGCAACGGCGACCTTGCCTCCATCGTCGACAAACGAAATGGCAAAGAACTTGTCGCAAAGGGAAAATCCATCCGGCTTGCCCTGTTCACCGAGAACGAATCGTTCAATTGGCCTGCGTGGGAGATCTTGAAAAAGACGATGGACGCCGAGCCAATATCCATCCAAGAGGGTGTGAAAATAGCCGTCGTTGAAAACGGCCCCGTACGCAAGTCGATATGCGTCGAGCGCACGCACGGTGCGTCTGTTTTTCGCCAATACATCTCGCTGTGCGAAGGCGCCCAAGCCGATCGCATTGATATTGTCAACGAGGTGGATTGGCAATCGACCAACGCCCTGCTCAAAGCCGAATTTCCGCTCAACGTATCCAACGAGAAGGCCGTTTACGACCTTGGCGTCGGCTCCGTGGAGAGAGGCAACAACAGCGAAACGGCTTATGAGGTCTACGCCCAACAGTGGGCGGACTTGACGGATTCCGACCAAAGTTACGGCGTATCCATCTTGAACGACAGCAAATATGGTTGGGACAAACCCAACGACAACACAATCCGGCTGACGCTGTTGCATACGCCCAAAACAAAAGGGGGTTACACCTATCAGAACAGACAGGATTTTGGACACCACAGATTCACATACTCCATTGTGGGTCACACGGGCGATTACCGCACCGGGCAGACCGTGCAAAAGGCCGAAATGCTCAATCAGCCGCTGACGGCTTTCGTGGCTCCGAAGCACAAAGGCACCTTGGGTCGCAACTTCTCATTCGCACGTTCGGAAAACGAAAATGTGGCGATGAAGACCCTCAAGCAGGCTGAAAAATCGGACGCCTATGTAATGCGGTTCTACGAAACAACCGGCAAACAGTCACAGGATGCCGTCATTGCTTTGGCCGCCAACATCACCTCGGCCAAGGAGTTGAATGGTGTGGAAGACGAAATTGGAGATGCGGCTTTCAAGGACAACAAGCTGTCGTTCAAGATCAAGCCCTTTGGTATGAAGACCTTCAAAGTGACCCTGTCCAAACCCCAAGAGGTTCTCACACCGACGCAAAGCACATACGTTGATCTGCCTTACAGCATCAAGACGGCCTCCTACAATTCATTCCGCTCGGATGTCAACTTCGACGGCAAAGGCAACTCCTACGCAGCCGAATTGCTGCCAGAGAAGATTGATTTCAAGGGTATTAGCTTCCGCATAGCCTCTCCCGACACGGAAAATGGAATCAAATGCCGCGGCGAGGTGATCGACCTTCCGCAAGGAGACTACAACAAACTTTATCTGCTTGTTGCATCGACCCAGCACGACAACAACGCGGTGTTCACCGTCGATGGCAAAGCTACCGAAGCGCTGGTTCCCTATTACAGCGGATTCATCGGACAGTGGGGACACAGCGGCCACACCGAAGGATTCTTGAAAGCTGCCGATGTGGCCTTTGTGGGTACGCATAAGCACAATACAATGCAGAACAAAGATCTCCCTTATGAGTTTACATATATGTTCTGCATTGGCATCGACCTGCCTGCTGGCGCAAAACAGCTTACCCTGCCCGACAATTCGCGTGTTGTAGTCTTTGCAGCTACGGTTGCCAACGACCAAAACAATCGGGTGATTCCGGCCAGTGATCTCCTGCGCATTGCCTTGCCGGAGAGGGGTGCTGATGCCGGTGAGGTGGCACGCAAAAATTTCGTATACGGCAAATCTGTGGTGGAACGATCGGGACAGGCCAACCACTCGGAGGTCGCTGAATGTGCCATAGACGACGATATAACTACCAAATGGTGCGACGTCAGCGATGCAAAACCAAAGTCTATAACCGTGGATATGAAAAAAGAGAACCAAATTCACGGCTGGCACGTACTGCACGCCGGAACAGAGTCGCTTGGTTTCATCACCAAAGAGTATAGCCTGCAAGTGAAGTGCCACGAGCAGGATGCGTGGGAAACGGTTGACACGGTCTACGACAACACCGCGCAGGAAACCGATCGGCTACTTCCAACAGCTGTTAACGCACGTTACGTGCGATTGCAAATCGCGAAGCCCGACCAAAGCGAGGGCAAAATCGCGAGAATCTATGAATTGTCGGTATTCTAAGAGGCTATTTTAGAAGCTGTTTTAATTTGTTACCGAAATTATTTTAGTGCTATTTTTGTTCCAGTTTTTGTTCTGTCAATCCGATTTCAGCAAGCTAAATGAGGATTTACAGGGCAGAAACTGGGGCATTTATGTCAAACCGAATTACAATGAGAAAAACTGTCGTTATACTTGCAACGTTGCTGCTACCCCTCGCTACGCTAACCGCACAAGAGTGCCACATTGGAGCATTGAAGTGCGAACACCTCACAGCACCGCTGGGCATCGACGAGCCTACGCCTCGCCTGCAATGGAAGATGGACGACGCGCGGCAAGGAGCCAAACAGCGCGCCTATCGCATCGTCGTTGACACCGACTCACTGGCTCTGGCCAACGGCAAAGCCGCGATGTGGGACAGCGGCCGGCAGAACGACAACCGGATTCTTGTGAACTACAAAGGCCGGGCATTGAAGCCCCAAACCCGTTATTATTGGAGGGTTACGGCTTGGGACAAAGACGGCGTCGAGGTGCACGCCCCCATTACGTATTTCGAAACCGGAAAAATGGGGATGAAGAATTGGAAGGGCGCTTGGATTAGCGACCACCACGACATCGACTACAAACCTGCCCCCTATTTCCGCAAGGAGTTTTGTGTCGCAAAGAAGGTGAAGCAAGCGCGCGCGTATATCGCCGCCGCAGGCCTGTACGAGCTTTCGATCAACGGCCGCAAGGTCGGCGATCATCGGCTCGACCCGACGTACACGCGCTTCGACAGGCGCAATTTATACGTCACACACGATGTGACCAACTATCTGCAAGCGGGTTCTAACGCCATCGGCGTGATCCTCGGAAACGGCTGGTACAACCACCAATCGCTCGGCGTCTGGGATTTTCACGATGCGCCGTGGCGCGCCCGTCCGGCATTTTGCATCGACCTTCAGATCACCTACACCGATGGGTCGGAAGAGGCGATTGTCTCGGAAAACGATTGGAAAACTGCATCGGGACCTATTATCCTCAACTATTTTTACACAGCCGAACATTACGATGCAAGGCTTGAAATGGAGGGTTGGGATCGTCCCGACTTCGACGATTCGCATTGGGGCGGCATTCGCTATCGAAGCACGCCGTCGCAGCAAATATCGTCGCAGCAAATGGCACCTATCCGCAACGTGACGGAGTATCCCACCCAAAGTATGCACAAATTCGACGACCAAACCTATGTCTTCGATATGGGGCAAAATATGGCAGGGACGACGCAGGTTCGGATAAAAGGCGAGGAGGGCACCCTCGTCAAGATCAAACACGGCGAACGTCTCGATGATCGCGGTCGGGTCGATTTATCGAATATTGATGTTTATTACCGAGGTGACCGAGAGTCGGCGCCTTTCCAAACCGACCTGCTCTATTTGAGCGGAAAGAAAGAGGACGAATTTATGGCGCGATTCAATTACAAGGGTTTCCGCTATGTGGAAATCACCTCGGATCGGCCGCTCGAACTCACTCCCGAGAGCATCACAGCTTGGTTTATGCACAGCGACGTGGAGCCTACGGGTCACATATCCGCCTCAACGGAGTTGATCAACGGACTGTGGAGGGCCACCAACAACGCCTATCTCTCCAACCTAATGGGCTATCCGACCGACTGCCCTCAGAGGGAGAAGAATGGTTGGACGGGCGATGGTCATTTGGCGATCGAAACAGCGCTCTACAACTACGACGCCATCACCGTTTATGAGAAATGGATGGCCGACCACCGCGACGAGCAGCAACCCAACGGCGTACTTCCCGATATTATTCCGACCGGAGGCTGGGGCTATGGCACAGCCAACGGATTGGACTGGACAAGCACCATCGCCATTATTCCGTGGGAGATCTACCTCTTCTATGGTGACAGCAAACTACTTCGCGACTGCTACGCCAACCTGAAAAGCTATGTCGATTACGTGACGCGCATCAGTCGGGGCGGATTGACAACCTTCGGGCGTGGTGATTGGGTGCCGGTCAGTGTACCCTCAAACCTCGAGTTGACCTCTTCGACCTATTTTTATGTGGATGCCTCCATCCTCTCTCAAGCAGCAGCCCTATTCGGCTACGCGGAAGATCAGCAGAAATATGCGGCTTTGGCTGCCAAAATTCGCACGGCGATCAACGACAAATACCTCGATCGTGAAAAGGGCATCTACGCCAGTGGCACACAGACCGAGCTTTCGGTACCGCTCCATTGGGGCGTTGCGCCCGAGGAGTTGAAAGCCAAAGTTGCCGCCAATCTCGACCGCAAGGTGGCGGCAGCAAATTACCATTTGGATGTCGGTGTATTGGGCGCCAAAGCACTACTCAACGCACTCAACGACAACGGATACCAGCAATCGGCCTACCGCGTAGCGGTTCAGGACACCTATCCTTCGTGGGGCTGGTGGGTGGTCAATGGAGCCACCACATTGCTCGAAAACTGGGATCTAAAGGCCACACGCGACATCTCGGACAACCACATGATGTTTGGGGAGATCGGGGGCTGGTTCTTCAAAGGACCCGGCGGCATCAAGCCCGATCCCCAAAAACCCGGCTTTCAAAATGTGCTGCTCACGCCCTATTTCCCCGAAGGACTTGATCGTTTCGAAGCCAGCCACGAATCGCCCTACGGAACAATCGTCTCGAAATGGGTGCGCCGACGCAACAAGATCACCTACACGGTCGTAATTCCGGCAAACTCGACGGCCACGCTGCAACTTCCTGCCAATGTGAAAGATGCTCGAAGAGTCGAACTCGATGCAGGCACCTATCGGTTTGACCTTGTCGCAAAATAAGAGGCAAGATCATCCCGATTGGATTAGACCCCCACACCGGAGCCGCGTGCAAGTTGCGCTATACGCACCAACAAAGCGGCGGCATTGAAACCACCTCATTTCAGCTCCCTTTGAAGAGTCAATCCTCACTATTCGTTGTCAGCGACGGCGCATTTGAGTAAGGCGCACAGCTTCTGAAAATATAGAAACCGATCGGGGGCGGCAAGTGGTATCTTCGCTGCAAATCCGATCGCCATGAAAAAATATCTATTGCTTTATGCCCTCCTCGCAACGGCACTGTTGGTGGGTGGTTACCGCCATTTCCGCACCGAAAACCGCCGTCTGACCCAAAACCAGCAGGCGCTCACCTCCGGCATCACCCACTACCGCACGGCAGCCAATGCGCAAGCCGCTTCAGTGCAGGTGCTGCGCCTGCGTTGCTCCGAATTCGAGGAGTTGCGCGCTGCGGATGCCGAACAAATTCGACGCTTGGGGCTTAAAATCCGCCGTCTTGAATCGGCTTCGAAAGCCATCACCCACACCACTTTCGAGGCGGCAACACCCCTGCGCGACACCCTTGTGGTGCGGCTGCGCGACACCATCACCACCCACGACACGCTGCGGTTTTTCCGCTGGCGCGACACGTGGGTTCGCGTCGAGGGTGTGGTCGACTGCGACTCGGTACGCTGCCACGTGGAGAGCATCGACACCCTGCGGCAGATCGTTCACCGCGTGCCACGGCGCTTCCTCTTCATCCGCTGGGGCACCAAATCGCTGCGTCAAGAGATCGTCTCGTCCAACCCCCACACCCACATTATCTATTCGGAGCAGGTGCAGTTCGAACGGTAAAATATTCAACTGATTTAATTCGTAGATTCTTAATAATGATTATCTTTGTCGGTAATGAAACGGACAGCTATATTCCCCGGGTCGTTTGACCCATTCACGCGCGGCCACGCTGCACTGGTCGAAGAGGCCCTGAAGCTCTTCGATCGCGTGGTGATCGGCATCGGCAACAACTCCACCAAAAAGGGGCTGCTGACCATCGAGAACCGCAAGCGGCTCATCGAGGAGCTTTACGCCGCAACGCCCCAGATCGAAGCCCAAATCTACACGGGGCTGACGGGCGAATTTGCCGAACGCGTGGGCGCGTGCGCCATCATCCGCGGCGTGCGCAACACCACCGATTTCGAGTACGAACGCACGATGGAGGCCACCAACCACCGTCTTTATGCCGACATCACCACCGTGATGCTCTTCACCCCTGCCCCCGTGGCCGACATCTCGTCGTCGACCGTGCGCGAGGTGCTGTCGTTCGATCGCGCGGTAGAAGAATTTTTGCCCGAAGGGGTCGATATAAACAAATACCTATAATTTATGATGGAATTTACAGCCGAAATGATCGCAGGTTTTTTGGGCGGCGAGATCGTAGGCAACACGCAGACCAAAGTCAACACCGTCTCCTCGATCGAGGAGGGCAAGGCCGGCTCGTTGAGCTACCTGACCAACGCCAAATACGAACCTTTTCTCTACACCACAAATGCCAGCATCGTGTTGGTAGACCGCACGTTCTGCCCCTCGCAGCCCGTTGCGGCCACACTCATCAAGGTCGATGACGCCGGGCAATGCGTACTCAAATTGCTCGAAATGTACAACGCCGCCAAACCGCGCCGCACGGGCATCAGCCCCCACTGCGCCCTCTCGGAGCAGGCCACGGTGGGTGCCGACTGCTACATCGGCGACTTCACGGTGGCCGAACAGGGGGTCACGATCGGCGCCAACTGCCAAATCTATCCGCAGGTCTACCTCGGACGGGGGGTGAGCGTGGGCGAAGGAACCATCATCTACGCCGGTGTCAAGATCTACGAGGGTTGCAGCGTAGGCCGCAACTGCGTTCTCCACGCCGGAGCGGTGATCGGTGCCGACGGCTTCGGCTTTATGCCCAATGCCACAGGTGGTTTCGACAAAATTCCGCAGCTGGGTAACGTCATCATCGAGGACGATGTGGAGATCGGCGCCAACACCTGCATCGACCGCGCAAAAACCGACTCGACGATCATCCGCCGCGGCGTGAAACTCGACAACCTGATCCAGATCGGCCACAACGTGCAGATCGGAGAAGACACCGTGTCGTCGGCACAAACCGGCATCGCCGGAACCTCGAAGGTCGGTCGCAACTGCTTCCTCGCAGGGCAGGTGGGCATCGCCGACCACGTCACCATAGGCGACCGCGTGAAGATCGGCTCGAAGAGCGGCTTGGATCGCAATGTACCCGACGACGAGGTGCGCTTCGGCTATCCGGCACTCCCGGGTATGCAGTACCACCGCGCCTCGGCCATCTTCAAAACCCTGCCCGAACTGGCGCGCCGCGTCAACGAGTTGGAAAAACAAATCGAAGCACTTAAAATCAAATAAAAAATGAAATCACTACTCATCGCTGCAGCTGCCGTCGTGTTGTGCAGCTGCGGTCAAAACAAAAACGCCTACTTGATCGAAGGCTCACTCGCCAACATCGACGGGACACTCTACCTATTTGATAATCAGGAGAATATCATCGATTCAGCCGCTATCGAGAACGGTGCATTCCGCTTCAAAGGCATTGCCACGGCGCCTGCCGTGCGCTACTTAGCCAACGCACGCGATGCCGCTTCGGCCTCGTTCACGCAGATGCTGATCCTCGAGCCGGGCACCATCACCTTGACCAACGATCCACAAGATGCCACGCTGACGCTCATCAGCGGCACCCCGTCCAACGATGCCAACGCCGCCTATTCGGCCGCCAGTCGCGCCTTGATGACCGAATTTCGCGACACCACGACCACCGACGAACGCCGCGAGGTCATTGAAGAGGAGTACAACAAACTCACCCGTACAACGGTTGAAAACAACCTGACCAACTACTTCGGGGCAGCGCTCTTGGCACAACAATTAGGCTACGAACTTTCGGGGCAGGAGATGCTCGCGATGATCGCCAAGTTCACCCCCGAACTCCAGCAAGCCGAGATTTTGACCGAGCTTAAACAGACGGCCGAACGCAAGCTCAAAACCGAGATCGGACAAACGTATACCGACATCACGCAGAACAATGCCGAGGGTGAGCCTGTTTCACTCAAGTCGGTCATCGACAACCCGGCCAACAAATTCACGCTGGTGGATTTCTGGGCTTCGTGGTGCGGCCCCTGTATGGGCGAAGCGCCTGTATTGGTGAAGACTTACAGCGAGTTTCACGCCAAAGGATTCGAGATTTTCGGTGTGTCGTTTGACAAAGACCGCGAAAAATGGTTGGGCGCCATCGACCAAAACAAGATGAACTGGATCCACGTCTGCGAGCTGAAAGGCTTCGACAATCCGGCTGCCAAAGCCTATGCCATTCAAGGCATTCCGTCGAACTTTCTGATCGACGCCCAAGGCAAGATCATCGCTTCGAACCTGCGCGGCGACGCCCTTTACGAGAAGATCGCGGAGCTGCTCGCCGAATAGATCCTGCACACCCCAAGCCCCTCCGCTCGTGCGCCACAATCGCCGTGCAGAGGGGCTTTTGCAAAAAATTATGCTGAAAGCACCCGAAAAATACCGTATTATGGGCATCGACCCCGGCACCAATTATATGGGCTACGCCGTGTTGGAGGTCGAGGGACGCACGCTGCGTTCGGTGGTCTTGGGCGACATCGACCTGCATCGGATGAGTGATCCCTACGCCAAATTGCGCTACATCTTCGAACGGGTCGCAGCTTTGGTGGACGAATACGCGCCGCGCGATGTGGCGCTCGAATCCCCTTTCTTCGGCAAAAACGTGCAGAGTATGCTCAAATTGGGACGGGCACAAGGGGTGGCGATGGCGGCAGCACTGAGCCGCAATCTGCCCGTTTTCGAATACGCCCCGATGCGCATCAAGCAGAGCATCGCCGGCCGCGGCGCAGCCACCAAGGAGCAGGTTGCAGCCATCGTCTGCCGAATGCTCACCATCGACGCGCCCCCCAAACGACTTGACGCCACCGACGGAATGGCAGTGGCACTCTGCCACCACTTCACCACCTGCAATCCACTCAACGGGCTATTAAACGACGCCAAGGTCAAGGGACTGGGTGGAGGCAAGAAATCCGCTTCGAAAGGAGGCTCCCAAAGCTGGGACCAATTTCTGCACGCCCACCCCGATCGCGAGGTCAAATAGGGGTCACACGACGCGGTTAGCGACCAAACCGCGATTTTGTCGAAAAATTCTACGGAATAATTTGCGCGATTCGGATTTTTACCCTACATTTGCACCTGCAATTCGGCACCGTAGCTTAATTGAATAGAGCATCTGACTACGGATCAGAAGGTTACTGGTTTGAGTCCAGTCGGTGTCACCAAAGAGGGTCTCGAAAGAGCCGCCAATCAACCACTTACAGCAATGTAGGTGGTTTTTTTGTGTGCTGTTGCGAACGATTTTGGCGGCGGAATCGGGGGCTTGTGTAAACCAATGTGTAAACCGCGCCGGGAACAGCATAAGAACAAGGCATAAGAACAAAACACGAAACGGGCAATCAACAGCCGGCCATTACGGCGGCAAAAAAAATCGGCAGTTAGGATTAACCCAACTGCCGATTCGAAAAAAACAAGTTGTAAATCAAGCTATTTCGCCGCCAAAGACGGTGCAATAGCTTTTGTCAAAACCCACTGAGAAAGCTACCATTCGCTGTCCGTGTCCCTTGTTGCTCCCATTGGAATTTGGAGATTGGCTCCACTCTGACTTGGCAGTAGATAAAGTTTGTTGACAAAATTTCCACCCTTGGCATACAAAGCTCTAATAGCAGGGCACTCTCTGATATTCAACTCGCGCAGTGTCGTCACATTGTTGATATAGATATATTCAAGTTTTGCACCCACAATTTTCAACCTGCTGGACGCAACGCCCGAACGACCTGTCAGAGGAGTCGGTGTGGACGACATTTGATTTAAATAAAGCTTCACAAAAGGTGCATTGTCCGCAATGCGCAATTCGCCCAAATTATTCTGTCCGATCAGCATCGGCCTGTATGGCGGTGTACTTGTCATATTAAGCTTTGCGCATCCGCTCAAATCCAACAAAGTCAGGTCGTTGCGGCGGCAATCCAAGAAGATCAATTCGGCACATTTTGTCAGATCAATCGTTTTCAGGTAGTTGTCCGAGCAGTTGAGCGTCGCGATGGCCGTGTTTTCACGCAGATCCAACGCTGTCAGCGAGTTATTCGCGCAATTGAACTCAGTCAGCGTTGTAAAGGCCTCAATACCGGCCACGGAGGTAAGACTCTGTCCCGAGCAATCCATCTTTGTTACCGTCAAACCCTTGGCCGTCAGCACATATTTATTGCCCGTAGCCGGTGCTGTAACAAATTCTTGCGCCACCAACCACGCAGCAAAATTGGGATCCGTAACCGTAGCCGTCACCGGTGCCGATGCCTGACTGAAACTGAGCGTTTCGTAGGTGCGCAAACCGTCGGCACTCTTGATTGGAATCGAAGCTGTGCGGGGTTTCTTGCCGACAGGCTCCACTTTGAAAACAAGTGTTCCAGCGGCCACTGCACGCGAAGCAGGCAGCAATGTGATCCAAGCATAGCCCGTCAAATCGGGAACCAATTCGACGTTCGTCTCGTAGGCAACCGACACATCTTCGCCCTCGGGATCGACCTCGTAGACAAGTTTGGGAATCGACACGAAATCGGTTTGTGCCTGATTGACGGTGACCGTGACAGGCTCCTTGCCCGTAACCGAGAAGATAATGCTACCCGAACGAGGGCTGTACGACGCATTAGCCGCGATGTCGAACGAGAGGAAGTGGGTGTCGATGGCACGCGTGACGGGCGCCGTGATCCAACTTTTATCTTTTTCGGCGATCTGGTAGCTGAAACCCTCGGTGGCCTTGATGATCATCGAGATCGACGTGGCAGGTTGACCGACCGTATAGGTCTTGTCGGTCAGGAAATCCAACACCGGGCTGGGTTCTTGGGTCGCCACCACTTTGGAGACTTTGCTGCCGCAAATAAAGGTATAGACAATGCTGCGCGGCTCACTCGTAGGGTTGGCATCGGCGGTGAAAGTGATCGTCTCGCCGCTCAGGCCTTCGATAGCCGAGGGGTGGCACCACGTTTTTTTGCCCGAGAGACGCCATTTGTCGCTGGAGGTTACCGTCAACGCATTTTGGCCTTCGGTGGCCACATCGCCGCCCGACAGGAAGGGCAATTGAGCGGCCGAAACCTCGATTTTTGCGTCGGGCTGAATGGTTTCGTCGGTGGTATTGTCATCGCTACACCCCATCACAAAGGCCGCAGCAAAGAGTATTATAAGTAATTTTTTCATAGTTTTGGTTGTATTGAAGTTTTGCTATTTCCAATCTTTGGGGTGCTTGACGCCCGACCAAACCAGCTCCTCATTGAAGAAACCTTTGGCCACGGCTTGCAAGCCGGCCTGCTGTATACTCCAATTGTAATTCGCTGTGCGATAGGGATTCATCGAGAAGATCATGTGGGCACCGAAACCGTTCGTAACAATTTCGCGACACAGTCTTTCATTGGTGATGTTGCCTTTGGCAAACTCCTGCGAATAGGGCGCCAATTGCCGTTTGGTGATGCCTTTGTAGGAACCCGTTGACGCGTTATCACCGTAATCGGCCAAGGCATAATCGACAAATTGACCGGGTTCAACACCCTCGATTGTGTTGCCAAAAGAGGAGGTCAGGTGGTAGATATAGACCATACAAAGTTTGTCGGGCATCGCCATTTTGGTCTCATAGGCCAAGCGCGCTGCGGCATCGTAGGAGGCCGGGAAGATCAACCCGGGAGCCGGTGCATAGTCCGAATACTCATCATCGTAGCAAATACCGTCCAAATTGTAGGCGTCGCAATAGGACTTCAATTCGGCGGCAAATTGAGCCGCCACAGGGGTCGAAAGGTTGGCAACGCCGGCCTTGGTGTGGTCACCCAATACGCCTAACAGCACCTTGATTCCGCGATCTTGAAGCGGTTTGAGATATTTGTCGCGATTGTTGAGCAGAGCGGTGATATTCTCATTGTTTTTGAGAAATACGCGACCCGTAGCGGGATCGTAGCTGATGTTGGCAGAGAAGAGAATCACTATATCGAAGAGTAGTTTTTTGCTCTCCTTGAGTGAGTATTCCATGTTGTTGAGCGGGTTCACTCCGTTGACCTCCATACAGCTGATCACCTTCATCCCCGAAGGCTTCGAGCAATCGGCCATCTCGCCCACATATTTAACCAGCAGGACGTAGTTCATGTTGTCCATTTTCAGCCCTTTGGTGGTCACAACAACCGACAGCGGCACCAAATAGGTTTGGCCAACCGTCAGTTCATCGCAGCTCTTGAATGTCACGGTGACCGGAATGGATTCGGTATCTCCCGGGGCAATCAACACAGCGCCCTGCTCCTCCAAGACAAGCAGATCGGCAGGAAAGATCGGGAAATCGGTTTTGTGAGCGGCGTTGTAGTTGGCGGCAAGTGTTTCGTCGCACTGCAACGTGGCGTCGATAGCCGCATTGTGGGCTTTGGTCAGCTCGATGCAAAAATCGGTGGTGATATCCGTGGTGCGCAACTCCATCAGCGCATTAGCACGCGAATCCGACAAGTTGTGCAGCGATCCGTAGACCGCATTGATCTTGTCGTAGTTGCCCTCATCGACCGTACTGGGCAGCACCACATCGTCGGTGCAGGAGAGTGCAAAAGTCGCCACAAACAACGAAAAAGCCACCCACAGACCGCTCTTATATTTTATGTTTTTCATACCTGTTTTTGTTTTCTTTATCAGATTAAAAGCTACTCGGGAAGTGTTACGGGAATCCACTTGAGGGGCGATTCAGCCTTGGCATTGTTGCCGTTGCCAGTGCGATCGTTGACCACCGTGCTGGCGCCCTCGTCGAATTTCCAGTAGGCCACCAACCCTGCTGCAGTCGGCTCCACCTCATAACGACCAGCGGCGATCTGCTCTTGGGTGCGAATCACGTTCCAGATGCGGCACTCGCTGATCTCACCATCGAGCCAACGGCTGTCGTTGTAGGATTTGCCAATGAAAAAACCTCCGTGCTCACCCTTTTGTGTGAGGTTGATTGTGCCCAGACGGGGACCCGTGCCTGCTACAGCACGATTGCCATCGATATAGATGACGTACTCACCCGTAGCGGCATTCATCGTCAGTGCAATCTGCACCCACTTGTCTTTCGGCAGCAGTGGAGATTGCGACGAGGAGGGGAAATTTTGAGCATCAGAGGTCGCAATCTGCAACGCCTCGGAGGGGTAACCCTCATCGCTGATACGCATCAAGAAAACGCCCTCGATGCCCATCACCGTCATAATATGGTCGTAGGAGTGAACGCGAATCATCGCCTCCATCGTCATCGTACGCAAGGAGTTAACCACCGACGGGTTCTCCCATTTGACCTCCAGACTATTCTCGCGGATGTTGGCCACCACATTGATCACCGCACCGGCTTTGAACACATAATAAACCGTACGCCCACTCTCCAACAGGGCGATGTTCGTTGCGCTTTCGATGGTCACCGGCAACACATAAATCTGCTTGCGATCGAGGGCATTCAGCTCCTTGAATTGCACGGTTATCTCGGTCGAGCGCACACTGCCCACGGGAATCGAAGCTTCGGAGAGGGCAATCTCGTAATTTTGCTCGGGAAGCATCAACGCATTATCGTAGTAAGCTTGGTTGTAGGTGTCAACCTTCGACGCCGCAACGGCGTAGACAATATCGACCTGTGCCGCAACCGGTTCGGCAACACGCGAGCGGATGGTTCGGCTGGTGGTGAGGGTGCTGGGTTTGACCATTGTCGTCGCCACCTTGACCTCGGTATCCATATAGAGCTGGTTGTCGAACGAGTGGTCGCGAGGATCGTCGTTCTTGCAACCGACCAACGTCGTTGCAACCAAGACGGCCAAGGCGACAAATATACTATTGAGTCTCATTTTCGCTTAGTTTTTAGCAGATGGGTTCATAATGTCGATCGCCCCTCTGGTGTATTTATAAATCGAAGTCCGGTAGAAATAGTCGGTCTGGACATCATAAATGGCCAATCCGGCTTTGGTGTAACGCGCTGTCTTGTTGACAATCCAGTAGGCCGTCGAGAGCACTGCCGGGCTGCCGTCGGCAAAATAGCCGGTCAGCAGATCCTCCTTGTCCAGCGAGAATGGACGGGCGCCGACCAAGATGTGCTGGGTGGGAACATCGGCCACCAAAGCTTGCAAGACGCGCTGATCGAGGGCATAGACGTTGTTCACGTCGAGCGTCGGAACGATGATGTAGCTGCATTTGGCCAGCAATGCACGATCGGCCAAATTGGCGGTTACGCCTTCGAAAATCAACAACTTCGAGGGGTGTGCCGCAGCCCACTCACCCACTTTGGTGAGCAAAATATTTTGATTGGCCAAGTGCTCCTCTTTTTGTGCTTCGGGCAGGGTCAGCAAGGCACGACCCGTATAGCTGAAGGTCAATCCATCGAACGAAAATTGATCGCAACGTGCAATTTGGGTATCAAGGTGCGCCGTGAGGTAGTCGCCGAAAGGCATAAAGGTCGGCACGGGAGGAGTCTCCTCGCCTGCATCCTCGGCCGGTTTGACTTGCGCCGCATCGAAAGCAGCTTTGTCGATGTCGTATTGCGCGCGAATGGACTCGTAGGAGATGGTGTAGACAACCCGTGTGCCCTTGGTGCGCACTTGGGCGATTTCGTCCAACTCGCGTGCATCCAATTCGGCGCTCTGCAACGAAACAATGTCGAGGCTGTCGGGCAGGATCGAAATGTGCTGCGCACGTGTGCCGGGGGTCTTTTCGCGGTTGTCGAAAGTGGCGTAGACGATCTTGTGATCCGTCTGTTTGTAGGCCTTCAAGCTGGCCAAATAGGCCGCATATAAGGCAGGATTCTGCTCATCAATGGTGGGTTGTTTGATCTCCAAACTCTCCATATCGGTCCAGTCGCTACACGAGCTGACCAACGCGGCAAAGCCGAGTAAGAGCACTCCTGTGACTATTCTATTTATGTTTTTCATCGTGTTGTCTATTATTTGTTTTTGCAATCCCACCACACGTGTGTGGCTAAGTTGTCGGCACCATCCAGATACGAAGCCACGGCTGCCGTCACATTCTCGGCATTGGTCGTGTATTCGTCGAGCGGATACTTCAACCGGCGTGCGCCCTCCTCGGCATTCACCACGCCGCCCTCGCTGCGGTTGGAGACAACAGGCATCAGGTGCGGATAGCCCGTGCGACGGTAGTCTGCCCACGCCTCTTGTCCCATCAGGAAGTTGGCAATCCATTTTTGGGTGATGATCCGCTCCAAATTCTTTTCGGTGCCGTCACCATTGTTCCACTTGATGCGGATCGAGCTGACCTCGCCGGCATAGTTGTTCAGTCCGCGCGGATCGCGATAGACCTGCGGTCTTGCCGTGGAGTTGCCCAAATAGGTCTCGGCTCCTGCGACTCCCCATTGTGCAAACGAGAGGCGGATGCCGTCGTTGTAGAAACTCTCGGCCGAGCCACCCATTGACCAGCCGCGCAGAGCACCCTCGGCGCGCAGGAAAGCGACCTCCGAAGCGTTCATCCACATCAGCGGCGTGTTGGGCGTGATGGCTGCATTCGAATATTTCTGAGCAGCCTCTTTGGTGTCGATGTCGATCCCCGAGCGCAAACCGTAGTAGTCGTTGGGAATGTTGTCGGCCGCCGTGAAGGTCGATTTGGTGAAGTAAGCCGCACGGCGCGGATCGGCGTAACCATTCATATAGGAGGCAATGTCGGCGCCAATGCGCGAGTCGCCACCGTTCCAGTTCCACATTACCACATAGGCCGGATTGCCGTCTTTACCAAAGCTCGACAGTGCCGCATTGTCGGCGTTGGTGGTCATCACGCCAATTTTGTTGTTCACGGCCTCTTCGGCCATTTTTTGTGCCGTAGCTGCATCAGCATACGACAAGCGCACGGCAAGCCGCAATTTGAGCGAGTTGGCATACTTGATCCACTTGAGCACGTCGCCGGCGTAGACCTTGTCGGCATTGGCACTGATGGTCTCGGTTTGGTGCGCTTCGAGCGTCGCAGCAGCGGCGGTCAGCTCCTCGAACATCCTTTTGTAGACCGCCTCCTGCGAATCGTAGGGGGCTTTGAGTTGTCCGCCAGCACCGATTTGCGAGTAGGGAATCGGGCCGTAGCAGTCGGTAATGCGGTGCAGTGCCGCCACGTTGATGATGTCGGCAATGGCCAAAGGCACAGCATCGGTGGTCACCGCTTTCAGCATTTTGTGGCTGGAGTAGATTTTGGGGATGATGTCCTTGAACATCACCAACATCCAACCGTCCGAAGGGTTGTAGGTCGAGAATTTACCGGAGTTGAAACTTTGGTTCGAATCGGCGAGATAGCCGCCCCACGAGCCGCCCAGCAAACAATCGGTGAACTGATAGGTGAGCGCCGTGGTCGGGATGACCCAGCCCTGCATACCCACCAAGGCCGAACTGATGTTGTAGCCGTCACCCTCCATATCGTCGGGACCCACACCATAGGGATCCTGATTGATATCTTCGTAATTGGCCGTACAAGCCGCCACCGCACACACACAAAGAGCATACAGCGAAGCTCGCAATATTTTATTGATTTTCATAAGTCGCTTTGGATTAGAATTTCAGTCGTACATTAAAACCGATGTTGCGCGTACTCGGCATCATAAAGTAGTCGATACCTTGGTAGTAGTTACCCGTTGTGGCCACCGCTTCGGGATCGAAAGGTGCCTTGTTGTAGATCATCCACAGGTTGCGGCCGACCAACGACAAGGTCAACTCCATCACATTGCCCAACTTGCGTTTGGGGATGGTGTAGCCGATGGAGGCCTCTTGCAGGCGAACGTTGGTTGCGCTGTATGTATAGTATTGCGACACACCGTCTTGGTTACCGATTTTGGAGTACCACTCGTGGGCTGTGATCCGATCACCGCCGTTGATGGTCACGCCGCCTTGGTCACGCGCCACACCCGACGCCTCCGAAACACCGTAGTAGTCCAGCGCTGCTTGTGTACGCGAGAAAGCCACACCGCCCAGACGCGCCGTGATCATAAATCCGAAGTTGAAATTTGCCCAACGGAAATCGTTGCGCCACGAGAGATTGGCCTTGGGTAGCACGCTGCCCAATTTAATGTACTGGTCGAAATTGGTGATCGAGTTGTTCACATCAATCGAACCGTTTTGGTCGATATAAATATCGCCATTGCTGTCGCGCACCAGATCCGAACGCGAATAGAGGTCGCCCATCGTGCCACCCTCTTGCAGGATGAAACGCGTTTGACCCAAACCGCCCATATTGAGGAAGTCGATCGACACCTTTTCACCGGTCAACGGATTGGTGGCCTCTTTGGCCAACTTGAGAATTTTGTTGCGGTTGACGCTCATCGTGAAGTTGGAACTCCATTTGAACTTACCCCACTCGTTGCCGTAACCCAGTGCCAACTCGACACCTTCGTTGCGCACGTCGCCGTTCTGGATATAGAATTTGGCACTTCCCGACGAGGCAGAAGCGATCGGATCGAAGGTTTGGTTGGAGGTTTTGGCGTAGTAGTAGCTGGCGTCCAAATTGAAATGCTTCAAGAAACGCATTGTCAAACCCACCTCGTAGGACTTTGTGCGCTCGGGTTTGAGGTTGTACATCGGATAGTCGGTCGAGACCACCCACGCGCCGTTGGTTGCGTCCCACGTACTTTTGGGGTTGGCCAAGAAGCGTTTGAAAGCCACACCGACCGAGGCAAAGGAGCCACGGATCTTCAGGTAGCTGATCTGCTCGGGCATCCGCACAATTTGCGACACAACGATCGACGCGCCGACCGACGGATAGAAGAACGAGCGTTTCTCGGAGTGAGGACCTGCCAACTGCGACGGCCAGTCGTTACGTCCGGTCAGGGTCAGGAAGTAGGTGTTTTTGTAGCCGAATTCGAAGCTGCCGAAGACCGATTGGGTCTGCTCGCGATAACCGATCTGCTCGCGTATGGTTTTCGAATTGCTCAGCTGGAAGACGTTAAAAACGTTGGGTATACCATTGGGTTCAACCACATTGGGCGCCACCTGCAAACCGTAGGCGATCGGCCCGCGGACGTTCAAAGCATCGGATTTCATATCGCTGAACGAGGCGCCCACGTTGGCTTGCAACGACCAATTTTCACCAAAAGTTTTGTTGATGTTGACCAACACGTCGCCATAGATTTGGCGATCTTTGGTGCGCGAGGTGCCGAAGAGACCATTGGGCGACCCCTCGGTGAGCTGCGTGCTGGTGGTGGCATAGAGTTTCTCGGTAGCATCGCTGACCGTGTTGTCCATCCGCAACCGACCCGAGACGTTGAGCCAGCTGGTCAGATCGTAGCTCAGGCCAGCGTTGAGCATATAGCGGTCTTTGTTGTTCTCGTGGAGGGTGCGATTGGCGAGCCAATAGGGGTTCTGCATTACATAGTTACCCTCGCCCGAAGGCCAATATTGGGTATAGATTTTGCGCGAAGTGTCGTAGCGCTCATACATTTTGATATCCTCCCAGTCGTTGCCGCGCGGAAACAGATAGGCCGAGACCAACGGGTTGTAGTAGACACCTTGATTGATCATATTCCGGTCATTCTGAAGAATATAGCTCGCGCCAACGTCGACCCGCAATTTGTCGTTGAGTAGCGAGGTTGTGTTGCGGAAGGTGAAGTTGTAGCGGCTGTAACTGTTGTTGGGCACGACGCCGCGCGAATTGACAGCACCAGCCGAAAAGTAGGTCTGATTCTTCTCGTTACCCGTTGACAGCGCCACCGTTTCGGTGCCGACGACGCCGGTCTGAAAAAAATCGTCTTTGGGCGAATAGCCCATCGTGTTGGCCGCGTTGAGTCGGTTGCCCCAACTCTTGTCGAGGTCCGACGTACCATAACGATTCTGGAATTTGGGCATCACAAAGGGCGCCAGTAATTCGGTGTTGCTGGTCACGGTGACGGTCGTTTTGCCGGCCTGACCTTTTTTGGTGTTGACGATGATGGCGCCGTTGGCGGCCTCACTACCGTAGAGCGCCGCAGCGGCCGCTCCGGTCAGCACCGAGAGCGATTCGATATCCTCGGGATTGATGTCCGCGATGGCCTCGGTTGCTCCGGCCGAATCGAAGAGCTGTCCGCCCTCCCCCGAAAAGTTGTACATTGGCACACCGTCAATCACATAGAGCGCATTGCTCGACTGGTTGATACTCTTGGTTCCGCGCATTACCACCTTGCTCGCACCGCCGACACCCGACGAACTGGCATTGATGTTGACACCAGCGACCTTGCCGTTGAGGGCGTTGATGAAGTTGACATCTTTGACCCCCACGATCTGCTCCTGTCCAACCTGCTGCACGTTGTAACTCAAGGCCTTCTCGGCGCGCTTGATACCCAATGCCGAGACAACGACCTCTTCAACCGACACCGCTGATTCGTGCAGTGTAACGGCCAAATAGGTACGTGTGCCAACGGCCAACTCGGTCGGCTCATAGCCCAAAAATTGGACGGCAACAACCGCATTGGTCGTCTCATCGGGAATGTTGAGCGCAAATTCGCCATTGGCTCCCGTGTTGGTGCCGATGGTGGTGCCTTTGACCATCACCGTCGCACCGATGACCGGCGTCCCTTTGGAGTCGGTCACCACGCCCGAAAGCGCGCCGCGCTGCGCATTGCCGGCCTTGGAATTGGCTGACAGCACGATAGATGTATTTTCTACGGCATAAACGATGTTGGTCGACTTGAAGAGCTTGTCGAGCACGCTTTTGAGCGGCGTGGCAGCTGCTTGCACCGAGACCATTTGTGCCACATTGACACTCTTGTCGTAGACAAAAAGATAGGTGGTTTGTTTTTCGACGGCGGCGAGAACACGCTCCAATGGCACATTGTCCATTTTCAGCGTCACCGTCACAGACTGCGCCTTCACACTACCTGCCCCGAGGCAAAATAGGAGTGCAAACGCAGATAAAAGCCAGATGGCCTTTAGATTACATTTTAATCTCATATTTAGGTTTGTTGGTTAGTTGTAACTGATAAAAAAATTCTAAAAAGTTGGTTTTGACTCTTCGTTGTGCTACCTCATAGGCTCTCTATTCTATTATTGTATGTAGATTGTATTGTTGGCTTCGTTGCGCGCATAGGTGAATTTGCAACTTTGCTGCAAGACCCACAAGGCGTGGTCGACACCCTCCGAAATGCGGATTTTGCCGGTGAAGAGATTCGTCGGAACCTCGGCGCGACGCAATTCGATACGCACGCCGTAATACCGTTCAAATTCGCCGACCAACTTGGCAAAAGTGACGTCGCTGAAGGTAATCAACCCCTCGCGCCAGCGAAATTCTTCGTGCTGGGGAATGGCATTAACGACCCATCTCTCCCCCTCGTAATGCGCTTGCTGGTTGGGTTTTAGCATAAACGTCTGCTGCGGATCACGGGCATCGGTCAGCTGCACACTTCCCTCAACGAGTGAGGTGGTGAACTCCTTGCGCTCGGGATGCGCCAGCACGTCGAATTTGGTACCCAACACCTTCACGTTGCAGGCGAAAGTGTTGACCACGAATGGTTTTTTGCGATCGTGTGTCACCTCAAAGAACGCCTCGCCGGTGAGCTTCACCTGACGGCTATCGCCGGCAAAGCAGGCCGGATATTCCAAGGTCGAAAGTGCATTGACACAGACCTTTGTGCCGTCCGAAAGCACCACATTGATATGCTGACCGGCCGGCACCGACACGGTGTTGGTCGCCAACTGAAATTCGTTGCGAACGCGCGAAGCGGAGTAGATGCCTGCGCCGACAACCAACAGAATCACAGCTGCATAGCGCAACACCTGACGCGTCCACAGCGGAATCAGCGTGCGTTTCGGCGCAGCTGCGAGCGCCTTTTCATCGGATAGCAACATAATGCGGTCGTAGAGTTTACGCTCGGCCAGCAGCTCGGTGTAATGCGCCGGATCCAACTCCAGCCAATCGAGCAATTCGCGCTCCTCGTCGATCGAGGTTTGGTTGCTAAAAAATTTGTAAAAACGTTCCTTGTCCATTTTTTTCATCATTGCAGTCTTCTATAATAACACCTCAGCACAAGAAATCCCTGAAAAAAAATGAACTTTCTTCAGGGAGTTGTGCAACTATTTTATTTAAATATGTTCAATTAGCTAATATTCAGCAAGATAAGTAGCGCCAAATAATCTTTCAATGCCACACGCAAAACCTTCATCGTCTTCGAGATCTCGAACTCCACGCTCTTGACCGTTGTCTCCATCTGCTCGGCGATCTGCTTGTAACTCTGATTTTGGAAACGGCTGCGGACGAAGATTTCGCGCGTACGCTCGGGCAAAGTCGCCAGCGCCTCGTTGACCAGCCGTTGCGCCTCCTCGCCGAATAATTCGTCGGGCTCACACGCCTGCAACGTCGAAATCCGAAGATCCAACACCCGTCCTTGGTGCGCCGTGATGGTCTCGCCGGCTCGGGTTCGGATCTTTTGAGCGCGCAGGTGGTTGAGGCATTTGTTTTTGATGACGGTCATTGTGTAGGCCGGGAAAGTCTCCACGCTGAGCACCTCGCGATGCGCCCACGCCACCTCGAAACTCTCCATCACCAAATCTTCGGCCACCGCATAATCATAGACATAGGAGCCGGCAAAACGGACGAAGCGTTGCTGGTACGTATTGAAAAGGGCGTTGAAGGCCGTCAAATCCAATTCCGGAGTCATAAGGTGTCGGTGAGCAAAAATCGGGGAAAACGGTGATTTCCCGGGACAAATATACACATATTTGACAATTCTCCAAAATAACAGCTTGAGCTTCGCGGCCGTCGGGGAGAAGCGCCTGACCCCACGACCAGCTCGGGGATCGGCGAGACCACCGCCGCCACCACCACCCTTGCGCCGCGCGATTGCGCCAAAAAAAAGCAGAAGCCTGTCTAAAATTTCTTTTAGACAGGCCTCCGCATATAGAACGACCGTGATTATCATCAGTTGTTTGACAATCGCATTACAGTAACCCATACTATCGAATTGTCGGTTTTAAAGCTCTTTTCCACCTATGAAGAAGATGCGATTTTGGTTAACAACCACGGCCGTTTTTTCGGTGTAAACAGAGCACCCCGAAGGGTGCTTTGTCTATTTATTTAGCAGGAACGAACTTCACAGTAACCGTTTTCTTCGTTACTTTCGGTGCAACCGTACCGTCAGCGGCAAGAGTCACCGAATAGCGGTCAGTCAGTTTCACCTCCACAGTAGCAGTAACCTCAGCGGCCAATGTCGATTGACTTGCAGCAACCGTAAAGACACCGGTCTTGTAGTTGAATGCAAAGCGCGAGTAGTCAACGCCGGCAGGTGCGAATGTCAGTGTACCAAATTCAACAGCCACGCCATAACCAGTAGCTTCCGAAGCCAAAGTCGTAACCCCGTTATCCGTGAAGATCTCAACGCCCTCAGGCTGTTGGAAGTCAACCATCGACATCAGTTCATAGATGTTTTTGGTGGTTGCAACATCACCGGCAGGAATTTTCACCTCATTGGATACAGCTACACCCTCTACTTTACGCATACCGAACGTGTCATACAACACAGGCTGTACCAATCTTACGGTAAAGTCTTTGCG
Organism: Alistipes sp.; assembly: GCA_036651015.1. Lineage (GTDB taxonomy): Bacteria > Bacteroidota > Bacteroidia > Bacteroidales > Rikenellaceae > Alistipes. The sequence continues at coordinate 58,764 of JAVVYP010000008.1, forward strand.
ATCCATTATAACACCTTTGAATCTCAAGAGAGCCTTAACTTCAACCTCAGCGAGTCCGCAATTAGCCCACGACATAATATTGGCACCATCAATCGACGGCAGGTTGCCCGTGTATTTATCATTCGGCTTAATTACCTCGTACGAAACAACAAGATCCTTACTCAAATGCTCAGCAGTATAGCTCTGTTTCAGGTCAATCGTATTGAGCGTAAATGCGTCGCCCACAACTTTACCATAAACCAGCGAGTGAATATCTTTGGGATCCGCGTCAAAGAGGTTGGAACCCTTAATCAGCTGATGCTCCGAAGCTTTGAAAGTAACCGCGCTACCCTTGAGCGGAATCTTCACGCCAAGGAATTCGATCTTGTCATCCTTATGGGCTGCGTAGACGATCGGCGATTGCTGGAAGAAATTGACTTCGAAGAAATCAACCATAACTACCGGTGTAGCCTCAGCGACACCCAGTTTCAACTGAGCCTTTGCTCCATCCTTGGCAGGCGTTCCGTACTTCGTGGTGACTTTTTTCGAGGTCAATTTAGGTGCGTTGGCGTCTGTTTTAGCAAAAGCAGTTGCAAACTCACCAGCGGCGAAGAACTCACCCTTCGGGTCGATTGATTTTTCGAGATCGGCAAGCAAAGTCTCTTCGCTAACCACCAGATTCGTCCACGCACCGGCATAGACCAAATTGGGTTGGTTGATCACACAAGCAGCAACCTCTTTGGGCAGACCGTTGATCACGATCGTACCTTCGATATTGATGGACTCGCCAGCATTCACGAGGATGCTATTCTTGATCTTCATATTCAAATTACCCAGCGTGTAGCCCGTAACTGTGAATTTGATGATCTGTGCATCGCTATCGGTCGACGGACTGCTGACCCGTTCGCCTACAACAGAGATACCATCCACAGCGATCGAACCCTCATTTGCGGTCAGTTCCCAACCACTTGCAACATCCAAAGCATTGAATTGCGCAGCGGTCAACGCACCGGCTTTCAAGGTAATCTCAGCCGTTACATA
>JAVVYP010000009.1:0-15435 GCA_036651015.1 Alistipes sp.
TTCTAAAAACAAATATACAAAAACCTATGGTAAAACCGACTAAATTGTTGTCAAAAAAACCAAACGTGTGAAAAAAGCTATTTAAACGGCGAATCCGGTTCGCGCGACATAACGTAGTAAAACATCCGATCCAAAAATGCCGGAGCGAACTTCTTAACAAAGTGAGTAGCACGTCCTTCGGCCTCCATCAAGCAGAGACGTTTGCGGCGCAAGACATCGCGCGCAATGATCTGAGCCACACGCTCGGAGGTCATCATCGACGCCTCGTTGCGCGGCGTTTCTCCCTGCATCGAGCCATCGGCCGTCAGCGCCGAAAAACGCACATTGGAGGCTGTGAAACCCGGGCAGGCGATCATCACGTGCACGCCTTTTTTCAGGTTCTCGATACGCAATGTTTCGAGGAATCCGGTCATCGCATACTTCGAAGCCGAGTAGCCCGTACGGCCGGGCAGACCGTGCAGACCAGCCACCGACGAGACGCCGACAATCGAACCACGCGAGGCTTGCAGATAGGGCAGCGCAAATTTGCAGCAGTTGACCGTGCCCCAAAAATTAACGTCCATCAACCGATGCAAGACATCGAGCGACACATCGTCGAAGATCGCACGCATCGAAATTCCGGCATTGCAGATTAGGACATCCACACCGCCAAATTCTTTCACTGCCGTATCAATCAATGTTTTACATTCTTCTGCTTGGGTGACATCGACCCCACAATAGGCCGCTTGGCCACCCTGCGAACGAATATCACCGGCCACGAGTTGCAGCTTGGGCACATTGCGCGCGCCCAACACCACACACGCGCCTTGGGCAGCAAATTCGCGCGCCATAGCCTCGCCGATACCCGACGAAGCACCCGTAATCACAACTACTTTATTCTTATAATCTTTCATATCAATCGTTTATTTCGACTTCTAATGTATCGTAGGCCAAATGCACCCCCTCGGGCAACTGCTCTTCGGTGATCGCGTGCAGACCTATATCGTGGGACATATGCGTCAGGTAGGCCACGCGCGGCCGAACGCGCGCAATCAGCGCCAAAGCCTCAGCGACATTGAAATGCGAATAGTGCTCTTCGAAACGCAATGCGTTGACAACCAACACATCGACGCCTATCAATTTTTGGATTTCAGCCTCTTCGATCGTTTTGAAATCCGTCAAATAGGCCAATTGTCCGATGCGATAGCCGGTGACCAAAAAACGTTCGGAATGGTGTCCCGAAATCGGCGTGATCGTCACACCGGCAGCCGTGAACGGCCGTGAAACATCAATTTTGTGCAACTCTATTTCGGGCACACCACGGTATTTATCCTGCCCAAAAGCGTAGTCAAAATCCTTGCGCACGCACATCAAAGTTTGAGGTGCCGCATACAGATCGACCTTGTGGATCAACGGCGGATAATCGACAAAATTGAAGGCGCGCACATCGTCCAGCCCCCCGATATGGTCTTTGTGTTCGTGTGTCAGCAGGATGGCATCGAGATGACGTACCTCCGCACGCAACATTTGGTAGCGAAAGTCAGGTCCCGCGTCGATCACCAACCGCACCGCCGGAACATCCGTCGTCGTCGACACCTCGACCATTGCCGAGGTGCGCAAACGCCGATCGCGCCGATCGTTGGAGCTGCAAACCTTGCAACGGCAACCGATCACGGGGACACCCTGCGAAGTTCCTGTGCCTAAAAACGTCAGTTTCATCGAACAAAGGTAGAAAATTTATCAGGAGGTTTGCTCAATATTCCAGACAAACGCACGTGAACCTTGCATTTTTGTGACGACGTCCAACTCGCGGAGCGCATCGAGCAGCGGTGCGACCTGCTCATCTTCGACGATGGCCAAAATCGAGGCGTTCATCGACGGCCAAGCGTGCGTGCCATAGTGCGGCTCGCCGTCCACCGAGCCGCGCCCCTCGGTCAACGCCCATTTGGTGAAGCCACGAATGCCCTGTCCATCAATAATTACATTCACGCGGTCGGTAAGGGCTTGATTATAAGATATAAATACTGCTTTCATAAGTCACTAATATTTACTTGCTTGGTGTTCGACGGTCTGTTGGGCCAACTTCTCTTTCTCTTTGCGTTGCGAGCGGTTGACCAAAATCGAGTAGAGCACCGGCACGATGAAGAGCGTCAGCAGCGTCGAACAGGTCAAACCGCCAATCACGGCGATACCCATCGGCTGCCACGTCTCGGAACCGGCACCCGTGCCGATCGCCAGCGGCAACATACCCAAAATAGTGGTTAGCGAGGTCATCAGCACCGGACGCAGACGGCTCTTGCCACCGGCGATGACGGCTTCGAAGACCCCCGAACCGCGCTCGATGAGCAGGTTCATATAGTCCACCATCACGATACCATTCTTGGTCACAATACCCACCAACATAATTGCACCGATCAGGGCGATCAACGACAGCGGCGTGGAGGTCATCCACAGCGCTATAAAGACACCCGTGAAGGCGAAAGGAATGGTAAACATAATGATGAACGGGAACTTGAGCGACTCGAATTGCGTAGCCATCACGATGTAGACCAAGATGACGATCAGGCCAAAGAGCGCCATTAGATCGGAGAACGCATCACCCTGATCCTCAACCGTACCACCCACCTCGAGGTCGATGCCATCGGGCACCGGATATTCATCAATGAGCTTGTTGGTCGCAGCCACCACGTCACCCAAGGCCACGCCGGCACCCAGCGACGATTCGACGGAGATCACACGTTGGCGATTTTCGCGCTCGATCATCGGCGCAGCGTACTCCTGCTCGACACTTCCCACCTCTTTGAGTTTCACGGGACGCCCCTCGGCATTGTAGAGCGTGATGTTTTCGATGTCCTCGACCGACGTGCGGAAAGGCTCGGCGTAGCGCACCACGATGTCGTATTCGTCGCCATCCTCACGGTATTGCGAGCTGACCAGTCCGTCGATGCGGTTGCGCACAAATTGCGAAGCGGTGGCGCTGTTCATCCCGTAATATGACAATTTATCACGGTCGAAGACCACGTTGAACTCGGGTCGCAACTCGTCGCGCGACAACTGCACGTCACGCGTTCCGGGAATGGCCGCCAACTGGGTCATCAGGTCGTTGGCCACCGCATTGGTGGTGGTCATATCGTAACCGAAGACCTTGATGTCCACCGTACTCGATCCGCCCATATTGCCCATTTCACCACCCGGCATCACCGTAAATTCGCGTACTTCGGGCAGTTGCAGCAGCTCCTGCCGCAGCAAATCGGAGATCTCATAAATCGAACGGTTGCGCTGATCTATATTTTTCAAGCGCATATTGTAGTTGATGATGTGCGACCCGGTGGTCTGCATCGCAGCAAAAGCGTTGTCCGAAGTATTGGCACCAGCCGACGCCGACACCAGTTCGATCTCGGGGAATTGCGCATAGATAATGCTGTCGATTTGCCGAGCAACACGCGCCGTGTACTCCACATTGAGGTTTTGCTCCAACTTCACGGTTGCCGAAATTCGACTGTTGTCGGCCGGCGGAAAAAATTCGGTAGGCACCTGCGTAAGCAGCCCCAAGGAGAGCACAAAAAGTCCCATCATCGTGAAGAAGGTAATGCGGCGGTGCGAAACGCACCAATGCAACGAGCTTGCATAAGCGTCGTCGAGCCACACCAAACCGCGGTCGATCGGCCGATAGAGCACGCCAATACCTTTGTATTCGTGTTTTCCACCCTCCAATTTGAGTAGGTAGGCCGCCATCATCGGAGTCAGAGAAATGGCCGCGGTGGTCGAGACGCAGATCACAATGGTCACGATCCAGCCCAACTCGCGGAAGAGAATACCCGCCATACCCGGCACCATTGTCAACGGCATAAACACCGCGACAACCACCAGTGTGGTGGCAATCACCGACAGCCAAACCTCGTTGGTGGCATAGATCGCCGCCTCCTTGGGATTCGAGCCGCGTTCGATGTGGGTGGTGATGTTCTCCAGCACCACAATCGCATCATCGACAACCATACCGATGGCAATCGAGAGCGACGAGAGTGAGATGATATTGAGGGTCGATCCCGTGGCAAAGAGGTAGATGAACGACGAGATGAGCGACACGGGAATGGTCATACAGATGATCAGCGTCGCGCGCCAACGACCGAGGAAGATCATCACCACCAACACCACAAAGATGAAGGCATAGAGAATAGTCTCCGAGAGCGAACCAATGGCATCGGTAATCTCCTGCGAACCTTCGAAAACGAGCTGCATCTTCACATCTTTGGGCAGTGTTTTCTGGATTTCAGGCATCCGATCGCCGATTGCTTTGACGATATTGACGGTGTTGGCGCCCGACTGTTTTTGGAACATCACGATCACACCCAACTGTCCATTGACACGCTCGTCCATCGTCGATTTTTCGAGTGTATCGCGGATCTGCGCCACGTCGGAGAGCATAATGGTGCGGCCACCCGTATTCGACACGACGATTTTGCGCATCTGTTCGCTCAACTTAAATTCGCCGTCGGCCTTGACGTTGAAGGTGTTGTTACCGATGTCGATCGTGCCGCTGGGGATATTGACGTTCTCGGCAGCGATGATGTTACCCAACTGCTCCACGGTGAGGTTGTAGGCCTCGAGTTTCTGGGGATCGACGTTGATCTGCACCTCACGCGAGGGGGCACCCATCACCGTCACCGCACCCACACCGTCCACGCGGTTAAGCACGTTGACCAGCTTGTCGTCGAGGATCTTGTTCAACGCCGGATAGCTCTCGTCGGCGGTGATGGCCAACATCATAATCGGCATCATCGAGGTTGAGAACTTGAAGATGGTCGGATAGTCAATGTCGTCGGGCAGCTGCGACTGCACACGGCTCACAGCATCGCGAATCTCGTTGGCACCCTCGTTCAGATCGGAGCCGTATTCGAATTCGACGGTGATCATCGAGACGTTGTCCTGCGACTTGGAGGTCAGCTTTTTGAGGTTATTGACCGTATTGAGGTTGTCCTCCAACACACGGGTAATGTTGGTTTCGATGTCGGCAGCATTGGCTCCCGGGTACATCGTGATGACCGAGATTTGCGGAATTTCGATCTCGGGATATTGATCTACCGCCAAATTCATCAGCGAGAAGAGTCCGAAGACCATCACACCGACAAAGAGCAGGATCGTGGAGATCGGCTTTCGAACCGCGCTTTCGTAAATTTTCATAATCGAGACCGTTAGTTCGTTTTCACTGCTACACGGGCGCCGTCATAGAGTTTCGAAAGCCCCGTCACGGCAATCGGATCGCCCAGCGTCACACCCGTCAGGATGTCGACGCGATCGCCGACTTGGCGACCGATCGTCACATTATGTCGTACGGCAATACTATCTCCTTCAACCACATAGAGATAACGTTCGGCCGATCCGACTTGTTTTTGAATCGCAATATCGGGCACCATAATGCCCTCGGTTTGTCCCATATTGAAAATCGTACGGGCATACATTCCCGGACGCAACTCACGCTGGCTGTTGGGCACTTTGACCTCCACTTTGAAGGTACGCGTGGCCGGATCCAATGCCGGATAGATCAGCGAAACGGTGCCTGTAAATTTTTTGTCGGGGAAAATATCGACCTTCAATTCGACCGGCATACCGACCTTCACCTTCTCGAAATACTGTTCCGAGATGTTGACCACCACCTTCAGCGGATCAATTTGCATAATGTGAAGAATGGGTTGTGCGGCAAACAGATCGCCCGACTCGTAGTTGCGCGCCGTAATCACGCCCGAGATCGGCGATCGCACCTCGATATTCTTTTTGATGTTGGCCACCACTTCGCGCTGCACGTCAAGGTGCGCCTTGGCCTGCGCAATCTGCTGTGCCGAGATGCCGCCAGCCTCAAAGACAGGCAGCAGACGGTTGTAGTCGTCCTCGATGGTTTTGAGCTGCACCAACTGCTGGGTATACTGCGTCGGATCGAGCGTCACGATGAGCTGTCCTTGCTGCACGCGGTCGCCCACCTCAACCCAAATTTTGTTGATATGCACCCCCGAGGCGGCTGGCGTGATGTCGTTTTCCTTGTAAGGTTCGATCTCCGAGGTGAACTCTTCGGTCAGGTGCACCACGGCCGCTTCGGCGCGCACGGTCTTGGTCGGGAGGCGTTTATCCCCTTGAACGGTTGCATTTTTCTTCCCTGTGCAGCCGACCAAAACGATTGCGGCGAGACACATAACTGCTAATTTTTTCATATGCGTTGTCTGTTTTCTATTGTCTATTGATTCGAATTTTCGCGCCCGATGATGCGATCGTACTCAGCTTTGGAGGTCAGGTAGTCGTAAATCGACTGCGAAAAGTTGAGCTGCGCCTGCGTCTGTGACAGCTGCGCGCTGTTCAGTTCGAGGATCGTGCCGGCTCCGGCGCGATAGCGCGTGTCGGAGATCGAGTAGGCCTTGGCGGCTTGGCCGAGGGTCTGCTCTTGGGCAAACATCGTCTCACGTGCCGTGAGCAGGTTGTTGAGTGACGAACGCACCTGCACGTCGATCTGCTGACGGAGATAGTCGTGCTGAAGAATGATTTGCGAGATTTGGTTCTTGATTTCACGCGACTTGTTCATCTTCGTCAGACCCGAGAAAATCGGCACCGAGAGCTGCACACCCACCGCAATGGGGTGTGTCCACAGGTATTTCGGATCACCGGCCTTGCTCTCGCCAAATGGATTTTTCATATCGTTACCCGTGTAGGTCGCCGTTCCAAATGCACCCAGTGTCGGCAGTCGGCCGGCATTGGCGACCTTCAGCTGACGGCGGAGCAGCTCCCGTTGCATCTCGAGCAGGCGCAGATCGGTGTTCTCGGTCAGGTCGACTGTCAGGCCGTCGGTACCGGCAAGTACTTGTTGGCGCAACGCGTCCAACTCCCCCACCACCGAGATTTCAACTCCCTCGGGAATAGATAGATACATCTTGAGAAGCCGCTTGGCCACGCCGATCGAATTTTCGGTTTGGAGGATCGTCGGCCGCAGGTTGCTCAGCTGCACCTGCGCCGTCAAGTAGTCATACTCCGAGGCCAAACCGTGTTTGTAACGCAATTCGGTATCGTCCACCGTGCGTTTGACGGTTCGCTCCGACTCGCGCAACACATTGAGCGACTGCTCGGCCAACAGAATGTTATAGAATGCCTTGCGCACTTCGGCCACCAAGTCGATGCGCGATGCACGTGCCGACTCAACGGCGGCGGCCATCTGCGCGTCGTTCATCTTCATCATCCGATAGACTTGCGGTGCAAAGAGCGGCAGCGACAGATCGCCTTGGAGGGCAAACGTATTGTCGGCACCAAACGAGAAGCCGCCGCGCATTGTTTGCTTCTCGATGGCACGGTTGTAACTGCCCGTAGCCGACAATTGTGGCAGCAGGGCACCCCACGTTTGACGCTTCACATAATCGAAGCGCTGCACCTCCATTTCGGCAACTTTGAGGGTTGGGTTTTCGCTCAAAGCCAACATAATAGCCTCATTGAGCGTCAGTTGCATCTGCGCCGAAGCGCCCAACGCACCCAGCGTCACAAGACACACCGTTAACAAGATTTTTTTCATATAGGTATGAATTTTCGATTTATTTCGAGTTTTTGCCCAATTCATAGCGCTTCAAATAGTCATCGACCAACTGTAAACCCCGTGTCGTGGAGATGCCACGAAACGAATTGCTGATGATCTGAATGAAAGCCTCCTGCTCGGACAGCCCTTCGGGCAGCACAATGCCACTACGCCGCACCAACGCCGTGGCCGTATAGAAGAGCATCGAGATGAAGAGGTCGATGTTGAAGTTGTTGATAAACAGTCCTTCGGTAATGCCCTGTTCCAGCATTGTGCGGATGCTGCTGCGGCTCTTTTCGCTCCCCTCGCGCATCAGCTTGTCGTAGACGGCAGGGTGAAATTTGCGCAGTGTGTCCAAAATTCGATTGGTCACCTCCGACTGCGCCAGCACATCGCGCAGAACGATGAACATCGCCTCCAACACATTGACTGCGCCAACACACATACGCTCCCAACGCAAACCATTACGATCGGAATAACAGACCATCGCCAGATACAACAGCCCCTCTTTATCGCCAAAAAGCTCATAAAGCGTGCGTTTTGACACCCCAAGCTGTTGCGCAATATCGTCCATCCGCACGGATTTAATACCCTGTGCAACAAACATTTGCATAGCTTGTTCAATGATTCTCTCTCGCTGATCCATCGTCATAATTGCTGGTTGAATTGTACAAATATAAGAAACAAAACTTATAAAACAATAAAAGTTTTATATTTTTTGTAGTTCCATCCAGAAAAATTGCAGCAAGGGACAAAAAAAAACGGATTAAGCAGCAACGCTTAATCCGAAATTGGCCGACACATCGCGCGTTTACGCACCTAATTTTATCGGGAATATCTTCTGTAAGGCAGTGAATTACCCTTGCAGGGCACAGCACCATTGCACAGCGAAAAAATCAGCAGAAAAAGAGGGCAAAAAGAGTGGTCATAAAAAGCTGGAAAGATATCAAAGCAGCTTCTTATTGTAGGATTTCTTGATAGCAAGCCCGATCGCCTTGCCCAACAGAGGAGGAACGGCATTTCCGAGTTGAACCAATTGCTTATTTTTGGGCCCTTCAAAAATAAAGTCGTCAGGAAAGGACTGAAGACGCGCCATCTCCCGGGCTGTTAATACGCGTGGAAGTTTTGGATGGATGTTAACCCCTCCGTGGTTCTCTTTGATTGTGCAAGAAGCTTCATTCCAAGGGCATTTTTTCCACGCATCGGAATATCCTTTGTATAAACTTTTACCTTCGGGAACAGCCATCAGCCGCTCCTCCATATCGGCCTTATGCTTTGTTGGAACGTGATTAAATGCCTTGTTCTCGGGTTGATTGATTAAATCTCCGATCGCCATCGCCGTCGTTATATAATGTTCGGGGGTTAAGAGTGGCTGAGGATGGAAATTGGTTGTCCCAATGCGATTGCCAATGAATATGACGCGGTCTCGTTTCTGGGGGACGCAGTAGTTCGCAGCACGCAGGGTAGTAACATTCATTTTATAGCCGGCAGCTTCAAAATCATCCAATATCTTTTGCTCTACCTTTCCGGATAACATTGTACGCAACCCCGTCACATTTTCACAGACCACATACAAGGGTTTAAGCGTAGTAACAATCTCCAACATCTCTTTGTATAAAGAGTTTCTTGGATCATCCACAATTCGATTACCAGCCATACTGAACCCTTGACAGGGAAAGCCTCCGGCAATAAGTGTCAACTGCCGACCTTTCAAGCTATCCTTTACGGTGTTGTAGAACAAGGTTTTTATCTCCTCCGATTTTATATCGCCCTCCACCAACGGATGGTCGAAATTGCGTCGATAAGTCATTCCACCCTCTTTGAACCAATCAAGACCGCATATTCCCTCAAGACCCGCAAGTTCAAGTCCCTTGCTCAATCCGCCTGCTCCGCAAAAAAGATCGACAAATGTCAGAGGCGATTTTGTGGGCTTTTGCCACTCATCTTCGATGGACACCCAATTTACATCATCTGGATTATTGTTCCGAATTTTGGGGTTTTTAGCCGGTAGTAACTCCAACTCGCCAAACAAATTGTATCCGACACGAGCTTGATTATTTGCTTGATTGTTGATAAAATGATCTATGGCTATTTTGGGTATTCTGTAAACATTACCAATGCGAACCGAATCCAATGTTTTGGCTGCAATGTGCCGTCTAACAGTTTTTTGTGAAATGTTCAGATGCGCAGCCACCTCTGAAATAGAATAAAACGACCCCTCCATACCTATGTTTGTCTATATATGTCCACTTACTATGGTGCAAATATAAAACAATTTTTGATTTCAGGGAACAGCATGCAGGCCAATTACTTGGTTTCGGCGCCCACATATCATCAGGGAGTTCCGATCGTCACAAATTCACCGTGAGCGCAAAGAGAGGACAAAAAAAACCGCCGTGGCAGAAACCACGGCGGAAAACTTTTAAAACTTAAACAAAAAAAATGAAAATGAAAATGAAAAATAAAAACGAATTCACCCCGGGGGGGGGTTATCTGGTAACTCTTTCGAGCCACTTAACCATAGCAAGCATCGTAAACATCGACAGCACACAAGCCACCACAAAGACGCTCCACGTTGCCCAAATCGGAATGCGCTCATAGAGCATCACGCCGATGAATAGCATCTGATTGGCCAATGCCGTTGTTCCCAACCAGCAACCCTGCATAACACCTTGATATTGCGGAGGTGCCACTTTCGATACGAACGACAATCCCAGTGGCGAGATGAACAACTCGGCCACCGTCAGAATAAAATAGGTACCCACCATCAGAAATGGCGTAACACGTGCGGCATCGGTCAATCCGCCCATCTCCTTGACCACAGCGTAGTCGGGCAGACCCATCGAACCGATCGACATCACCAAGAAACCACAAGCTGCAATACCCATACCGATCGCGATTTTCATCGGCGTCGAAGGCTCTTTGCCTTTGGCGTTTAGCCAACCGAAGAATCCGATGATAATCGGGGTCAGGAAGACCACGAAGAAGGGATTGATGGATTGGAAGATCTCAGGACCTTTGATGCGTGTGAAGCCCAGATCAATGTCGATCATACTCAGATCCACATAGTCACTGGCAAAGAACGTGAGCGAAGCACCGTTTTGGTGGAACGAGAACCAAAAGAAGATCACCACAGCAAACACCGAGAACAGGGCGTAGATGCGTTGGCGAATCTCTTTGGCATCCATCGCGATTTCGGTGCTCTTCGCCCCGGGGGCAGCCGCGACCTTCACTTTCGGATCGGGCAGGCGTTTGCGATTGGCGATGTAGATCACCAACGAAATCAGCATCGCGATGATCGCCGCGCCGAAAGCGTAGTGGAAACCCGTATTAAAGACATTGAGGTAGTTGTTGGCGAAGGCTGCCATATCGACAGGCGCAGCACCTCCAGCCTCGGTGGCCAAGGTCGTCAAACGCTCCGTGGCATCGGGGGTGATGGTTCCACCCAGAAAATTGTGACAGAGTGCCGGCAGGTCGGAGTTATACTCCAGTCCGTGGACATTGAGCCACCAGTTGCGGATACCCACAGCCAGCAACGGCGCAAACAGTGCACCGACGTTGATAAACATATAGAAAATCTGAAAACCCGTATCTCGCTTGGCGGCATACTCTTCGTTGTCGTACATCTGGCCAACCAAGGCTTGCAAGTTGCCTTTAAACAAGCCGTTACCGAAGGCAATCACCAACAATCCGCCACAAGTCATCGTCAAATACAGCGCCAAATTGGGCACGGGTGTCGGCGTGGGGATGGAGATCAGGAAGTAACCGATCGTCATCAGGATCAGACCCCAAAGAATCGTCCGCTTGTAGTTTCGTGTTTTGTCCGCAATCACACCGCCCACCAAAGCCAGCAGGTAGATCAACGCATAGAACACTGAATAGATAACGGTGGCAGGGGTTTTCTCCAGTCCGAACTTCGACGTGAGGAACAGGGAAAGAATCGCCATCATAATGTAAAACCCGAAACGCTCGCCCATATTGGCCAAAGCAGCCGCGATTAGTCCTTTAGGTTGTCCTTTGAACATAGTTAATTTTAGGTTTGGTAGATAAGTAAATGGTAAGTTTAGATACAAAGGTAAAAAAAAATTCGTATATTTGTAGAAATAGGACACAAGTTATGGTAAAAAAATCGCAACACCTCCCGATCGTCGAGCGCGACGAGTGGTTGCTTCCCGTTGAAGAGGAGCTGAACCGCCGTCATCGGCACTATCTTGACAAAATGTCCGAAATCGAAACAGTCAACGCGTCGATTGTCGATTACGCCAATGGCTACCGCTATTTCGGTTGGCAATGGGACGAGACACTCGACGGATGGTGGTTCCGCGAATGGCTGCCCGGAGCGCACGATGTCTATCTTTTCGGCGACTTCAACAATTGGCAGCGCACCGAGATTCGTCTGAACCACAGCGCAGAGGGGGTTTGGAGCACTTTTTTGCCGGCCGCTATGTACCGCGACCGACTCACCCACGGTTCACTCTACAAACTCCACATCCACGGCGACAACGGTTGGATGGATCGCATTCCGGCCTACGCCACGCGCGTGGTGCAGGACAATGCAACCAAAAATTACACGGCACAGTTTTGGAATCCCGCCCCCTTTGACTGGCAAGGCGACCATTTCGATACGCGCAAAGTCGGCAATATGCTGATCTACGAAGCACACATCGGAATGGCGCAAGAGGAGGGCAAGGTCGGCTCCTACCGCGAATTCACCGAAAAAATTCTACCTATAATAAAGCAGGACGGCTACAATGCCGTGCAATTGATGGCCATCGCCGAGCACCCCTACTACGGTTCGTTCGGCTACCACGTGTCGAGTTTCTTCGCCCCGACGTCGCGCTGCGGCACGCCCGAAGAGCTGAAGGAGTTGGTGCGCCGTGCCCACGAATTGGGGCTGGTGGTGATTATGGACTTGGTGCACGCCCACTACGTGCGCAACCTCAACGAGGGCATCAACGAACTCGACGGCACCGATCACCACTACTCGCTGCCCGGAGCGGCCGGCTACCAGCCCTACTGGGACTCGATGCTCTTCGACTACGGCAAACACGAGGTGCAGCACTTTCTGCTCTCGAATGTCAAATACTGGCTCGATGAGTTCCACTTCGACGGTTTCCGCTTCGATGGGGTGACCTCGATGATCTACCACCACCACGGCTACGTCGATTTCGATTGCCGCGAACGCTTCTTCGACGAGGGAGTCAACGGCGACGCGCTGACCTATTTGGCGCTGGCCAACCGTCTTACACACGATTTTCGGGCGGATGCGATAACCATTGCCGAGGATGTGAGCGGTATGCCCGGAATGTGCCTGCCGATTGACGACGGCGGCATCGGTTTCGACTATCGGCTGGGGATGGCGATTCCCGATTTTTGGATCAAACAGCTCAAGGAGATTCCCGACGAGCAGTGGAACATTTGGGAGATGTGGTCGGTGATGACCAACCATCTGCCCGAGGTGAAGACCATCGCCTATGCCGAATCGCACGATCAGGCGCTGGTGGGTGACAAGACGATCGCCTTCCGACTGATGGATCAGGAGATGTATTTTCATATGGATCGCGCCTCACAGAGCATCATCATCGACCGCGGTATGGCGCTGCACAAGATGATCCGGTTGATGACCATTGCCACGGCCGGTCAGGCCTACCTCAACTTTATGGGCAACGAATTCGGACACCCCGAGTGGATTGATTTTCCGCGCGCCGGCAACGAATGGAGCTTCGCCCACGCACGGCGTCAGTGGTCGCTGTCCACCGACAGTCTGCTGCGTTACGCCTACCTCGGAGAGTTCGACAAGGCGATGATTCATCTCATCAAGCGCTACAAAGTTCTCGCCCAAGGTTACGCGTGGACGTTGCAAATGGACGAGCAGAACAAGACGATGGTCTTTGCCCACGACAACCTGCTGTTTGTCTTCAACTGGCACCCGACGGCCTCGATTCCCGACTACGAATTACCCGTGCCGGAGGGGGGAAGCTACAAGCCGCTACTCTCGACCGATGAACTGCGTTTCGGAGGTCAGGAACGGCAGTCGATGCAGGCGGTGCACCTCTCGTTCGAGGTAACCGATGCCAACGGCGAAGCGCATCCGCACATCCGCATCTACAACACCTCGCGCACAGCAACCGTTTATCGGCGTTCTTAGAGGCTATTTTACAACATTTTAGCCCAACTTCATCACGTCGTCGATACCCATCTCACGGTAGGTCGAGGCCAGCTCATCGCCACGATCGGAGATGACCAGCAATTTGTCGCCCAACTGGAGAAGTGTCTTGCCTTGCGGCACGAAGTAGGTCTGCCGACGACAGACCATCATCACCAAAGTATTTTCGGGCAAGACGATGTCTTTGAGCGTGTTGCCACTCTCGAGCATACATTCGTTGACCTCCACTTCGGTCAGCGCCGAGGTCATATCTTGGTGCATATCGACGCGAAACGCCGATTCGTGCTCTTTGACGGCCAGCCCCAACAGGTTGGCCAGCCCACTCACAGTCGTTCCCTGCACCAGCAGCGAAAGGATCGTACCGAGAAAGACAATGTTGAACATCAGATCGGCCTGCTCGATGCGCGCCACAAGAGGATAGGTGGCGAAAAGGATCGGCACAGCCCCACGCAAACCCACCCACGAGACATAAAGTCGCGCCTTGACGGTGAACTTGCGAAATGGTGCCAGACACGCAAAAACAGCAACCGGACGCGCCACAAACATCAAAAAACCGCTAATCAAACCGCCTAAGATCAGCACTTTGGGCTGCAACAGCTCGTCGATGTTGACAAAAAGTCCCAACATCAGAAACATCGCCACCTGCATCAACCACGTAAATCCATCGAAAAAGACGGTGAGAGGGCGTTTCTGTGCCAATTTGTTGTTGCCGACAACCAAACCGGCGAGATAAACCGCCAAATAGCCGTTGCCGTGGATCAGGTCGGTAAAGGCAAAAGCAAAAAAGATGAAGGCTAACAGCAGCACCGAATAGAGCGAATGGTTGACCAAGTTGATGCGGTTGATCGTCCACACAGCCGCCCGTCCGACAAGGTAACCCGAGAGCGCTCCCAGTCCCATCTGCATCACGAAAAACACAACGCTTGTCCCCAGCCCGACATCGCCCGAGGTATGCGATAAAACGCTGACCAACAGGATCGTCATCATATAAGCCATCGGATCGTTGGCGCCACTCTCCAACTCCAGCAGCAGGCGCAAATTCTCCTTGAGACCCTGTTTCTTACTGCGCAGAATGGAGAAAACCGAAGCCGAATCGGTTGACGACATCGTGGAGGCGATCAGCAGCGCCATCAGAAACGACACGCCCACCCACATCCAAGGCGTCACCAGCCACACGAAAACGGCCAACAACAAGGCCGTTAGAATCACACCCAGCGTTGCCAACACAGCACCGGCGCCCAAAATCGGCCGCACCTCGGTGAATTTGGTATCCATACCTCCCGTGAAAAGGATGATACTCAGGGCAATCATCCCGACAAACTGCGTCAATTCGACCGAATGAAACGAGATGAAATTCAGGCCAAAAAGCATACCGACGCCCAAAAAAAGCAACAAGGCCGGCGTACCGAAACGGTGCGCCACCTTACCCGACAGAACGGCCACAAAAAGCAGCAAAGCACCGACGAAGATTATATTTTCACCACTGAGATTCATAGCAACTGTTTAGAGGCTGTTTGAGAAGCTGTTATAATTATTAAATTGAGACCAACTTCAAATTACGGACAAATTTAAACAGTTTTAGGGACGTTTCAAAAGGATCGTTGTGAATTAAGCGTAAAAAAGTAAAACAATTCGGCGCCCCCCTCGATAAACTCGGAAATCGCCGAAAACACACAGCAACCAACGCGCTGTATTTCATTCGCCACGTTTGCAAGTCTACCCTCCCCAAAAACCCCTCCGAGGAGGG
>JAVVYP010000009.1:15445-57104 GCA_036651015.1 Alistipes sp.
AGTAAAACAATTTGGCGCCCCCCGAGCTTGTCGAGGGGTCAGCCGCTTGTTTATCCTATAATAGTTTCGTCCCTCAAATTCACGGCTGCGCCGTGTTTACAATTCTGACCAAATGCAAACAAATCCGAAAGCCTTTCGTTTTTTCACCTCTATACGTGCTACTGGGTGTCTTTATGCACGGCCAATGGCCGCGTTTACAATTCTGACCCCACCCCAAACCCCTCCCTCGGGAGGGGCTTTTACTTTGCGCAAATTAAATTTCAAATTGTTTTAGCATCCGAATGGTAAAATCGCATTGCGAAAATTTCGGGGTTTGCGAAAAAATTTGGTTTTCCGTAAAAAAACGGGTTCGGTTTGCTTGCAAACCCGCGTAGTCGCCCGTTTTAGGAAAAACAAAGTTTTTCGCCCGATAATTTCCGCCTTGCGACGCTTTTTAGTCCTTTTTCTGGAAAAAGGACATCAAGAAAAAGCTATTTAAAAATCCACCAAAAGCCCCCTTCCTCGGGAGAAAGGGGGCTTTGCCTTGGCCGGGCAAGGGTCGAATTATAAATTTTTAGAAGCTATTTTAATTGCTGGCCGCTTCGCCCACAATCTTCAATTCCGTGAGCGGTCGGTACTCCAAATCGGCGTATTCGAAGGCCTGCATCGCAGCAAAACGGTTGTCCGGCGTACGATAAACAGCCACAGCCAACGCCGGAACCTGCGCGTGCTCCATCTCAAGCAGCCGCTTTACATTACCTTCGCCAACGCTCTGCATTACCTCCGTACGCACCTTGCGATCGAAGTAAAATTCATCGTAGTGCAGATAGCACCGGTTGCCTTGGTGAAAAGGTACGCCATTGGAGCCAAAAAGTCGGGCCAGCAGAAAGACCACACCCATCGCGGCAGCAAGTCCACCGACAAACACCAATGCCGAACTGATATTGTTGGAAATTTCGGCTACAAATACATTGTTCAACACGATCATCGCCACGCCTGCAACCAGCAATACGCCGGGGAATAACAGGGGTTTACGATGTTTTACTACAACACTTCCGGGCAAGGCATACAATGCCTCACAAATTTTATTTTTGTCCATTATTTTTCATTATTTAGAAGACTAAACTATTTTTTTTGAATCGCAAAAAAACAGTTTTGGACTAAATAATGAGCCGTCGCAGGCAGTAGACATAGTAATCCACGACACGCGAACCGGCAATATGACTGGGAAAGGTAAATTTGTTGCGAGCTATCGGGACAGCCGCTTCACGACCGGCCGCAGCCAAGCGAAAGGCCACCTGCGTCGGCACGGAGTTGTTGCTGCGCAAGGACGTGGGCGCCTCGGTAGAGCTGCTCACCTCGCCGACCACACGCGGCAAGTTGAGATCGGAATTGTAGGTGCGTTCACAGAGCCAACTATCACTGACCGCGTGATCTATGGAGATCGTTGTCGCGGCTTGCGCAGCACGACACACTCCCTCGCCTCGGCCTGCCGAAAAGAGCAGACAGCCGAAAAGACCCAGCAGAACGAGTAACAGTTTACGCATAAAAAAGATCGTTGTATGGTTTCAAAAAGCTGTTTAAATTTGTTACCGAAGTTATTTCTGCGCTATTTTTGTCTCGGTTTTTGTTCTGTCAATCCGATTTTAGCAAGCTAAATGAGTATTTACAGGGCGGAAACCGGGGCAAAAAGAGCCAAAAAGAGCGATTAATAAATTCAAAAACAGCTTTAAGGTTGTAAAGTTAAAAAAAATATGGCAAAATCAGGAAAAATTAAAAAAATATTTGCGGCCGGCGTTTTCAAACCGTTTCGAAACAAAGATTAAAATTTCGGCGCGAATCGCAGAGGATTTCTACGAATTTGGCTATCTTTGTACCAAATAAGCACATCGCAAGATGAAATTTAGAGACCAGATTTCAATCGCAAAAATTCAAGCTTGGTGGCGCAGCCTGTTCCGCAAGCGGCGCTTCAATATGCTCAACGCCACAGACAACACCGAGGAGTGGCACATGCACCTCTCGCCGGCGAGTATCTTCGCGGCGTTTGTGTCGTTCACGTTGATGCTCTTCATTTTGGTGTTGTCGTTGGTGGCCTACACCCCGGCACTGGAGTTCCTGCCGGGCTACCGCACCGAAGCCGATCGTTCGCGTGAAAGCTTGGTGCAGAACATCATACGCCTCGATTCGATGGAGCGGATGATGAACGATATGATGACCTACAACGAGAATATCGCGCTCATTATGGAGGGCAAAACGCCTGTGGCGCGGACTCTTGCCTCGTCGGACAGCACCCGAGCCAGCAAGATACTCGTTATGCCCTCACGCGAAGATTCGCTGCTACGCGCACAGATGGAGGGCAGCGGTCAATATGGGCTTACCGAGCGCAAAGGAACCTCGAAGCAGGTGCGCGAGGCGATGGAGTTGGTGACCCCGATCGAGGGAATCATCACCGAGGGTTTCGACATCAAGCAGGGGCGTTTGGGGGTACGCATTGCCGCAGCCCCCAACGACCGCATCACGGCCATCGACAACGGAACGGTGATCCAGAGTCTGTGGACACCCGAAACGGGCTACGTCATTGTGATACAACACGGTAGCAACCTACTCTCTATCTATAAAAATCTCTCGCAATCGCTGGTCACCACGGGTCAAACCATCCGTGGCGGTGAGCTGATCGGCTACAATGCCGAAAAGGGAAAGGGCGAGGCAAAACTCTTCGAATTTGAGTTGTGGAACAACGGAAAACCCGTTGATCCTGAGGGGTATATCGTATTTTAATTGCAATGAGACAACGACTATCCATACTGGGTTCAACCGGCTCGATCGGCACGCAGACACTCGACATCGCGCAGGAGAATCCCGATCGCTTCGAAGTGCGCGTACTGACCGCTCACCGCAATTGGGAATTGCTATCACAGCAAGCACGACGATTCGATGCCGACACGGTAGTCATCGCCGACAAAACGCTCTACGCACCACTGCGCGACGCACTCGCCGACACCGACACCAAAGTTTACGCTGGTGAGGAGGCGGTGGCACAAGTGGCCGCAGGTGGCGACACAGACGTGGTAATCAATGCGTTGGTTGGCTACGCAGGACTCTCACCCACCATCGCCACACTCAATGCCGGCAAGAAATTAGCGCTGGCCAACAAAGAGTCGCTCGTCGTGGGCGGCGAATATGTAATGCGACTGGCGGTCGAAAAACGCGCCCCAATTCTGCCTATCGACTCCGAGCATTCGGCCATTTTCCAATGTTTGATCGGGGAACGCGCCCCGATTCGGCGGCTGATCATCACGTGCAGCGGCGGCGCATTTCGCGACCTGACCCGCGAACAACTCGCCGATGTGAGCGTCGAGCAGGCGTTACACCACCCCCAATGGACAATGGGCGCCAAAATCACGATCGACTCCTCGACGCTTGTCAACAAGGGTTTCGAGGTCATCGAAGCGCATTGGCTCTTCGGAACGCCGGCCGACAAAATCGCGGTGGTGCTCCATCCGCAGTCGATCATCCACTCGATGGTCGAGTTCGAAGATGGCGCCATCAAAGCGCAGTTGGGCACACCCGATATGCACCTGCCGATCAGCTTCGCGTTGATGTATCCCGACCGCGCCAACCGCTCCCCCGAACGATTTGATTTTCTACAACATCCACAACTCACCTTCGCCGACATCGACCGGTTGAAATATCCGGCGCTCGATTTGGCCTACGACTGTTTGCACCGTGGTGGCACGGCAGCCTGCACGATGAACGGCGCCAATGAGGTCGCCGTCGCCGCCTTCTTAGCCCACCAATGTCCGTGGACACAAATCGTGCGCACCTTGGAATATGCACTGGGCAAAGCCACCTTCGTCGCTGCCCCGACCCTCGCCGATTATGCCGAGGCAAACGACCAAGCACGCGCCTTGGCCGCCGAGTTTCTCAAAACAACTTCTAAATTGTAACCAAATTCAAAAATGGATATTGTAATCAAGATCATTCAGTTTTTCCTCTGCTTCACCATCCTCGTGGGCATCCACGAATTAGGTCACTTTCTGATGGCGCGCCTCTTCAAAATCCGCGTCGAGAAGTTCTACATCTTCTTCGACCCGTGGTTTTCGCTCTTCAAATTCAAACGCGGCGCTACCGAATATGGCTTGGGCTGGTTGCCACTGGGCGGCTACGTCAAAATCGCCGGTATGATCGACGAGTCGATGGACAAGGAGCAGATGAAACAACCCATACAGCCCGACGAATTTCGCGCCAAACCAGCTTGGAAACGCTTTTTGGTGATGATTGCCGGCGTGGTGATGAACGTGCTGCTGGCCATTGCGATCTATTGCAGCATCTGCTACACGTGGGGCGACACCTACTTTCCCAACCAAACGGCGCGCTGGGGCTACAACTTCAACGCCGCCGGACACGAACTCGGATTCCGCGACGGCGACCGCTTTGTCTCGATCGAGGGCGAGCCGATCGACGACATCAACCAAATCATCACCGCGCTCATCATCACCGAGGGCGAACGCCACGTGGTGGTGGAGCGTGACGGCGAGCAAATCGAACTGCTGCTGCCCCTCGAAGAGCTGATCGCTATGCGTCAAAACAAAGGCTACGAGGGTCTGTTTGCGCCTCGCGTACCATTTGTAATCGACAGCGTGGTAAGCGCATCGGCCGCGGCATTGCGTCACGGCGACCAGATCGTCGCCATCGACAGCATTCCGACGTTAGGAAATCCCAATTACAGAGCCTACCTAAAAACGCGTGCCGGACAGCTGGTGACGCTGACCGTTCAGCGTGAAGGCACGGCCGATATGGCGATCGAAGTGCCGATCTCGGCCGAGGGTACAATCGGAGTCAACACACTGAACCCCTTTGTGTTGCAGACACGCAGCTACACCTTTTGGCAGTCGATCCCTGCCGGCATCCACAAAACCGGTGCCGTCATCGCGTCCTACTGGGAGCAACTCAAATTGATCGTGCAGCCCAAAACAAAGATGTACGAGGAGTTGGGTGGCTTTCTGGCCATTGGCAGCATCTTCCCGGGCAGCTGGGACTGGCAGGACTTTTGGTTGAAAACCGCATTTCTGTCGATCATCCTCGCGGTGATGAACATCCTGCCCATCCCGGGTTTGGACGGTGGTCACGCTGTTTTCACCTTTTGGGAGATGATCACCGGACGCAAGGTGAGCGACAAGGTGCTCGAAGCGGCACAGTACGTTGGGCTGGTGCTCATCCTGTTTTTGCTGATCTACGCCAACGGAAACGATGTCTATCGACTCTTTATTCAATAACAAATAGATGAAACGGCCATTTGTAGCACTTATAGCGCTGTTGTCGATCGCTGCATTCACGGCGTGCGAGGAGCCTTCGGAGGTCTACTACACCGACACCTACCCCATCGCGCGCATCGAAGTCGAGGTCAGCGCCTTGGGCGTAACGCCAACACCTACCCCACCCTCGCCAACGGCAACGGCAGACGAACCCCCGACGCCCGACGCCCCAATCGTCAAGATCATCGCCGACGATGTACTCGCAAAAGCCACGGTCAAAGCAGGCGGCAGCTACACCCTCAATTTCATCAATTTCGACGGTGGACGCGCGCAAATTCGACCCGATGCCGACACAGAACCATTTGATGCGGCCTTCGTCAAACTTCCCGGACAAAAGGATTTTCGATTTCTTTTTGACCAAACGGACTACACCTGCGTGGTTTCGCATTACCAATCGGAACACGACGGTTCGCTCGTTCTATTCACCGTCGATTTGACCGAGCACTACAAGGCGCTCTATCCCGATCAGAACGTCAAACAAGTACACCGCAAAGAGTATAGCGAGCACCGCTAAAACAGTCATTATGGCAAAGGTTAAGAAGGCATTTTTCTGCAAAAACTGCGGATTCGAAGCTCCGAAATGGATGGGGCGCTGCACCTCCTGCGGCGAGTGGAACACCTTCACCGAGGAGATCATCTCGCGCGAAAGCGGCTCGATAGCCGCCACATTAGCGGGTCCTTTGCCCACAACCAAACCCCAACGCGTGCGCGACATCCGCGAGAGCGAACAACGTCGTATCGACTTGGGTAACAGCGAAGTAAATCGCGTCTTAGGGGGCGGAATGGTTCCCGGATCACTGATCCTGTTGGGCGGCGAACCGGGCATCGGCAAATCGACCCTTGCCCTCCAAATCGCCCTTTCGGTCAACGGCCTGAAGACGCTCTACGTCTCGGGCGAGGAGTCGGCCGAGCAGATCAAAATGCGCGCCGCACGGATCGGCATCGGCAACGACGAATGTCTGATCTACCCCGAGACCCTCCTCGAAAACATCGTCGCCCAAATCGCCGAACAACAACCCAACTTGGTGGTCATCGACTCCATTCAGACGATCTACACCGATCTTTTGGACTCCTCGGCCGGCAGCGTTTCGCAGATACGCGAATGCGCAGCCACACTGCTCAAATATGCCAAATCGACCGGCATTTCGATCTTCATCATCGGACATATCACCAAAGACGGCACCATTGCCGGCCCCAAAGTGCTGGAACATATTGTCGATGTGGTGATGCAATTCGAGGGCGACAGCAACAACATCTACCGCATCTTGCGCGGCATCAAAAACCGCTTCGGGGCAACCTTCGAAATCGGCGTTTTCGAGATGCTCGAAGCCGGATTACGCACGGTGGACAACCCGTCGGAGATTCTGCTGACCCACTACGAGGAGCCGTTGAGCGGCATCGCCGTGGGAGCTTCGGCCGACGGCATTCGCCCCTATCTGATTGAGGTTCAGGCATTGGTTAGTGGCGCTGCCTACGGCACACCCCAACGCACAACAACGGGTTTCGACACCAAACGGATGAGTATGCTGCTGGCTGTACTCGAGAAGCGTGTCGGGATGAAGATGTTCCAAAAGGACGTATTTCTGAACTTCGCCGGCGGCTTCAAAGTTGCCGATCCGGGACTTGATTTGGCGGTCGTCGCGGCCGTCATCTCCTCCTACTACGACCGCCCTGTTGCCGAGGGGGTCTGCTGTGCAGGCGAAATCGGCCTTTCGGGCGAGGTGCGACCGGCACCACGCACCGAACAACGCATCAGCGAGGCGGCACGGCTGGGTTTCAAGCGAATTATCGTCTCCAGCTATTTGGCCAAAGGGGTCAAACATCCCAAAGGAATCGTGGTCGTGCCGATCAATAATATCAGCCAACTGCCGCAAGCGCTTTTTGTGGAATAGATTTTGCGTTGATTCCGAGAAAGACTCGGAAATCATGAAAGATTTTGACAAAGTAATTTGGCGAGACGCGCTGACCTTCATCGACTTCTTCGCCACTTGGTGTGCACCGTGTCAGGCGCTGCACCCTGTGATTGACCAATTTCAAGCAGACAAAAAGGGGCGCATCGACGTCTACAAAGTCAATATTGACGACCGCGCGATGCTCGACGTCGTCCACCGCTACCACATTATGTCGGTGCCGACGCTGATGATTTTTCGGCGCGGCGAGGTGCTCTGGCGCGAAAGTGGCCGCGTGAGTTACGATAGATTGGTCAATGTGTTGTCTGAAATCGAGAAGCGCGAACACGCCGTACCATAATATACGAAGCCCCGTTGGGGATGGGGGGGGGTTTACGCCTCCAAACGCCAAGCAAGCTCCTCGTGGAGGTACTCCTCGGAGGGAGTTTTGCCCAGAGAACCGGCTATGTGGGAAACCGCCTGCCGGTTCTGCTCGTTTTGGGCTGCAAGCGCCATCAGCAACGCCACAGCCCCCTGTGCCACCAAACGAGCAGCCATCGGATCCGCCGCGCAACCACGCACTGCATCAACAGCGCATTGCGCCCACGCCATCGTCCGATGATCAGCACGCGCAGCAGCCTGCAAAACAGCATATTGCAACAGGTAATTCGGGGCAACAATCCAACTATCAAACCATTGTGGAAAACACGCAGTGCGGCTCAACAAAGCAAATGCGGCCTCCTCGGCGACTTCGGAATTGACGATACCATCCGCCCACGAGGCAAATTCGACGGGAGTCACGCAAGCAGGCTGCGCGATGTGCAACGCCGCAAGACGCAATTCGCGAACATCCTGCAAAAAAAGGTATCGGGCAAACGCGTGGTCGGGGGTCTCGGCACGCGCAATCGCACGCACCGTAGGCAGACTTACGCCATAGTTCAATCCGTAAGGCGCTCCGTAATAGCACATTGAATCGGTAACCACGCCATTGCGCTCGCGGCGCAGTCTTCCGAGCAACGCCACCATACGTGCGGTGAAATCCATCAAAACCGACTACTTACTTGCGGCGCGGCAAAGCCACATTAATCGTCCGTCCGAATTCGAAAACGGGAAGCACCGCACGCGCAAATTCACGTCCGCCGCAGGTAACCGTGCAAGTGGTCGGATCGGCCACGCGGCAAACCACATAGGACGGCGCCTTGGGCGAAGCCTCGATGCCGGTTGCCGTAGCACCCGAAGGCTCGGTTTGCAGCAACACCATATCGCCCGAAAGATCGCTCTCGGGCAGCAGACCCTCCGAAGGGCTGAAACGGCAAACGACATACTGTTTTTTGTTGGTCTCGGGATAGACCAAATATCGTTTTGTCTGGGTCGAAACGACAATTTTGCCCAAGAAAAGTTCCAAATACTCCTGCTCCAAGCGCGCAATCTCGGCAAGCGCCGATTTCAATCCCTCACCGAAAACATTTTCACCGGCTTCGCCCGTGATGAGTTCGAGACGATGTTTGCGCAGGGCGAAAATCGTCGTTGCAGCCTCACGAGCAGCATCTTCCAACGACGGAACTGTCATCGAAAGTTTATCGGCCTGCACACGTGCAAACTCCTCGGTAGCCACCGCGTGCCACATCACGTCGCGCGTCGGTGCAGCCACCGCCGCAGCTTCCAGCGCCGCAGTACCCTCGGCCAGCGCTACCGAAGCACCTTTGACCAACCACGTTGTTTTGTCGGTCAGCGGCGCGCGCACGCCCAAAAATTTCTGCGCATAACGCGCATAAGGGCCGCAAAGAACAACGTTCCGCTCGGCCGTCACATCCACCGAAAGCACCGTGCGCGGCTGCGAAACCGCGATGCCGTCTTCACCTTCCGATGCACCCTGAGGGGCAATGTATGGATTTTGTGCCATCACGCCAGCGCTGCACAGCAGGGCAAGCGACAAAAGTCTTAATTTCATCTTTCGAAATATTTTAAATTGCAAAAAAAACAAATCCAATCTCACAAAAATAACTTTTTTTGCCGTCCCGTCAAAATTTCAGATAAAAATCGCACGTCAATGCCCTATATTCGAGGGTATATTGTTCTTGTTCGCCCGTTCCAACGGCCAAACAAGAGAAAATGAGCGTGTCACCAGCCGCAGGTCGCGAGAATTCCAACAGGCAACGTTTGGCAGGACGACGCGGCACGGTCTGCACATCGGTGCGGCGGCGCAGGGCCAACCATCCGTCGCAGCACCTCAAAAACCGGTCAACCTCAGTCGTGGGAAGAACCACCGAAAAACGCCCCTCGGGGGTCAACAACCGCAACACAGCATCGCGCAACTCCTCGAACGAAAGTTGCACGGCGTGGCGCGCTGTGGTGCGTCCGGCGTCGGGACAGGTCAGTGAATCGGTGAAAAATGGCGGATTCGAGAGTATCCTCTCAAAGCGCTCTGTCGGTGCAAACTCTTGGATTGGCGTGTGCACAAAACGGATACGATCGCTCCACGGCGAGAGCGACGCGTTGCGAGTCGCATCCTCGAGCGGCTCCACATCGACCCCGACCACCTGCGCTTGCGGAGCACGTTGCGCGGCCATCAAAGCGATCAGCCCCGTGCCGGTGCCAATGTCGAGGATATGGAGGTCGGTCGGCTCAATTTCGGCCCACGCCCCCAGCAATACGCCATCGGTTCCAACCTTCATCGGGCTGTGCTGCTGATGAATCACAAATTGTTTGAACTGAAACAAGGTAAATTATATTCGTTAAAAAACAGCTTTTAATGCTCAATTGCTTGATCCATTCCTGCGCCAAAGAGCGCGAAATCAAAACGCACGGGATCCTCGGGATCGGCCTCACGAAGCACCTCGGTGATCTCACAGACAGCGCGCCAGTCGTTCTGACGACGGGTCAGCAACCCAAGTTCACGCCCCATAGCGCCCACGTGTACATCCAACGGCAGGTAGAGCGCCGACATCGGAATGCGCGTCCACGCGCCGAAATCAACCCCACGCTCATCACGGCGCACCATCCATCGCAGGTACATACAGAGCCGTTTGCAGGCCGCACCTCGCTCGATGGACGAGAGGTGTTTCTCACAGTGTGCCGCGTGGTTGCAGCCGAAAAATTCGCGCCGAAACTCCGCCAACACCGCAGGGATCGACCCCAAAGTCTCGTAGCGGCTCTCGAAAAATGCGCCCAATCCACCAAACTCCGTCTCCATACGTCGCAGAGCCAGCACGAAATCGCGCAAGTCCTCGCCATTGAAGGTGCGATGCACCGCGCCACTCAGCTGCGCCAACTCGCGATCCGAAGCGTTGCGCACGAAATCGGCCGGTGCATCGTCCATTCGCCGCATCAGCCGATGCCCACTCGCCACAATCGCCTTGCGGTTGCCCCAAGCAATGGTCGCGGCAAAAAAGCCGGCAATCTCGCGGTCGGCACGGTCGGCAAAGCGATGCGGCACGCTGATCGGATCGTCCTCGATAAATTCGGGGCGGTTGTATTTGTCGTGAAGCCGTTCGAGCAGCTCCAGCAGTTCCAGATCGATCATTTTGCCAACCACTTTAGGGCTTCATCCGCCTGCGGAATGCCACAACCGACCTCCCGATCAGGGCTTGCAGCTCGGGTCGCGGAGGCACACAGCGCCTTGCGAAGCGAATCGCGGCTCACCCGTTTGTATTCCAGCAGACAAGCGCACATTCCAGCAACGACGGGCGTAGAGAAAGAGGTTCCTATCGGGGAGGCGGCGAGCGCGAAATCGGGCTTTATATAGTCGGCCTCTTCCCATCCGAAGCTGCTCGAATGATACCGCGACCGACCGTCGGAATTGGTGGATCCGACCGTAATCACCTGCCGCACATCGGCCGGGAAGCCAATATACCGCCACGCTTTATCACCCTCGTTGCCAGCACTCTGCACAAAGACAAGCCCGGGACGAGCCGCCAGCAGGCTGTCGAGGTAGTGTGACAGCACCGAGCTGCGGCCATCGAGCATCTGGGGCGTATATCCGTCGAAATCATCGAACGAAGTATAGTTGAGCGATGACGAGATCACATCCACCCCCTGTGCGAGCAGCCACTCCACGCCGCGGATAAACTGTTGCTCCTCTTCGCGCGGCTCCTCGTCCGCCCGGTCGGTCTTGGCCAGATAGTAGGTCGCACCACAAGCCAGCCCCCGCAGCGTATCGCCCGAGAAGCCGCCGATGTTGGCGCACACACTGGTTCCGTGGTCCGTATCGTCGTCGAAAAAGCGGACTTCGTCGCCGCCCGTAAAATTCCTCCAAGCCGCGACCTGCAACCCACGGGTCCAACGGTTGGTGCGCAATCCGCCGAATCCGGCGTCGAGCACCCCGATCCGGACTCCCCTGCCCTCCAGCCGCAGCGAATCGAACGTGGGGGAGATCATCTGGCCGATGGCGTGGGTGTAGGTGCGAGAATAGCCCGAAGTGTAAGCGCCCCTCACCTCGCGGACAATGTCGTACACGCCATAGGCCACGACAGCGGCCACAAGCAGCAGCAGGAGCTTTTTCATCTTATTCCAAACCCTTATCGCCGACAATCCGCCCGTCGGACATCGTGATCTTGCGGTCGGCCATTGCGGCCAGCCCCTCATCGTGGGTGACGATGACGATGGTCTGCCCCAGTCGGTCGCGCAGGTCGAAGAACAGGCGGTGGATCTCGTCGCGGTTGTGCGAGTCGAGGTTGCCCGAAGGTTCGTCGGCCAGCAGCACCGCCGGCGAGTTGATCAGCGCACGAGCGATGGCCACACGTTGCTGCTCACCGCCCGACAGTTGGCCGGGTTTGTGGTCGCGACGTGCGCTCAAATTCATCATTTCGAGTAGCTGCGTGGCATAACGTTCCACCTCCGCGCGATCACGACGGCCAATCAGCCCGGGAATACAGATATTTTCGAAGGCCGAAAACTCGGGTAACAAATAGTGAAACTGAAAGACCAAGCCGATGCGTTCGTTGCGAAATCGCGACAACGCCTTGTCCGAGAGCGCCGAAGCATCGACGCCGTCGATCTCCACGTGTCCCGAATCGGGTCGCGACAGCGTCCCCATAATCTGCAACAGGGTGGTCTTGCCGGCACCACTGGCACCCACAATCGAAACCACTTCGCCCTTGTCAACATCCAGCGAAACCCCTTTCAACACCTCCAAGGTGCCAAAACTTTTGTGAATATCGGTAACTTTTATCATCATTTGACAAACTGTTTAAAAAGCTGAATGGTGTCGGCCGCCTCACGCACGTCGTGCACACGCAAAATGGTGGCGCCCTGTCGCAAGCACTCCCAACCCAGTGCCACCGATCCGGCAAGTGATTGGTCTGGCGTCACACCGAGCACCTTATAAATCATCGACTTACGCGACACACCTGCCAGCACCGGATAACCCAATGCGCACAAACGATGCAGGTCGCGCAACAATGCGTAGTTCTGTTCCGTGGTCTTAGCAAAGCCAAAACCCGGATCGAGTATCACATTTTCGGAACAGATGCCAGCCGCAAGCAACTGCGCGGTTTTCTGCTCGAAATAGGTCACCACCTCTGCCGCAACATCACGCCGATAGTCGGTCATCGACTGCATAGTCTGTGGATCGCCCTTCATATGCATCGCGATATAAGGAACCG
Organism: Alistipes sp.; assembly: GCA_036651015.1. GTDB lineage: Bacteria > Bacteroidota > Bacteroidia > Bacteroidales > Rikenellaceae > Alistipes. The sequence continues at coordinate 28,232 of JAVVYP010000009.1, forward strand.
CGTAATGTGCTGCAACACCGATCATTTCAGGATCCAATTCGCCGGCGGAAATGTCGTTGATGACCACCTCGCCAAAGGCTTCAATCGCCTGCGCGGCAACCCCACTGCGGAACGTATCGACCGACACCGTCATCTCGGGCGCCAAACGACGCACAGCGGCAATGCCCTGCTCAACGCGCCGCCACTCCTCGTCCGCCGCCACCTCGGCAGCCCCGGGACGAGACGAATAGCCACCGACGTCGATGATCGACGCCCCTTGGGCAACAGCCTCACGCACACGATGTTCAATCTGTTCGACATCAGTCATACGACTGCCGGCGTAGAATGAATCGGGGGTGATATTGAGAATGGCCATCACCTGCGGCTCACGGAAATTAAGCATCAAATTTTTGGGCTTCATAACGCAACAAACGATCCAGTTTAACAACGGCAGGCTCCAAGTCCTCCTCAAAAATATTGACAATCGTATGGTCGGCCTTGCGGCTCAACGTATCGTCATCGATCTGCGCAGCAATGCGGCTGCGCACCTGCTCGGCGGTGCAGCCGTCACGACGGCAAGTACGCTCCACGCGCAGATCGGTCGGTGCCAAGACGGCAATCGTACGATCGACAAAACCCTCCAAACCAGTTTCGAACAACACAGCGCTCTCCAAAATCACGTAGTCGCCTTGCTGCTGCTCGACCCACGCCTCAAAATCGCGCAACACGGCCGGATGCACCAACGCATTGAGTGCCGCAAGTTCCTGCTGATCAGCGAAAACGACATCGGCTAAGTAGCGTCGGTTCAGCTGGCCGTCCCGAAAAGTATTTGCCCCGAAACGCGCCACAAGTGCATCACGCAATGCTCCAGCCATCAGCCTTTTAGCCGCAGCATCCGAATCGTAAACCGCGATCCCCTTTTGTGCAAAAAGGCGGCAGACGGTGCTTTTTCCGCTCCCGATGCCGCCCGTAATGCCGACTTTCATCATAACTTATCCGATTTTTCGGGTTGAGCAGGTCTGTCGATTTCGGGCACATAGCCAATCGAAATCATCTTTATATCGCTGAAACGCACCGAAATAGCACTCTGCAACGACTTGGGATCGAGGATCAATTTGCCCTCGTGCCCCTCTTCGTAGGAACGCTTATATTTGAGTTCCGAAAGCGGAATGCGCAGTAATTTATTCGTATAGACCCGGTAGCCAAAAAGGTTGGTGCCAACCCCTTCAACGACGCACGTAACTTCAAACTGCTGTCCATCAACATCCACGTGAGCAACTTGTTCGGTGGTGTAGGTGTAACTCAATTTGGCAATATACCACAAGATAAAAGCCGCGACCAACAGCGCCAGAAATACGGGCGAGATGTAGTGGCGGAACCATTTCAACAAATTATCCATAACAAAAATTTAGAAACCTTTTTACAAAGATAATATAAATCCCTTGCAGCGCCAAATTTTCCTGAGCGTCTCCGATGCCAGCAACCATTCGAGAATTGACCCACTCATCGCCTTGTCGAAACAAAAAAGGACTGCACCCTCAGCAGCGTGCAGTCCTTATTATATAGGTGAATCGGGTGAACTACTCCTCTTTATCGAGTTTGGCGCGTTTAGCCATCAAATCGTAGGCAATAGGCGTAGCGATGAAGATCGTCGAAGCAGTACCGATAATCACACCAATTGCCAGCGCAAAGATGAAACCGCGGATCGTCTCACCACCGAAGAAGAAGATGGCCAGCAGCGTAACGAGGGTCGTACCCGAAGTGTTGATCGTACGCGACAAGGTCGAGTTGATGGCGTTGTTGACGTTCTCCTTGAGGTTACGTTTGGGGTACATACCCAAGTACTCGCGAATACGGTCGAAGACAACCACCGTGTCGTTGATCGAGTAACCGATAATGGTCAGAATTGCAGCAATGAAAGCTTGGTTGACCTCCAAGTTGAAGGGCACAAAACCATAGAGCAACGAGAAGATACCGATGACGAACAGCGCATTGAATGCCAACGCAGCCGTTGCACCCGAAGCCCACTGCCAACGTTTGAAGCGGAAAGTAATGTAGAGACCAATGGCGATCAGCGAGAAGAGCACCGAGTAGATGGCGTTCCACGTCATATCCTTGGCAATCGAAGGGCCGATCTTGTCGGCGGTCAAAATACCGTTCAGGTCGTTCTGTGTATTGCGGAAATTCTCAAAAGAGATGTCGTAGGAGTAGAGCGACTTCAAGGCATCGTAGATGATCTGCTCCACTTCGCCCGTAGCCTCGTCCGACGTGTCGTCGTATTTGTACTGGGTGACGATACGCATCTGATTCTCTTGACCATACTGCTTCACCTCGAAGCTGACGGCCGAAGCATCGGCATCGGCATTGGCCGAAAAAGCCTCCGCCAAATTGGTACGTACAGCCTCAGCCGAGACCGTTTGGTCAAAACGAATGACATAGGCGCGACCACCGGTGAACTCAGCACCGAGGTTGAGCTGACGCACAGCCATCGAGATACCCGAGATGACGATCACAGCCACGGCGATCGAGTAGGCGATCTTGCGCATTCCGACAAAGTCGACGTGGGTGTTGTTCAAGAAGTTCTCCGACCACTTACGCGAGAAGGAGATGGTGCCCCATTTGGCAACAATCCACTCGATCAGGATGCGGGTGATGAACACAGCACTGAAGAACGAGGTGAGGATACCGATGATCAACGTGGTAGCGAAACCTTGAACCGGGCCGTTACCAAAGATGAAGAGGACGATACCGGTGATGATGGTCGTCAAGTTACCGTCGATGATGGCCGAATAGGCCTTCGAGAAACCGTCGGAGATTGCCAACGAAAGACCCTTACCGCCACGCAACTCCTCTTTGATACGTTCATAGATGATGACGTTGGCATCCACCGCCATACCCATCGTCAAGACGATACCGGCGATACCGGGCAGCGTCAGCACAGCGCCGAACGACACCAGCACACCCATCAACAGGAAGACGTTGGTCAGCAGCGCGACGTCGGACATCCAGCCGGCGACCTTATAAAATAAGCCCATATAGAGCAACACCAGAATGAAGGCGATAACGAACGACAGCATACCGGCATTGATCGACTCTTGACCCAGCGAAGGACCGACAACCGTATCTTGAATGATACGCGCCGGAGCAGGCACTTTACCCGAATTGAGCACATTGGCGAGGTCTTTTGCCTCCTGAATGGTGAAGTCACCCGAGATCGACGAGGTACCTTTGTCGATTTTGGTACGCACCACCGGTGCCGAATAGACGTAACCGTCGAGGACGATTGCGACGCATTTATTGATGTTTTCACCCGTCAAGCGTGCCCACTCAGTGGCACCCACGCTATTCATAGCCATCGAAACCTCGGCCGTAGCACCACGCTGTGCGTACTGCTCGGTGGCCTCGGTGACCACGCTACCATCCAGCGGTGCTTTACCGTCGGGTGTAGAAACTTTGATTGCATAGAGGTAGTAACGGCCGTCGATCTTGTCGTCACCTTTGACGCCCCATTTGAAGAGGATGTCGGCAGGGAACAGTTCGCGAACGGCAGGCTTAGCCAACAATTCGTTGACGGCAGCCATATCGGCCTTGTAAGCAGCACCAACCACGGCACCACCTGCAAAACCCGGATCGAGCATTGCAAAGAGCGGATTCTGCGCACGATCGTAACGGGCAGCATTCGGCGCAACAGGGGTAGCGGTCGAATCGGCAGCAGCACCCACTTCGGCGATCAAGTTGCTTGCCTCGGCAGCAGGCGCTGCTGATGCAACAGAATCAGCGACAACGGTTTGCTCGGCAACGACCACCTCTTCGACAGAGTCGGGCGTCTCGGCAGCCACATTGGGCATCTCATTTTTGATGAATTTGTCGGCAGCCGACATAGCAGGCAGCACCTCGCGCGCATCATAGGTAGTCCAGAATTCGAGCGATGCGGTTCCCTGCAACAGGGCACGCACGCGCTGTGGCTCCTTCACACCCGGCAACTCGACCAAGATACGGTGCGAATTCGGCAGGCGCATAATGTTGGGCTGCGTAACGCCAAAGTGGTCGATACGGCTGCGCAACACGTTGAACGAAGCAGCGATAGCTGATTCAGTCTCCTTTTTGAGGATCTTAGCCACGTCGGCATCGCTACTCTCCAAGGTGATGTCTTTGCGGTCGGGGCTAACGAAAATCGCAGCCAACGAGCGGCCGTCCGATTGACGCTTGTAAGTTTTCACGAACTCGTCGATGTAGTCATTCGACGCGCCCAGCTTCACAGCCTCATTGGCAGCAGCAATGGCCTCAACGAATGCCAGATCGTTCTGAGAATCACCGGCCAACGCTTTCACCACGTCTTCCACCTGCACTTCGAGCATAACGTTCATACCGCCCTTGAGGTCCAGACCGAGGTTCAGCTCCTTCTCCTTGCACTCCTTGTAGGTGAACTGTCTGAATCCGAGGTTGTAAACCGAGATGTTTTGAACCGAATCCAAGAAATGTTGTTCCGCGTCGGACTGTTGTTCGACGGGTAACTGTGCGGCATACGCAGCCGCCTTTTTCTCTACGCTACGCGTCTTGAACGTGAACGAGAGCTGATAAACGCACGCCAGAGCCAGCAGGATCGCGATGAGTTTAATGAAGCCTTTACTTTGCATTTGAATTGAAAAATTTTGTTATTATTTTGTTGTAATTATCGTCGTTATACACAATAGCACGCAAAGATAGGAAAAAAGAATTAAAAATTAAGTATTAATAATTAATAATTGGCGTTCAAGGACAAAAACTTCATTTCCCGATTGGCGAAAGAGCTGCTCTATAACACCCAATTCTTCATCAAGAAGCTCTTTTCGGCAACAAATTCAAAAAAAAGGAGCGCACTCCCCAAATGGAATGCGCTCCTTGCTTGCGTAATGGCAGCTATCTATTTCACCTCTTCGAACTCAACGTCCTCGGGTTGACCACCCTGCGCGCCTTGATCGGCGTGCGGCGGCTGTTGCTCGGCTCCGGGCTGTGCGCCCTGTGCGCCTTGCGCCTGCTGCTGTGCATAGATGTCCTGCGAGGCGGCTTGCCAAGCGGCGTTCAACTCGGCAATTGCCGTGTCGATAGCAGCCAGATCGGCGTTTTTATGCGCCTCCTTGAGCTTGGCCAGAGCACCCTCGATTGCCGATTTCTTGTCGGCCGGCAACTTCTCGCCATAGTCTTTGAGCTGCTTCTCGGTAGCGAAGATGTTCGAATCGGCCGCGTTGATCTTCTCGATGCGCTCCTTTTCAGCCTTATCTTGCTCCTCGTTGGCCTTGGCCTCGTCGCGCATCCGCTGAATCTCCTGCTCGGTCAGACCCGACGAAGCCTCGATGCGGATCTTCTGCTCCTTGCCCGTGCCCTTATCCTTGGCCGAAACGTTGAGAATACCGTTGGCGTCGATGTCGAACGTCACTTCGATTTGCGGCACACCGCGCGGTGCGGAGGGGATGCCATCAAGGTGGAAGCGGCCGATCGACTTGTTGTCGCGCGCCAGTGGACGTTCGCCTTGGCAGATGTTGATCTCCACCGAAGGCTGACTGTCGGCAGCCGTCGAGAAGGTTTCGCTCTTGCGCGTCGGGATGGTGGTGTTGGCGTCGATGAGTTTGGTCATCACACCGCCCAGCGTCTCGATACCCAGTGACAGCGGCGTCACGTCCAGCAGCAGCACATCTTTCACCTCACCAGTCAGCACACCGCCTTGGATAGCCGCACCGACAGCCACCACCTCATCGGGGTTCACGCTGCGGTTGGGAGCCTTGCCGAAGAACTCTTCGACGATCTTCTGGATCGCAGGGATACGGGTTGAACCGCCGACCAAGATCACCTCGTCGATCTGCGAATTTTGCAGGCCGGCATCGCGCATCGCCAATTTGCAAGGCTCGATCGTGCGACGGATCAGGTGGTCGCACAGCTGCTCGAATTTGGCACGCGTGAGCGACATTACCAAGTGTTGCGGAATGCCGTTGACGGGCATAATATAGGGCAGATTGATCTCGGTGTTGGTCGACGAGGAGAGTTCGACTTTTGCCTTTTCGGCAGCCTCCTTCAGACGTTGCAACGCCATCGGATCCTGACGCAGGTCAAGCTGGTGTTCGGCCTTGAAAGCCTCGGCCATATAGTCGATCAGCACGTGGTCGAAATCGTCGCCGCCCAAGTGGGTGTCGCCATTGGTTGACTTCACCTCAAAGACGCCGTCGCCCAACTCCAGAATCGAAATATCGAACGTACCACCGCCCAAGTCATAGACGGCGATCTTCATATCGCTGTTTTTCTTGTCCATACCATAGGCCAACGCCGCCGCCGTAGGCTCGTTGATGATACGACGCACCTTCAAACCGGCAATCTCACCGGCCTCCTTGGTGGCCTGACGCTGCGAGTCGGAGAAGTAAGCCGGCACGGTGATCACCGCCTCGGTAACCTCTTGTCCGAGGTAGTCCTCGGCCGTCTTCTTCATCTTTTGGAGGATGATGGCCGAAATCTCTTGCGGCGTATACTGCCGACCGTCGATGTCCACACGCGGCGTGTTGTTGTCACCCTTAATAATAGTGTAGGGTGCGCGCTCGATGTCGGAGGTCACCTTGTCGTAGGTCTCGCCCATAAAACGTTTGATCGAGAAGATCGTGCGCTTGGAGTTGGTGATCGCCTGACGTTTGGCCGGATCGCCGACCTTACGCTCGCCGTCACCGGTGAACGCCACAACCGACGGTGTCGTGCGGTGTCCTTCGGAGTTGGGAATAACCACGGGCTCGCTGCCCTCCATCACTGCTACGCAGGAGTTTGTTGTACCTAAGTCAATACCAATAATCTTTGCCATACTCATTTATGTGTGTTTAATTGTTTAATTTCGTGTGTTTGCAATCTCGACCCGGCCTTGCAGCCGCGGTTGGTTGATTACGCTTTGAAATTGAACAAAGGTTGTACCAAACCGCATTCTCTGCCAAATTGTCAGCAGATTGGCAGGTAACACCCCACAACGCCACCCACAGCGTGAAATTTTGGCAGAAAAAAGGCCTACGTCACCGCAGGCCTTGCACACCGACCGAAGCCGGAATAGCTAATTTTCTATTGCTCGCTCAAAATACGCATTGCAACGTCCAGAATTTTGGTGTCATCGAGTGTAACAACTCCGCCATCGGGACCCGGCTCAAAGTGGACACCTACACACTCTTTGGCCTCGTGTTTGCCCCCGAAGTAATTACGCACGGTGTCTACATCGATTCCTAACTCATCTGCAATGTGTTGCGAGCTACCGCTGGGCAGCCTGTCTTTGATACGACGCAACTCGTTAAATGTGATAATCATATCCTTAAAATTTAAGTTGAGAATTCTATGCACCTAAATTAATACTTATTTTCATCTTTGCAAAATTTACACACAAGAAAATGCAACTAAAATGTAATAAAGATGAAAACACCTACTTTCGTCTGCGATTGCCTCTAAAAACTCGTCACACCCCACAAAAAAAGTCCCTGCCGAAGCAAGGACTTATAGGTATCGCCCGATCGAAAATCGGCTTGTCTATTTTTTCGGCTCAATGTAAAGCTGGAAAATCAACGGTGTGAAGGCCGGGATCTCGGTGCTGACCGTGGTGGTCGTGGTTTGGGGTGTATTGTCGTAGGACGAGCCGTAGTAGTCGTTGTAAGCGCCATAGCCGCCGTAACCGCCATAGCCACCGTAACCGCCGTAGCCACCTCCGTAATAATCACCGTAGTAGCCGCCATAATAGCCGTTGTTGCCGTAGTAGCTGTTCGAATAATTGAGGTAATTGGAGTAATCCATATAACTCGAACCGCCACTTGACGAGGAGTTCGTCGCACCACGCTTGCCCTGCGCGCCATAGGCGTTGGTCGAAGTGGTGATCAGCTCGGCCCACTGTCCGAACTGGAGTTGGGGGATAACGTAGTAGAAGGCTTGGATCATACCGCCGCCCTCGGGGGTATAGGAGAGCGCCGAACCCTCGCTCAGCACCTCGCCGTAGATGAGTTTCTTCACCTCGTCGATGTTCGTGTCGAAGATAAAACCATCGAGGAAGCGGCCGATGTACCAAATTTTGGCCGTGCCGTCCAACTTCACCGAGTCGGCTTTCAGCTCCTTGATGCCTTTGTAGTCGGTATCGGCATTGAAACGCTTCACCAGCGCCGTCGCGATCTCTTGCTCGAGTGCCGAATTGTTATAAGGCTCATAACCGACATTATAGGGATTGGGGAACTGCAACATATCGGTCGCGGTCTTGGGGTTGTAACGGTGGTTGATGTAGAGCTGTGCCACCGTGTCGCAAGCCGAAGCCCACCGCTCGGGCGAATTGTAGGGGTGTTTGGCACTGGTGACATCCGTCGGCAGCGGATTCGAGGGTTTGGTCTCGTCCTTGCTTTTGACAAAGATCTGCAAGCCGCCGTTCTTTTCGCAGAAAGCATCGACATCGGTGCCCTCCACCTCCAGCGGATTTTTCACCGTGTCGCGAATTTCCATCGTCACAATCAGCGGTTTACCTGCTTCGAGCGAATATTGGCCTTCGTAGCCGCCCGACCCTTCCAGTCCATTGCCGACCACGCGCGAAGGCATATAAAGCACCACCTTCGACCCCTCACGAAGTAGAATTTCGCGATCGAGACCCCGCTTGGCGGCATAGGCTTCGCCCAACTTCAGGGGGTTGCGCATCGCCAAATAAGTGCCCTCCATCAATCCCGAATTATCGGTACCGCAATAGCGATAAAAAGGCACGTAACGCGTATATTTGGTGAACGTCCCGACCAAACGAGCCTCGGCGGCATCGCGCGTCAAAATGACATTGCCGTTCAAATCGCGTCCTTGGAAGTTGTAGTACACCCAGCAAGCCTCGCTGTTGACCGGCGAGGTCTCTTTTTTGCCGGACTCAAGCACGTCGACATAGTAGCCGCCCTTCTCTTGGTAGTTCTCCAGCAGGTCTTTGCGGTGCTGCGTCATCCACGCGTTAAGCGATATTTTTTCGTAACTGTCGTACGACTCCGCAACCTCCTCGGCACACGAGGTCAGCGTCAAAAGGCCGATCAGCGGAAGGTACAGAAAACGGGTGATCAATTTCATCTATTTTTATGCTATTTTATTCAACATTATCTACGGTAAAAAAATAAGCTATCGGGCTTTCACGTGGGATAACCCCCAAATGAGTATCGCCATAAGCCATATTGTAACTCATATAAACCTCCACCACATCATTTTGGCGACTTCCAAGTAACGCCAAATAGAGTCCTTTTAGTATGCTGGTTTTGCTCATATCAATTTTCAGCGGCTCGAACGGCCACGCGCCGGGGGTCAATCCAGCCTCATAAAATGCCTGCTCCAATTGCGGATCGTTGGAATAAAAAGGCATTGCGATCTGCGTGCCGGTGGTCGCTATGTTGGCATAGGTAAATATATAGGAGCTGAAAGTGATGGTCACCATCGACGAAGAGGTCACCTCAGTCCAATTAACGCGATCAGGGTTGTAGACGCCGTCGATATAGCGATATGCCCCATCACCCACGCGCGTATAATAAGGTAGCTGACTATCGGTCTCCAAATTCTCCTCGGCAACCAACTTCGGCAGGTGGGTCGATGTGAGGTAGGTGACGATCTTCGTCTGCTGCTCGGCAAGCGGATCGGCGTCCTCCTTGCAACTGCAAAACAACACAGGCAAGAGGAAGCAGAGTATGGTAAAGAGTTTTTCCATGGGCATACAATCGTGCAAATTTACAAAAACAATTTGAATTCAAAGCACGAATGCAAGTGAAAAAAATCAAAACAGCTTTTTAGCATTGGAGGGACACAAAAAAAAGGAGAGCTTTCGCTATCCTCTTTTCGAACGTTTCGTATAATGATCGCGTGATGGATCCTTCAGACGGTGCACATTGCGCTGTCTCCATAGAGCGACCCAAATCACAATGGCCACAGCCACCATGATGCCTAAGACCAAGAAAATTATAAAATCAAAAGGAATTCCTTCCACAATCAGTCTATTTTAGTGCCCTCAAAATGGTTACGGGCACAAAGGTAGAACAGATTTTCCCAAAAAGCAAGGGGGGGGGTGTTTTTGTGAAAAAACCTCAAAAAAGCCCCTTAAAAGCCCTTAAAAAGTTTCTTAAACAGCCCCTGATCTTTCGCGACAAATGCGATACATTGTCTCCAACAGCTCAAGTCTGCGAAGCGGCTTGGCGATAAAGGCATTGCAACCGGCATTGAGTGCCTGCTGCTTATCGGCATCGAAAGCATTGGCCGTGATAGCAATAATGGGCACATTGGGATTGAATTCACGAATTGCACGCGTAGCCTCCAAACCATCCATTATTGGCATACGAATGTCCATCAAGATCAAATTAACCGGATTGTTTTTGACAAAGTCCACCGCTTGCTGACCATTTTCGGCACGGAACAACTGGAAATATTTTTTCAGAATATGGTCGATCAACAAAAAATTACTATCGTTATCTTCGGCCACCAAAATTCTGCAATTGTGATTTTTCATGTATTTCTCAATGTCGAAATGCACGCTTTCGGGTATCACCGGCGCCTCAGACGTCTCCTCATCGTCGGTTTTGTCCACCAGCGTCACCGGCAGAGGCTTCCACGACCAGAACAGAGAACCCACACCTTCCGTCGATTCGAAACCGACCTTGCCACCGCCAATTTCGGTGATGGCCTTACAAATAGACAAGCCCAAACCCGTACCCTGCGCAAAAGAATCGAGCTTTTCGAAGCGCTGGAACATCCGCGCTTTTTTACTGTCGGGGATGCCCATTCCGGTATCCTCGACATAGAGCCGAATGCCATCATCTACGTGTTCGTACCCCATTTTAATGTGCCCCGACACCGTATATTTCATAGCGTTGGTCATAAAATTATGGAATACTTGTGTTAAACGGGCTTTATCAGTCTCGATAACACAACTTTTGTAGGGATTAACAGCGATAAACTCGATGTTGGGATTGGTGATCCGCCGCCGCATCGTAGCCGATAGCTCGTCGAAATAGGGCGCCAAATCAAATTGTGTGTTGTGAAACTCGACAATGCCCGACTCCAACTTCGACAAATCAAGGATGTCGTTGATCAACCTTAATAACAATTCGTTATTGGCCGCGATAATTCGCATATATTCCTCCTTCTCTTCGGGGTCTTCACACGACTGCATTAACTCCGAAAATCCGACGATCGCGTTGAGCGGTGTTCGTATTTCGTGGCTCATATTGGCCAAAAAAGCTGATTTCAAGCGGTCCGACTCTTCGGCTTTCTTCTTGGCTTCGGCCAACTGTTGGTAGGCGTTATGGCTCTCGGTAATATCGACTCCGATGCCGATCAATAACTTTTTGTTATCGGCGTCGTTAATCAACGGCGTTTTGATGGTGTGCCAAATGACCAATCCGCTTTTGAGCCACATACGCTCACCGTCGAGGATGAGCGGTTGATTGGATTCAATGGTCACCAAGTCGTTGTGTCGATATGAATCAGCATCAATTTTTGCAAAGAGGTCATAATCTGTTTTGCCGACAATTTCCTTTTCAGACAGACTCAAGGTCTCGCAATATTTCTTGTTGGCGACAATGTATCGAAAGTCATCATTGACATCTTTCACAAAGATCGACGAAGGCAGATTGTCCAAAATCGTATACAGCAAGCGGTTGGCTGCTGCGGCTTCTAACTGCGTCTCTTTCAAGGCCTTGATGACCTTGTTTTTCTGCGTCACATCGTCGATACGCAGGATAACACCCTTGACGTTGTTGTTGCTGTCCAACAGTGGATTGGCCAACGCTTCGACCGATAGCCCAGCCTCATTGCAAAACTCGCCCGATTCGGGCTTCAGCGATTTCATAGCCGCCGCCATCACACAGTTGTCGCACGGCGAATCGCGGTGAAAAGCCTCGTAGCAATAGGTGTTCGGACGGTAATAAGTAGCAATTGACGGATGTTTAAAGACCTTCGAAACGTTCTCCCAAATCACCCTATAATCGGGCGTGATGTAGACCAATCCCGATTTGATGTTGTTCATCACCAGCTCTTTCTGCTTGTTGAGCGTCTCGATCTCTTGGTTGTATTCGTATTCGCGCGTCACATCTTTTTGAGAGCCAACCAATTCCGTCACCTTGCCGTCCGTACCATATACTTGGGGTATGGCGTGAACGGTAGTCCAATGTAGATTGCCCTCAAGATCCACATTTTGGATAGTCACCTCGCCCTGTTGCTTTCTCCCCTGAATAACGTCATCGAACATTTTGCACACAGCCTCCCGATATTCGGGCAAAGTACGATGGATCAACAACTCTTCGAAAGAGACTTTGTCGCCGATAATATTATTGTTGTGGGTCGATGAAAGCATATTGGTCGCCACATCATAGTGCCACGAGGTGAGTCCGCCGGCCGTCAAGGCCATCGAAAGTTCATTGTAACTGCTTGACTCCAAATCGTGCAATTTTTGTACGATTTGAGTGATGTTGTGAATCTGGATCAAAATTCGCTCATCACTGATTTTAGCCAACGTTGCCCGCAAATATGTGTCCAAAACCGTGTATTCCAAATTGACCGAGACGCCCGTTGACAGCACTTGATCGAACACCTTATCGAAGAGAATAGAGCCTTCGTGGAACGGAGACGAGGAATTGTTGATAAATTCGCGCAAATTTCGCCCCTCCAAATCGTGCACAGGCGGCGTAGTTCTGGTATGCAGGCTAACGTTGAAAATGCCGATGATAGTTCTGGATTTGTCTAAAATGAACATAGACTGAGGCACAGCCCCAACAAGCGTTTTATAAAGTTCCAACTCTTGTGATGCAGCCGACGCTTTTGACATACAAAACAACTTTTTCAGACCATCCAACATCTTCATCACATTACAATTTAAATTATTGACTGCTTAATAAACAGCTTCTTCTTAGAGGTCATATCTTCTTCAGCGACAAGCGCACCAACTCTTCGACCGTTGCACCGGGCGCCTCACGCGCTACCGTGCGCAGCACCTTTTCGGCAGCCGCCTTGGCGAAACCCAGCATCATCAGCGCCGACAACGTCTCCTCGAGCACCCCACCGTCGGCCACCGTCGCATTACCCACCGCACCTATATCCATTGCCGACAGTTTGCCGCTCAAATCAACAATGATCTTTTGTGCTGTTTTGAGTCCCAGCCCTTTGACATTTTTCAGCAACACGGCATTGCCCGTAGCGATGATGCTCTGCAACTCGCGCGGCGAGTAGGTCGAAAGCACCATACGCGCCGTATTACCCCCCACGCCCGACACGCTGATCAGCATCCGAAACAGCTCGCGTTCGGCCTTGGAGGCGAATCCATAGAGCAGCTGCGCATCCTCGCGAACAATGTAGTGCACGTAGAGCCGCGCTTGGGGAGCGTGTTCGATAGCCGAGAAGGTTTCGAGCGATATGGAGAGGTAGTAGCCAACCCCACCGACGTCAATGACGGCGTAGGTGGGTGCAATTTCGGCTATCGAGCCACTGATGTATTCGTACATTGATCCAAATTTTCCAGAAATAAGACAAAAATAAAGATTTTTTTCTACCTTTGTGTCATTAATGCGTTATAAATACGAAATAGTTCACTAAAAAACGGATATGTATATGAAAAAAACTCTTTTTGTAGCCACGGCTGCCCTTTTCGTCCTGACGGCGTGCGGCACAAAATCGGCAGAAACGACCTCAACCGAGGCTGTTCGTGAAGTGGGTTCGAGTGACATTGCTTATGTGCAGGTGGAAGCCGTGATTGCGCAATGCGATCTCTATTTGAACGAGGGGGCGTCGCTCCAAGAAAAAACCCAGAAGACACAAGCCAGCTGGGCACAACGCGAAAAAGGGCTTCAGGCTGAAGCTGCCAAATTGCAAGAAAAATACCAGAAGGGGCTGATCACCAGCAACGACGCGCAGGCTCAGCAACAAAGCATCGAACAGCGTGCCGCCTCCTACCAAAATTCGGCACAGCGCGAGGCCAAAAGCCTTGACGAGGAGAACTACGTCTTTACCAACCGCGCTCAGGACCTGATGCAACGTGCCGTGCAGGCTCTCAACACCGACAAAAAATACAAGCTGATCATCAACGCTACGGCTCTGATCGACGCCGACACGACGCTCAACATCACGCCGGCTGTTTTGGCCAAGGTCAACGAGTTGTACGCTGCCGACAAAAAAGCGCCTAAGAAATAGCCGCGCAAGGTCGTTCCACCCAATAAAAATGCCGACTTCCACGCTGAAAGTCGGCATTTTTTACGTATATTTGCAAAAATAATCATTTTTTGAGTTATGGGTTTCATTCCCTTCACCTTTGTTGACTTCATAGACATCATCCTCGTTGCGATGATTATGTTTTGGATCTACCGTATGACACGGGGAACCAATGCACCCTATATCCTGTCGGGCATCATCGCCATTTACCTGCTGTGGGTGGTGGTGCGTACACTCAATATGGAGCTGCTCTCGACCATCTTGGGGCAACTGATTAGCGTCGGCGCCATCGCACTGATCATCGTCTTTCAACCCGAATTGCGGCGTTTTCTGCAAATGATCGGAATGCGGCAGAAACATTTCAACTTCATCACGAGGATCTTCTCGACCGCCGAAGATGCTGTGCAGACCAACGTTGCGCCGATCGTCACCGCGTGCCGCGAAATGGCCGAAACAAAAACCGGCGCCCTGATCGTCATCGGTCAGCAGAGCGACTTGCGGCTGATCGCCGAGGGCGGCATCGCCATCGACGCCAAGGTCTCGACCTCGCTGCTCAGAAATATCTTCTTCAAAAATGCCCCACTGCACGACGGGGCTGTGATCATCGACGGCGACCGCATCGTTGCGGCCAAATGTATCCTGCCCGTCACCCAAAGCGATGTACCGAAATCTTACGGCACACGCCACCGCGCAGCCATCGGAATGAGCGAAATCTCGGATGCAATTCTGATCGTGGTCTCCGAGGAGACCGGGCAAATCTCCGTCGCTCAAGGCGGTGAGCTGCACCAAGATATAGACCCCGTGCGGCTGCAACAAACCCTGCAACGCTACCTGACGATTAATTCGCGCAAACGCTCGAAAAAAGAGGTGGCCGAATAGCAAATCGGGGGTCAAAAACCTGAATCAATAATCTTTTGCACGCAGCTTCTCGGCCAGCGTCGGCATTCCTTCGGCTGCTCGTTGTCGGATGACTGTCAGCGGATTGCGTATCATCCCCGTATCGGGATTGCCGGGATCGACGACCCAAATCGGAACCTCCGGCCGCGCATAGCGCACCAGCGATGCCGCCGGATAGACCGCCAGCGAGGTACCCACCACAATCAGCAGATCGGCCGTTGCCACGATCCGCACGGCGCAATCGAACATCGGCACCGCCTCCCCAAAAAAGACAATATGCGGCCGCAAAAGTGCCCCATCGGGCGCTGTGGCACTCATCTTTTGCTGCCAACCATCAATCGGCACAATCAGTTCCGGATCGCGTGACGAGCGCAATTTGGTCAACTCGCCGTGCAGATGGGTCACGTGCGACGAGCCGGCGCGTTCGTGGAGGTTATCGACATTCTGGGTGATCACCTCAACCTCGAAATCGCGCTCCAAAGAGGCAATGGCCACGTGTCCGGCATTGGGCTGTGCAGCAAGCATTTCGCGTCGACGCTGGTTGTAGAATCCGACTACCGTAGCGCGGTCTCGAGCCAGCGCATCGGGCGTACAAACATCTTCAATGCGGTAATTCGCCCACAAGCCGTCGGCATCGCGAAAGGTCGCCAGACCACTGTCGGCACTCACCCCGGCACCCGTAAAAACCACAATTTTTTTCATCACACCTTAATTTTACATCCGACAGCAAATATAATGAAATCTTCGCTGCGCAAGACAAATTGTTGTAACGATTATTTCGTGCGGCACAGTTCGTGCAACATTCTCGGCAAGTAAATTAACTTCAAAATTCACAACAATGGATCACAACAAACACACCACCGAGGACACGCTGTCCGACATTTTCGGCTCCAAACAGATGCGCACACCCGCACCCACCGAATTTATTCCCAAGAACAAAACCGCGCCCGAAATCGCCTACCAGCTGGTCAAAGATGAGACCTATCCGCAAACGCAGCCGCGGCTCAATTTGGCCACCTTTGTCACCACCTATATGGACGATTACGCCACGCGGCTGATGAACGAGGCGATCAACGTCAACTTCATCGACGAGACGGAATATCCGCGCGTGGCGGTTATGTGCGGCCGCTGCATCAACATCGTCGCCAATATGTGGAACACCCCCGAAAAGGCCGAATGGAAGACCGGAGCACTGGGCATCGGCTCCTCGGAGGCCTGTATGTTGGGCGGTGTGGCTGCTTGGCTGCGTTGGCGCAACCGTCGCAAAGCCGCCGGCAAGCCCTTCGACAAACCCAATTTGGTGATGAGCACCGCCTTTCAGGTGGTTTGGGAGAAGTTCTGTCAACTGTGGCAGATCGAGATGCGCGCCGTGCCTCTGACGCTCGACCACCCCACCCTCGACGCCCAACGGGCACTGGCTATGTGCGACGAAAATACCATCTGCATTGTGCCTATTGCAGGTGTGACGTGGACGGGTTTAGACGATGATATTGAGGGACTTGACAAAGCACTCGATGTTTACAACAAGCAGACAGGCTACGAAATTCCGATCCACGTCGATGCCGCCTCGGGAGGTTTCATTCTGCCGTTCCTGCGTCCCGAAAAGAGGTGGGATTTCCGCCTCAAATGGGTGCTTTCGATCTCGACTTCGGGTCACAAATACGGCCTTGTTTATCCGGGTCTGGGTTGGGTGGCTTGGAAAGATAAAAAATATTTGCCCGATGAGATGTCATTCAGCGTCAACTATTTGGGCGCCAGCATCACACAGGTGGGTCTCAACTTCTCACGCCCTGCGGCACAGGTACTCGGACAGTACTACAACTTCATCCGCTTGGGATTCGAGGGTTACAAGGAGATTCAGCAAAACTCAATGGACATCGCCATCTACTGCCACCAGCAAATCGCCAAGATGAAATGCTTCAAAAACTACGCTAAAGAGGTGGTTAATCCGCTGTTTATCTGGTCAATGGATGCCGAATATGAGAAGCGAGCCAAATGGACGCTCTTCGACCTGCAAGCCACACTGCAACAGAGCGGTTGGATGGTTCCGGCCTACACGATGCCCAAAGATATTGACACGATGATCGTGATGCGCATCGTCGTGCGACAGGGAATGTCGCGCGATATGGCCGATATGTTGCTGGGAGATATTCGCAACGCCGTGGCCGACTTCGAACAGTTGGAATATCCCACTGCATCGCGCATCAAAGTTGACCATCAAGAGAGACAAAAAGGCAAAGTATACACCCATTAATCGTTCGCAACACTTTATTGCAACCCCACTGTTTCGCTCTTGGAATGGTGGGGTTGTTATTTCATCCGGTGGGTAATGTCCTCCGAAATTTGGTCGCAAAAGGCAAAGCCCCTCCCGAGGGAGGGGTTTGGGGTGGGGTCAGATTTGCAAACACGGCCAATGGCCGTGCAAAAAGACGTTCAGCAGTACGTATAGAGGTAAAAAACAAAAGACTTTCCGATTCGTTGGCATCGGGTCAGATTTGCAAACCAAACTTTCGTCGGAAGCCGTTCCTATTGCGGAATGAAAATATAGGTGATCGTGCCCGTATGCTTGGCCGGTGCGGCATTGTCGATGTTGAAGCGCGAGCCGCGAGCCGCACGCAAGGCCGTGGACTGCATACATTCGTCGCCCCCACTCGCCACGCGTGCAGCGACAACCTCGCCAGCACGGCTGACCGTGATCTCGACCACCACCTCGCCACCGCCCTCACATTGGTAGGCCGGGATGACCAGATGCCGCGACGTGCGCACGGGGTTGGTCAGCGAAAACGACACCGTGACACGGCCTTTGACCTTGCGATCCTGCTGTTCCGTGCCGTCGGCCTTGCCACTACGATCGCGGATGGCGCGCTCCTCGGCCAGTCCCTGTTCGTAGGCCTCGCGATTGGCCTGCATCCGATTACGCGTGGCCGCGGCTTCGTTGTTGATCGCCGCCGCATTGGTTCCGCGATCGTCCTGCAACTTTTCATTGAGGGCATTTTCGTTGGAAACCTGATTTTGGATGCTTCGCCAGTCGATCGGATCCTGTTGGCGTTCGCGCACCTCTCGCTCCAAGCGATCGCGCTCCTGCTCCATCTGAGCCAGCGTTTGCAGGTCGATATACATCCCCTGCGTATGGGGTTTGCTGCCGACAAAAATCTTTGCCGAGACAAAGGCAATCATCAGCACCAAGTAGGCTATAAGCGTCACACACAATCCGATACGATTGTCGTAAGTCCACGTTCCGACATCGCGTTTGCGGTTATCAAAAGGCAGGTTGAGCCGAGGCCGCCGCACGGGTTTCGGTTTATTAGCGGGCAGGTTGTCAGTCATTACGCGTTCTCATAATTTCGAACAAAAGTAAGGCTTTTTACCGATTATTTATGTATCTTTGTACAAAATTTATAAAGATATTACTTTATGACTATCAATCAACAAACGCTTAAAGCCCCTATTTCCTTCTCTGGAAAGGGTCTTCATACCGGTGTGAAGGTTACAATGACCGTCAACCCGGCACCTGCCGATACGGGCATTGTCTTCCGACGCACCGACATCGAGGGTTGCCCACTGATTCCTGCCCTGTGTGACAATGTGGTCGACACCTCGCGCGGCACAACCATCGAGGCCGGCGGACATCGCGTCTGCACCATCGAGCACATTCTGTCGTCGCTTTGGGCACTCGGCGTGGATAACGCCATCATCGACATCAACGCCGCCGAAACACCCATTATGGATGGATCGGCACGCGAATATGCCCAAGCTGTGGCTCAGACGGGTGTTGTGGACCAAGATGCCGAACGCAAATTCTACCACATTACCGAGAAGATGGTCTACACGGTACCCGAAAAGGGCGTGGCCATCATCCTCTACCCCGACGACGAATTTTCGGTCTCACTGCACGTGGACTACAACTCGAAGGTCATCGGCAACCAATACGCAACTTTCAATCCGGGCGACGACTATGCCGCCAAAATCGCCCCCTGTCGTACGTTCGTCTTTCTGCACGATCTGGAGCCTCTTATAAAGATGAATCTGATCAAGGGCGGCGATCTGGACAACGCCATTGTGGTGGTCGAGAATCCTGTGCCCGACGAGCAGTTGGAACACCTGAAAAAGGTCTTCGACAAACCCGACATCAAGATCACCGGCGGCTACCTCAACAACCTCGAGCTGCGCTTCAACAACGAACTGGCGCGCCACAAACTGCTCGATTTGCTGGGTGATTTCGCGCTGCTGGGTATGCGCATCAAGGGTCGGGTATGGGCTACACGCCCGGGGCACTTCGCCAACACGGAGTTTATGAAGCAGCTCAAGCACACCATTCGCAAGGCCGGCGAGAAGCCGCGCTACGTCTACGACTGCCGCAAACCGCCCATCTACGACATCAACGACATCCGCCATATGCTACCCCACCGTCCGCCGTTCCTGCTGGTCGATCGCATCTTCCACCGCGACGCCACGTCGGTGGCCGGCATCAAGAACGTCACGATGAACGAGCCGTTCTTCGTGGGTCACTTTCCCTCGGAACCCGTAATGCCGGGGGTGTTGATTGTCGAGGCTATGGCGCAGTGCAGCGGTATTTTGGTGCTGGGCAACGTCCCCGATCCCGAAGAGTACTCGACCTACTTTATGAAGATCGACGGCGTGAAATTCAAGCGCAAAGTGGTTCCGGGCGACACCCTGCAATTCGAAATTCATCTGTTGGAACCCATCCGCCGCGGCGTGGCAATCGTCGAGGCCAAAGCATTTGTCGGCGAAACACTCGCTTGCGAGGCGGTTTTGATGGCTCAAATTGTTAAAAATAAAAAATAGAGAGATGATCAGCAACTTGGCATATGTACATCCTGACGCCCAAATTGGCACCGATGTTACCGTGGAACCCTTCGCATACATTGCAGGCGATGTTGTCCTTGGCGATGGTTGCTGGGTCGGTCCCGGTGCCGTAATTCACGACGGTGCGCGCATCGGCAAACGCTGCAAAATCCACACCGCAGCCTCCATCTCCTGTCTGCCCCAAGATCTGAAATTCCACGGCGAGAAGACCACCGTCGAGATCGGCGATGACAACGACATCCGCGAATATGTCACCATCAGCCGCGGTACCGCCTCACGCGGCACCACCACGGTGGGCAACAACAACCTCATTATGGCCTACGTCCACATTGCTCACGACGACGTGGTTGGCAACAACTGCGTCATCGCCAACCGCGTATCGCTGGCCGGCGAGGTCGAAATCGGCGACTGGGTGGTCATCGGCGGCCACGCCGCCATTCACCAGTGGACACACGTCGGCGATCACGCTATGGTTCAAGGCGGTGCGCTGCTGGGTCAGGACGTTCCGCCGTTTGTCATCGTGCGCAACGACACAATGCGTTTTGCCGGCATCAACAAGGTCGGACTCGCGCGCCGCGGCTTCACAACGGAGCGCATCGGCGAGATCCACGACGCCTGCCGGATACTGTTTCAGAGCGGCCTGAACTATATGACCGGTTGCGAAGAGGTCGAAAAGACCATTCCGCAAAGTCCCGAACGCGATCAGCTGCTGGAATTTATCCGCAACTCGAAGCGCGGCGTCATCAAACCCTACGAGAGCGCCAATTAGTGATTTGATGGTTGCCTGATACCGATGTGCAAATAGCAATTTGAACTGTTTTTATAGCCGAATGGTGAAATCGCATTGCGACGCTTTTTCGTCCTTTTTCCGGAAAAAGGACATAAAGAAATTTGAAATTTACATTTTTTGTTGCGACTCAGCAATTGCCTAAAAGCAATTCGCATAGGTTCAAACATTTTTTTACATTAATATATAGTATATCGAATAATTTTCACTATATTTGCATCGTCGAAAGACGAAACAAAGAGGTAAGGGGACGGGGAGTCCCCTTATTTCATACCAGAGACAACCGGAAACACAATGATTGAGACACAAAAAATAGTTGAGAGCGCCACGCGCCAGTTGGAACAAACGGATCTATTCGTGGTCGGCTGCACCTGCACCCCCGGCAACGAAATTGAGCTGACCATCGACAGTGACACATCCGTCGAAATCGACGCCTGCGCCACCCTAAGCCGCTTTCTCGAAGAGCAGCTTGATCGCGACGAGGAGGATTTTTCGCTCACCGTGGCATCGGCCGGCATTGGTTCGGAGTTGCGTTGCCTGCGTCAATATCGCAAATTGATCGGCTCCTCGGTGGAGGTGCTGCTCACCAGTGGCGTCAAGGTGTTGGCCAAACTCGACCAAGTGGACGAAGAGGGCATCACGCTCTGCTACGAAGAGAAGCAGGCTGTTGCCGCGAGCAAACGCAAACAGTTGGTGACCGTCACACGGCGCTATCCATTTACCGAAATTAAGTACACCAAAGAGTACCTCGATTTCAAATAAACAGACCGGAGGGCAACGAGCCGCTCCACAGAACACGAAGGATAAACTAAAAATAAGATAAACGACACAATGGACAACTTGAACCTTATCAGCAATTTTGCCGAGTTCAAAGAGTTGAAGAACATCGACAAGAGCACGATGATCGGCGTGCTGGAGGACGTCTTCCGTCACACCTTGCAGAAGCAATATGAAACGGACGACAATTTCGATGTGATCATCAATCCCGAGAAGGGAGATCTCGAAATTTGGCGCAACCGCACCGTCGTCGAAGATGGCGCTGTCGAGAACCCCAATATGCAGATCACCGTCTCGGAGGTCAAAGCCATCGACCCCACCTACGAAATCGGAGACGAGTATGCCGACGAAATCAAACTTTCGTCGTTCGGCCGTCGCTCGGTACTTTCGCTGCGTCAGAACCTCGCTTCGCGCATTCTCGATCTGGAGAAGGCCAACCTCTACGATAAATATTCGGAGCGGGTCGGCGAGATCATCACCGGTGAGGTCTACCAAGTATGGAAGAAAGAGGTCTTGATCCTCGATGATGTGGAGAACGAACTGGTGCTGCCCAAATCCGAGCAGATTCCCAACGACTTCTACCGCAAGGGCGACACCATCAAGGCCATCGTCAAGAGTGTCGAAATGAACAACAACCAACCGCGTATCATTCTTTCGCGTACGGCCAACCAGTTTCTCGAACGCCTCTTCGAACAGGAGGTTCCTGAGATCTTCGACGGTCTGATCACCATCAAGAAAATCGTCCGCATCCCGGGCGAACGTGCCAAGGTCGCTGTGGAGTCCTACGACGAACGCATTGATCCGGTCGGCGCTTGCGTCGGTATGAAGGGTTCGCGCATCTACTCGATTGTCAAGGAGTTGCGCAACGAGAACATCGACGTGGTCAACTACACCTCCAACGCATCGCTGATGATTCAACGTGCGCTCAACCCGGCCAAAGTCTCCAACATCACCCTCGACGAGGAGAAGAAGACCGCTTCGGTCTATCTCAAGCCCGACCAAGTGTCGTTGGCAATCGGCAAAGGCGGTCTGAACATCCGACTGTCGAAGATGCTCACCGACTACGACATCGACGTCTATCGCGAGGTCGAAGAGGAGGACGTTGCGCTGACCGAATTTACCGACGAAATCGACAGCTGGGTGATCGACGCACTGAAGAGAGTCGGATGCGACACCGCCAAGAGTGTGCTGGAGCTATCCGCCGAGGAGATTGCTGCCCGTGCCGACTTGGAGCTGGAGCAGGCTCAAAAGGTCATCTCGATTTTGAAAGCCGAGTTCGAAGAGTAATCACAAACGCAAGAAAGGAAAACACACGATATGGGTAACGAAAAAAAATTAAGGCTCATTCAGGTTGCAAAAGAGTTTAAGGTGGGATTGAATACCATCACGGACTTTATGCAGAAGAAGGGCATCAAGAGTAACGGGTCGCCAAACACATTGGTTGACGATGATACCTACACCGTTCTTGAGAAAGAGTTCGGGTCGAATCGCAGCATCAGCAATGCGCGCGACTCGATACGCGAACGCATCTCGCTCAAGCAAACGACCATCACCATCGACCAAGCCGAAGCTACCAAGCAAGAGCGCGAGAATGAACAGGAGGTTGTCATCAAAAGCAACGTCATCAACATCAAGGATGAGGTTCAGCAGGCCACAATTCTCGGTAAAATCGACCTGTCGCCCAAACCCAAGAGTGTGCCCTCGCCAACGCCGGTGGCCGTTTCGACACCAGCTCCGGCAGCTACCCCAGCTCCGGCTCCGGCGGCTGCATCCGCGCCAGCTGTTGCGCCGGTTGTTGCGCCACAAGCAGAGGCACCGAAGGTCGTGCAAGCAGAAGCCCCGAAAGCAGAAGTCGCAACACCTGCGGCCACTGAGCGCGTAGCTGAGCCGATCGCCGCACCTGCTCCCAAAGCAGAAGCTAAAGTGCCCGTAATCAAAGCACCCAAAGCGCCGGAAGCCCCTGTGGCTCAAGCTCCGAAAGTTGCGCACGCCGCAGCTTCGGAGAGCAAGCACACGCCCAAAAGTGTGCATCAGGGCGCTTCGATGCCCCAACGAGCTGCCAAACCCAGACCCACCGCACCTGCTCCCGTCGCCCAAGCGACTCCCGTCGTCACCACGCCGGCCGTCGTCGCTGCGCCCCAAGAACCGGTTGCAGAGGCTCCCAAAAGCAATATTTTCCGTCCGGCTACCGAGACCCTCGCAGGGCCTCAGGTGATCGGCACGATGGACGTATCGAGCTATGTTGCCGGTGGCAAACACAAACGCAAACGTCTTCAGAAAGAGAAAGTTGACGTCAGCAAGAGCGGACGCGCAAATCCGCAGGGTGGTAACGCATCGGCAGGTGGTGCCACAGGTGGCAATCGAACCGGTGGTGCAAACCGTCCCGGAGGTCAAAACCGCCCGGGTGGACAAAATCGTCCCGGTGGTGTAGGAGGACAGAATCGCCCCGGAGGGCCCAATCGTCCCGGAACGGCCAACCAGCCCAAACCGGGTGAGGGTCGCCGCAGCAAAAACACCAACAACATCGTTCCGAAACCTATCGTCCGCCCCGAAGTGAGCGACGAAGAGGTTTCAAAGCAGGTGAAGGATACGCTGGCACGTTTGACAGCCAAGGGTTCCAAAACCAAAGCATCTAAATACCGCAAGGACAAGCGCGAGGCTGTTGCCGAACGTATGAACCAAGCCTCGGAACGCGCCGAAGAGGGACGTTCCACATTGAAAGTCACTGAGTTTGTGACGGTCAGTGAGTTGGCAACAATGATGAAAGCCTCGCCTATGGCCGTCATCACAGCTTGTATGAACTTGGGATTGATGGTTTCGATCAATCAACGTCTCGATGCAGAGGCCTTGGTGGTTGTTGCCGAGGAGTTCGGCTACAAAGTCGAATTTGTCTCAATCGACATCCAAGAGGCCATTTCCGAGGAGGTCGAGGTGGAAAATCCCGATGACATTGTGTCGCGTCCGCCCATCGTAACCGTTATGGGTCACGTTGACCACGGTAAAACATCGCTGCTCGATAACATCCGCAAGACCAACGTCATTGAGGGCGAGGCCGGCGGCATCACCCAGCACATCGGTGCTTACAGTGTGCTGCTCAACGGTCAGAAGATCACCTTCCTCGATACCCCGGGTCACGAAGCCTTCACGGCAATGCGTGCACGTGGTGCCCAAGTGACCGACGTGGCGATCATCATCGTCGCTGCCGACGACAGCGTGATGCCTCAGACCATTGAGGCCATCAACCACGCACAAGCCGCAGGTGTACCGATGGTATTCGCAATCAACAAGATAGACAAGCCAAACGCCAATCCCGACCACATCAAAGAGCAACTCTCTCAGATGAACTATCTCGTGGAGTCGTGGGGCGGTAAATACCAAGATCAGGAGATTTCGGCCAAGAAGGGCATCAACCTCGACAAGTTGCTCTCCAAGGTGCTGCTGGAGGCCGAGATGCTCGACTTGAAGGCCAATCCGAAGAAAAAAGCGACGGGTACGGTCATCGAGTCGGCACTCGACAAGGGTCGCGGCTATGTATCGACAATTTTGGTGCAGAGCGGCACACTGCGCATCGGTGACGTGGTGCTTTCGGGCATCAACACCGGTCGCGTGAAGGCTATGTTCAACGAGAACGGCAAGAAGATCGAAGAGGCTGGACCGTCAACACCGGTACTGGTCTTGGGTCTGAACGGTGCACCGCAAGCCGGTGACACGTTCAATGTGATGAACGACGACCGTTCGGCGCGTGAAATTGCCAACAAACGCGAGCAGCTGCAACGTATGCAGGGCATTATGACCCAGAAGCACGTGACGCTCGAAGAGATCGGCCGCCGCATCGCGATCGGCTCGTTCAAGGAGCTGAATATCATCATCAAGGGCGACGTGGACGGATCCATCGAGGCGATGTCGGGTTCGCTCATCAAGCTCTCGAAAGAGACCGTACAGGTGAACGTTATTCACGCCGCCGTGGGTCAAATTTCGGAGTCCGACGTGCTGTTAGCCGCCGCTTCGAACGCGATCATCGTCGGTTTCCAAGTGCGTCCTTCGGCCGCAGCGCGCAAGATCGCCGAGAAGGAGGAGATCGAAATCAGACTCTACTCGATCATCTACGACGCCATCAACGACATCAAGGACGCCATCGAGGGTATGTTGGAACCGATTATGAAGGAGGAGATCACCGCTTCGGTAGAGGTGATCGAGATCTTCAAGATCACCAAGGTCGGCACGGTTGCCGGTTGTATGGTTCGCGAAGGCAAGTTGGCTCGCAACACCCCAATCCGCGTCATCCGCGACGGTATCGTCATCCACACCGGCAAGCTCGGCTCTCTCAAGCGCTTCAAAGACGACGTCAAGGAGGTTGCTGCCAACCAAGATTGCGGTCTGAATATCGAATCCTACAACGACATTGCTATCGGTGATATCGTCGAGGGATACGAACAAGTCGAGGTTAAACGTAAATAAGGCTCCGTGTTTAACCGTACGGACTATACAACGGCTGTCGCTCTGCACACACTGTGGAGCGATTGTCGTTGTACTACTTACAACCTGTCTAAACCTAAAAACTGAATCCAAACTTAAATAGTTTCTGCTATGACTACCCCAATCAAATTCACAACGGCAGCTGAGGCTGTCAAAGTTATCAAATCGGGCGACCACGTCCACCTGAGTTCGGTGGCATCGGCGCCTCAATGCTTGATCAACGCGATGTGCGCACGCGGCGAGGCTGGCGAGTTGAAGGACATCCACGTCCATCACCTCCACACCGAAGGCCCTGCACCCTATGCAGATGCCCGATTCGACGGCATCTTCCAACTCGACTCGTTCTTTGTCGGCGGCAACGTTCGCAAAGTGACGCAAAGCGGCTACGCCGACTACATTCCGATCTTCTTGAGCGAAACCCAGCACCTCTACCGTTGCGGCGCTGTGCCGTGCAACGTGGCGATGATCCAAGTCTCAACGCCCGACAAACACGGCTACGTGTCGCTCGGCACCTCGGTCGACGCAACGTTGGCCGCCGTCGAGACCGCCGAACACGTGATCGCTGTGGTCAACAAACACGTGCCCCGTTCGTTCGGTGACGCGATGATCCACGCCTCGATGATCGACCTCTTCGTGCAGGACGACACGCCGCTGATCGAAGCACACTTCAGCGAGCCAACCGACATCGAGTCGGCCATCGGACGCAACTGCGCCGCCCTGATCGAAGACGGAGCAACGCTGCAAATGGGCATCGGAGCTATCCCCAACGCTGTTTTGGCACAGTTGGGCGGCCATAAAAACTTGGGTATCCACACCGAGATGTTCGCCGACGGCGTATTGCCGCTGGTCGAAAGCGGTGTGATCAACGGCGCCGTCAAAAACATCGACAAGGGGATAATGGTTTCGACCTTCCTGATGGGATCGCAGAGAGTCTATGACTTCATCGACGACAACCCGGGCGTGCGGATGATGGACGTTGGCTACACCAACGACCCCTACATTATCTCGAAAAACGACCGCGTAACGGCCATTAACTCAGCTCTTCAGATCGACATCACTGGACAGGTTTGCGCCGACTCACTGGGCACAAAATTCTATTCGGGCGTCGGCGGTCAGATCGACTTCGTCTACGGTGCGTCGCTCTCGAAGGGTGGCAAGGCCATCATCGCAATGCCGTCAATCACCACCAAAGGCATCTCGAAGATCGCTCCCGTGCTCACGGCCGGTGCCGGTGTGGTCACCACGCGTAACCACATTCACTGGTTTGTAACCGAAAACGGCGCTGTCGATCTCTATGGCAAAACGCTTCAGGAGCGCGCACGCCTGCTGATTTCGGTCGCTCACCCCTCGGCACAAGAGGAGCTGGATCGTGCCGCTTTCGAGCGCTTCGGCGAGCACCACCACTACGTCAAAGCCTATATGAAATAAGCGTCAACACCACAG
The DNA here is from genome assembly GCA_036651015.1 of Alistipes sp. Lineage (GTDB taxonomy): Bacteria > Bacteroidota > Bacteroidia > Bacteroidales > Rikenellaceae > Alistipes. The sequence continues at coordinate 55,593 of JAVVYP010000009.1, forward strand.
ATCGAAAGAGCGTTCTGCGGATTGCAGAACGCTCTTTTTGTCAAAAAACCATCGGATATGAAAAATTTCGCCACCCTATTTTTACTCCTCGCGCTGTCGAGCTGCGCCGCGACGCGCCAAAACGCCGCCACAACGGCCGCCTCGGGCAAGTCGGCCACGTCGGCTACCCTACCGCAGAAACAATACACCGTCATCCTCTCATTGGATGCCTTTCGCTGGGATCTGGCCGCACGCAGCAACACCCCGACACTCGACTCGCTGATGAAAGTGGGCACCTATGCCGAAATTTCGCCCGTCTATCCGTCGAACACCTTTCCGAGTCACTACGCGATGGCCACAGGGCTTCACCCCGACCACCACGGCGTGGTCAACAATAGCTTCTACGACCGCGAACATCAACGCTACCTCTCCGTTTTCGACTCGTTGGACGTCCGCACCCCCGGTTTTTGGGGCGGCGAACCGATTTGGAACACCGCCGAACGCCAAGGCCGCACGGCCAACATTTTTATGTGGCCGGGTAGCGAAGTGCCCATCAACGGACGTCAGGCAACCGTCTGGAAGCGCTACTCGTCGAAGCCAACTTACTATGAACGTGCCGATTGGGTCATCGAAGCAATGACGCGCCCCGAAGCTGAAATTCCAGATTTGGTGATGTGGTACTTCGAGCAACCCGATGCCGCGATGCACACCTACGGCCCCACGGCACCGCAAGTGGTGCAACAAGCCGAGCGCATCGACTCCGTGCTGCGCTATTTCTTCCGCGAAATCCGCCGCTCCCCGGTTTTCGATCGCACAAACTTCATCATCACCGCCGACCACGGAATGGCGACCCTTGCGCCCGAACGTTACATAAACCTACGACAACTACTTGACACAACGCAAGTTGTGCGCACAGTTCGCGGCACACCAATGGGGCTTGAAGTTCGCGAAGCGTACATCGACGAGGCGCTGCGCACACTCCGCCACACCGGACACATCAAGGCTTGGCAGCGCACCAAAATGCCCAAACGATTCCACTACGGCAGCCACCCCACGCGCCTAACCAACCTCATTTTGATTCCCGAAACGGGCTGGACACTCGACTACTCGGCACGCGACCACGCCGTCCGCAAATTGGGCACACACGGCTTCGACAACCGCGATCGCGATATGCATATGATCTTCTACGGCTCGGGACCCGCGTTTCGTGTCGCCCACCGCCAGCGCTCGTTTGAAAATCAGAATATCTATCTCATCCTCTGCCACTTGCTCGGCATCACCCCCGCCGCAAACGACGGTTCGTGGAACGACATCAAACAGATGTTCCGCACAAAATAGTGTCACTAAAAATTTGGAGGAATAGAAAATTCAGACAAATTTCGTGAAGGCGAAAAGACCCCACAACAAGACTAATCCCATTCAAGATAAATGAGTTATAAAAACCGCAGGATGATAATCATCTTGCGGTTTTTTATAGTTGAAAATCCAGAGGATTTTATATCTTTGTATATTGGGAATGAAGAAAGTTGTAAA
>JAVVYP010000010.1:0-53889 GCA_036651015.1 Alistipes sp.
AGACGAGTTATGATCGATCCTTTGTTTTTAATCCGCGTATTGGTGTCGAACTCTTCAGCCATGTCCGTGTCACTGCCGAGTATAAATGGATGAAAAAGGATTATTCATATTTTGGCTTTAACCTTGGTTTCGTGTTTGGTGGTGGTCTGAGGAGGTAATAAAGTCCACTGATGTGAAAATTTGATTCCGAAATTAAGAAGCTCAACGACACAAAAACATTTTTTTAAGGTCAAGATCACCTCAGGCGCAATAGTTGCAGTCTGTTCTACGTCCTAATAGAAAGACTATGGATACCACCCACAAACTCGATGCTCAGGCGCTACGCTACCACAGCGAAGGCCAGCCCGGGAAGATCGAGATCACGCCGACCAAACCCTATCGCACCCAGCACGACCTATCGTTGGCCTACTCGCCGGGCGTGGCTGCCCCCTCGCGCGCCATTGCTGCCGATCCGGCCGAGGTCTACCGTTACACCAACAAAGCCAATTTGGTGGCCGTCATCTCCAACGGCACCGCTGTTTTGGGGTTGGGCAACATTGGTGCGCTGGCCGCCAAACCGGTTATGGAGGGTAAGAGTATGTTATTCAAGATCTTCGCCGGAATCGACGCCTTCGATATTGAGATCGACACAACCGATCCCGAGGAGTTCATCCGCACGGTCAAAGCCATCGCCCCGACCTTTGGCGGCATCAATTTGGAGGACATCAAAGCCCCCGAATGCTTCGAAATCGACACCCGATTGCGCAATGAGTTGGATATTCCCGTTATGCACGACGACCAGCACGGCACGGCCGTCATCACCACCGCGGCACTGCTCAATGGGCTGAAAATCGCCGGCAAACGTGCCGAGACACTTCGCATTGCAGTCAATGGTGCCGGCGCGGCGGCTATCGCTTGCGTACGCCTGTTTCTGGCCGTCGGCATCCGTCGCGAGAATATGGTGCTCTGCGACAGTCGCGGAGCCGTCACCGTCGATCGCACGGATCTCAACCCCCTCAAACGCGAATTTGCCACCACGCGCCACATCACCACACTGGCCGAGGCGTTGCAGGATGCCGATCTGTTTTTGGGGGTTTCGAAGGCCGACGTACTGACCGCCGAGATGCTGTGCACGATGGCCCCCGATCCGATCGTGATGGCTCTGGCCAACCCCGATCCTGAGATCGCTTATGAGCTGGCTCTCGCCGCGCGTCCCGATCTGATCTTTGCCACCGGACGTTCGGACTACCCCAATCAAGTCAACAATGTTCTCGGTTTTCCCTCGATATTTCGCGGAGCACTGGACGTGCGCGCCACACAGATCAACGATACGATGAAATTGGCCGCCGCACGTGCTATCGCTGCGCTGACCCAGCTGCCTGTGCCGGCGACGGTTCTGCGCGCCTACGGCATCGACTCACTCGCCTTCGGCCGCGGCTATTTGATCCCCAAACCGCTCGATCCGCGTCTGCTCTACACGGTTGCCCCGGCTGTGGCACGTGCCGCCATCGACAGCGGCGTTGCTCGCCAACCGATCGAGGATTGGGCGGCTTACACCGAACGGCTCCGCACACGGGTCGAGATATAAGAAGCTGTGGAGCGTAGTTGCATTAGGCGCGAAATAGTGCCGCGAAATCTTCGATCGTCATCGTACGCACCTCGCAATCGCCAATGCCCACCGGCAGCACGATGTGCAGCCGATCGTCCTCTTTTTTCTTGTCTTTGGTCACCTCGCGCAGCAGACTATTCATCTCGACTGGCGGCGTAAGGTCGAAGCCCAACCGACTCAGCAAAGCGACAATGCGGTCGCGATCGGAGGAGGTCAACACCCCCAAACGAACGGCTGCGCCGGCAATCAGCGCAATACCCACCGCCACCGCTTCGCCGTGATTCATCCGCGAAGAGCACTTCTCGATGGCGTGCGCCAAGGTGTGTCCCAAATTGAGTTTGCGCCGAGCGCCCGTTTCGCGCTCATCGTACTCGACGATGTCGGCCTTGACCCTGATGGCTGCCGACACAGCATCGGCGAGCAGATCGGCATCGGTGCGCAACGCCTCGAAGGTGGTGTGCTCGATCCGCTCAAAAAGTTCGGCATCGGCAATAATGGCCGCTTTGATCAACTCGGAGAGTCCGGCGCGAAATTCGCGATCGGGCAGCGTGACGAGCAAATGTGGATCACAAATCACAAATTGCGGCTGCGAAAAAGTTCCTACCATATTCTTATAGCCCTCGACGTTGACGCCATTTTTACCCCCCACACTGGCATCGACTTGTCCCAAGAGTGTGGTCGAAATAAAACCGAATCGCAAGCCGCGCATATAGGTCGAAGCGGCAAAACCAGCAACATCGGTGACTATGCCCCCACCGACAGCCAACACAAAAGTCGAGCGGTCGACACCCAGTTCGATCAGACGATGGTAGATCATTTCAACCCCTTGCAAGGTTTTGGCGCTCTCACCCAAGCCAATTAGAATTGTATCGTAAGGAGCCAACAAAGGGTGATAAAAACGGTCGATCGTCGCATCGGAAACGACCACCACACGCCCCGTAGGGAGCACTCCGGGCAGAATCTCGGCCACGGATCCAATGTAAATTTCACTCTGCTGTCGGACGTTGAACGAGGGTCTCATATATTAATCTTTAAGGGAAGATAGCAAATTTAGTATAATTTCCGAGAATTTGTGTACCTTTGCACCACAAATTTCATACACATGCAAAAACTGCGCAATATTGCGATTATTGCCCACGTGGATCACGGTAAGACCACGCTCGTAGACAAAATGATTCTGACAGGACACATCCTGCGCGACAATTCCAAGCCGACCGGCGAATTAATACTGGACAACAACGACTTGGAACGTGAACGTGGTATTACGATTCTATCGAAAAACGTTTCGGTCATTTACAAAGATTATAAAATCAACATCATCGACACCCCGGGTCACGCCGATTTCGGTGGTGAGGTCGAGCGCGTGTTGAATATGTGCGACGGCGTACTGTTGTTGGTCGATGCGTTTGAGGGCACAATGCCCCAAACTCGCTTCGTGCTGCAAAAAGCACTTGCGTTGGGTAAAAAACCCATCGTGGTGGTCAACAAGGTCGACAAGCCCAACTGCCGTCCCGAAGTGGTCAACGAGCAGGTCTTCGATTTGATGTTCTCGCTCAACGCCACCGAGGAGCAACTTGACTACAAAACCATCTACGGTTCTGCCAAACAAGGTTGGATGTCCCACGTGTGGAACGAGCCAACGGATTCGATTACCCCACTCTTGGACGCCATCATCGACGAAGTTCCGGAGCCGTTGATCGTCGAGGGCACGCCCCAAGTACTCATCACCTCGCTCGAATATTCGGCCTACACGGGTCGTATCGCGGTCGGTAAGATAACCCGCGGTTCGCTCAAGGCTGGTCAGATGATGACCCTTGCCAAACGTGACGGCGTGACGCTACAAAAGGTGCGCATCAAAGATCTGATGATCTTCGAAGGGTTGGGCAAAAAGAAGGTTGACGAGGTTCCCTGCGGCGAGATCTGCGCCATTGGCGGCATCGAAGGTTTCGACATTGGCGACACCATTTGCGACTACGAGAATCCCGAACCACTACCCCCCATTGCCATCGACGAACCGACGATGTCGATGCTCTTCACCATCAACAACTCTCCTTTCTTCGGCAAGGACGGAAAATATGTCACATCGCGCCACATCAAGGAGCGTTTGGATCGCGAATTGGAGAAAAACCTCGCACTGCGCGTCACTCCGGGACCTTCGGCCGATAGCTTCAACGTCTTCGGACGCGGCGTGCTGCATCTCTCGGTGTTGATCGAGACAATGCGCCGCGAAGGCTATGAGCTGCAAGTCGGACAGCCGCGCGTGATCGTCAAAGAGATCAACGGCAAGAAATGCGAGCCGATTGAGGAGCTGACTGTTGACTGCCCCGATGTTCACGCAGGAACGGTCATCGAGTTAGCCACCAAACGCAAGGGCACACTCATCAATATGGAATCGACCAACGAGCGTACGCGTCTCGAATTTTCGATTCCCTCGCGCGGCATCATCGGACTACGTTCGAATATGCTGACCGCAACTGCCGGTGAGGCCATTATGACCCACCGTCTGAAGGATTTCGAACCTTGGTTGGGCGAAATTGAGATGCGCACCAATGGCTCGATCATCTCGGGCGAGACGGGCACCGCTTTCGCTTACTCGATCGACAAACTTCAGGATCGCGGACGTTTCTTCATCTCGCCGACCGAACAGGTCTACGAGGGTGAGGTTGTCGGCGAGCACTCGCGCGCCAACGACATCACGGTCAACGTCACCAAACCTAAGCAGCTCACCAATATGCGTGCTTCGGGTTCCGACGACAAAACATCGCTTGCACCCCCCAAAATCTTCACGTTGGAGGAGGCATTGGAGTATATTCAGGCCGACGAATACGTCGAAGTAACGCCGCACTCGATGCGTCTGCGCAAGATTCTGCTGCGCGAAATCGAACGCAAGCGCGGTTTGAAGTAGATCGACCACACCCAATTACGAAATAGAGCCAAACCTCAAAAGTTTGGCTCTATTTTTTTAACGTTGCAAACGAGAGAATGTGCCACGTGACGCCGACAGCGACCACCAACAGCAGTGCTTGTGCCCACCACCACGCCGTAAGTAGCCAACAGATGCAGTAGAGCATCGTCGCCCAGAGCAGCGCCAGCGTGACGATTTTCGCACGCAGCGGCAGGGCGTGATTTTCGCGAAAGTTACGGATGTATTCACCCAGATATCGGTTGGCCAACAGCCACGCATAGAGTCGCGGCGAGGAGCGAATCCACAGCGCGGCGGAGAGCAACAAAAACGGTGTCGTGGGCAACAGCGGCACGAAAATACCGACAACACCCAACGCCAACGACAGCGCCCCCAACACGATCAGAAGAAATTTCATCCGACAAAAATAACAGATTTTTCAGAATTATTGCCTATCTTTACCCATAGAAAATCAAAATCTACCACACAATGAATAAGATTGGAATTGCCAGCGACCACGCAGGCTATGAAATGAAGGAATTTTTGATCGGATACCTCAACGCCAAAGGTTTCGAGGTTTTCGATTTTGGAACCTACTCGCCCGAATCGGTCGATTATCCCGACTACGCCCATCCGCTGGCCGAAGCCATTGAGGCTGGGGAAGTGGCGCGCGGCGTGGCCCTTTGCGGCACCGGCGAAGGGATGGCGATGACCCTCAATAAACACCAAGGTATCCGCGCCGGATTGTGCTGGCTGCCCGAAATCGCCACCCTCATCCATTGTCACAACGATGCCAATGTGGTTGTGTTACCGGCACGCTTCATCGACAATGACCAAGCCGTCGCGATCCTCGATGCCTATTTTGCGGCCGAATTCGAAGGCGGACGTCACGCAGAGCGCATTGCAAAAATGAAAATTTAAGAAGCTTCTTATAGTTCGAATACGTAAGGCGAAAGGCAGCAAAGCTTTTCGCTTTTTACGTGCCCCTCGAAGAGTCCATAAACGGCCGAGCCACTTCCCGACAACGAGGCGTAGATCGCACCGGCGGCCAACAGACACTCCTTGGCCAACCTGATGGACGGATACGTCGCGAAGACGTGCGGTTCAAAATCGTTTTTAATGACCCCTTGCCACTCCGAAACGGGCAGAAGCAGACGCCCCGCGAGCGGCGGAGCTGATCGGTGGGGGCGCACACCGGCATAGGCTTCGCGCGTCGAGACATTCTCCGGGGGTTTGATAATCACGAGCGTCATACCCGATAGATCCAACTCAAAAGGGGTCATTATCTCACCGCGCCCTGTGCATAATTGGGGGGTATTGCGCACAAAAAATGCCATATCACTGCCCAACGAAGACGCGCAGTCGATTAATTCGGCCTCGGACAGGTTCAATTCAAAAAGTTCATTGAGCGCCAAGATCACCGACGTGGCGTCCGATGATCCGCCGCCCAGTCCGGCACCGAACGGAATGCGCTTATCCAGACGAATCAACACCCCATCGACTCCGTAACGGCGGTGCATCATTTCGAAAGCCGATAAACAGATGTTTTCCTCATCGGCACAATTCACCAACAACCCCTCGGCGTAGAGGCGTACACCCAAGGCATCCGTGCGTGACACCTCGATTTCATCGTAGAGATCGCGCACTGGATACATTACCGTCACCAGTTCGTGAAATTTATCCACGCGACGATACAAAATGTCGAGTCCGACATTAATTTTACAATTTGCCCTTAGAATCATAATGCAAAGATAAGTTTATTAAATTAAATTTCAAATTCAAAATTGATTTTTACGTCAATAAGAAAATGCTCACCAAAACAGCCGACCTATTGGGATTTTTCGCTATTTTTGCCCTATGAAATTCCGCACAGAGATAGAAATCGCCCCTTTCAAGGTGAAAATCGGATACGAAAATCGCATCCTTGCCCTCGGATCCTGCTTCGCAGAGCAGATCGCCGCACAACTCTCACGGCTGAAATTTTCCGTCACAACCAACCCGTCGGGCATCCTGTTCAATCCGTTGTCCATCGCGGCAACGCTGCACAGCTATCTCCAACCAACGCCCGTGCAACGCCACGAGCTGCATCACAACGATCAAGGGTGGTTCCACTACGGCTTTCACAGCGACTTTTCACAGACGGATCCCGAGCAGGCGTTGGAGGTGATGAATGCCGCACGGCAAGCCGGAGCTAATGCGCTACGCGCCGCCGATCGCGTGGTGATCACCTTCGGCACGGCGTGGGTCTACGAGCACAACGGCGAGGTGGTGGCCAACTGTCACCGCCAACCCTCCACAGCGTTCGTGCGACGCAGGTTGTCGGTCTCACAGATCGTCGAGACCTTTGCGGAACTCTTCGAAAGCGCCCTTGCCGACAAACAGATCATCCTCACCATCAGCCCCGTGCGACACATTGGCGACCAGCTTCAAGGCAATGCCGTGAGCAAGGCCACGCTGCGGCTGGCGGCCGAAGAACTTGCGACGCGGTATGAGGCGGTGAACTATTTTCCGGCCTACGAAATTTTGCTCGACGACCTGCGCGACTACCGATTTTATGCCGACGATTTGGTGCATCCTTCGGAGCAGGCCGTGGCCTATATTTGGGAGAAATTCGCCGCCACAGCGCTCTCGGAGCAGGCACAGCGGTTGTTGCCGGACGTCGAACGCATTGTGACGGCTGCCGCCCATCGCCCCCGAAACGTCAAGAGCGAAGCCTACCGACACTTCTGCCGCAACCAATTAACACAAATCGACGCCCTTTCCGGCATTGATTTTGGGATCGAAGAGGAATATTTTCGCCGTTGTTCGGAAATAATTTTGTAAATTTGCGGCCTATCTTATTCGTCATTATGAAGCACCCGATTTTTCTCTTTGCGATAGCCGCCTTGGCAGTCACCGAAATTCAAGCCGCAAAACCACGTTTGGTGGTCAACATCGTCGTCAGCTCGATGCGCGCCGAAGAGCTTGATCGTTGCCTACCCAACTGCTCGGACGGCGGTCTGCGGCGGCTCGTGGAGGGCGGCACGCTCTTCACCGATTGCAGTTACGACTACCAACAAACCACCACCCCCGTCTCGCTGGCCACACTCACCACGGGCGCTATGCCCTCGAGCCACGGCGTGATCGGAGCACGCTGGCAGGACTACGTCGAGAACAAAGCCGTTGCGCTGGCGGTCGGACGCAAAGGCATCGGTCCCTACAATCTGGTCGCCCCGACCTTTGCCGAGACACTTCGGCAACACGCGCCCGACAGCAAAGCCGTCACCATTGCCGCCGAAGCCACATCGGCTGTGGTGATGAGTGGTCGCGGCGGAGAGACTTTCTGGATCGACTCCACCCATTGCGGATGGATCACCTCACCCTATTACGCCGCCGAACTGCCCACGTGGATCGCCGACAGCAACCGCGAAAAATACAACCTTTCGTTCATCGCCCCCGAGTGGCGCACGCTGCTCGAGCGCAATCGCTACACCAACATCCGCAATTGGGACATCACCCTCTCGGGCAAGAAAAAAGAGCTGGATCAAAGCGGCAAAGGTCGGTTGAAACTGGCCACCGACTTCGAACGGTTGCTCTACACGCCGGCCGGCAACAGTGCCGTACTGAGCTTTGCCAAGCAGGCCGTCGCACAATATAAATTGGGAGCCGACACCACCCCCGATCTGCTCAATATCTGTCTCGACGCCTCACGTCACATCACCGAGTCCTATGGTCCCGAATCGGTCGAGGTCGAAGATATGTTCTACCGCTTGGATCGCGATCTGGCTGATTTCTTCACCTTTTTGTTTGCACAAGTCAAGAACGGTGAGGTGCTCATTGTGCTCACCTCGGATCACGGCACCAGTCCGTCGTTCGACGCCGGACGCGAAGAGGTGGATCGTTTCAACACCCGCCAATTCGAAGTGATCGTCAACGGATTTCTCAACGTGCGCTATGGCGTGGGAAGCTGGGTGCTTGAATACGAAAACAAGTGCATCTATCTAAACCACAATCTCATCTACGAACGGGGTTTGGATTTGGCCAGTGTCCAGAACGAAGTGGCCATCTTCGCGATGCAATTTCGCGGCGTGTCGCACGCACTGTCGGCCACCGCGATGCGTACCAGCTACTTCGGCAGCGGCTACGCACGCAAGATGCAAAACAGCTTCTACCCCCGACGATCGGGCGATGTGATTCTCAACCTGATTCCCGGATGGATCGAACTGGACGAACGTAACGTTTCGGCATCGGGTTCGCTCTACCACTACGATACGGATGTTCCGCTGATCTTTTACGGTACGGGGGCCGGTGTGCAGCGCGTCACGCGTCACGTGGATATGACCTCAGTTGCCCCAACACTGTCACGCATTGTCGGCATCTCGGCACCTGCGGCATCGGAGGGCGATCCACTGCCGGAAATTGTAAATTTATAGGAAAATGGACAAAATACAGGAGCAGATCATCGAAGAATTTTCGCTATTCGACGAGTGGCTTGACAAATACGAATACCTCATCAGCTTGAGCGACTCCCTGCCGCCCATTGCCGCCGAACACCGCACCGAGCAATATTTGATTCAAGGTTGCCAGTCGCGCGTGTGGGTCGATGCGCGGATGGAAGCAGGCAAAGTCTACTACACGGCCGACAGCGATGCCATCATCACCAAGGGCATCATCGCGCTGCTCATCCGCGTACTCAACGGACGCACGCCACAAGAGATTCTCGACACACAGCTCGACTTCATCGACGCCATCGGCTTGAGCGAAAACCTCTCGCCCACACGCGCCAACGGACTGCTCTCAATGATTAAACAGATGCGGCTTTATGCGCTCGCCTATGCCAGCAAAAGCACCAGCGAAAAAAAGTAAAGGTATGACACCCGAAGAGATTACGCAGATCGAAAAGCAGATCGTCCTCACGCTCAAAAACATCTATGATCCCGAAATCCCGGTCAACATCTACGACTTGGGACTCATCTACGAGATAGACTATACACCCGACGGTGTGGCCACCATTCGAATGACCCTCACCGCCCCCAACTGCCCGATGGCCGATATGCTGGTCGAAGACGTCAACTTGCAGGTAGCCAAAGTCAAGGGCGTCAGTTCGGTGAACGTTATTCTGACCTTCGAACCTGCTTGGGATAAGAGCAGAATGTCCGAAGAGGCACTCCTCGAACTCAACCTCTTCTAAAAGTGGCCACCGAACGTGAGCAACGAGCGATGAATCGGCTGTTGGCCGGTGCCGAAGCGTATGCTTGCGGCGGATACCTTGCCAGCCAAACAGCACTCCAACGCAGCGAACTCTTCACCGCGTTGACCTTCGATCGGCTGCAACGCAAGATGCTCACCCTCGACCGACTCCACCACGAGGCGACCGAAAATTGGAACCAAACCTTCTATTTGATGTATTTCCGCACGCTCGGCGATCGCCAAAATCAGGAGGCTTTTCTCTCCTTAGCGCGTCGTGTGCCCTATGCCGTCGTGCTGCGTGAGCGGCTGGTACCCCACGCCGTCGAGGCGATGTTGTTCGGCGCTTCGGGACTTTTGGAGCTATACCACCACGACACCTACACACTCGACCTGCGCCGCAATGCCGAGTACCTCGCAGCCAAATACAACATCGAGCCGATGGAGGCCGATGCGTGGTCACTCGCGGATATTCGTCCGGCCAACCATCCTGTGCTGCGTCTGGCACAAGCCGCCGAATTTTTCACGCAGGATGAATTTGTGATGGATCGCACGATGGCCTGCCGCACCGAAGCAGATGTCCGACAACTGTTTTGTGTCGACACTTCGCCCTATTGGCGCACCCACCACATTCCGGGTGCCGAGAGCGACGAAAGCCCCAAACGCATCGGAAATTTCAAGGCCAACATCATCGGAATCAACCTCGTTGCCCTCCTTCAATTCGCTTATGGCAGCTACACCGGCAGCGAGCAACTTCGCGATAGTGCCCTGACCCTGCTCGAACGACTGCCGGCCGAGGACAACCGCTATATGCGTTGCTGGCGCAATGCAGGCGTCACTCCTCGCAACGCCTTTGAATCACAAGCACTTTTGCAGTTAGATACCGAATATTGCACCGTCAAGCGTTGTGCCGAATGCCCCGTCGGACGCCGCATCCTGCAAAACCTTGCCAACGAGCAATCAACCCTATTATGAAGACAGCAGCCCCTCTGATTAGCATCATCATACCGCTTTACAACCTCGAGCAACTGATCGGCAAATGTATTCAATCGACACGCGATCAGGATTTGCAACCAAATGAATACGAGGTTATTGTGGTGAATGACGGATCGACCGACAACTCCTATGAGGCGGCACTCGATGCAGCTCAAGGAAGCTCCAACGTGCATATTTTCACCAAGGCAAACGAGGGGCTGGGTTCAACACGCAATTACGGCACCGATCGCGCCACGGGACGCTATGTTATGTACCTCGATGCCGACGATTATTTGACGCCGAACGTACTGAGGGGCATCACCGAGACAATGGAGCGAGAGGAGCTGGATATGCTGAGTTTCGATCTGGCCGGTGTCGATGAGCAGGGACAAAGGCTACCGCTATGGTGCGATGGCACCACGGCCGCCAATGGTCTTTCCATTCTAAGTGGCAAGGAGTTACTACGACGTGATTGTTTCCTACCTATGGTTTGGGTCTCGGCCTACAACCGCGAATTTCTCAACCGCCACGCCTTGCGCATGGTCCCCGTTGGCCACGAAGATGAGGAGTTCATACCCCGTGTACTATACTTCGCACAACGACTGCGTTGTTTGCCGCTTCGGGCCTACAACTACCTGCAACGCAGCGACTCTTTTATGCAGGACTACAATCCGGCAAACTACTTCGAGATAGTCAAAGGAATGAAAAGTTTGGCCGACTTTGCCGCACACATCGAACCATCTGACACTGAGGGCGCTCAGCTGATCCGTTGGCGCGTCGGACACATCTTGTTTCAAACCTGCAAAAAGTCCGTTCTGAACCGCTCGGGCAACACGCGGCAAATCATTGAACGGTGTCACCAGCTTGGACTGTTTCCACTTTCGTTTCGTCAATCGAAATTGAGGCACAAACTTCTAAATTTCAGTCCATTGCTATTCAATATTTACTATCTTCTCCACAAACAAAAAGCATAACAGCCCATTTTTTGTCCACGGCAGCCGTCACATTTGTTCGCCGCGCAAGGTGATATTTTTGGTGTTTTACGCAAAAATCGTTATCTTTGTAAGATTTACAACAAAAACAACGAAAAATTAGAAATAGAATATGGATATAGTTGCCAGTTTACTCAAAGCAGTTTTCGGCGCCAAAGCCGACAAAGACCGCAAACAGATCGAGCCTTATGTGGCCAAGATCAATCAGCTCTACCCCACCATCGAGGCGCTCTCGAACGATGAATTACGTGGTCGCAGCGAGGCGCTGAAGCGGCAGATCGCCGACTTCATTGCCTCCGACGAAGCACGCATCGTGGAGTTGAAGGCGCAACTTGAACTGGCCGAGACCTCGCTCGAACAAAAAGAGAAGATCGCCAAGGAGATCGACGACTTGACCAAACACATCGACGAGCAAATTGAGGTGAAACTCGAACAGATCCTGCCCGAGGCCTTCGCCATTATGAAGGACACGGCGCGACGCTTTACGCAGAACGACACGGTGCGCGTTACCGCCAACGATTTCGACCGCGACTTGGCTGCCACCAAAGATTTTGTCACCATCGAAGGCGATCAAGCCATCTATGCCAACCACTGGATGGCTGGCGGCAACGACACCAAATGGGATATGATCCACTACGACGTGCAGCTCTTCGGCGGCGTGGTGTTGCACCAAGGTAAGATCGCCGAGATGGCAACCGGCGAGGGTAAAACCCTCGTGGCGACGCTTCCGGTTTTCCTGAACGCGCTCTCGGGCAAGGGAGTGCACTTGGTGACCGTCAATGACTATTTGGCACGTCGTGACTCGGAGTGGATGGGTCCTATGTACGAGTTCCACGGTCTTTCGGTGGACTGCATCGACCGCCACCAACCCAACTCCGACGCGCGTCGCAAGGCCTACTTGGCCGATATTACCTTCGGCACCAACAACGAATATGGCTTCGACTACCTGCGCGACAATATGGCCTCGTCGCCCAAGGATCTCGTACAACGCAAACACAACTACGCCATTGTCGATGAGGTCGACTCGGTGTTGATTGACGATGCCCGTACGCCGCTCATCATTTCGGGTCCCGTACCCAAAGGCGACGACCAGCTCTTCGAGCAGTATCGTCCTTCGATCGACGAGCTTTATTTGCTGCAAAAAAATCTTGTCACGGGGCTGCTGGCCGAGGCGCGTCAGCTGATCTCAGCCGACAAAACCGAAGAGGGCGGCATAAAACTCTACCGCGTCCACAAGGGTCTGCCCAAATACAAGCCGCTGATCAAATACCTCTCCGAGACCGGTGTTAAAGCGCTGTTGCAGAAGACCGAGAACACCTTTATGCAGGATAACAACCGCCGTATGAACGAGATCACCGATGACCTGTTTTTCGTCATCGACGAGAAACTCAACTCGGTGGAGCTGACCGATAAAGGCCACGAGGCGTTGTCGAAATACTTCAACGAGGATGGGTTCTTCGTGATGCCCGACATTGGCGCCGAGGTCGCCGAACTCGAAAAGAGCGCCCTCGCACCCGAAGAACGTGCCAAGAAACGCGACGAGGTGATCAACGACTATTCGATCAAATCGGAGCGCGTGCACACGGTCATCCAGCTGCTCAAAGCCTACGCGATGTTTGAGAAAGACATCGAATATGTGGTGATGGACAACAAGGTGAAGATCGTCGATGAGCAGACCGGCCGTATCCTCGAAGGTCGCCGCTATTCGGACGGATTGCATCAGGCCATCGAGGCCAAAGAGCACGTCAAAGTCGAAGCCGCAACACAAACTTTCGCCACGGTCACCCTCCAAAATTACTTCCGTATGTACCACAAGCTGGCCGGTATGACCGGTACGGCCGAAACCGAAGCATCGGAGTTCTGGAGTATCTACAAACTTGACGTGGTGGTCATTCCCACCAACCGCAAAATCACCCGTGACGACCGTCAGGACTTGATCTACAAGACCAAACGCGAAAAATACAACGCCGTCATCGAGGAGATCGTTCAATTGGTCGAGAAAAACCGTCCGGTACTGGTCGGAACAACGTCGGTCGAGATTTCGGAGTTGCTGAGCCGTATGCTCAAACTTCGCGGCATCAAACACAATGTGCTCAACGCCAAGCAACACCAATTGGAGGCTCAGGTTGTGGCCGAGGCCGGACGTCTGGGTCAGGTGACCATTGCCACCAATATGGCCGGTCGTGGTACCGACATCAAGCTCTCCGCCGAAGTAAAAACGGCCGGAGGTTTGGCTATCATCGGCACCGAGCGTCACGAGAGTCGCCGCGTAGACCGCCAGTTACGCGGACGTGCCGGACGTCAGGGTGACCCGGGATCGTCGCAGTTCTTCGTCTCGCTGGAAGATGACTTGATGCGTCTGTTCGGATCGGGTCGTATCGCCTCGATGATGGACAAGATGGGTCTCAAAGATGGCGAGGTAATTCAGGCAGGTATGATGACGCGCGCCATTGAGCGGGCGCAAAAGAAGGTCGAGGAGAACAACTTCGGCACTCGTAAGCGACTGCTGGAATACGACGACGTGATGAACTCGCAGCGCGAGGTGATCTACAAACGTCGCCGCCACGCACTGTTCGGAGAGCGCATCGAGATCGACCTGAACAACATTATGTACGACTACGCCGACAACTTCGTCGAGACCAACCGCGGCATCGAATTTGAGGAATTTAAATTCGAACTCATCCGCGAAGTGGCTATCGGCGTGACTTTCGACGAGGCGACCTACAATGCTGCCAAGCCCGAAGATTTGGTCGAGATGATCGTCAAAGAACTCCGCGATGCCTACGCGCGTCGTGCCAAAACTGTGGCTGACTCCGTGCGTTCGACAATGCTACGCATCTACGAAGACAAAAAAGAACAGCTCGATTCGAACATCTATTTCCCACTGACAGACGGACATTTGGGCTACAACGTCCCCGTGAATTTGCTGCGATGCAAGGAGAGTGACGGCGCCGAGATCTACAAGATATTCTCGAAAGTGGTGATGTTCACCTCGCTTGACGACGCGTGGCGCGAGCACCTGCGCGAGATGGACGACCTGCGTCAAAGCGTTCAGAACGCCACCTACGAGCAGAAAGATCCGCTGCTGATCTACAAATTCGAATCGTTCGGGCTTTTCTCCAAGATGCTCATCAAGGTCAACCGCGATGTACTTGCGATTCTCAACAAGTCCTACATTCCAATGCGTGACAACAATGCCGAGTCGGTGCAGCGTCAACAAGCACCGCGCGCCAAGGTAGACGTCAACAAATTGCAAGCCTCACGTACACAAGCTGCTGCGCAGGCTGGACAGAGCGACAAACAAAAAACAATGCCGATTCAGGTGGAGAAAAAGATCGGGCGCAACGACCTCTGCCCTTGTGGAAGCGGTAAGAAATACAAAAACTGCCACGGGCAGGGTTTGTAGGCAAGCGATTTTAACGGCATAGTTATGGGTTACAACGAGGAGAAGCAACACCAATTGGACGTACGCTACCTGCGTATGGCGCGCATTTGGGCTGAAAATTCCTACTGCGTACGGCGGCAGGTCGGGGCATTGATCGTCAAGGACAAGATGATCATCTCCGACGGCTACAACGGCACCCCCTCGGGTTTCGAGAACATCTGCGAGGACGAGAACGGCAAGACCAAACCCTACGTTTTGCACGCCGAGGCCAATGCCATTACCAAGGTGGCCAAGAGTGCCAATAACTGCAATGGTTCAACGCTTTACATCACCGCCTCGCCTTGCATCGAATGCTCGAAACTCATCATCCAAGCCGGCATTCGCCGCGTGGTCTACTGCGAAGAGTACCGCTCCGAAGAGGGGTTGGAATTGCTGCGCAGGGTCGGTATCGAATGCGTGCAATGCCAGCCCAATGAGTGATTAAAACAGCTTCTTAGAAATCAAAACAAGATGAAGCAAACAATCGTACTACTCGCCGCACTATTTTTTTGCAGCGTCTCCGTGGCTCAAGAGACCGCGGCACAAGCTCCAAAGGCCGGTTTTCAGGCCATTCAACCTGCTTCATTGCCCCAATATGCCTACTGCGAAATCATCTGCGGACACCTGCCTTCGTACAAGGGCAGTGGCGCAATAATTGACTTTGGCCAACCGGTCGAAGCACTCCATTACAATCTATTACGCACCGATCAAGACAAGAAAATCCGCTTCAATTCAAGCATCGAAGCACTCAACTATATGGTCAGTCGCGGTTGGGAATTTGTGCAAGCCTACACCTCCGGCGCAGACAACGACAACAATTACACCCACATGTTGCTCCGTATAGCCACCACACAGCTCTCTGAGGCACAAAAAGCGGCGCTGATGACCGAACCGCGTGCCCGTGGCGAGGAGTAGTCTTCGCACGGCACACGCCCACCCTCTGCGGCATTGGTTTTGCTGCATTTTTTAAAAAATCGAATCTCATGAAACGTATCGTCATCGTTGGTGCCACGTCGGGCATCGGACTGGAAGTCGCACGGCTCTGCATCCGCGAAGGGTGGCAAGTCGGGGCTGCCGGACGGCGCATCGAGGCGCTCGAAACGCTCCGCGCCGAAGCACCTGAACAGGTTGAAATACAGCCGATTGACATTACACGTGATAATGCGCCCGAGCACCTTATGAAGTTGATCGAAAAATTGGGCGGTATGGATATTTACCTCCACTGTTCGGGAATCGGAAGCCGCAACATCGAGCTGCAACCCGACATCGAAATCAACACATTGCGCACCAATGGAGAGGGATTTGTTCGGATGGTTACGGCAGCTTTCGGCTATTTCCGCGCACACGGCGGTGGGCATCTGGCTATTATCAGCTCCATTGCAGGCACGCGCGGTTTGGGTTCCGCTCCAGCCTATTCGGCCACCAAGCGAATGCAAAACACCTACATAGACGCACTGTCACAACTATCATATATGCAGGGAGATAACATTCACTTCACCGACATCCGTCCGGGCTTTGTCGCCACGCCTTTGCTCCACGACGGCGGTCACTATCCAATGCTAATGCAGCCCGAAGCGGTTGCCGCGCGCATTGTGAGAGCTATCAAAAGCCAGCGTCGCCGCGTGGTCATCGACCGCCGCTACGCCCTATTTGTCTTTTTCTGGCGACTGATTCCCGAATGGCTGTGGGAGCGGCTCAACATCCGCACGCGCGAGTAAAAAGCCCCCCCACTTAGACACAAAAAACCCGAACCACGCAAAACTGGTTCGGGATTTTTATTCCGCACAACACACTCAGACGCTGTTAGAACGGCAGATCATCGGGATCATCGGCCGGAATTGCGGGCGCTGCGGGTTGCGCACTCGGTGCATTCGCAGCAGGTGCAGCAGCCGTTTGCTGTGGCGCATAAGTCGGTCGCGGAGCACCGGCCGAAGCCCCATCCGATGCCGGGCTGTCGCTGCGGCGTCCCAACATATTCATCACATCGGCCATAATCTCGGTCGTGTAGCGTTTGTTGTTATCCTTGTCCATCCACTCGCGCGTACGCAGACGCCCCTCGATGTAGAGTTGCGAACCTTTGTGAACGTATTTATCGACCACATCGGCCAAACCACGCCACAACGTAATCGTATGCCACTCAGTATGTTCCTTTGTTTCGTTGGCCGCGCGATCGAACAACCGTTCGGTCGTAGCCAATCGGATGCGAGCCACCTTCACACCGCTTTCGGTGGTGCGAATTTCGGGATCCATCCCCACATTTCCCACTAAAATAACCTTGTTTACCATCTTATTTAAGCGCTTTAATCATTTGTCTGAAAAGCTGTTCCATCTTCACGCCAGCCATTTTACCCTGTCGTTGCACATCTTCGTGGTCACCCACCTCGTCCGACAGGCCGCAATTGGTGATCACCGACATACCGAAAACGGGAATTGACATATGGCGCGCCACGATCACCTCGGGCACAGTCGACATACCAGCCGCATCACCGCCGATTGCCTTGAAATAACGGTATTCGGCTTGGGTCTCGAAGGTCGGACCCGTACCGCCCACATAGACACCGTATTGCAATTTGATGTTCTCTTGCTCGGCGATGGCCGTAGCCTGCGCGATAAGCCCCTTGTCGTAGCAGTTGTGCATATCGGGGAAACGAGGCCCTAACTCAGCAATGTTGGGACCAATCAACGGATTGGGCATCAAATTGATATGATCGGTAATCACCATCAAATCGCCCACGCGAAACGACGTATTGATACCGCCCGAAGCGTTCGACACGAAGAGGCATTTGATGCCCAGCTGCTGCATCACACGCACAGGAAAAGTCACCTGCTGCATCGCATAACCCTCATAAAAGTGGAATCTGCCTTGCATTGCCACGACCCGACGCCCTTCGACCAAGCCGAAGATCATCCGCCCTTTGTGTCCTTCGACCGTGGAGACGGGAAAGCCGGGAATATCCTTGTATTCGAGGGCAAATTTGGTGTCGATTTTATCGGCAAACGCGCCCAGCCCCGTGCCGAGAATGATGCCGACTTCGGGGCGGAAATCTGCGGTTTGTGCCTTTATGAATGCTGCTGTTGCTTTAATTTTCTCTAACATCTTCTTCGAGTTTTTGTAGGAAATCGGTATCCGAATCCTCTATAAATGAAATATTTATCGGTTGGTAATACAATTTTTGGCGAATCTCGATCGGAATTTTCGAACGGTGCGAAAGTTTGACAGCATCCTTTTCGGTGGTCACCACCACCGCCTCGGGATAGGTGACCAACAGCGCCTTGAGCCGATTCATATCCCGAATTTTGTAGACGTGATGATCTTCCATAGCCATCTCAGAGACCACCTTGTAACGCTTTTGAAGCGATTCCAGATAGGATTTGGGATTGCCAATGCCCGACAATGCGATCACCTGCTGGGTCGAATTGAAAGCCCGTGAGGTTACTTCATCGGGAAAGAGTGCTCGCGGCATAAAGCTCTCGAAATGGGTGAAATAGACCTTTTGATAGGCCACTTGTATCAGCACCTTACGCAAAATGCGACGGTCAATCGGTGCCATATTGTCGGGACATTTGGTGACCACAAAATAGTGCGCCCGATGCAGCTGCTCGGGCAGATCGCGCAACGTGCCAAGCGGCAACATGTGGTCGTGCTGAATGGGACGCGTCGCATCGACCATCAGAATATTGATCTTCGGCTGCACGTGGCGGTGCTGAAATCCATCGTCCATAACGATCAAATCGACTTCGGGATGCTCCGCCTGAATGCGGCGAATGCCCTCACTGCGCTTTTCGCACACCACCACCAAAGTCTCGGGGAATTTGAGTTTGATTTGCAACGGCTCATCGCCCACGTCGCGATAATGCGAATCGGCCGAAACTTCGAGGTAGCCCTTTGTTCGGCGACCATAACCACGCGAGAGAAGCGCCACGTGGTGCAGCTGTGACATATAGCCAATCACCATCTCGGCCATCGGGGTCTTGCCCGTGCCGCCCACTGTGATGTTGCCAATGCAAATGATCGGAATATCAAAATGTTCGCTTTTCAAAATACCCCAATCGAACAGGCAGTGACGAAACGTCACCCCCATTTTGTAGAAATAAGCTATCGGAGCGAGCAAAAAATTTGGCATCAAAACGTAACTTTAGTACATAATTTCTCAAAATTAACGATAAATATCGGTATGTCAAAACAAAAAAAGGCAAATTATGTGTTTGCAGCACAAAATGAAGATTAAATTCACGTTTTTAGCATTTTTTTTCTACTTTTGTTCTATCTATGAAAAGTCTAAAAGCACCCCTACTTGCGTTGCTGCTACTAACAGCAGGAGCGTGCAATCGGCAGGCGACCGGAGAGGTTGACGAGCCGCATAACATCATCTACGGCATCAATGCCGACGACTATCGCACCGAAACCAACGAGATCGCCTCCGGTGAAACATTGGGCGGAATTCTCAATGGTTATGGCGTTTCGGCCGTTGCAATCGACCGTTTGGATCGCGCCGCTCAACCTATTTTTCCGCTGCGCAACATTCGTGCTGGACACAAATACACCACCTTCATCCACGAAGATTCGCTCTACGCGCCACACTTGGATTATTTGGTCTACGAAAGCAGCATCACCGACTACGTAGTCTTCGGATTCAACGGCGACTCGGTCAGCGTGCGCGAGGATGTCAAACCCTACACAATGCGTCGCACCAAAAAGAGCGTGCAGATCAACTCATCGCTGTGGGGCGCAATTATGGAGGAGCACCTACCCTATGCACTGGCAGCCGATCTGGAGGACATCTATCAATGGACGGTTGACTTTTTCGGCATCCAAAAGGGCGACCATTTCACGGTGATCTATGACGAACGCTTCATCGACGACACGGTATCGGTGGGTATCGGCCGCGTATGGGGTGCCAAATTCTCGCAAGGCGACAAAGACTATTACGCCATTCCGTTTCGTCAGGGCAGCAAAATTCAATATTGGGAAGCCGACGGTATGAGCCTGCGCAAACAGATGCTCAAAGCGCCACTGAAGTATTCGCGCATTAGCTCGAAATTCACCAATGCCCGTCTTCACCCGATCTACCGCACCTATCGTCCCCACCACGGCGTCGATTACGCCGCCCCCAAAGGCACCCCGGTGCACGCAGTGGCCAATGGCGTTGTCGTCTACAAAGGCTGGGGCGGAGGTGGAGGCAACACGCTCAAGATCAAGCACACAGGCAATTTACAGACGGGCTACCTGCACCTGAGCGGCTACGCCAAGGGCATCGCGCGCGGCACACGCGTATCACAGGGACAGCTGATCGGCTATGTGGGCAGCACAGGCGCCTCGACAGGTCCGCACCTCGACTACCGCATCTGGAAAAATGGCACGGCGATTGATCCGCTCAAAATTCCGCAGGAGCCGGCAGAACCCATTTCGAAGGAGAACCGCAAATTGTTTGAAATGGTGCGCGATCGCATCTCGGCAGAGCTAAACGGCGAGGTCAAGGACGAAGATCGTATCACCCAACTCGACTCGCTCACTTTGCAGCCGACCACCCCATCCGTGGCGGCAACATCCGTGGCAGCCACACCCACAAAATAGACGAACTATGGAACGCACAGCAGTCATCATCGTCGCCGGAGGACACGGAACGCGTTACGGCAGTTCGCGCCCCAAGCAATTCCTGCTGCTCGGCGGTCAACCCGTGCTATCGCGTACGATCAACACCTTCGCCAAGGCACTGCCCGGCGCGGAGATCGTCGTCGTGCTTCCAGCCGATCAGATAGATTTTTGGCACAACCTCGCCGCTCGATTCGAGGTAAGTCCCCACAGCGTTGCCGAGGGTGGTGACAGCCGTTTCGCCTCGGTGCGCAATGGACTATCAGCCCTCAAACAAGAGGTCGATTTGATCGCCGTGCAAGATGGCGTGCGACCGCTCTGCTCACCCGAATTGATCGCACAATGCGTGCAGTGTGCCACCCTCCACGGCACAGCCGTGCCGGTGGTGGAGCCTGTGGATTCGTTTCGCGAAACCGACGGCGAACGCTCGCACACGGTGGATCGAAATGCGCTGCGCGTGGTTCAAACGCCACAAGTCTTTCGCGCTGAGCTGTTACGCGAAGGTTATCAACAGCCTTACAATGCCTATTTTACCGACGACGCATCGGTGGTCGAACAGACCGGAAACGCCATTTTTCTCTGTCCGGGGGAGCGTACCAACCTGAAAATCACAACCCCCGAAGATCTTATTTTTGCCGAAGCCCTGCTCGCAGCACGCCAAGAGGAACCCCAAGCCGATGAATAGCACCTATAAATATCATTTCGACCGCACGACGATCTACTGGACGCTGATCTATTTGGTGGCCTTTAGTTTGTTGGGCATTCTGCTCTATTTTCTCTACGAAGGCGGCTACCTCTCGGCGTGGTTCACCTCTTTCATCGTAGCGCTTATTACCCTGATGTCGTTGTCGATACCGCGCAGCATCAAGGTCACCGACGAAAAGGTCGAGGTGCGCTGTCTGCTCGACATTACCGAGATTCGCCGCGACGAAATCGCCTCGGTACGGCGTGTCGATACGCGTCACATGAAGTGGTTCTTGCCGATTTTCGGCGGCTGCGGATTTTTTGGCTATTACGGCCATTTCATCGACCTGCGACGTTTCGAACGCGTGCGTCTCTACGCTTCGGAGTGGCGAAATTTTGTCGAGATCGTCGATATTTACGAGGATCGGCTCTACGTGTCGTGCGCCGAAGCCGACCGCCTCGTCGCCGAATTAACCCCTGTGGGCGGCAACCACCCCACCGAAGAGGATGAGGAGGAGGATTGAAAATTTATCACCTACGCACCACCGACCAATTCACACCAAACAAGACCGATCCATCCACCATTAAAAAACAGAAAAATGAAAAAGTACCGTTGCACCGTATGCGATTGGATTTATGACCCGGCAATCGGCGATCCCGATGGCGGCATTGCCCCCGGAACACCGTTCGAAGAGATTCCCGACGATTGGGCTTGCCCACTCTGCGGCGTCGGCAAGAGCGAATTCGAGGCCGTCGCAGAGTAACCCGACCGAATCAAACACACAACGAGGCGCATCTTTCGGAATGCGCCTCGTTGTTTTACCGTTCTGTTATGCAGAACGTCAGGCTGTTAGTTGATCGTCGGCAGGAACGAGTAGTTCTTGGCGTAGTCGAGCATCTGCGCCACATAGTTAGCCGGATAGGTCACCTTCACATCGACCACCTTACCGTCTTTCTCCACCAACTCAAATTCGGGATTGACAAAGCCGCCATAAGGCTCGATGTTCAAGGCGTAATAACGATCGCGAACCTCCTTGTGAAGCTCCGGATCGACCGTGACGGCATAGCGCTCGACCAAGTCGCGGCCAGCTTCGTAGTCGCCCTCGGATTTGATGCGCTGCACCTCACAGAGCAACTCGCCAAATAAGGTACGCAATTTTGCGTAATCGTTGATCACCACATAGCGTTTGCCGCCCTCGGTCACCCACTCGATGACCTTGTCGGCCTTGCCGTGTTCGTAGCACCACTCGCTGATCAGCTTGCGGTTACGCATATGCGACTCCTCGACATTCTTGCCCGGCTCGATGCGCGCCAGCTGGGTCATCAGGCCGTTCATAATGAACTTGGCATAACCGGCTTTGGCCGCATCCTCGGAGGGCAAAAGTCCCAAGTCAATCAACTTCTGATCGCCCAAATAGTAGAGGCCAAACAGGTCGGCACGCGTCTCCTCGAGGGTCGAGCCGTAGCTCTTCAGCTCGCCACCTTTGACACCCGGCGCCATCTGACCCGATCCGTGACCCAGACATTCGTGGAGATCGGTATGCAGGTCATCGGCCATTTTGCCGTATTTGTCCATCCGCTCACGATCCTCGGCACGCAGGACGAACTCCTCGTTGAAGCCATTGCCGTGCGCCGCCTGATCGTAGGCGTAGGTGATGTTGTCGATGGTCACCGACTTCGAACCATACTCCTTGCGAATCCAGTCGGCATTGGGCAGGTTGATGCCAATCGGCGTCGAGGGGAAGCAGTCGCCGCCCAACATCGCCACAGTGATCACCTTGGCCGAAACGCCCTTCACCTTCTCTTTTTTGTAGGCCGGGTTGACGGGTGAGTTGTCCTCAAACCACTGTGCATTTTGCGAAACCACCTCGGTACGGTGGCAAGCTTCGGTATCCATAAAGTTGACGTTGGACTCCCACGATGCTTTGATACCCAGCGCATCGCCGTAAATTTCGGTAAAGCCGTTCACAAAATCGACATTCGAGACCGTGTCCTGCACCCAAGAGATGTTGAAACGGTCGAAATCGCGCAAGTTGCCCGATTTGTAGTAGTCGATGAGCGCACTAAGCGATGTTTTCTGCGGCTCGGCAGCCACGGCCTGCGCCTTTTCGAGCCAATAGACAATCTGCTCAATGGCAGGCGAATACATACCGCCAACTTTCCAAACGCGCTCCTTGATCTCGCCGTTCTCCTTCACCAATTTGGAGTTCAGACCATAGGAGATCGGCTCCACATCGGTGGTGTCGGTCATATCGGCATAGAATTTCTCGACTTCGGCCTGCGTAACTCCTTCGTAGTAGTTGTTGGCCGAGGCTGTAATCATATCAATACCAGCCGATTGATCGAGACGGGTGTGATAGAGCGCAGGATCGAAAATCGCCTTGCAGACCTCACCGCGCAGGGCGTTCAGTTCGTCGAATTTCTCCTCGGGAATGGTTTCGATAGTCTCCAAGAGATAGCCCTCGGTGAATTCGGGCACAAATTTATCGTTCGAATAGTGGTGGTGGATGCCGTTGGCAAACCACACCTTTTTCAGGTATTTTTCGAGCGCCAGCCACTCGGTCGTCGTGCGATCGCCCTCATAATTTTCATAGACGGTCTCCAGCGTGCGCCGAACGGCCAAGTTGTATTTGAAATTCTGGTCAAAGAGAATATCGCGACCACATTTGGCAGCTTGCGCCAAGTAGTAGATCAGCTCTTTTTCTTCGAGCGGAAGTTGCTCAAAGCCCGGAACTTCGTAGCGAATGATCTTGATGTCGTCGAAACGATCGACGATCCACGGAGCATCGGCCTTCTGCGAGCCGCCGCACGCGGTCAATACAGTAGTAATAAATGCCATAGATGCAATTGTAAGAGACCTTTTCATAGATATTAGGGGTTTATTAAGTTACAAATATAGGAAAAAGCACAGATAAAACCAAACGAAAATGCGCAGACCTCACGATCTGCGCATTCTCAATCTTAAAAGCGGCGATTAGAAGGTGTAACCTACCGATATATAGAAACATCCGTTGGACACCTTGTCGTCATCGGAGGTGGCATTGATGTTCGTGAGTCCCAAGTCGTAGCCCAAACCGGCGTAGTAGTGTTTCAAGAAGCCGACACCTGCACCGAAACGCAACCCGAGGTCGGAGCGTTTGAGGATCTGATCCACCGTATGACCATCCACCGTCACATCTTTGAAAACGCTATGCGACGTGGAAACGCCATCGCTCTTGATCTTCGCCTTGCCCGAGATGCCGTAACCATAATAGACACCGGCATAGGGTTGAATGTTGACCGTCTTGCCAATGTTGATGTGGTAGCTGAGCAACACGGGAACCTGCAAATAGAGCAAACTGAGCTTCGTTGTT
Organism: Alistipes sp.; assembly: GCA_036651015.1. Taxonomy (GTDB): domain Bacteria; phylum Bacteroidota; class Bacteroidia; order Bacteroidales; family Rikenellaceae; genus Alistipes. Next base: position 24,678 of record JAVVYP010000010.1, read on the forward strand.
TCGCCATCTTCCTTGTTTTTAGACCCACGCGAAGAGAGGTAGAGGCCTGTTTCCAGATAGAAAGGCAATTTTTGCGAAAAACCATATTGGTAGGAACCGCCTACGTGGAACGACGTCCTCGAATCGGCAGTCTGGCTGACATCGTCCATCTTCATCGTTAGATTGGCGACATTCAGACCGGCACGCAGGCCAAAAATGTGTTTTTCTTGCGCCGCAACCGAGCATACGCAAACGAGGCAAAGCAGGGTAATACAGAGTTTCTTCATACTTTTTGAGGTTTTTAAAATTTCGCGGTAAAATTAGACTATATATTTGATTTCACAAACAAATATTGCGACACCAAGCTATTTGTTTCCATTTAGCAAGCTAAAATCGGATTTACAGGGCAAAAATTAGGGCAAAAAGAGCCAAAAAGAACGAGAGTTATAAATTTTAAACAGCTTCTTTCTTCTTTATGCCAAATGGATTTTCTACCTTTGCCCCGAAATTCGTTGTCAAGATAGAGATGAAAATAGTCACAAGTATCCAAGCTCTCCGCGCCGAACTGGATTTGCGGGAGCAATCGGGGATCGGACTCGTACCCACGATGGGCGCCCTGCACGCAGGACATCGCTCGCTGGTCGAACGTGCTCGCCGAGAGTGCACCACTGTGGTGGTGAGCCTCTTCGTCAACCCCACCCAATTCAACGACAAAAACGACTTGAGGTGCTATCCACGCACACCCGAAGCCGATGCGCAGCTGCTCGAAGCAGCCGGCGCGGACTTCGTGCTAATGCCCTCGGTCGAGGAGATCTACCCCACACCCGACACCCGTATCTTCGATTTCGGAGAAGTGGACAAGGTGATGGAGGGGGCAACACGTCCCGGCCATTTCAACGGCGTGGCGCAGGTCGTCAGCCGGCTCTTCGACATCGTTCGCCCTGCCCGTGCCTACTTCGGGGAGAAGGATTTTCAGCAAATCGCCGTCATCAAAGCGATGGTCGGTCAGTTGCAGTTGCCCGTCGAGATCGTCGAATGCCAGATCGTGCGCGGCGAAGACGGGCTGGCTCTCTCCTCGCGCAATACCCTTTTGGATGCGGCTCATCGCGCCGCCGCACCGCACATCTACGCCACGCTGCGCGCTGCCGTCGAGCAGTCGCACACCCTCACCTCTGCCCAACTCACCGCGTGGGTCACCGCCGAAATCGAGCGCACACCGCTGCTCAAAGTGATCTACTTCCAAGCGGTCGATGCCCTGACGATGCAGCAGGTCGCAACGTGGAGCGACGCCCCACACATTCAGGGTTGCATCGCGGTGCAAGCCGGCAACATTCGTCTCATTGATAATATCCGCATCCGATGAAATTTCAGATTGAAGTCATAAAATCCAAGATTCACCGCGTAAGAGTTACCCAAGCCGACCTGAATTATGTCGGCAGCATCACCATCGACGAAGCACTGATGGAGGCCGCCAATATGATCGAGGGCGAGAAGGTTCAGATTATGGACATCGACAACGGCGAGCGTTTCGAGACCTATATAATAAAGGGCGAGCGCAACAGCGGTTGCATCTGCTTGAACGGTGCCGCAGCTCGCAAAGTACAGGTGGGCGATTTGGTCATCATCGCCTCCTATGCGTTGATGGATTTCGAGGACGCCAAGCAGTTCCGTCCGTGGGTCATCTTCCCCGATTCACAGACCAATCGGCTGATCAAATAGCCCTTATCGTAGGACATAAGAACTCATTCTCAGCCATAAAATCGTGGCAAACAGCACAAAATCTCCCAAAAAGGGAGATTTTTCTGTTTAATATTGCTATATTTGCTACGTATAACAGCCTACATATTTCGTTAAATTTATGGATATTACGCTCTCCATTGTCGCCTTTCTGTTGTCGCTACTCGGTATCGTCGGCTGCATTGTACCTGCTCTGCCGGGGGTAATCCTGAGCTACGCAGGGCTTCTGTGCGCCTATTTCACCTCCTATTCGCAGATGGAGCCGCACGCGCTGTGGGTGTGGCTGGCCATTGTGGTCGCGGTCAGCGTGGCCGACTATGTGCTGCCAGCGTGGATGACACGCCGCTTCGGAGGCTCGCGCGCCGGCGCCATCGGAGCCACGGTGGGCATCTTTGCCGGATTTTTCTTCTTTCCACCCGTCGGCATCCTTCTCGGCCCCTTCTTCGGAGCGGTGCTGGGCGAGCTGATCAACGACAAGCAGGAGGTCGCCAAGGCCTTTCGCGTCGGTGTGGGTTCATTTCTCTCGTTCGTTGTCGGCACAGGCATCAAATTGGTGGCTGCGGTGGCGATGTTAGTTCACGTATTTTCGGACACCTACCCGGCTCTTCGGGCGTGGATCACAACTCTCTTTTAACCTCTTGATAGTATGAAGAAATTTCTGATTCTGGCGATGCTTGCCGTAGCGATGCTCGCCACGTCTTGTGCCAAGTACAAGTACGAAACCGTGTCGGGTGATCCGATGAAGACGCGCATCTACACGCTCGACAACGGACTGAAGGTCTATATGACCGTCAACCCCGAGACCCCACGCATCCAGACCTACATCGCTGTGAAGGTCGGCGGCAAGAACGATCCGGCGGAGACCACCGGTCTGGCGCACTACTTCGAACACCTGATGTTCAAGGGAACGCAGCAGTTCGGAACCTCGAACTTCGCGGCCGAGCAACCGATGCTCGACCAGATCGAACAACTCTTCGAAACTTACCGCAAGACCACCGACACCTTGGAGCGAGCTGCGATCTACCACCGCATCGACTCGATCAGCTACGAGGCTTCGAAGTTGGCCATTCCCAACGAGTACGACAAACTGATGTCGACCATTGGAGCCAGCGGAACCAACGCCTACACCTCGCAGGATATGACGGTTTACGTCGAGGATATTCCCTCGAACCAGATCGACAACTGGGCACGCATCGAGGCCGACCGCTTCCGCAACCCCGTCATCCGTGGCTTCCACACCGAGCTGGAGACCATCTACGAAGAGAAAAACATGTCGCTCACGCGCGACAGCCGCAAGGCTTGGGAGGCACTCGATGCCGCCCTCTTCCCCCACCACCCCTACGGCACGCAGACCGTGTTGGGAACGCAGGAGAACCTCAAAAATCCCTCGATCACCAACGTCCGCAACTACCACAAGACCTACTACGTGCCCAACAATATGGCCATCTGTGTGTCGGGTGATTTCAACCCCGACGAGATGATCGCCACCATCGACAAGTACTTCGGCGATATGCAGCCCAACCCCGAACTGCCCAAATTGCAATTCGAGCCTGAGCAGCCCATCACCACGCCGGTGACCAAAGAGGTGCTGGGTTTGGAGGCCGCCAACATACTGATGGGCTGGCGTCTGCCCGCTGTAACCGACCCATCGAATGACGTGGCACAGATCGTCGGTTCGATTCTCTACAACGGTCAAGCCGGTCTGATCGACCTCGACCTCAACCAGCAACAGAAGGTGCTCACGGCCTACGCCTATGCCAGCGCGCAACCCGATTACAGTTCGTTCATCCTCGCCGGTCAACCCAAAGCCGGCCAGTCACTCGACGAGGTGCGCGATTTGCTGTTGGGTGAGGTGATCAAGCTCCGCGAAGGCAACTTCGACGAGCAGCTGATCGAGGCCACGATCAACAACTTCAAGATGTATATGATGAATTCCCTCGCGGAGAACAGCAGCCGCGCCGACCTCTATGTCAACTCGTTCATCAACGGAACCGACTGGAAAACCGAGGTGAAACAGCTGGATCGTATGGCCAAGATCACCAAAGAGGACGTGGTGGCGTGGGCCAATAAATACCTCGCACCCGAAGCCTATGCCATTGTCTACAAACGCGAAGGCAAGGATCCCAACGAGCAGAAAATTTCGGCACCCAAGATCACCCCGATCGTCACCAACCGCGACTCTCAGAGCGAATTTCTCACCCAGATCAAGGCCGTCGAGGTCAAACCTATCGAGCCGGTATTCGTCGATTTCGACAAGGATCTGTCTCGCATCGAGGCACAGCCGGGCGTTGATGTGCTCTACACCCACAACGCCACCAACGACATCTTCACGCTCAACTACGTTTTCAACACCGGCACGGAGCGCGATCCGGCACTCAACCTCGCATTCCAATACCTCAGCTACCTCGGCACGGCCGAGATGACTGCCGAGCAGATGGCCTCCGAGATGTACAAAATCGCCTGCTCGTTCTATATGACCGCCAACCCCACGCAGTGCGCAATCACCATCTCGGGTCTGAGCGAAAATATGGGCAAAGCCATCGACTTGGTCGACAAATTGATCCTCAATGCCCAGCCCAACGAGGCCATTCTCGCCAACCTCAAGAGCGACATGATCAAGGGGCGCGCCGATGCTAAACTCAAGCAGCAGAACAACTTCAGCGCATTGAGCCGCTACGTGCGCTACGGCAGCGACTTCATCCGCCGCACCACGCTCGACAACGACGCTTTGCAGGCACTCACCTCGCAGACGCTGATCACCAAAGTTCGCGATCTGATGGGCAAGCAGCACGAGGTGCTCTACTACGGGCCGCAAAAAGAGAAGGAGCTGACCGCCGCGTTGATCGCTCACCACCAAGTGGCTGGCGAGCTGCAACCGCTCAAAAAGGAGTTCAGCCCAATCCTGCGCACCGACGACAACAAAGTGGTGCTGGCGCAGTACGATGCCAAGCAGATTTACTACCTCCAATATTCGAATCGCGGCGAGAAATTCGACATCACGGTTGACCCCGTCATCACCCTCTACAACGAGTATTTCGGCGGCGGTATGAACAGCGTTGTCTTCCAAGAGATGCGCGAGGCGCGCGGCTTGGCTTACACGGCTTGGACAGACCTGTCAACGCCCGACCACGCCGATGGCGACTACTATTATATGGCATTCATCGCCACGCAGAACGACAAGATGAAGACCGCGATCGAGGCATTCGACGAAATTATCAACCAAATGCCCGAATCGGAAGCCGCCTTCAACACCGCCAAAACGGCCATTCTCGCTCGCCTGCGCACCCAGCGCACCGTGAAATCCGACATTCTGTGGAGCTACCTCAATCTGCGCGATTTGGGGCTGACGGAGGATCGCAACAAGCAGCTGTTCGAGAAGATAGAGTCTCTGACGCTGGCTGATGTGAAAGCCACACAGGAGAAGTGGGTCAAAGGCCGCAAATATGTCTACGGCATCTTGGGTGACACCAAAGACCTCGATCAGAAGTACTTGAAGACGCTCGGACCGGTGCAGACCGTGTCGCAAACAGAGATTTTCGGCTACTAACCGATCCTTTTACACCCCAAAAAAGCCAGTCTGAAATGTAAATTTCAGACTGGCTTTCGTTTTGGGACAACAGAAGGAGGTGGTAATCTTTGCCAAAGCAAAAAATTATGCTATTTTTGTAGTGTTAAAAATTGGTTCGCTATGAAATGGTACGAAAAACAGTTATCCGTCTATGAACGGCCGTTCGATGAAGCTCCCCAACAGATTCTGGATCAGGTAAAGGCGCGATTGACTGCAATGCAAAGTCCGGAGCCAGTGGCTTCGGTCGTGCTGATTGCCCACAACGAAGAGAGCCGGTTGCTGAGTTGCCTATGGTCACTGAGCGAAAACGTCACCTCGTACCCGATCGAAATTTTCGTCGTCGACAATCTGTCAACCGACCGCACGGCACAAGTAGCTGAAGCCCTTGGGGTACGCTGCATCCGCGAACCCAAAAAAGGGGCAGGGCACGCCCGACAATGCGGCTTAGACCACGCCCGTGGTCGCTACTATTTGGCCATAGACTCCGATTCGCTCTATCCACCCCATTACATTGATATTTCGATCCGCGCCCTCGAACATAAAGACGTCGTTTGCTGCTACGCGATGCTCAGTTTTCTCAACGCCGGCGAACAATCTCGTCTCGGCATTTGGTTCTATGAGCTACTGCGCGACTGCTACTTACGACTGCGCAACATCAAGCGACCCGAATTATGCGTGCGCGGCAGTTGTATGTCGTTTCGTGTCGCCGAAGGACGCAAAGCCGGCGGATTTCGCACCAATATTCGACGCGGCGAGGACGGTTCGCTGGCGCTGAAACTAAAGAAGTGCGGTCGATTGCAGTTGATCACCTCACGCAAGGCACGTGTGATCACCAACGACCCCTCGATCACGCGAGGTGATTCGCTGATGCGTCGACTGGCACAACAAGCCAGCAGAGCTTCGAAAAACGCAACCACGCTTTTCACCACCAAACGTCACTATAAAGACGACGCATCGAATTTGCTAAAATAGGTATCACAGCCACACAGAAGCTGTTGCAAATTTATCAATCTCGTTCCTTTCGGCTCTTTTTGCGCTTTTTTTGTTTCTTTTATGGCACTTTTAGCATAACACTATTTGTTTTAGTTGTTTTTTTTATTACTTTTGCGCAATATCAACAAACAAACTACAAACAAATGAAAAAACTACTTATCTCCGCCCTACTGCTCTGCTTGTCTTTTGCGGCCGAGGCTCAGCGCGTTCCTGAGTGGCTCAAAGACGGTGTGATCTACCACATCTACCCTTCATCATTCAAAGATAGCAATGCCGACGGCATTGGCGACTTGAATGGTATCCGTTCCAAACTCGACTACGTGAAGAGCCTTGGCGCCAACACGATTTGGCTCAGCCCCGTATTCAAAAGCGAATTTATGGATGGCGGCTACGACATCACCGACTTCTACGCCGTTGATCCGCGCTTCGGCACCAACACCGAACTGACCGAATTGATCCAAGAAGCACACGCCAAAGGGTTGCGCGTACTGCTCGACTTGGTCATCGGCCACACTTCGGACAAGCATCCTTGGTTCTTGCAATCGCGCCAAGCTGAAAAAAACCAGCAATACAGCGACTATTTCATCTGGACAGAGTCGCGCGACGACGCTCCGTCCAAGAAATTTATTCGCAGCGATGCTCCGCGACAAGGCAACTACCTCAAAAATTATTTCGACTGCCAACCGGCTCTCAACTTTGGCTATGCCAATCCCGATCCCACGAAACCGTGGCAACAAGCCACCAACGCCCCGGGACCGATGGCCGTGCGCAATGAGGTGAAAAACATCATCTCGTTTTGGATGGACAAGGGCGCCGATGGATTTCGATGCGATATGGCCGCCAGTCTGGTCAAAAATGACGACAAACAGCACACGGCAACCAAAGAGTTGTGGCACGACATCCGCAGCTGGTACGAACAAAAATATCCGGCCGGGATTCTTGTCTCGGAGTGGAGCCGTCCGCGTGAGGCTCTCAACGCCGGTTTCCACATTGACCTGATCATCCACAACGGCGCCGGCAAAGAGATCTACCAGCCGCTGATCCTCAACACGACTTCCGATTGCAGCCAGCCGGTAGTTTGCTACTTCGATCGCGCCGCCAAAGGTGAAATCCGCAGCTTTGCCGAGAATTTCGAAACAGAATTCCGCGCCACGCGCGATTTGGGTTATGCCGCTATGCCGACTTGCAGCCACGATATTTGGCGTCTGCGTCGCGGATCGCGCACCACAACCGAAGAGCAGAAGGTGTTGCTGATGTTCTTCACCACACTGCCCAACGTGCCGATCATCTACTACGGTGAGGAGATTGCAATGCGCAACCAAGACAACGCCCCCATCAAGGAGGGAAGCAAAAGCAGCCGCAACCGCAGCAGTTGCCGCACCCCGATGCAGTGGGATGCCACCGCCAACGCCGGTTTCTCGGCCGCAGCGCCCGAAAAGCTCTACCTGCCAATCGACCCGCAGTCCGACCGCCCGACCGTCGCAGCACAGCAGGATGACCCCACGTCGGTGCTCAACTTCTACCGCGGTCTGCTGAAGGTGCGCGCCGCGCATCCGGCTTTGGGCGCACGCGGTGACTGGCACTTCGTCAGCAACCCCGACCAACCCTATCCGATGGTCTACCTGCGCGAACTGGATGGCCGAAAATTCTTGGTGGCGATCAATCCGGGTGGACGCACAGCGACCGCAGAATTTGCAGCTCCTGCACAGTCGGCAAAGACAATCTACGGCACGGCGGACAAAGTTGCTCGCTACACGCTGCGCAAAGCACAAGCACAATTGCGAATGGCGCCCGTCAGCGCTGCAATTTTGGAGCTGGAATAAGAAACTGTTTTAAATTTATGACTCTCGTTCTTTTCGGCTCTTTTTGCCCCAGTTTCCGCCCTGTAAATCCTCATTTAGCTTGCTAAAATCGGATTGACAGAACAAAAACTGGAACAAAAATAGCTCAAAAATAACTTTGGTAACAAATTCAAACAGCTTCTAAGTTGGCTTTGGGTAAAACACAAGAAAGCCCCGATCATTGCGATCGGGGCTTTCTTGTGTTTAGGTGTCTCTATTTTAGTTCGACCAGCGGCTTGCCAGTCATCTCGGCAGGTTGGCCAATGCCCATCAGCGAGAGCAACGTAGGTGCCACATCAGCCAAGATACCGTTGTGCACCGACTTCACGCGATCCGAAACCACGATGATGGGCACAGGGTTGAGCGAGTGCGCCGTGTTGGCGGAGCCATCGGCATTGACGGCATTGTCGGCATTACCGTGATCGGCGATCACCACAACCTCATAACCGTCGCGTTTGGCCGCTTCTATCACCTTCTCAACACATTGATCCACAGCTTTCACCGCCTTAACAATCGCCTCATAAATACCCGTATGGCCGACCATATCGCCATTGGCAAAGTTCAAGCAAATGAAATCGAATTTGCGCGTATCGAGTGCGTCAACCAACTGATCGGCAACGGCATAAGCGCTCATCTCGGGTTGCAAGTCGTAGGTTGCCACCTTGGGCGAAGGAACCAAAATACGCTCCTCACCTGCAAATTTATCCTCACGGCCGCCGTTCAGGAAGAACGTCACGTGGGCATATTTTTCGGTTTCGGCAATGCGAAGTTGCGCAAGACCTTGTTTGGCGACATATTCGCCAATGGTATTGGGCACATTATCTTTGTCGAAGAGAATATGAAGACCCTGAAATTTAGCATCATAGGGGGTCATACAGCAGTAGTAAAGCGGCATTTTGTGCATCCCTTGTTCGGGCATATCCTCCTGCGTCAAGACCTGAGTCAGCTCCTTAGCGCGGTCGTTTCGGTAGTTGAAGAAGATCACCAAATCGTTCGGACGGATCTGACCAACAGGCTCGCCATTGGCGTCGATGCGCACAAAAGGCTTGATAAACTCATCGGTCACCCCTTCGTCATAGGATTTCTGAACAGCCTCAACCATATCCGAAGCGTGCTCGCCGATGCCGCAGACCAGCGCGTCGTAAGCGATTTTGACGCGTTCCCAACGCTTGTCGCGATCCATTGCATAGTAGCGACCGATGACCGTGGCAATTTGGCCGCTCGTCTTGGCCATATGTTGTTCCAAATCGGCCAAAAATCCTTTGCCGCTGCGCGGATCGGTGTCGCGACCATCCATAAAGCAGTGTACAAAGGTGTTCTTGAGACCGTAGGCAGCCGAAATGTCGCACAATTTGCAGAGGTGTTCCAGCGATGAGTGCACACCACCGTCGGACACAAGTCCCATAAAATGGACGTTCGCGCCACTCTTTCGGGCATATTCGAACGCATTGACAATCTCGGGATTCTGCATAATCGAATTATCGCGGCACGCGCGGTTGATCTTCACCAGATCTTGATAGACCACCCGACCGGCACCAATATTGAGGTGCCCAACCTCCGAATTGCCCATCTGTCCGTCAGGCAATCCTACATTTTCACCGTCGGTGCGCAACTCGGCGTGGGGATACTGAGCCGTCAGCGCCGAAATATAGGCAGGATGAACCGCCGAAATCACGTCCGATTTATCGTGGTGACCGATTCCCCAACCGTCGAGGATCATCAGCAATACTTTCTGTGTCATATTTTTATCTTATTTTAATTGAGCTAAAATCAATTCGATGGCTTTGTCGATCGTCGCCTGCAACCCGTCGAGGTTCTTGCCGCCGGCCGTCGCGAAGAACGCCTGACCGCCGCCGCCGCCCTGCATCAACTTGGCTGCTTCACGCACCACAGCACCGGCGTTGCCACCTTGAGCCGTAATCTCGTCGCCCAACATCACCGTCAAAGTGGGTTTGTCTGCATATTTCGATCCGATAACAAAGACCAATTTCGGAGAGCGAGCGCGCAAATTGTAGGCCAAATCCTTGATAAATTCAGCCGACCGATCGGATTGCGTGGCGAAAAGTTGCATTCCATTGCGTTCGGGGGTCGAAGCGAGAATCTTCTCGGCCCACTGCGCCACCTGTTCGCGGCGCATTGTCTCGACCTCCTTCGAGAGCGCTTCGTTGCTCTCGAACACCTTCTTCACGGCTTGGAGCACCTGCGCATTATTGAGGTAGTCGCTCAGATTGTGCAACGTATCTTCGGCCGCATAGATCAACTGCTCGACCTGCGCGCCTGTGACCGCTTCGATGCGGCGAACACCTGCCGAAATGGCGCTCTCGTTCAAAATTTTGAAGATTCCGATGTTGCCCGTGGCACTCGTATGCGTTCCTCCGCACAACTCGACCGACTCGCCAAAGCGAACCATACGCACCTTGTCGCCGTATTTCTCGCCGAAGAGCATCATCGCGCCGCACTTGGCTGCCTCCTCCTTGGTGGCATCGCGGTTCTCCTCCAACGGGGTATTGGCACGAATGGCGAGATTGACCAATCGCTCCACTTCGCGCAGCTCCTCCTGCGTCATTTTTTGGAAGTGCGAGAAGTCGAAACGCAGCACCTCGGGGGTGACCAGCGAACCTTTCTGCTCGACGTGGGTTCCCAACACAGCACGCAAGGCGTGGTGCATCAAGTGCGTCGCCGAGTGGTTGTTGGCCGATGCTTGGCGTTTTTCAGCATTGACGATGGCCGTAAATTGTGCCGCAGGGTTCTCGGGCAATGTATTGACAATATGGATAATGAGACCATTTTCTTTTTCAGTCGCAACCACATCAATCCGTTCATTGGCACTCTCGATGGTGCCGATGTCGCCAATCTGGCCACCCGAATTGCCGTAGAACGGCGTGCGATCAAAGACCAGCTGGTAGGCTGTTTTGCCCTTCGAAGTGACACGGCGGTAACGGGCGATTTTAACCTTTTCGACAAGGGTATCATAGCCCGTAAAGAGACTTTGCTGGATCGGGAAAAGTTCCACCCAGTCGTCGGTATCGACGACCGCAGCGTTGCGCGAACGCGATTTTTGCGCTTGAAGCTCGGTCTCGAAGGCCACCAAATCGACCCCCACGCCCTGCTCACGAGCAATCAGCTCGGTCAGGTCAATCGGGAATCCGAAGGTGTCGTACAACTCGAAGGCATCTTGCCCCGAGATCAATGGAAGCCCTTTTTGCTGGGTGCGTTCAATAACGCCGTCCAACAAGTTGATACCGGTGGCCAGCGTCCGCAGGAACGAAGACTCCTCCTCCTCGATGACCTTTTCGATCAGCGCCTGCTGTGCCTTCAATTCGGGGAACTGCCCCCCCATTTGTGCCACCAATCCGGCCACAAGTCGGCACAAGGTCGGCTCGGTGAAACCAAGGTAGGTGTAACCGTAACGCACGGCACGGCGCAGGATGCGGCGAATGACATAGCCCGCCTTGACGTTCGACGGCAGTTGTCCGTCGGCGATCGAGAAGGTGATGGCACGCAGGTGGTCGGCAATGACGCGCATCGCCACATCGCACTTCTGATCAAGGCCATAGACCTTGCCCGACAGCTGCGAAATATGTTGAATGGTGGGTTGAAAAACGTCGGTATCGTAGTTCGATTTTTTGCCTTGCAGAATCATACAAAGGCGCTCGAAGCCCATACCGGTATCGACATTGCGCGCAGGTAGCGGCTCCAACGAACCGTTGGCCTTGCGGTTGAACTGCATAAAGACCAAGTTCCAAATCTCGATGACCAGCGGATGGCTCGTGTTGACCATCTCGCGTCCGGGCGTAAGAGCTACCTCAGCCTCGTCGCGCAGATCGAAGTGGATCTCGGAACAAGGGCCACAAGGTCCCGTCTCGCCCATCTCCCAGAAATTGTCGTGTTTGTTGCCGCGAATGATGTGATCCTCGGGCAGGAATTGTCGCCAATAGTCGTAGGCCTCCTGATCAAACGGCACGCCGTCTTCGGCCGAACCCTCGAAAACAGTGGCATACATCCGCTCCGCCGAGAGACCGTAAACACCGTGAAGCAGCTCCCAAGCCCATTCGATAGCCTCCTTTTTGAAGTAGTCGCCATAGGACCAGTTGCCCAGCATCTCGAACATCGTGTGGTGGTAGGTGTCGTGACCGACCTCCTCCAAATCGTTGTGCTTGCCCGAAACACGCAGGCACTTTTGACTGTCGGCAGCTCGGGGCGATTTGCGCGGCACATTGCCCAAGAAAATATCCTTGAATTGGTTCATACCCGCATTGGTGAACATCAGCGTCGGATCATTTTTGATGACCATCGGCGCCGAGGGCACAATCACGTGGTCTTTACTCTCGAAAAAATCAAGAAAAGCCTGTCGAATTTTAGTTGACTCCATCTATATAATAATATTTGTTTTTTACGTTCTTTATCTCGGGTTGCAAAATTACACAATTTACACTAAATTTGCACGATTAAACCGGAGTTTTTTGAAGATGGAGGAAAATAAGCAGACATTCGATGCGCAGACGTTGACCCACGAAGTGGTGACGGCTCCGTTTCGACTACGCACCTACCGTCTGCTGCGCAAGATACTCATCGGCTTCATCCTCGTGTCGATCGCTAACGTGCTCTTTTCCTACTTCTTCTACACCCCCAAAATGTACCGCATCAACCGCGCAAACCACGAGTTGATCATCAAATATCGCATCCTTCAAGACCGCATCCGCTCAGCGCAGCTCAAATTAGGCGATATTCGCCACCGCGACAGCTACGTCTACCGTTCACTCTTTGCCACCGATACACTGGCCTTGGACGGCGTTTGGCAAACTTATGCCGACGAAAAATATGCGGCATTGGCCGACGATAATTTCGCTCCGCTGATGGTCGGCACGTGGAAACAGTTGGATGCGCTGGCGCGTATTCTCTATTTGGAATCGGTGTCACTCGACGAGCTGCAACAACTCTCAAAAAACAAAGAGCAACTTTCAACGGCCGTTCCTGCCATTTGGCCTATCGACCGCAAAAGACTCAAAAACAACCACATAGGTGCTTTCAATCCACGTCGTTTGCACCCACGGCTCCACATCATCCGCCCCCACAACGGCATCGACTTAGGCGGTCGAGTCGGCGATCCGATCTTCGCCACGGGCGATGCGGTGGTCGAGATGACCGAAAATTCGGGACGCGGCTACGGCAAACAAATTCTGCTCAACCACACCTTCGGCTACAAAACCCGTTACGGACACCTGAGCCAAATTTTGGTCAAGCCCGGAGACAAAGTAGTGCGCGGCCAACTCATCGGCGAATTGGGCAACACCGGTATGTCAACGGGTCCGCACCTCCACTACGAGGTCATCCACAAAGGCACACCCGTCAATCCGGTCAACTACTTCAACCGCGATATGAGCGCTGCCGATTACGACAAGCTGATGGCTGAGATGCGCGAAACCAACTTCGAAAGTCTGTAATTATGGCAGGGAAAAAGGATTTAGAGCGACTTCGCCGGCGTAAACGCCGCAAACAGCGGATTCTGCGTGCAACCGTGCATTTTTTCGTATGGGCAGGTATGGCTGTGCTCTACTACTTCGGATTTTCGATCTTCTTCGACACCCCGATCGAGTACGAACTCAAGCACTCAACCGATCAGCTGCACCGCGAATACGAGACACTCTCGCAGCGTTACGACTCGTTGACGGTGGTGCTCGACAACGTCGCAGCACGCGATCGCAATGTGTTCCAGACGCTTTTCGAGTCGGATCCCTACGATTTCGATTCGGAATTTGTGAACAAGCAATCGGCGACCTATGAAAACATCATCAGCCGCTCGTCACGCCGCCTGCGCCGCGAATTTCGCGAGCAGACCACGGCGATGGAACACGAATTGAGCCAACTCAACGACAGCTACCTCAACCTGCAAGCCTACATCGACTCGGCAGGTCGCAACTGCAACTACATTCCCTCGATTCAGCCGGTCATCAACAAGCAGCTTACCCTGCTAACAGCCTCCTACGGAATGCGTTACCATCCGTTTTACAAGACACTGCAATCACATCAAGGGGTAGATTACACCATCCCCGAAGGCTCACGCGTCTTCGCTACGGCCGACGGCACGGTGCGCGACGTGGCAATGCGCAACTCCACGTCGGGTATGACGGTGGTCATCGACCACGGCAATGGCTACGAGACCTCCTACGGCCACCTGCAAGAGGCCAACGTGCGCAAAGGGCAGACGGTGCGTCGGGGTGACATCATCGCGCTATCGGGCGACACCGGCCTTTCGCTGACGCCCCACCTTCATTACGAGGTGCGCTACAATGGGATGCGCGTGGATCCGATTCACTACTTTTTTATGGAACTCTCGCCCAGCCAATATCAACGGATAATGCGCATCGCCCAGACCGGAATGCAATCTTTTGACTAAGAAGGCAACCGCCTAACAAAATTTCGAACTTGAACGACTCCCAAATTCGCCTTTTGCTGCTCGATTTCGACGGCACGCTGGCCGATACACGACAAGCCAATGCCCGTGCTTATGTGGCCACGCTGCGTGAGGTGGGTTATGCGCTGACCGAGCAGGAGTACACGGCGCACTACTTCGGAATGCGCTGCAACGAGTTTCTGCTCCATATCGGCATCACCGATCCTGCGGAACGCGAGCGGCTGCGGTTGCGCAAAATCGCCCTCTACCCCACGTTTTTCGACACGCTGCGGCTAAATCAACCGCTGTGGGAGTTCTGCCAAGCATTTCGGGCGGCAGGGGGTCGCGCGTGGATCGTCTCGACCGGTAGCCGCGCCAACATCGACAACGCAATGCAGCACCTGCATCTCACCCAAGGCATCGACGGCATCCTCTCGGGTGCCGACATTGCACAGAGCAAACCGGCGCCCGACTGTTTCACCGAGGTAATGCGTCGCGAAGGAGTCACACCCCAGCAAACACTCATTTTTGAGGATTCGGCGATCGGTATCGAGGCCGCACGCCGCAGTGGTGCGAGCTATGTTGTGGTGAAATTATAGGAAAATCAGCAATTTGAAACTGCTTCTACCGCTTGCAAATCAACTTAAAATCGCAATATCGACAAGTGTCCCCGTCGTCACATTGTCGAAAGGCAACGGCCGGATCATAGAGTTCGGCGAGTGTCGTCGCGAGCAACTCTTCAAGCTGTTTGGCATAATAAGCATAGCGCGCACCTGTTGTTTTGGTCTCTCTATCAATTAGTTGCGGCGAGTAGTCCGCGCGATTCATCGTCCGCACATAGTAGAGCGCCGGCTCGACATCGCCTCCGCGCGTATGGTAGAGCATCATCGCATAGAGCAACGTCTGCAACACATTCGACAGACGCTGATTGCCCTCGCCGTGAAAGAGATTTTCCACGCCATCGAAATCGAGCGCAGGGGCACCGGTTTTGTAATCGACCACGCGCAACGCACCATCGGAAAGGGTGTCGATGCGGTCGGCCTTGCCGGCAAATTTCATTTTGTGGGTCTCACCGCACGCTGTAAATTCGAACGGACAGCTAATTGCCTCTTCCAATCCGGTCACGATAAAATCATCGTGAGCAGCGTCGTGAGGCATCACCCCACCACGCAAGTAACGCGTAACAATATCTTTAACCAGCAGCAAATCGCCCGAATAATCGGCAATCGAGGCATTCATATTTTGCAAATAGTTCTCGTTGATAGCCTCTTCGACGGCCGCCTCGACCTTGCCCGAGCGGATCAAAGCACGCAGCAATTCGCCGGGTTTTTGTGCGCCCAAAATAGCGGTATAAATCTTCTGCACAGCGGCGTGAAGAATCGTGCCGAACATCGGAGCATCAACCTCCTCCGAAATCTCATCATCGGTTTTGAGCCGAGCAACGGAGTAAAAATAGAAGCGTAGCGGGCAGGCCACATAGCGGAAAAAAGCGGTCGGCGAGAGGGTGGCTGGCGATTCCGGATCAACAAATTGCGCCAATCGACGCATCACGTCGCCATCCTTAGTCACCTCGATAGGCGCCGTCTGCGCAAGGTTGACGTCCACACCGACCTCGATTTTATGCACCTTGAAATTGCTCTCGTAATCCAGCTGATAGATGTAGCGGCTCGGCTCTCCGGTCGATTTGTCATCGGCGTGGGAGCAGTAGAGCATATGCACCGTCTCGGCGCGCTGAATCAAGCGGTAGAAATAGTAGGCATAGACTCCCTCGTGGTGTTCGGGCGTCGGCAGGCCATAGGCAGCGCGCAGGTTGTAGGGGACAAACGACGCCTGCGCCACGTGGTTCCCCGGAAAATTATCGTCGTTCATCGACAAGATGATGACATTGCGGAAATCGAGGTTGCGTGTTTCGAGGATTCCCATAATTTGGATTCCCTCCAGCGGCTCGCCCTTAAAGGGGATGCGCAGGGTCTGCAAGTGACGACGCAGCAGCGAGGTATAGACCTCGGAGGTCAGCTCCACATCGCACGCATCGAGCGAATTACGAAGTTTGGTGATCTGATCGGCAATGACGGCCAAAAACTCGATTCGCTGTCGCGCATCAACGCCCGTGTAGGGCTGACGAGCGACCACCGAGACGACAGCAAGCAGGTAATCCGACAGTTCGTGCCACGACGCAGCGGCGGCAAAAATTTGCGACAACAGCTCATTTCGGCACAGCCACGAAGCGGTAATGGTTGTACGGCGCTCGCGGATAATCTCCTCTTGCATCGTACGCGTCAGCGTTGCATCGCACTCAGCCACATAGGGATGCGCAAGCAGTCCGACAACATCGACGTGGTAGAATGCAGCACCATCGTCCTTCGTTCGGCGGTGGTTTTGCAACTCGACAAGTCGCTCGACAAAGGTATAGGCAAGGCTCTGGCGCAACGGATAACCCATCGTCACGTTGACCCGGCCGATATTGGCCGGCAAAGCATAGAGCAGCGGCATCAGCAAATTCTCGTCGGTGAGCACCACGGCCGTCTGCTTGTCAAGCGGTGCACGACGCGCCAACTCGCTGAGAATCACCGCCACATATTTGCATTGCAGGGCATTCGAGGCCGCCGCCACCGAGGTCAACTCCTTGGCGCACAGCATTCCGTCGTGCGAAAGCTCGGCACGCGGTGGAAATTGCGCAACGTTCGAGCGCACAAACATACCGGACTCTTGTTCGGCATTGTCCTTATAATAGGTGTCGTAATCCCAATAGAAATCGGTTTCGGCCGCCGTTGAGAGAAATTTGAAAAGTTGTTTTTCGCACTCCGACAAAGCATTGAAGCCCACCACAGCAAAACGGCGCGGCGTCGAAAAGTGGAACTCACCCCCTCGAATACGCTCGACAGCAGCACGTTGAACCATACCGTTGTAGGCCAACCCCAAAGTCGTAAGTCGCTCGCGGAATTGGCGATAGACGGCGCCCAAGGTCTTCCAGATCTCCAAAAATTGACGCTTCTCTTTCGAAAGATCGTTTTCCGCGCCGATCGTCTTCCAAAAGTTCAGAATTTGCAGTTGTGCAGGGGTAAGATAGGATATATCCGCTTCCAACTCCTTGATTTCCGTAATATTACGGAATAGCATATCGGCATCAATCAAGTACTTGTCGATCGTATCGAAGTCGGTCAGGAGCATCTCGCCCCAAAAGTAGAATTTGTCGAACGGCTCGGGATGAAATTGGGCGTAGACCTTGTATAATTCGGTGATAAGCCGCACACGATCAGCCACATAAAGTCCCGATATTTCGGTCATCAGGTCGTCGATAGTCACCCATTCGGGCTGCCACATCGGCCGTCCGGCAATCTGCGTCAGTGCATCGACAAAAAACAATCGCGCACGTCGCGAGGCAAAAAGCACAGAGCGTTCTGCGAGTTGCTCGCCATAGCGGCCATAGAGATCCTCGGCAACCTCCGACAGAAAACTCTTCATCGCCTACGGCAGGTGCGTAATTTCGCCACCCATAAATTTCGGTTCACCACGAACAATGAGCGGTGATCCTTTGTAATTAATTTTGCCCTTGGTCGAGGTCGTTCCCTCGAACCGATCGGTGATCCACAGCGACGCAACACCCGAGCTGAGGGCATTCACCTGCGCCGACATCACCTCCAAGGCAGAGGCATCGACTTTTCCGGTCGAGACATAGAGCGATAGATAGCGAGCTGTACCTGAAAGCGTTGCGCTACTGCGTCCGGTCAGTTCCATCCGCAAATCTTTGACATCGAGTGCCGCCTTGACCGTAGCTTGACCGCCGATCGTGAGGTCGAGCATCGTGGCATTGATCACACCGTCGAAGGTCGCCACAGCATCTGCAATCGCAATTTTTTGCACGGCATTGCAGTAGAGCGTCACCGACGTGCGCTCCGGACGGCGCGCATCGGCACGTTCGGTGATGTGCAACACTTTGTCTTTCACCTCGGCCTTGAATTTGGTGGTATAGGAGCCTTTGGTATCGTAGACAATCTTCGGGGCTTGCGTATCGGGAACCAAAATGAAGGTGATGTCGAGCGAAGCCCGCACGTCGACCGATGAAAATGACGGCAACCACTCGTTGCGCTCACCTGCTACGGGCGTTTGCTCGCTTTGGGCATAGCCGAATGTGGCAACGGCCAGCATCACGGCGCTCAGAATTATCTTTTTCATAATAAGGAATAAAAAATAATTATTGATACATTTCAAAGCATAGGAGTTAAATTTGTTGACGCTACTTTTCGTCGCTCATTTCGGCATCTTTATCGCTTGAATCACACTCACATAGCCCACTATGTGCGCAGTCTTCAAAGTCCAAATCCATCCAAAATAGCAGACAAGTCGTAGGACAAGAATGATTTCCTCCTATATACATTAATTTTTATGACGCTAAATTACAATTTTTTTTCAAATTTGGCCTCTTTTTTCATCCGAGAAACAATTTAAATCCGTCGAAGGATTGCCGCCACGAATTGTTTTTGTATTTTTACCAAAGAAAAAAACGAAGAATAGACCGTGAGAGCAAAGATACTCAATGCAAGCGCAGGCTCGGGCAAAACCTACCAATTGGCCTATAAATATGTGCACGACGTGGTGGAGCAGCCTACGCTTTACCGCAACATTCTCGCCGTGACCTTCACCAACAAGGCCACCGAGGAGATGAAAACGCGCATCTTGAAGGAGATCCACACGTTGGCTTCGGGCGGCGATAGCTCCTATCTGGAGAAACTTTGCAAGGAGCTGAAATTAGACGAGGTAACCGTACGCAAACGGGCGCGCGAGGTACGCTCGAAGATCCTGCACGACTATTCGCGCTTCACGGTGCTGACCATCGACACCTTTTTTCAGCGCATTATGCGCGCCTTCATCAAGGAGTTGGGCATTGATTTGAACTACAACGTCGAGATCGAAACCACCTCGATACTGGCCAAAAGCGCCGACACGCTCATCGAGCAGATCACCACCGATCCCGACCTGCAACAGTGGCTCACGGCATTTGTGCAGGAACGCATCGACAAAAGCAACGAAGGCGACAAGCGAAACAAAGGCGTCAATTGGGATATTCGCAACGGAATATTGGCTTTGGGTGGCGAATTATTCAAGGAGACAAACAAAGAGTCGCTCACCAAGGCGCACTCAAAAGAGGCGTTGAAACAGATCATCGAGAGCACCATCGCAGCGGCCGAAAGCAGCAAACAGCAGCTGCGCGAGGTTGGCAAACAGGCGGTGGCGATCATCACCGGTGCAGGTCTCGAAGCGTCCGATTTTTCGGGCAAAAGCAACAGTTTCGCCCGTTATTTCTTCGTCATAGCCGCCGGAGAGATAAAACCTTACACCAATACCGTGGCGCAAAAAAGTAACGCGACAGATGGGTGGTGCGCAAAAAACTCGCCGGCGCAGCCGCTTGTCGGAGCGCTGCAACCGCTGCTGCGCACGATATGCAACCTCTACGACAGCAACATCCGCGCGTGGAATACCTGCGACCTGCTACGTGAAAATTACCGAAGTTTCGCACTGCTATCCGACCTCTACACCAAAGTCCAAGAGCTATGCAATCAGCAGAATACGATGTTGCTCTCGGAGACAAAATACATTCTTTCGGAGTTCATCGACCACAACGACGCCCCCTTCATCTACGAAAAAGTCGGCAACCGTTTCGAACGCTTCATGATTGATGAGTTTCAAGACACCTCGGTCAAAGAGTGGGAGAACTTTTTGCCGCTGCTGCAAAATGCAATGTCGCAATCGGAGGCCGTGTCGGTGCTACTTGTGGGCGACATCAAACAGTCGATCTACCGGTGGCGCGGCGGAGATTGGAAGATCCTGCATCGCCAAGCGCAGCAGGTGTTGGGGCGCGAAAGCACCGAGGTGGTCAACCTCAAGGAGAATTTCCGCAGCCTGCCGTTGGTGGTCGATTTCAACAACAAAATCATCCGTCGCATCGTCGAAACCGACAATTGCACCTTGAACACGCTCATCGACGAGGCTACGGCACGGGGCGCTATGGCTCAGGCCACCTGCGACGAGCTGCACGACACCCTCGCCAATGCCTATCAGGAACACGAACAAACCCCTCATCGCCATTGCGAACACGATGGTTATGTGTCGATTACGACATTCGAAGATCGTCCGCCCGTCATTGAACGCATCTGCGAATTGCTGGACAAAGGTTTTCGCCCGTGCGATATGCTGATTTTGGTACGTAGGGCAATCGAGGGTGCAAAGGTGGCCGCCGAACTGTTGGACTTCAAACGCAACAACGAAGATCCGCGCTACCGCTTCGACGTGATGACCCAAGAGGCGCTCATCGTCGGCAACGCTCCGATCAGCTCCTTCGTCACAGCGACTTTGAGGCTGGCGCTCAACCCCGATGATTCGCTCAATCGTGCCATCTACAACCACTACCTCAACCGCAATTTCGACAAGGCACTGCCCAACAACGAGCGCGAATTTCTGCGCGCCATCCGTCTGCAATCCCCCGAGGAGGCATTCGAGCGCCTCGTTATGCAATACAATTTGCAAAACGACAAACAGCAAATTGCTTATCTGCAAGCCATTCACGAGCAGATCATTGCATTTTCAGCCAACAAAGTAGCCGACATTTCACTCTTCTTGCGTTGGTGGGATGAGCAGGGACAGACGCGTTCTCTGAGCATTGAGCAGAGCGCCTCGACGATCGAAATAACCACCATCCACAAAGCCAAGGGGCTTGAAAAACGGGTGGTGCTCATCCCCTACTGTTCGTGGAAGCTCGACCCAAAACCGGACGGCTACACATCCAACATCGTTTGGGCAAAGCCCCACGACACTCAAGCCGAAACGCTCGGACATTTTCCGGTGAAATACAAACAGTTGATGGCTGAATCAGGCTTCTCGGAGGCATATTATCGTGAATTTGTCTACACACACGTTGACAACATCAACGTGCTCTACGTCGCCCTCACGCGTGCCGCCGAGTCGCTGCACATCTTCATTCCGAAGACAGATAAAAAGTCGGTGGGCAATCTGTTGTTACAAAGTTTGAAGATAGATGATCCGCAGGTCGACCTTGCCGGAACCACGGGTCGTCACACGACAATCGGGACGACCGAACGGTTCGAATTCGGGGAGTACGCAGGTCCCGTTGTCGGGGTCAAAGAGGACTCCGGCATTCGGCAGGTGGTATTGCAAGACTACCCCACGGCAGCCGCCGATCTCAGGTTGCGGCTCCCCTCGCAACGCTATTTCGACGCTGGAGAGACGGAACTCTCGCCGCGCAACTTCGGTATTTTGATGCACAAGGCATTCGAAGAGGCCGACGACGAGGAGCAAATTCGTGGCGCCATCTGTCGGATGCAAGCCGACGGCATACTCACCACAGCCGATGCCGAGACACTCCATTTGATGATCACCCGAGCACTCGAACACCCGGCCGCACGCGAATGGTTCAGCGGCGGCTGGCAACGTGTGCGCAACGAAAACGAGATTATTATACCCGGCAATGCCACCACGCGCCGCCCCGATCGGGTGATGCTTCGCGGCACACGCGCCGTGGTGGTTGATTATAAATTCGGCGCCTGCGAACCCGAGCAATACCACGATCAAATTCGCAAATACCTCAGCCTGCTACGTGAAATGGGCTACACCGAGGTCGAGGGCTATTTGTGGTACGTGAAATTGGGCACGATCGAGCAAGTCGAAGCCTAAGAAGCTGTTATTTAGGGATGTCGCGGCAGTTGCTTTTGGAAGAGATCGTTCCATCGTCGAGCACAACAACCCCGTTGTAGGCGCGCAGCATCGTCTTCATTGTCGTGGCGTCGATGTTGTAGCATCGCACCTGCACACCCTCGAAATCGTGGTAGGTGACGCCATACAGCGGTTCGGGCGTCAAACAAATAACGCGCGCACCCTCCTCGACAGCTCGGTCGGATAGGGCTGCCAAACGCCGCGCACATCGCTCGGGCAACTCGGCGAACGAGGTAATGCAGAGCATATACAGCCGTCCCGGCGTC
This sequence comes from Alistipes sp., assembly GCA_036651015.1. Taxonomy (GTDB): domain Bacteria; phylum Bacteroidota; class Bacteroidia; order Bacteroidales; family Rikenellaceae; genus Alistipes. Next base: position 47,184 of record JAVVYP010000010.1, read on the forward strand.
GTCAGTATCTCCTCGGTGACATCGCCCTCTGTGTCTCGCAGCGCAAATTCGCTTACCAAGGGTCGCACGGTCGGAATTTCGTTCACCGTACGCGTATCGACCCACTCCCACTTCTCGCTATTCTGCCACGCCGTATCATCCAGCGAAAATTCGCGCACTTTACCCGTGCGACGGTTGCGGTAGACGAGCACCGTCTCCATCTCTTCGGGCACCACAGCCGGCGCCTGCATAGCCTCACGGATATTCACCCCCACCTTGTAGGGCAGGAAATCGACAAGCGGCAGGTGGATGTAGCAGTAGTAGCCGATGTACATTGACATCGAGAAAAAGAACGTCGTCAGCACAACCTCCATCGGCTTGAAGGCGAATATCTTATCGGGACGATAGCGCCACCAGACGACAAAAGCCATCGGCAGCAGTGCTAAATTTTTGAAGAATGTTTGCCACGGCGTGAGCTTCATCGCCTCGCCAAAACAACCGCAATCCTCGACGGGAATCAAGGTGGCGCTCACCAAGGTCAAGGTCGTAAAAAAGAGCATCGAAACCAACGCAAAAATCGAGATCAGACGGATGCGCACCTTGAAAAGCAGCATACAACCCATCATCAATTCGGCACCGCACAACCAAATCGAGAAGGTCATACTCGCAGGCTGCAAAAATTCGATGCCGTAGATCGACAAATATTCGTTGACCTTCATCGCCGTACCCCACGGATCGACGATCTTTGTAAAACCCGAAACGATGAATGCGCAGGCAAAAATCAAGCGGCAAACGTTGGTCAGCAGTTTGAACGGTTTACTTCTTCTTTGCATCGGGATCGAGGATTTGAGTGAGCGCTAAGCTGATTTTGGAGAATATCGCATCGGGCGAAGCCATAGCACCCGTCGCATCGCTGCAATCGACCACACGCAACGAAGCATCCTGTGCCGCAGCATCGAGATAGACCTTGCGCACACGCTGTTGCAACACCAACGAGGCTTCGTGGATGTCCTGCTCGCCCTGCAAATAGGCACGATCGTCGCCCTCACGCTGCTGCGAGAGCGAACGTTCGGTGAAGGTGAAAGGCACGTCTAAAAAGAGTGAAAGATCGGGGCGTGGCAGGTTGTTGTAGCCGAATTCAAGGTCGAGAATCCACCGAGCCAGACGCTGACGCGACTCTCCTTCGGGCAATTTTGCACATTGGAAACCAACATTCGAATAGACGTAACGATCGAGGATAACAACTTTATCTTCAGCGAGCCAGCGCCGAATTTGGGGCGCTGCATCAGCACGATCGCCAGCAAAAACCAACGCCACCAGATAGGGATCAACCGCATCGACACCACCAAATTCACCACGCAGAAAACGAGCAATCAACTCGCCATAAACCGGTGCGTCGAAACGTGGAAAATGCACATATTCGCTCTCCATACCCCGATCTGCGAACAGCTGGCGCAATTTCTGAATCTGAGTCGATTTACCGGCTCCATCCAATCCCTCGAGTACAATAAACATAGGCCTAATTCCTTTATATTATTCAAGTCGTAGCTTTCGCCATCGTTGCAACGCAGCCAAAGGCTGTTATGCGCGGCTATGGCCGCGTTTGCAATTCTGACCCCACCCTAAATCCCTCCCTCGGGAGGGACTTTGCGTTTGCAATACTAATTCCTTTATATTATTCAAGTCGTGGCTTTTCGTCCTTGTTGCAACGCCAATCCTTTTTCGGGTTGCAACCAAAAAAACTGCTTTTTACCGCAGCATCTTCACCGCACGCCGCACACCGTCAGCCAGTGCATCGACCTCGGCAAGGGTATTGTAGAGCGCAAACGACGCGCGGCACATACCCGTCACCCCATAATGGGTCATCACCGGTTCGGCACAATGTTGCCCCGTACGCACGGCAATGCCCAATTTATCGAGGATCATACCCAAATCGTAGGGATGAATGCCGCCGATATTGAACGATACAATAGCACATTTATCGGGTGTTGTGCCGTAGATTCGTAGCCCCTCGATCGCCAACAGTTGTTCGGTGGCGTGCAACAGCAGCGCCCGTTCGTGGGCTTCCAACGCGTGCGCATCGAACCGTTCGACAAACTTCACCGCTTCACCCAAGCCAATGGCTCCGATGAAATTGGCGGTTCCGGCCTCGAATTTGAGCGGCAGAGGTGCATAGGTGGTCTTGGCGAACGACACCCGATCAACCATATCGCCACCTCCCAAGAACGGAGGCATTGCCTCCAGCAATTCGCGTTTGCCGTACAACACACCGATACCGGTGGGTCCATAGAGTTTGTGCCCCGAAAAGGCGTAGAAATCGCAATCCAACGCTTGCACATCGACACCTCCGTGGACAACACCCTGACATCCATCGACAACGACAACGGCACCCACCGCGTGGGCGGCACCAATCACCGCGTGCAAATCAGGTCGCGAGCCAAGCGTATTCGACGCCTGCGTCACAGCCACCACGCGCGTCCGAGCGTCGATAAGCGACGCCAGTTGATCCACGCACAGCGCCCCTTGGTCGTCGAACGGCAAGACCCGAATCTGCGCACCCGTTCGCTCAGCAAGCAGTTGCCACGGCACAATATTGGAGTGGTGCTCCATCTCGCTGATCACGATATTGTCGCCCAAACCGACATTCCGACTGCCCCACGCGTAAGCCACCAAGTTGAGCGAAGCCGTAGCGCCGGCGGTAAAGATAATCTCCTCACAGGCAGCCGCTCCAATGAAGGCGCGAATCTGCTCGCGCGACGCCTCGTAACGACTCGTGGCCTGCTCCGAGAGGTAATGCACGCCCCGATGAATATTGGCATTGAGCTGACGATGAAGGTAGTCGAGGGTGTCGATGACGGCCAACGGTTTCTGAGCCGTGGCGCCGCTATCGAGGTAAACGAGCGGCTTACCATAGACCTGTCGTTCCAAAATCGGAAACTCTTTGCGTATTTTTTCGACGTCAAACATCTCTTATAATTTATCCATTTTAGCTGCAACGTGCGCCATAAGCGCCTCCGCAAGCTCGTCAATTCCGCATTGGTGAACGATGTCACCGGCAAAACCCTCGATCTGCAAGCGACGCGCCTGCACTTCACTCAGACCGCGCTGACGCATATAGAGGATCGCATCGGAGGCCATCTGCCCGACCGTAGCGCCGTGGGAACACTTCACATCGTCGGCATAAATTTCGAGCTGCGGACGGGTGATAATGCGCGCGGTGTCACCCAGCAGCACATTGCGGCTCTGCTGACGGGCATCGGTGCGCTGGGCATCGGGCGCCACATAGACCAAGCCATAAAACTCGCCCACGGCTGAACCCCCGGCCACCCCTTTAATCGCGGAGTCACTGCGACAATCGGAAACATTGTGGTTGGTACGCAACTTCACAACACCGTGTTCTTTGCCCGAGAGCAGGAAAAGCCCCCCGAAACGGTTCTCGGCAAGAGCGCCATCGAGATTGATCGTATAAACGGCTTGTGCACTCGACAGCTCGATCGTCGTCACACGGCAGCTACTATGAGCCGCCTGCGAGAGGACGACTTCGACAAAAGCCTCTGCCGTAAATAATTCGACAACTTCAAGTTGAGCCTCCTCGGCCAAAACAATTCGCAGCGACGACACCTCGGGCGTAGCGTGCAACACAACCAGCCGCGCCGAAGCACCACGCGCCACCTCAACGAGCAGCTGCCGAGGATTGATCGACGCATAGGGCATCGTCGGCGAGCCGTCAATGCGGAGCACCTCACCCTCTGTCAAGCAGAAATCGCGCAGTATATCGGACAGGTCGATCATTCCGCTTTATAGTCGTTGATGAGCCAATCGTAACCCTCCTTTTCGAGCTTGAGTGCCAGCGACTTGTCGCCCGTATAGATGATCCGTCCGTGGTAGAGCACGTGCACCACATCGGGCACAATGTAATCCAACAGACGCTGGTAGTGGGTGATGAGCACCGTGGCATTTTCGGCCGTATGGAGTTTGGTGACGCCCGTGGCTACGATGCGCAGGGCGTCGATGTCGAGTCCCGAATCCGTTTCGTCGAGAATCGCCAATTTCGGCGCGAGCATCGCCATTTGGTAGATCTCGTTTTTCTTCTTTTCGCCGCCCGAAAAGCCCTCATTCACAGCCCTTGACGTGAGTTTGGCATCCAGCTCCACGACGGCACTCTTCTCGCGCATCAGGTGCAAGAACTCGGCAGCCGAGAGTGGCTCCTCACCGCGAAATTTGCGGTGTTCATTGACGGCCAACTTCATAAAATTGGCCATCGTAACCCCCGGAATCTCCACCGGATATTGGAAACCGAGAAACAACCCCAAACGTGCCCTATCCTCGATGGGCATCGACAACAGATCGTGCCCCAAAAAAGTGGCCGACCCCTCGGTGACCGTAAATTTTTCGTTGCCGGCAAGCACCGAAGCCAGCGTCGATTTGCCCGAGCCGTTAGGCCCCATAATGGCGTGTACCTCACCGGCTTTAACTTCGAGATTTATGCCCCGAAGGATCTCTTTGCCGTCAACCGACGCGTGCAGATTTTTTACGCTTAACATACCTTACTATCTTTTCTTTTCAACGCTGTCACTTTGCTTTTTTTAAGCCGATTCTATCCTACTGACCCCTCGAGACTTAGCGACAACAATTTTTGCGCCTCGACGGCAAACTCCATCGGCAACTTCGACAACACCTCGCGCGCATAACCGTTAACAATCAGTCCCACAGCATCTTCGGTTGAGAGTCCGCGTTGATTGCAATAGAACAGCTGATCGTCGGAGATCTTCGATGTTGTGGCCTCGTGCTCGACCACCGCCGAACGATTGCGGCTGTCGATCTGTGGAAATGTATGCGCACCACACCGATCACCAATCAACAGCGAGTCGCACTGCGAGTAGTTGCGCGCCCCCTCGGCACCCTTGGCCACACGCACCAAGCCGCGGTAAGAGTTCTGGCTATGACCGGCCGAAATGCCCTTCGAAACGATACGGCTCCGCGTATTGCGACCAATATGGATCATCTTGGTACCCGTGTCGGCCTGCTGCATATTGTTGGTCATCGCCACCGAATAGAACTCACCGACAGCGTTGTCACCGGCCAAAATACAACTCGGATATTTCCACGTGATGGCCGAACCAGTCTCGACTTGCGTCCACGACAGCCGGGCATTTTCGCGACAGATACCGCGCTTGGTCACAAAATTATAGATGCCTCCCCGACCCTGCTTATCGCCCGGGTACCAGTTCTGCACCGTGGAATATTTGACCTCGGCATCGCGCTCGACAATGATCTCTACCACAGCAGCGTGCAGCTGATTTTCGTCACGACGCGGCGCCGTGCAGCCCTCCAGATAGCTCACATAAGCCCCCTCATCGGCCACAATCAGCGTGCGTTCGAATTGTCCCGTACCGGCTGCATTAATGCGAAAATAGGTCGAAAGCTCCATCGGACAGCGCACCCCCTTGGGAATGTAGCAGAACGATCCATCGGAGAAGACCGCCGCATTGAGCGCCGCATAAAAGTTGTCGGTATAGGGCACCACGGTACCCAGATATTTCTGAATCAAATCGGGATAATCGCGAAGCGCTTCGGAAATTGAACAGAAAATAATCCCTTTTTCGGAGAGATGCTCCCGGAAAGTGGTCTTCACGGAGACGGAATCCATCACAGCATCGACCGCCACACCAGCCAGCGACATCTGCTCTTCGAGCGGAATGCCCAGTTTGTCGAAGGTGCGACGTAACTCGGGATCCACCTCGTCCATCGAATTGAGTTTGGGCTGCAACTTGGGCGCTGCATAATATATTATATCTTGGAAATCAATCGGGGGGAAGCTCAGATGTGCCCACGTCGGCGCCTCAAGCGTCAAAAAATGGCGGTAAGCCGCCACGCGCCGCTCGGTCATCCACGCAGGCTCACCTTTCTTGGCAGAAATCAAACGTACAACACCCTCATCAAGCCCCTTACCGATCATTTCGGTTTCGATATCCGAGGTGAAGCCGTACTTGTACTCCTGCTCTCCGATATGCTCCAATATGTCTTTCTCTTTCTCGGCCATTACAAGCAAAATATCGAACAAAGATACAAAATCAATTCACAATTTCATAATCCACCTTCGCAAATCTGGTTCCAGCATTGCGTGCCCAACGAAAAATCCAAAAAACAATAGCTAAGTTTTGTATTTCCGCAAAAAGATCCTATATTTGCAAACTCTTTCAAACGAAAAGGCCGAAAGAGCATCCGGAAAGTTGGGTGAGTGGCTGAAACCACCAGTTTGCTAAACTGACGTACGGGCAACTGTACCGGGGGTTCGAATCCCCCACTTTCCGCTGCGAATCCGAACGATTCAAAGCAAAACCTTGCAAGACAAACACTTGCAAGGTTTTTTTGTTTTCATCCCTGTTTTCGGGATCAATCGGTAATTCTTGTTGATGGCTGGTTTTTAAGCAAATATTGGATCAATCGGTAATTCTTGTTGATGGCTGGTTTTTAAGCAAATATTTTAGCGAGTCTGAAAATGAAGAACGGTATGTCCCTAACGCCACGGAATTGGGCACGAAAAGCCTTGATTTTGGCGTTGAAACTCTCAGCACTTGCGTTTGTTGAACGATGATCGAAGTAGTTTAGGATCGTTGCATAGTTGTTTTGCATCGTGTCGATCACCGAGTGAAAAAACTTGCAGCCCAGCCGCTCGACCTTTTCATACCAATGTGCGAACTTGGTCATTGCCACCCCTTTATCC
>JAVVYP010000011.1:0-52974 GCA_036651015.1 Alistipes sp.
ATCTGACCCCACCCCAAACCCCTCCCTCGGGAGGGGCTTTTCCTTTGCGCAAATTGCAATGCAAACAGTTTCGCATCCGAAAGGTGAAATTGCCTTGCGACGCTTTTTAGTCCTTTTTCCGGAAAAAGGACATCAAAGAAAGACTTTTGAATTTGTATTATTCGGTTTTGCTTGGTGGTCTTATTGCTGCCGACCGCGGTGCCCTCGCGGCCTACGGCACTGGATCATAGCCGCTGCCACCCCACGGATGACAACGCGCTAAGCGTTTGATTGCGAGCCAGAAGCCTTTGATCGGCCCGTATTTGCGCAACGCCTCCAAGGCGTATTGCGAACAGGTCGGCGTGAAACGGCACGAGGGGGGTGTGAAAGGTGAGATGCAGAGCTGGTAGAAGCGCACCAAAACAATCAACGGCAAGGCACAGAGCCGCTTAAAGGTGCTCCACAACCGATTCCAGAACTCTGCGGATGGCATTGGCGATGGTTTTGTAGGGCAACTCCTCTTTCGAAGAGTAGATCAGCGCCAAGTCGAGGTTGACGGCGCTGTTGTTGCTGCGAAGAATCTGTTTTTGCAGGCGATAGGCCTCCTTGGTGCGGCGACGCAGCAAGTTGCGTTTGTTGGCGCGTTTGTGGAACTTTTTGGGTACCGAAAAGAGCACTTCGACCGAGGGTTCCCGATCTGGTTCGGCGAACCAAATGTAGCGAAAAGGGTAGATAAAGCCGCTCTCGCCGCTCTCAAACAGGCGACGAATGGCGCCGAGTGATCGGAGCCGTTCTGCGTGGGAGAGCGAACAGTCGAGCATTTTGGTGGCTGTTATTTGTTGGATGTCGTCGAGGGGCGCCGTGCGCGACCCTTCTTGGCCAGCTTGTGCTGCTGGTTGCGGATAAACTCCTCTTTGCTGGGGTCGGCGGTCAGCGTCACGGGTTCGACGGACTCACCTTTCTGAATTTTGCACAGATAGAGTTCGATCGCCTTGACCATCGAAGGAGCCTCGGGGGTTGGTGCGTGTGCCAAAACCGGAATGCCGGCCTGAATCGCGGCACTGAGCGTCCCCTCGCCGAAGACCGCCACGGCAGGCAGGTTCTCGGTGCCGAACTTCTCGATCAGCGTCTTGACGTCCGAAGGCGAGTAGAGTGCCAGCAGGTCGTAATCCGACATCTTCACCGCCTCGAGTTCGCCGGCCACGGTGCGCGCCAAGATGACCGGATCGCACGCCAATTTGAGTTTGGCAAGGGTCTCGGGCAACTCGGGTTTGTGCGGCTCACTCAGGGCAAGCATAAATTTCTCCTCTTTGTGTTTGATTATCAGCTCGATGAATGCAGTGAATGAGCCGTCGGAGAACGAAATCTTACGTTTGCGGTAGACGATGTATTTTTGTAGATAGAGTGCCACGGTTTCCGTCTGGCAGATGTATTTCATATCTTCGGGTACGGTGATCCGCGCCTCTTCGCAGATGTGGAAGAAGCTATCGACGGTGGTGCGTGAGGTGAAAATCACGGCGGTGTGGTCTAATATTTCGACCCGTTGTGTTCGAAACTCTCGTAAGGAGACTCCCACCACGCGGATGAAGGGTTGGTAGGTGATGTCCAATTTGTATTTCTGGGACAATTCGTAGAACGGGGACTTCTCGATAATTGCAGGCTTCGGCTGCGAAACCAATAGACTCTTAACTTTCAATTTGTAGCAGATTTACAGGGTTGTTTCTATGTCTCACCTTATTGCGAGCAGCCATAGAAAGCTGATCGGAAAAGCTTCGACGGTGCAAAGGTACAAAAACCAATGCGAAATCGAAACTTTTTTGGAAAGAAACAGATTTAACGTCGCTACGAAGAACAGCAGCAGGATCAAAATCAATTCGAGGACAATGATCGTGCCCCAAACATCGCCCATACCGCGCGGACAAAGGGCAAAGAGTAGCAAAAAAGGCGAAACGAGTACAACGGCTAACGAAAAATAGATGCGTTTTAGTAGGATTAATTGCGACACAAAGGGTTGTGTGAGCAGGATAGCGCCCGTAATTCGGAGAGCCAAAATCTGGTAGAGAATCAGTAAGACGCAGGCCAGTGAGACGATCAAACTCAGGGCAACGACCACGCCGTAAGGCAACATCTTGAGCAGGTAGGTGGGCAGCAGCGAGTCGCCAAATTTGACCATTGAAACACCGGCAAAGAGCACTCCAATGGCGGTGGTGATGTTCAAAAAACGAAGAAATCCGCTACTCGAATCCTCAAAAATGCGCTTATTCGGATTGTGCACCACCCGTCCAAAAAGGTTGCGCAAGTCGTCCAAATTGGTATAGAGTAACACGGCGTATAGTGCGGCAAGTAACAACACAAAACCTTGAAAAACAGCGTTGTCGGTGAGCGATTGAGCCGCTGATTCCCGGGGAAGTTGAAGCGTCGCAATCTGCGACTCTGTGCCGAAAACCTGCTCAGCCCGAGCCTCGAGTGCGGGCGGATAGGTGTTCTGCCGCCACGGCCGTAGCGAATCGGCTGTGCCGTAGACTGCAAACGGATAGGCATTCGAATAGTCTACCGACGCGGCGTGGGCGGCAAGCGAATCAACCCGGAGCGAATCAACCCGAAGCGAATCAACACTGGGCAAATCAATCTTTAGCGAGTCAACCCGAAGCGAATCAACCGTTGCCGTTTGCCGAGAATCGGCGCTCCACGCGGCAACCGACCAATGCGGTGTTGCGACACGTTGGGTGGCGTGTGGGGTGATCGGCGTGGACTGTGCGATTCCGAATTGTGATGTATATCCCACTGTACCAGCCATTAATCGAAGATGCGTTTGAGCGTGATGCGGATGGTGGTTCCCTTGCCGAGTTCGGAGTCGATGACGGCGATTTTGCCTTGGTGATACTCCTCGACGATGCGGCGCGAGAGCGAAAGCCCCAGCCCCCAACCGCGTGTTTTGGTGGTGAAGCCGGGTTCAAAGATGCGCTTCCAGCTCCCCTTGGGAATCCCTTTGCCGCTATCTTTGACGTCGATCAGCACGTGGGTGTCGTCCGACGAGATGCGCACGTCGATAGCTCCGTGACCCTGCAAGGCATCGAGCGAGTTTTTCATCAAATTTTCGACCACCCACTCGAAGAGGGCGGCGTTGATGTTGGCCTGCACGGGGGCGATGGCCAATCCGTTGTAGTCGAGCGTCACGTTGCGCGGAATGCGTTTGCGGAAGTACATAACCGATTCGCCCACCACCTCGTTGATGTTGGCCGGCGTGAGGGGTGTCTCGGAGCCGATTTTCGAGAAGCGGTCTACGATTTTCATCAGGTGGGCGAGGTCTTTGTTCATCTCCTCGACAGCACTTTGATCGACATTCTGACTGCGCAGGTACTCGATCCACCCCAACAGCGACGAAGTCGGTGTGCCCAGCTGGTGGGCGGTCTCCTTGGCCAGTCCGATCCAGACGCGGTTTTGCTCATCGTGTTTGGTCGAACGGAAAGCGATGAAGCCCAGCAGAATAAAGACGGTGATGACCAATAATTGTATGTACGGGAAGTAGTAGAGCGATTTGAGCAGGGCCGATTTGCCGTAGAAGATGATGTGGTAATGGTCGTTGCTCCACCAGAATCGCACGGGAAGTGGGGTGTTCTCCTCGGTGAACTTCTCGATTTGACGGCGCAGGCGGTCGGGGTGGTCGATGATCTGATCGGCAATCAGGTGCGAATTGATAACTTCGAGATTTTCGTTGGTGATGATGAACGGGATGTTGTTGTTGTTCGACATAATGTCGGCCACCAACGGATCCTCCATCGCACCGCCCATCACATCGCGGTTCACGCGCTCCATAGCGTGACCCCATAGCGCCACATCGTGCTGCTCCTTCTCTTTGAGCCGTTGCGCCATATTGTTGGTGTAGACCAACGACAGCACACCGAGGGCAATGCCCACGATGATCACCGACACGCGGTTGCGGAAAGAGAAGATGTCACGACGAAATTTCATAATTGGCTATTTACGCGAAGTGTCTTGTTCGGTTGTAATGCGCTGGTAATCTTCGGGATTGAGCAGTAGCTCGGCTGCACGTTTGGCCTCTGTGTCGCTCATCAATGCGTGTTCGATGATGCCGGCCGTGTAGCCGTGTCGCAGGACAAGGTCGTTGTTGATCGACTCGATGATCTGTGCACGATAGGTCTCGAGGTTGGTCGCCGTGTCGTCTTTGAGCTGCTTCTCCACCAACTCAATCTTCTCGGTGAGCAGGGGGAAACGGTCGGTCTTGGCCGCCTCTTTCAGCCCCTTCAACGCGCGCCGTGTGTCCGATTCATAAGGGACTTTTTTGTCCTTCATAAAGGTGGCAAAGTCGGCGTAGTCGGCATCGGTGATCGAGAAGGTGCGCAGGTCGATCTGCTGGTTGGGATGGCGGCGCGTGTAGTCGTCGCCGAAGTCCTCGATGAAGCCCATCGCGTAGAGCGTCATCGCGAAACGGCTGATGTATTCGGGTTCGGTGCGCACGTCGGGCATAATGCCGCCGCCGTCGTAGACCTTGCGCCCTGCGTGGGTCGAAAATTCGCGGATGAGCGAGTCGGGCACGGTGTTGATGGCGCCCTCCTGTGAGTGGGAGTAGTCGATGGCTTGGATGCAGCGACCCGAGGGAATGTAATATTTTGCGGTGGTGAGTTTGACCATTGTGTTGTAGCCCAACGGACGGGTCGATTGCACCAATCCCTTGCCGTAACTGCGTTGGCCAATGAGTATTGCGCGATCGAGATCCTGCAAAGCCCCGGCCACAATTTCGGCTGCCGAGGCCGAATTACCGTTGATCAACACGGCCAAAGGTAGCTTGGCAAAGATCGGCTCGGCGTCCGTGCGATAGATTTGTTTCGACTCTTCGGTGCGCCCTTTGGTGCTGACCACCTCGGTGCCCTTGGGCACAAATAGTCCCAAAATTTTGACCGCTTCTTGCATAATGCCGCCGCCGTTGCTGCGGTAGTCGAGCACCAAACCCTGCAATTTACCTGCAGCTTGCAGCTTCTCGATCGCCGTGCGCATCTGCTCGTAGCTCCCTTCGGTGAAGTCGCTGTGGCGGATGTAACCGATTCCGTCAGCCACCCAACCCACATAGGGAACACCCGGGATGGCGATTCGCTCGCGTTGGAGGGTCACGGTTTGCTGTGAGCCGTCGAGGTGCTCGATGGTCACACGAACCTTGCTGCCGGCCTCGCCTTTGAGGCGCGCGCTGACCTGCTCGGTGGTGAATCCTTTGGCATCTTTGCCGTCGATAGCGAGGATCTTGTCGCCGATTTTCAATCCGGCACGGTCGGCCGGCGAACCTTGGTAAGGTTGCGCAATGATCACATAATCGCCCTTTTTGCGGATCAGCGAACCCACGCCGCCGTATTTACCCGTGGTGAGCAGTTCAAAGTCGGACATCTCCTCCTCGGGAATGAAGACCGTGTAGGGATCCAAGTCGCGCACCATTCCTTCGGCCGCACCACGCATCAGGCGATCGGGGTCGATCGGATCGACATAGCCGAGCGATAGCTCGCGCATCATATTGACGGTCAGCTCCATATTGCGCCCCAGACCGAAGTCGTTGTGTGCGGCAAAGCTTAGCAGCGATGCTGCAGCAGCTGCAACGGCCGCCGTGAGGCAATAGCGGTATTTCGTTTTAATCATTTTTTCGACATATTGATATAGGATTCCAGCCGATATTCGACCCGAGCCACGCCGCGGCGTATGCCATCGAGCAAAATCCACTGTCCGTATTGTGAAACTTTAATCTCATCTTCACCCAGCAGCATCAACTTTTGTAGCAGGCCATCGGCACGAAAAAACAACGTCTCGTCCCGCTCTTCGTGCAGCGAAAAGCCTGCCGATTTGAAGGCATTGATGATTTGCTCGCGATGGAGCGTCACATCGCCCTCGACTTTGCGCACCACAAACCCGAATCGGGGATAGGCGGCCGCCAACACCACAATTGCTACCAGCAACATCGCATAGCGGCTGGTGTGGAACATCACGTAGAGCGTCTGATCGAGCGTCAGCGCCGACGTGCCACTGACCAGCATCAGCCCCATTAGTACTATACAAAGAACGCACAAGGCGACAAAATATTTTAACGAACGCACGAAGTATTTCATAACAAATGATTTTAGGTGATTTTTGTTTTTTAACGTATTTTGAGCCACAATTTTGTCAGCCACGTATTTTGTAGGTGCGCCTTGAGCAGGAAATAGCGGATGGACTCCAATAAAATTACGCGATTGGCTTTCAAAAATGAGAGTCGTATGGGTTGGCTTTTCCGGATTTTCGCAGGCTCGGCGATCCGCCGCCATTGGCTGCGAAATTGATAGACACTGCTGTCCGGCGCGCGAGCAATCGACACCGCCGCCATCAGATGTTGTCCATAGCACGTATGAAGTTCACAGGAAAAGGGGTAGTGGCAAATATTATCTTGCTCCTTGGTGCACTCCATCGAGCAGCTGTTCATCAACGCCTCGAGGCTTGTGCGCGTGAAAAAATGGATGTGCGTGTTGTCAAGTAGCCCCAAATTTTGATATTCAAAACGCCCCTCCAGCAAGCTGAGTTGAATGGATGCGTGGCCAATGTTGGGCACCGAGACGATGACGCAATCGCCAAAACGACTGGCCTGCTCCATGGTGTGACGCGGATCGCGCAGGTGCTCCAGCACATCGGCAAAAAGAATATAATCGAATCGACCCTCCACTTGCGAGGTCCAAGCGTCGGAGTCCAAATTGGCGATGATCACCCGCTCGGCGTAGCGTTGCAGCGGAGTTTCCATATCGGGATTAAGCTCCACACAGGTGATGCAACAGTGCAAAACCTCGCGCAGGTAGCGGGTCATATAACCATAAGCCGGTCCGAATTCGAGAACACGCGCGTTGGGGGTCACCCACTTTAAAATGGGTGGCAAGCTCTCCGGCGTGTAGGTGATCGTTGTATCTCCGTAGGTTTTCATCTCCCGGGACTTGTGCAATTTTTTATTTTGCCGACAGCGTCGGCCACCTCCTGCATCAAATAGGTGGGCGTTGAGGTGGCGCCGCAAATGCCGACCGACGTGGCGCCTTGGAGCCACTGCGGATCAATCTCCGACGCCTCTTCGATCTGCCGACTTTGGGCGTTGGCGCGGCGGCATACCTCAAAAAGCACCTGTCCGTTGGACGATTTGCGGCCGCAGACGAAGAGAATGCGGTCGAAACGGCGCGCGAATTCCACCAAATGTTGCTCGCGATTGGAGACTTGGCGGCAGATCGTATCGTCGATTTCCACGCTTTCGGGTGCGGCCGATCGGCGACGAATCTCAGCTTCTAATTCGCGAAATAGATGGATGCTTTGCGTGGTTTGCGAAAGCAGATAGATCGGTCGTGTGAAATCGACGAGGCTCAAATCGGCCAGACCCTCGATGACAAGGGTTGGCGCCTCGACCTGACCGGTCAGCCCCACCACCTCGGCGTGACCCCGTTTGCCCAGCAAGACAACCTGACCACCGACTTGCCGCATCTGTTCGTGGGCTTTAACCACGCGTGCCTGCAAACGCGCCACGACCGGACAAGTGGCGTCGATGATTGTGATTCCCAACTTTCGCGCTTCGGCGTAGGTTGTCGGTGGCTCCCCGTGGGCGCGGATGAAGAGACGGCGACCTGCGATTTGGGGCATATCGCCACGTGCAACCTTGCGCAAGCCCAACCGCTCGAGACGTTGCACCTCGATGCGGTTGTGGACAATGTCGCCGAGCGAATAGACCGTGCCGCCTGTGGCGAGGGCTTGTTCGGCCTGCGTAATGGCACGAACCACTCCGAAGCAAAAACCCGATTTATCGTCGATCTCGACTACCATATTTGTTGTTGATCCGTTGGGGCGGATCGTGTTTATTGGGTTACCCGTTCGAACTGTTGTTCAAACCAAGTCATCTGCTCTTCGACGCGCATATAGCTGTTGTCAAGCTCAATGGCATCGTCGGCCCGACGCAGTGGCGACAGCTTGCGGCTCATATCGGCGCGATCGCGGTCGAGGACGTTGCGTTCGATCTCTTCGAGAGGAACCGCATCTCCCTTGGCTTTTAATTCGTCGTAGCGGCGGCGTGCGCGCACCGCCGGATCGGCCGTCATAAAGATTTTGAGTTCGGCGTCGGGAAAGACCACCGTGCCGATGTCGCGACCGTCCATCACCACACCGCGTCGCTCACCCATCTGCTGCTGCATGGCCACCAATTTGGTGCGTACGGCAGCGATGGCACTCACGCGGCTCACGCAGTTGCTCACCTCGATGGTGCGGATCCTGCCCTCGACACGATCGCCATTGACGTAGATGTCGCTGGCGCCGCGCTCGGGATTGAATCGGAAGGTGATCGAGATGTCGTCAAGCAGTCGCTCAACCTGCTCCTCGTCGACAATTCCCGAACAGATGGCTCCGTGTTCGAGTGCATAGAGTGTCACGGCACGGTACATGGCTCCTGTGTCGATGAAAATGTAGCCCAGACGCCCGGCAATGGCTTTGGCGAAGGTGCTTTTTCCGCACGACGAATAGCCGTCAACGGCAATTATGATTTTGTGTTGTGGATCAGACATTGGGAAAAATATCAAAAAAAGTTGAGAGAATAGTGTAGACACCCAAGACGCCGATCACCAGACCGGCTATGTGGTTGATGGTGAGCATGTGGCGTGGCCGAAAACGGCGACGGAAGAGGTTGATGACAAAGGCCAGCAGCGTCCACCACGCAGCAGCACCGCTGGCAAAGCCTGCGATGACAAACAAAGCGCGCATAAAGCCGCCGAAGCCGCCTGCGGTCAGTTCGCTACCTGAGATTTTGAAGACGGCAAAGAAGGCCAGAATATAGGGGATGACCATAATGAAGTTGGCGATCGTCAGTCCGAAGATCGAGACAAAATCTTGCCACATAGAGGCTTTGCCGGCTCGGTTGCGACGAATCTGCGGCACGGGATTTTGTGTGAAGATGTAGACGCCAACGATGACCACGAAGATGCCACCAATGACACGCAGCAAGGTGTTGTACTGTTCGATTTGCGTCTGGAGCATCGAGTAGAAGAAGAATGCCGCCATCGCCATAAAGGTGTCGGCTGCCGTCACACCCAAACCCGAAACGATGCCTGAGCGGCGACTTTTCGACAAGGTGCGTTGGATGCAGAGCACAGCAACGGGGCCGACGGTGATCGAAGCTGCCACGCCGACACAGATGCCACGGAATAGAATTTCTATGATTTCGAATCCCATTTTCTCGTTTTGCAGAGTTTAAGAAACAAAGGTACAAAAAAGCGTTGAACATCTGCCTACCCAAAGACAAAAAAAGGCGGCGTGTTGTCGCGTCTCTTTTCGTGCCCAATGCTCAGATCGGGGTTGTTTTGCATTTTTTGGCCGATATGTTCATAAAATATCAAGAACTTTGGTGCGCGATTTGTGTATTTTCATTCGGAAATAGGTACTTTTACAAAAATAATTATCAATATCTATGGCAGACACAAAACAATTTGGCCTCGACATCGAACTCGACGAGTCGGTTTCGCAAGGTCACTATTCGAATTTGGCTATTATATCGCACTCCACCTCCGAATTTATCATTGATTTTGCGACGGTGTTGCCCGGTGTGGAGAAGGCGCGCGTCAAGAGCCGTATTATTCTAACTCCCGAGCACGCCAAACGGCTGTTGCGCTCGTTGCAAGAGAACATCGTCCGGTACGAGAGTTCGGTGGGGAAAATCGAGATTCCGACGCCACAGCAGCCCTCTGAGACTGGCCCCAAGATGGGGGAGGCATAAAAACAAAATAGGCACCGCAAATGCGGTGCCTATTTTGTTTGGTAGGCGGATCGTTAGAGCGCCTCGGCAACTACGTAGGTGCTGCCTCCGATGAAGATCATATCCTCGGCGGTGGCCAACTCCTTGGCGCGTGCTACGGCTGCGGCAACACTATCAACGGCTTCACCCTGAAGTCCGTAGATTGCCGCTTTGGTGGCCAACTCCTTTGCTGGCAAGGCTCGTTCGGTGTTGGCCTGTGTGAAGAGGTAATGCGCATTATGCGGCAGCAGGGGCAGGATGTGTGCCAAGTCCTTGTCGCGCACGAAACCGATGACGCAGTAGAGTGTTTTGTGGGGCGTAGTCTTCAGCTGCTCAGCGACATAGGCGATGCCGTGGGCGTTGTGTCCCGTATCGCAAACCACCAACGGCGCTTCCCCGATCTGCTGCCAGCGTCCCATCAGTGACGTGAGGGCGGCAGCATCGCGCGTCCCCTCGAGGAATGCGCGGCGCGAGATGGTCAGGGGGGTCTCTTCGTGCAGAAAGTCGATGGCGGCCGATGCCGTCAACAGATTGTGACGTTGGTAGTTGCCTTGCAGATCCAACTCCACATCGAATGCGTGGTCATCGCGTTTGCGATATAGGTTGAAGTGTTGGTGCGTTCCGTCGATCTGCCCCTCGCTGCAATCGAACCCCTGCTCGGCGTAGATTATTTTTGATTTATTGGAGGCCGCGATCTGCTCAAAGACGCTGTTGTAACGGTCATCGCTCTCGCCGAGGATCACGGGAATACTCTTTTTGATGATGCCGGCCTTCTCGGCTGCAATTTTTTGCAAGGTGTCGCCCAGCAGCGCCGTATGCTCGAGTCCGATGTTGGTGATGACGCTCACCACCGGCAGGACGATGTTGGTAGCGTCGAGCCGTCCGCCCAAGCCGGTTTCGATCACCGCCACCTCGACATCGCTCTGTGCGAAGTAGTCGAAGGCCAATGCGGCGGTCATCTCGAAGAACGACAGCTCCAATTCGACCATTTTGTCGTGGTGTTTGTCGACGAAGTTGACCACCTTTTGTTTGGGGATCATCTCGCCGTCGACGCGAATGCGTTCGCGGAAGTCGTGGAGGTGGGGCGAGGTGAAGAGTCCGGTGCGGTAGCCGGCCTGCTGAAGCACCGAGGCGATGATGTGCGACACGGAGCCTTTGCCGTTGGTGCCGGCCACGTGGATGGTGAAAAAGTTGCGCTGGGGGTTGCCCAAGTGCCGACAGAAGGCGTTGATGCGCTCCAATCCGGGTTTGTAGGCCGCCGCGCCTGTGGTTTCAAATGCCGGCAATGATGCGAAGAGGAATTCGAGGGTTTGGGAGTAGTTCATATCGGAATTTGAATTTTGACGGTTTCTTATTGAACGAGATGATTCTTCTTTTTGGCGCGGTAGGCGATGTAGTAGAGCACACAAAGCAGCATTAGGTACTCGGCAATGCGCCCTATGTAGTCGCCCGATCGGGTGTAAAAAGTCAGTTCGGAATTGAGTGGAACCGAGTCCGAAAGTACGCCGCGCTCCTCCCAGCCGAGCGTCTGCCCCACCTCGCCGCGTGGCGAGATGAAGCCCGACTGTCCGGTGTTGGCCGAGCGGGCAATGGCGCGGCGGTGCTCGATAGCGCGCAGCCGTGAGATCGAAAAGAGGTGTTTGTAGCCGGGCGTATCTTGCCACCAACCGTCGTTGGAGATGATGGCCATAAATTGCGCGCCTCGACGCACGAAATCGCCAAAAAAGTCACCGTAAAGCCCTTCGTAACAGATTGCTGGGCCTACTTGTATTTGGTTGTGTGAGAAGGATGTACCGTGCTGACCGACCCCAATTTGCCCGAGTGTTCCACCCAAATCAACGACCAGAAAATCCAGCATTTCGAAGAGCCACGGCAGGGGTGTTTTCTCAACGCCGATCACCAAACGGCCTTTGTGGTGAAGCTGCATCCGACCGGCGGAGTCAAGCCCGACGGCGGTGTTGAAGTGGTCGTAGTAACCCGTGCCATTGGGTTCGTGGCGAGCGGTAGTTGTTTGTGTGCCAGCGTCGTAGTAGCGGAGTGTGTTGGCTCCCGTGATCAGCAGCGCTTCGGGATGCGAAGTCCGAAGTGTGTCGGCAAGCTCCGTCCAAAAAGCACCGCGCTCGTTCAAGAATCGAAACTCCGAGAAGGCAGGTTCCCAGTACTGCTCCGGCACGGCGGTTTCGGGTAGTAGGATGAATTGTGCATCGCGAGGTGTTTGCGCCACAAGGTCGATCAGGTTGCGTTCCTGCCATTCGCTGTCGCTGTGGAACTTGCTGTAACACTCCACGTTAGGTTGGATGATGCTCACCCGAGCCGTGCCTTGATCGGGTTGTTTCCAACTCCACCAAATGACGAGCGAAGCGGCTATCGGCAGGACAACGGCACACGCGGCGACGATGCCGCTGCGGCGTGATCGGCTGCGGATGGCTTCGAAAATGAGGATGTTGCAGAGCAGCACCCACAGCGATCCGCCGAAAATGCCGGTGTATTCGTACCACTGCACCGCCCAAACCTCGTGCGAAAAACCGTTGCCCAAGATGAGCCACGGCCACGAAAATTCACCCACGGTGTACCAATATTCGGTAGCAATCCAAGCCGCAACCAACAAGGTGTAGGCGAGGGCTTTGGGTGCTTTTTTAGAGACCGTATGGAACAACATGAAGGCGATCATGTTGAGGGTTGTCGAGGCGAGTATGGCGGCGAAAGGCCCGACGGGTGTGGCGTACCAAATCCACCAAATTGTGCAGCCGTTCCAGAGCGCAAAAGTGAGTGCCGCCCAGCCGAACACGTGCCACCAAGCGCGGCGCGAAGCGTCGTAGGAGGCGCTGATCCACAACAACGGAATCAACGCAACGGGTAGCGTTAGCCCTGTCAGCCCAAGCCATCCGGGCGAGAGCAGAATTACAGATAGCATTACGGCTGCGAATCTACGATACATTTGTGGAGTTTTTTACGCTCGCAAAAGTAGTCAAAGCCAAGCAGATTTCAAAATATTTCACCGATTTAGAACTTTGAAGTAACTTCTATCGTGTGCGGTTTTTGGGGGCACGCTTCAAAGCGTCTTTGGAGAAGCCTTTTGAGGTGCCTTGTTGGGCGCCTTTCGGGGCGTTCGGTTGGGCGTTTTTTGGGGCATTTTTGCGAAATCCGTCACCTCGTCCGCCGCGTGGATCTGGGGTTGCGGTGCGGAAAAAGTAACTTTTTTGCTGCCGCTTTTCGTCTTGGGTACGTGCCACATAGACGCGCTGGTGGGTGTAGGGATTCTCCCCCGTGCAGAACATCACCGACGAAAGTGTCATTGGGGTTGGCGTCAAATCCTGCACCTGCTCAAGGGTGAAATGGAGTTTGCCGAGTACCTTTTCCGAGAGCGCCTGCATATCGTGTTCGGTGCAGCCCGGATGTGACGAGATGAAGTAAGGAATCAACTGGTAGGGCAACTCCTCGCGACGACAGATGCGCGTGAAATCGGCACTGAGCCGCTCGAAAAGCGCAAAAGGCGGCTTGCGCATCAGCTTGAGCACGTTGTCTTCGGTATGTTCGGGGGCGACCTTCAGCCGTCCCGAAGTGTGGTATTTGACGACGGTTTCGAAATAGGGGCTGTCGTCGAACAGATCGTAGCGAATGCCGCTGCCGATGAAGGCTTTTTTGATCCCTTTGACGGCGCGAATCTTCTCGTAGAGCGACAGCAGCGGCCGGTGGTCGTTGTTGAGGTTGGAACACATTGTGGGGTGCAGACACGACGGGCGGCGGCATTGGCGACAAAGGTCGCGATCGCGGCCTCCCATACGATACATATTGGCCGACGGGGCGCCCACATCGGAGAGATACCCCTTGAAATCGGGCATTTCGGTGATGCGTTTCACCTCGGCCAAAATGGATGCTTCGCTGCGCGAATTGATGAATTTGCCTTGATGTGCCGATATGGTGCAGAACGAGCAGCCGCCGAAGCAGCCGCGGTGGATGTTGACCGAATGTTTGATCATCTCCCAAGCCGGAATGTCGCCTTTGCCGCGGTAACGCGGATGCGGCGCCCGTTCGTAGGGCAGGTCGAAGGTGTGATCCAGCTCCTCGGTGGTCAGCGTTGTGTTGGGCGGCGTGACCACCACAAAACGATCACCGACCGCTTCGACCAAGGTTTTCGTCGGCTCCATCACATTGCTCAGCGTCTCAATGCGGGTGAAATTCTCGCCGAAAGCCGTCGCGCTCTGCACACACTGCTCGAAGGGGTGCAGACGGATGGTCTGTGCCGGATCGAGCCGATTGACATACTCCGCATCGGAGAGAAAAGCCACCTGATTTATTTTGCGTAAAAGCTTGGAGTTGTATCCGTTGCGCATTGCGCGAGCCACCTGTTGTATCACCCGTTCCCCCATCCCGTAAATCAACAAATCGGCACCGCTCTCGCAGAGAATCGAAGGCTTGATCGTGTCGCTCCAATAGTCGTAGTGGGCAAGGCGTCGCAGCGAGGATTCGATACCGCCGATGACCACCGGCACGTGGGGAAAGAGCCGTTTGAGGATCTGGGTGTAGGTCGTCACGGCTGAATCGGGACGAAATCCGGCCTTGCCGGCAGGGGTGTAGGCGTCGTTGCTGCGCAGTCGCAAATTGGCCGTGTAGTGGTTGACCATCGAATCCATCGAACCGGCCGACACGCCGAAGAAGAGCCGTGGCGCACCCAACTTGGTGAAGTCACGCAGGTCGTCGCGCCAGTTGGGCTGGGGGACGATCGCCACGCGATACCCCTCGGCCTCCAACAGCCGGCCGATGACCGCCGCACCGAAGGCCGGATGGTCGATGTAGGCATCCCCCGAAAAAAGGATGACGTCTAATTGATCCCAGCCGCGTTCGCGAACCTCTTTGGATGTTGTCGGTAGAAACACAATCTATTCGTTTTCAAAATCTTTGGAAGCGGCCACATAGCCCTCCCATTTGGCCAGCAAAGCCTTGAAATCAGCCGGCAGTTCACTCTCGAACGACACGTGGGCGTGGGTCGTCGGATGCTCAAAACCGAGCATCTGGGCGTGAAGTGCGTGGCGCGGCAGGATGGTGAAGCAGTTCTCGATGAACTGTTTATATTTGGCAAAAGTCGTGCCTTTGAGGATGCGGTCACCGCCGTAACGTTCGTCGTTGAAGAGCGGATGCCCCTGCCAAGCCATGTGTACGCGAATTTGGTGGGTGCGCCCCGTTTCAAGGTGGCATTCGACCAGCGTCACGTAGCCGAAACGTCGCAGCACGCGCCAGTGGGTCACGGCGTGTTTGCCCTCAGAGCCGTCGGCGAAGACAAACATCTTCTGCCGATCTTTGGGGCTGCGGCCGATGTTGCCGGTGATGGTGCCCTCGTCCTGCTCCAAATTACCCCACACCAGTGCGATATAACGCCGTTGGATGGTGTGGTCGAAGAACTGTTTGGCCAGACGGGCGTGTGCCTGTTCGTTTTTGGCCGTCACCAAAATACCCGACGTGTTTTTGTCAATGCGGTGTACCAATCCGGCGCGCATATCGCTATCGTCGAAGGCCGGTTGGTGGCGCAGGTGGTAGGTCAGGGCGTTGACCAGCGTGCCGTGGTAGTTGCCTACCCCCGGGTGCACGACCATACCGGCCGCCTTGTTGACGATCATCAGGTCGGCATCTTCGTAGAGAATATCCAGCGGAATATCCTCGGCGATGATCTCCACCTCGCGACGCGGATAGGGCATCACAATTTGGATGAAATCCTGCGGTTTGATCTTGTAACTCGACTTGGTCGGCTTGCCGTTGACCAATATATTACCGCTGTCGGCGGCGGCCTGCACACGGTTGCGCGAACAGTGCTCCATACGAACCGTCAAAAATTTGTCGAGACGCATCGGCGTCTGACCCTTGTCGGCCGTTACCGCGAAGTGTTCGTAGAGACCCTCGCCCTCGTCATCGTCGTCGGCTTGGGTAAGTGGGTCAAACGCTTCGATCTCGGGATCCGCGTCGTTGTATGGATCGTTGCTCATTCGTTGAAAAATCCGTCGTTTCCTTGTTGTGTAGTATCTCCTGTGATGGTGTTGAACGAGGCCTCTGCCAGTGAGTCGGCCAGTTGTTGTTCCGATTGCAACCGCTCTGCGGCTGTTTTTTTGGCCAACTGCTCTGCGGCGGTGCTGTGTTCGGTGAGCTTGGTCTGGCTGAGTGTCAACCGCAGATCGACGCGTGTGCCGAGTGTTGCGCCGCGTTCGGCCGTGGGTGTTTGGATGTAGACGCGTGCATCGCGCTCGTTGAGCAGCGTGATCCCCTCGTCGAAGCTCACTTTACCCACATTAAGTCCCATCTCCCACAGGCGGCTCTTGGCCTCCTTGAGCGGAAAACCGATCAGCTGCGGCACGATGGTGTTGGGTGCGCCTGCGACGCCGACGTAGAGGGTTATGCCCGAACCCATCTCGGCCTCCAGATGACTTGAAGCGTGGACAGGACGTCCCTTGCAGTACTCCTCCAGCACGTAATTGGTGGCCATATCGGAGCGATAAATCAACTCGTCGATCTCCAATCCGGCGATTTCGAGCATATTTTTGGCTTGACGCAGCGAGCGGCTCGCCACATAGGGCACGGGCACCATCTTCTCGC
Organism: Alistipes sp.; assembly: GCA_036651015.1. Classification (GTDB taxonomy): domain Bacteria; phylum Bacteroidota; class Bacteroidia; order Bacteroidales; family Rikenellaceae; genus Alistipes. Next base: position 16,340 of record JAVVYP010000011.1, read on the forward strand.
GGAACGAGTTGATTGTAATGTAGATCGTGCGTCCGGGTTTGACCTCAACGCCGGCCTCGGGTAGTTGCGCCAGCACAATGCCGCCCTCGTAGGCCGGCACAAATAGCGAGTCGTTGATTTGGAGGTTCAGCCCGTGTTCGTCGGCCAGCTCCTCGGCCTGATCGAGGGCAATGCCGGAAAAGTCGGGTACCGTGCGGTGTGCGCCGTGGCGTGTGCCCATCAACATCAAGATGTGGGCGACGATGGCCAAGGCCAAAATGAGGGCACCGATGCGCACCAAGGTGTAGGCCACAGGATGCTCTTTGAGCCGATTCCAATAATAGGTAAGTTTCTCCATAATAGATCAATGGGTCGTTTTCTGCGCTGCTATTTTGGCGCCGTGCGGTAAAGGTAAATTGCGATGAATAGGTAGATGATATTCGGTAGCCACACGGCCAACCCGGTGGGCAGCGTGCCGCTCTTGGCGAACTCCTCGAAGAAGCGGTTGAAGAGGATGTACGAGAAGCAGAGCGCCGTGCCAATGCCAATGTGCAATCCCGTGCCGCCGCGCACCTTGCGCGAGGAGAGCGACACCCCGATCAGCGTCAGGATGAAGGTCGAAAGCGGATAGGCATAGCGCGTGTGGCGGCCGACTTCGATGATGTTGATCGAGTCGGAACCTTTGGCGCGTTGCTGGTCCAGAAATTGGTTGAGCTGCGAAATATTCATCGTCTGAATCAGCTCGTTGATGCGCCCCAACTCGGTCACCTCCAAGTTGATCAGGGTGTCGAGGTTGCGGTATTGGGCAAATTTCTCCATCCCCAGCGAATCGAATTCGCGGATGGTGTAGCGCGGTGCCGTCCAACGTTTTGAATCGGGATCGAAGACCGCATCGGCCGCCTCCAACGAGCAGCTCATCGTGCCGCCGTCGTAGTGCTCCAGCGCGAAAAACGGCGCTTGCTTCGAATCCTCGTTAAATCCGCGAATGTAGGCGAACGTCCCTTGTTCGATCTGTCGGTAGATGTGGCGGTCGTACTGCTCCACCTGACGGCGCTTGATGTATTGTCGTTCGAAGGCGACGATGTGACGTTGCGAAAGCGGTATGATCCAGAGGTTGAGGATGATGGATAGTGTGGTGATGATCAGCGCCCCGAGGAAATAGGGCCACATCAGGCGGCGAAAACTCATACCACCCGAGAGCATTGCGACGATCTCGGTTTGGTAGGCCAACTTCGAGGTGAAAAAGATCACGGCGATGAAGGTGAACAGGCCGCTGAACTGGTTGATGAAGAAGGGGATGAAGTTGAAGTAGTAATCGAAAATGATGGCTTTTACCGGGGCGTGCAGCTCCGTGAAGTCGTCGATTTTCTCCACATAGTCGAAGACCACCACCACGATGATGATCATCGCAATGGCAAAGAAGTAGGTCGAAAGGAACTTCTTGAGTATGTAACGGTCCAAAATCTTGAACCCCGGGAACTTGAGTTGCATATTTTACAGTCTTCTTTGCAATTTCGGGATCATCGCCTCTTTCCAAGCCTTGAAATCGCCGGCGATGATTCGTTCGCGTGCCATTCCCACCAAACGCAGGTAAAAAGCGATGTTGTGCAGCGAGGCAATTTGTGCCGCCAGCATCTCGCCGCAGGTGGTCAGGTGGTGCAGGTAGGCTTTCGAGTAGAGCGCGTCCACGAAGGCTGTGCCTTGGGGGTCGATGGGCGAAAAGTCGTCTTCCCAGCGTTTGTTACGGATGTTGATGATGCCTTCGGCGGTGAACAACTGTCCGTTGCGACCGTTGCGCGTGGGCATCACGCAATCGAACATATCGACGCCCCGTTCGATCCCCTCCAAGATGTTGACCGGCGTGCCGACCCCCATCAAGTAGCGTGGACGATCTTCGGGCAGAATCGCATTGACCACCTCGATCATCTCGTACATAACGTCGGTCGGCTCTCCGACCGCTAAACCGCCGATGGCGTAGCCGTCGGCTGCATATTGTTTTACGTTCTCGGCGGCGTGTGCCCTCAAATCGGGGTAGGTGCAGCCTTGAACGATTGGGAAAAGCGCCTGATAGTGGCCGTATTTGGGTTGTGTGCTGTGGTAGCGATTGAAACAACGATCCAACCACCGTTCGGTCATTGCCAGCGATTTGGCGGCATATTCGCGTGGTGAGTCACCCGGGGGACACTCGTCGAAGGCCATCATAATGTCGGCTCCGATCGTGCGCTCGGTGTCGATCACACTTTCGGGCGTGAAAAGGTGTTTCGAGCCGTCGATGTGCGAGCGAAAATGACACCCCTCCTCCTTGAGTTTGCGGCAGTCGGTCAATGAGAAGACCTGAAATCCACCGCTATCGGTGAGCATCGGTCCCTCCCACGTCGAGAAGCGGTGTACGCCGCCGGCTTTTTCGATGATCTCCATCCCGGGACGCAGGTAGAGGTGGTAGGTGTTGGCCAAGATGATTTGGGCGTGCGCCTCGTCGCGCACGTCGCGGTGAAAAATCCCCTTGACGGTGGCGGCTGTGCCCACAGGCATAAAAATCGGGGTGTGAATCACACCGTGGTCGGTGGCCAACTCACCTGCGCGAGCGTGCGACGAAGGGTCTTTATGTTGTACTGTAAATTTCATACTCATCTATTCGGCAAAAATACGCAAAATATTTCTATCTTTGCACATATTTCATCAATATGCAACTCTTCGATACTTTTCTAACGTGTTACGGTTGGGAGGGCACAGCTCTTGCAGGGGCAATTCTCCTGATGTTGGGCGTGCAACTCTACTACTATATTTTCGTTTATGGGCGTATCCCCGGATACAAAAATAACCGCCGCAAACCCATTTTGAAGGGCGAGCCACCTTTGTCGGTGGTGGTGCCGATGTTCTCCGAGAACTATGCCTTCATCGAGGAGCGGCTGCCGCTGATGCTGGCTCAGAACTACCCCAATTTCGAGGTGGTCATTGTCTATGTGGGTCACGACAACGACTTCTATGCCGAGTTGCAGCAGCTCAAAACGGCCTATCCCCAGATTACGACCACCAAAATTCACCTCGATCCGCGTTTCCCGATTTCTCGCAAAATGGCGCTCAATGTGGGTATCAAGTCGGCGCACAACGAGTATTTGATCTTCTCGTCAACCGAGGCTTGTCCACAGACCGACCGCTGGTTGTCGTTGATGTCCAAAGGTTTCACACGGGGTGGAATCGTTGTGGGCTACTGTGGTTTGGAACACAAAAAGGGGATGATCAACTATTTGATGCGCACGTGGCGCTTGATGCACTCCGTGGATTGGATCGCGCGTGCCGTGCAGCGCCATCCCTACCGCGCCACCCTCCACAACTTCGGGTTCACCAAGGAGATCTATTTCGGCGCCAAAGGCTTCAGCCACCTCAATATGAACATCGGTGAGGATGACCTCTTTATGCAAAAAGTGATGACGCCCGACAACGTGAGCATCATCTTGTCGCCAAGAGCCTTGATGCGCGAGCAGATTTGGGGCGGAATGAAGTGGTGGATGAGTGGTTTGCGCTATTTCGGCTCGGCCTATAAATTCTATCCGATGAGTGCCAAAACATTCATCGAGTGGGAGTTGGGTTCGCGTGTGTTGTTTTTCGCCACGGTTATTTGCGCACTTTGTGTGATGCCGTTTGAATTCAAAATCGCGGCGCTCTGCCTGTTGTTGGCGCGCTATGTGGTGGCGGTTGTCGAGGTGCGGCGCATTGCGCGGCGGCTGGGCGAGAGTGGCATCGCGGGGCGTTACTTCATCTACGATGTGCTGAGTCCGCTTTGGGCGTTGGTGCTGGGTGTGCAACTGCTTCGCAGAGACGATCGCGTGTGGAGATAGCCGACTATATCATAGCCGACGACCAGCGCTTGGTGGAGTTGGTAATGCAGGGCGACGATGTGGCTTTTGAATACCTCTTCAACCGCTATCGCGATGCAATTCATCGGCTATTTGTGCAGCGGATGGGGGGTGCCAGCAATGCCGACGATTTGTTGCAGGAGACCTTCATCAAAGTCTACATCAATCTGCATCGTTACAGCACCAAATACACCTTCGGACAGTGGGTCTACACCATTGCGCGCAACACCTTCATCGACTTCGTGCGTCGTCGGCAAGACGACCTGTCGATCGACGAGCGCTTTTCGGCACCGGCCTCCACCTCGCCGACCCCCGAAGAGCGGGTCATCAACGGGCAGCAGCGAATGCAGATCGAGGGTTACCTCGCGCGACTTACGCCGCGTTATCGGCAGTTGATCATCCTGCGTTTTTTCGACGAGTGCACCTACGAAGAGATCGCCACCAAGCTCTTGCTGCCCTTGGGTACGGTCAAAACGCAAATTCACCGCGCTCGGGCGCAAATGTGCCAATTTATCACCGACGGAGAGAAATTATGACAGAACTTATTACCAAATATTTTCCCGAGCTGACGCACCGTCAGCAGGAGCAGTTTGCCGCTTTATACGGACTCTATGCCGATTGGAATGCCAAGATCAATGTGGTCTCGCGCAAGGATTTCGATCAGCTCTACCTGCGTCACGTACTTCACTCACTGGCCATTGCCAAGGTCTGCGCCTTCGACAGCGGTGCACGTATTCTCGATGTGGGGTGCGGTGGCGGTTTTCCGTGTGTGCCGCTGGCGATCCTCTTTCCCGAGGCGCACTTCACGGCGGTGGACTCGATCCACAAAAAAATCACGGTTGTGGAGGGTGTTGTGGCTGGTTTGGGACTGCAAAATGTGGAGGCGCGTTGTGTGCGTGCCGAGGCGCTCACCGAGCGGTTCGACTATGTGGTCTCGCGCGCCGTGACCGAGATGGCGGAGTTTGTGAACTGGATCTGGAGTCGAATGGGGCGCGGCCAGCGCGGCACGCTGCCCAACGGCATTCTCTACCTCAAGGGGGGCGAGTTGGCCGAAGAGTTGGCGCTCACCGGTAAGCGGTGGACGATCTACGAGATTTCGGCGTTCTTCGACGAGCCGTTTTTTGAGACCAAAAAAGTGGTCTACACCCCAAAAAGATAGAAGCCAAGCATTGCTTGGCTTCTATCTTTTTGATGCTGTTTGAATTTGTTTCTCAATTCAAACAGTTTTTTGTGCTATCGTCTCACGCCGCCGCGCGAGAGAACCTCCTCGAAATAAGCGATGGTCTTCAGTAGACCGTCGTGCAGCTGTACCTGAGGCTGCCACCCGTTGAGCATCTTGCGCGCCAGCGAAATGTCGGGTTGACGTCGTTGCGGATCATCGAGCGGCAGGGGTTGGTAGACTATTTTGGACTTCGAACCCGTCAGTGCGATCACCTCGGTGGCCAATTCGGTGATGGTAAATTCACACGGATTGCCGATGTTTACCGGCCCGGGGAAATCGTCGGGGGTGTCGTTCATCATGCGGGTCATTCCCTCGATCAGGTCGTCGACGTATTGGAAGCTGCGCGTCTGGTTGCCGCTGCCGTAGATGGTTATATCCTCGTTGCGCAGTGCCTGCACAATGAAATTCGAAACCACGCGGCCATCGTTGATATCCATCTTTGGGCCGTAGGTGTTGAAGATGCGGATGATCTTCACGGGCACTTTGTGGTCGCGGAAATAGCTCATAAAGAGCGATTCGGCGCAGCGTTTACCCTCGTCGTAGCACGAGCGGATGCCCAGCGGATTGACGTGTCCCCAATAGTCTTCGCGTTGGGGGTGAATCAGCGGATCGCCGTAGACCTCCGAGGTGGAGGCTTGCAGGATCTTCGCGTGGTTGTATTTGGCCATCCCGAGCATATTGAGGGCGCCGATGACCGAAGTTTGTGTGGTTTTAATCGAATTGTATTGGTAGTAGATCGGCGACGCCGGACAAGCCAAGTTGTAGATCTCCTCGACCTCGGCCATATACGGATAGACGATATCTTGGCGGACAACTTCGAAGTTGGGGTTCGATAATAGGTGGCGGATATTGCTCTTGTGGCCGGTGAAGTAGTTGTCGAGACAAATTACGTCGTTGCCTTCGGCCAGCAATCTTTCGCAGAGGTGTGAACCAATGAATCCGGCTCCACCCGAGATAAGTATTCGTTTCATTCCCATAAGGTTGGTTTTTTAAGTAAGATCAATTATGTTCTTGAACTTGCTGTGTTTCAAGAGCTGTTTTTAGCTTACTTATCTTATACAAATATAGCTTTTTATTTTAAAAGAAGCTATCTTTGTCGGGTACTAAGTTGTTTAAAACAGCGAAAAAACCGAAAAAGATGGGCAAAAAAGCCGTTTCATACCTATTATATATATTCACGATTGTTTTTACTGCCGGTTTGTTGGTGATGGCCGTGCTCAGTTGGCGCGCGACTTTCGTCTCACCTTTGCTGGACGGTCTGTGGACGACGGTGGCGCTTTTGATGCCGGTTATTCTTTTTGCGAATGTGGTGGCGGCCATTTGGTGGCTTGTTCGTCGCAAATGGCTGGTGGCGGTGATGCCGGTGGCGGCTCTGCTGATCAATATGAATTACATAGCGGCCTCGATTCGTCTGCCCGATCCCGATGGTGATCACCACCCCAAGTGCGGCTTGCGTGTGGCGACGCTCAATGTGGATGGATTTCGCCGTTACCAACAGCGCACAACTTCGACCTACGGAATGTCAGATCTGATTGAGCAGGAGGATGTTGATGTGTTTTGTATGCAGGAGTTTCTCGACGACAATGTGGTCACGGGAGATAGCATCGCGGCCTACTTCGCTGCACGAATGCCCTACTTTGTGCGTGAAAAAGGGGAGGCTATTGTGAGTGTATTCCCGATTCTGAACCACGGATATGTCGGTTTCCCCGGCACCAACAACGACTATTTGTGGGGCGACCTACTGGTTGGCAAAGACACCGTTCGCGTGGTCACGATTCACCTCCAAACGACGGGGATCTCCACTTTGCAGGATCTGTATTGGCGCGCCTATCGTCGCAAAATGCCCTTCTTGATGATGTTTCCCGAGGTGGCGCGCAACACAAAGTTGCGGATGCCGCAGGTGGACGAAATTTGCAATCTGGTCGACACTACGCACTATCCGGTGATTGTTGTGGGTGACTGTAACGATACCCCCTCCTCCTACACCTATCGACGGATGACCGAACGATTGGTCGATGGTTTCCTGACTTGTGGACACGGCTATGGCGCCACATTCCGAGGTGTCGGCGGTTTCCTGCGCATCGACTATATTTTCCATAGCAAGGAGTTGGAATGCGCGCATTACTATTTGCCCGACAAAGATGTCAGTGATCACAAAACGGTGATTGCCGACTTGAAATTTAAGTAAAAAAGTAGCTTTGATTTGTTGGCAAATCAAAGCTGCTTTTTTGGTAAACTATTCGTTTGTTTTGTCCGATTCGGAGGTGTCTTCATCGGTGGGTGGCTCTTTGGCGATCGAGAATGAGAAGGTGGAACCCTCGCCATATTTCGATTCGATGGTGATTTGACCGCCATTGCGCTGCGTCAGGTTTTGGCACAATTGAAGTCCCAACCCTGACCCCTCCTCGTTCTTGGTGCCGTAGGTGGTGTAGGCGAGTTCGGGGTTGAGTAATTTGGGCAAGTCTTCCTCTTTGATGCCGGTGCCGAAGTCGCGGATGCTGATCACCGCGTGGGTGGGTGTCTCCTTGATTGAAATGATGATGCGTCCGCCTTCTTGACTGAATTTCACGGCATTGGACATCAAATTGCGCATAATGGTCTTCACCATATCGACATCGCAGCTCACCTGTATCGGATCTGGAATCTCATATTCGACCGCAATATTTTTGACCTGAGCCACTAAATCCGACATTTTGCTGGCAAAAAGCACCACTTCGCAGATGTCGACCTTTTGGAAGACGGTGTTCATTCGGCCGGTCTGACTTTTTGTCCACTTGAGTAGGTTGTCAAGGAGCATAAACGTGCTCTCGGTGATGTTGTTGCCCATCGTGATCATCTCGTGGTTATCGGCACCGACCTGTTCTGGGGTGAGGTTCACCAAGAGCATATTGAAGACCATTTTGAGCGTTCCGATTGGCGATCGCAAGTCGTGGGCGATGACCGAATACATCTTGTCGCGCGCCTCGACGGTGGCCTGCAACTCGTCGCGTTGCTGGGTGATTGTCCGCTGTGCGGCAGCCAGAAAAATGTGGTGGGCGACACGTGTGATAAGCTCTTCGTGGTTGAACGGCTTGGAGATGTAGTCGCTGGCTCCCAACTTGAACCCTTTGACAATATCCTCGGGGTTGTGGAGCGCGGTGAGGAAAATGACCGGAATATGGCGCACGGATGGGTCGGATTTAAGCCGCTCTAACACCTCGTAACCATCCATATCGGGCATCATAATATCGAGCAGGATCAGGTCGGGACTCTCCTTTGAGACCTTCTCCAACGCTTCCGCACCGCTGGTCGCTGTGATAATTTTGTATTTGGCACGACTCAACACCGCCTTCAACAACATAATGTTGGTGGTGATGTCATCTACAGCCAAAATGGTGTAGTCCTCGGGTCTTATGGTGATATTTTTCATAACGATCAGCTGTTTTGCACAGACAAATTTAACAATTTTTCACCAAAAAACAAAAAATAGACAAATCCAAACAAACTACTTCTCAGGCTCTTCGTGCTTTTTCCCACGCACCGCGACCGCGGTGTGTGATCAGATAGCCCACGCCACGAAAGACGTTGAGGTTCATAAAAAGGAAGTAGTAGGGGATGAATAACAACCGATTGCGACGTCCGCGACACTCCAGCAGATAGCCGACGAAGGCCGCCCCATAGAACAGCACTTGCAAGATCAGCGTGATGGTGTAGAGCGTAGGGTGTGCTGAGCCGAGTAGCAGTATGTTGAGCGGAAGCAGCGCGAGCAGTACCAGTGGGGTCAGCGTCCAGCGCAGCACGCGGTGCGAGAGGTACTGAAACCACAGCACAAAGTCGCCGAACGGATTGAGCAGGGCGCGCAATCGCCACACGGATTGAAGTCCCCCGGCGGCAATGCGCTGTTTGCGTTTGCCCTCCTCGCCCATATCGGCCGAAGGGCTCTCCTCGGCGTAAGCCGCTTTGCAATAGGCGATTTTGTAGCCGCGTGCGGCGATGCGCATCGAGCAAACAAAGTCGTCCAGCAGCGTATCTTCGGGCAGCTGCTCCCACAACTCTCGTCGCACGGCGAACAACTCACCGGCCGCGCCGACTGTCGTGTGGAGCCGTCCATCCAACTCCTTGAGTTTCGATTCGTAGCGCCAATAAACACCCTCGGTGGCTGAGGCGCCTGTTTTGTCGGAGGTGGCGACCCGTTTTTCGCCGGCCACGCAGCCGACGCGTGGGTCGTTGAAACACCGCACGATTTCGCGCACAGCCCCCTTGTTGAGTAGGGTGTTGGCATCGGTGAAGATGACGATCGGCGTGTGGATGAACTCCAACGCGCGGTTCAGGGCAGCTGTTTTGCCGCCTCGCCGTGCATCGTGGAGCACCGTCACCTCGTTGTAGGCTGCCAATAGCTCGCAGGTGCGGTCGGTCGAACCATCGGTGACCCACGCGAGGTGGAGCCGTCCGGCGGCGTAGTCCAAGTCTCGGCAGTTGACCATCTTTTCGGCCACGATCGCCTGCTCGTTGTAGGCAGCGATCAGCAGCGTCACCTCGGGCATCTCCGGCGGTTCGGGCGATGGCGTCACGGGAGCGATGCGTTCGCGAATTTTCACCAGCACGGCCAACAATAGGCCATAGCCGAGGTAGGTGTAGCAGACGAGGAAGACCCCGATCCAAAAGAGTATTGCGAGGGTTGTCATTGGGCAAATAGTTGCGTTAATACCTGTTTCATTTGGTGGTTCCACGAAAGCGAGCCTTCGATCGTGGCGCGGATCTCGGCCGGAGAGAGCCTCTGCGCATCGTAAAAGTGGGCGAGGGCCGCGATGTCGAGTGGCGAATCGTCGGCCGGAGCCTTCAACACATAGGGCATTTGGTCGAAGTCGCTATCTTGTTCGGCATAGACAAAGGGGATTCCACGGGCGGCATATTCGCGATTTTTGAGGGTCTTGATGCTTGTGATGCCGTTGCGGTGGCGCCCCAGACTGGCAATGCCCAAATCGCACCACGCAAATTCGGCATCGAGCGCCGCGCCTGAACGTATGCCCGTCAGCTCAACGTATGCCCCCAATCCGTATTCGGCGATGCAGCGTCGGTAGTCGTCCAGCAACGAGGGAATGCCGTCGCCGACAATGCGCAGGCGCACGGTGCGGCTGTGTGGCTCTGCGTAGTAGCGCCGCAACCCCTCGATCACGCGGTCAAATCCGTGCCAAACGTGGATGTTGGCCAGCGCCAACAACCGTAATTCGTGTGTGGTGTCGTGCACTTCGGTCTTGAGCGGCACCCGATCGAAGTCGATGCCGTTGGAGATGCGAATGGTGGGGCGTCCGAAGATCTCGAGGTCGTCCGAGAAGGTGACAATGCGATCGACAGATCGCGCCATACGACAGCGGCAGAGGTGGTCAATGCCGTGGTGAAGTCGTTCGATGAGAGACGCTTGCATAAATTCGGCGTCGTAGGGATAGGTTGGAATCTCGAGTGCCACCCGCACGCCCAACCCCTTGATGCGTCGCAACAAGTGGATGGTGACGGGGCTGGCGTTGAAGTCGTGGCGGATGTAGACGAATTCGATCCCCTCGCGGCGAATGTAGTCAACGACGTCGCTAAACGAAAGCCTTTTGAGCAGCTTGGCCGACAGTCCTTGGCCGAAGTTGCGGATCGTTAGCTGGTCGACCATACGGCGTTGGGTGCCATCGTCGTCGATTTCGATGTGGCACAGTCCGACCTCGGCACCGCAATGGTGCAGTGCCTGCTGTTGCGCCCGGATTTTTTTGCTGATGCCGCTGTACGCCGAGAGCCCGTGGTAAACTAAAAACAAACCTTTCATCATCAAGAAGCTGTATGCTTAGAACGCAATTGATTCAAAATTCCTTTGAGGTCATATTCACCCCGCAGGTGGACGTAGAGCAGCCAGATGCCACCGGCGACCGCCCCCTTCACAGCCAGCGAAACCAAGAGCGGCATCGTTGGCAGCAACCATTCGATGGCCGCCAACGGCACACAAATCAGGAGTGTCAGGGCGAGGGGTGACAGGAAACTTTGCCAAAATGGACGCAATGGCGTGTGCAATGTGTAGCGGAACATCGTGTAGTAGCACTGGATGAAGTTGGCCAAAAACGAGAGACAGATACACCACGCCACGGCCTCCATCGTGCCGAAGCAGAAGATACCGATACAAATGGCCACGGTGTTGAGGGTGGCCGAGAAGATACCGCAGATGAAGAGCATCCGCGTGGCGTTGGCCGCTTGGAAGATAGCTCCTGCGGTGGAGGTCACGATCTGAATCCCGACCGAAAGTGCCAAAATCCGAAAGACGGGAATCGACGGCATCCACTGATCGCCGAAGATGATGAGCACCAGCTCCTGCGCTGTGAACCACAGCACGGCGGCCAGCGGCAGACCGATGAAGGCGAGCAGGCGAATGACCTTGAGGTAGGCGTTCGATAGGTGTTGCAAGTCGTTCTGCATCTGCGCGAAAATCGGGTGCATAACCGGAGATATTACATAGGTGATGTTTTGCAGCGGCAGCATCATCAGTCGGTAGGATTTGTCGTAGTAGCCCAGCTGTGAGAGGCTCATATAGCGCCCCATAAGCAGCTTGTCGAGGTTGCGACTGAAGTAGTTGATCAGCTGAAAGCCAAACTGATAGGCCGAGAACGAGAAAACTTTGCCGATGGACTCCCGTCCGGGGTTGAGTCGTAGTGCGAGCGGATGTTCGCGGTAGTTGATCGCCAGCAGCAGCAGACTCGAGAAGATCGGGTTGATGGTCAGTGCGTAGATTCCGGCGCCGGCGTAGGCGGCCGTAATGGCGGCAGCTCCACCGACGATCTGCACGGCAAGCGATCGAATGGCGGCGAATCTGAAGCGTTTGTCTTTTAGAATCAGCGCATTGGGAACAATGTTGGCGGTGGCAAAAAAGAGGTTAACCGCCAAGATGCGGCAGATGTTGCGCAGCATTTGCGAGTCGTTGTAGAACGAGGCGATCAGCCCCGAGGCGAAGAAAAAGAGCAGCGCCATCACCACACCCGACCAGATGGTGAGCGAGAAGATGCCATTTAAATCCTTGTTGTCGAGGTTTTTGTGTTGAATGATCGCGGGTCCGATGCCCAAGTCGCTGAAAATGGCGAAGAAGGTGATGATCACCGTGGCGATGTTGACCACGCCGAACTCCTCGGGGGTGAACAACCGCGCCAAAATACCCGTCACCACGAGCGTCACGACGATGCCCGTGTATTTGGCAATGGAGGTATAGAAAACCCCGGAGATCAACTCTTTGCGGACGGATACCATAGTTTTCGAATTTGGGTTTTTGGGGTGGTTGGGCGTATTTTTTTTGAGAATGCGTGTTTTAGAGCCAGTGTGCGCCGCGTTGTGTGTTTATTTTTCGGCTTTGGGCGATTTGTCGTCGCTGAGCCCAGAAGTTGCGATAGGCCTCGACGATGGCCGCAGCCTCGGCTTTGCGCCCCCGTAGCCACAACACCGGGATGCTGGCAAGTAGTTTGAGTTGCAATCCGCAGGTGCGCAGCGTGGTGCTGAGCGCCGTGTGTTGCGGATCGGCATAGATGATCGTCAGGTAGCGGCTCACCCACGCGGTTTGCAGGGGGCTGCGGCCGCCCTGCCGGTCGTGGCAGATGCGCGCGCCGGGTACTACGCGGATTCGCAGATCGTGGTGCAATACGCGTTGGCAATAGTTGTTGTCCTCGCCGTAGTGGCTGAATAGTGGGTCGAAACCGCCCACGGACTCCAGCGTGTGACGCGGTAAGAGCCACGCCGCGGCGTTGACAAAGGGCACGTCACGTTGTGTGGTCAGCTCCCGAAGTAGCGCCCGATCGTCCTCCAAATGACGCCCTTCGAAGAGGTAGTCTTTGAACATTCGATCCATCCCGAAAGCCTTGCCGTCGAGGTGCACCGGGCTTAGAATGCCGCACGTGGCATCTTCGGCCGTTAGCAGCTGGGCAATGGTGTCGGGGAAGATCCACGCATCTTGGTTGAGCAGAAACACATAGTCGGCGCCCTCGGAGAGGGCATAACGGATCGCTTGGTTGTTGCCGCGGCCAAAACCGAGGTTTTCGCTGCTGCGGATCAGGTGCACCTCCGGAAATCGGGCGGCGATCAAATCGGGAGTGCCGTCGGTCGAGGCGTTGTCGACAACCACACACATCAACGGCACACTCGATTGACGCAGAGAGCCGAAACAGCTCTCCACCCAGCGACTGCCGTTGTAGGTGACGATGATCACATATATGCGCGCGTCATTCATAACTCTTCGGATACAACTATTTTTCGGCGCTGACGCGCACCCACGCCTTTTGTTGAGCGTCGTAGCGCTTGACCACGTGCGCCGGATTGCCCACCGCAACGCTGTAAGGTGGAATGTTTTTGGTGACCACCGATCCTGCACCAATTTGACAGCGCTCGCCGATCTGCACGCCGGCCATAATGGTCGAATTGGTGCCTAGGTGGGTGTAGTCGCCGACGCTGATGGGGCGTTTGATGAGTGGCTGAAGGTTGGGGTCTTGGTTTGTGTCTTCGTAACCGTGGATGATACCCTGCACCGAAACGTGCTGTCCAAGAAATACATAGCGCCCAAGGCGAACGGGTCCCACAACGACCGATCCAATGCCGATGAGGGTACCTTCGCCGATGATGACCTCCCCGGCGCCATTGTTGACCACCGCGAAATCCTCGATTTGAGCCTTGGCACCCATTGAAAAACGATTCCAAGGGAAGATGTCGGCGCGTGCGTGTCGCCAGATTCGCGAGCCTTTGCCGCGTGTGTGAATAAAGGGGGTGAGCAGGTGGCGCACCCACCAGCGCGGACGTGGACGCTCGGACGAGGAGATGAGTCCGAGAACCAATTTTTTAAGTCGTGGGTTTTGTTTTATGCACGCAATCATTTAAGTAGCATCTGAATACCATATTTATATACAAAGATAGGAAAAGTTTTATGTTTTGACCCTTTTTGCTGTGTTTTGTTGTGCGTGAAAAGCTGGTTTTATGCAGTTGATTCGCCTTTTTTTATTTGTGATGTAAAATATTGGCCTTTAATGTGTTGTTTTTGGATTATTGTGTGTATCTTTGCCCCAAGACTTAATGTATTATTTGTGTTGAATTTCTCTTAAAAATGAAAAATATGAAAAAAATCTCGATTCTGCTGCTTCTGGCAGCGTCATTCACGCTGACCGCGTGTGTTGATGATGCTTCGGATGTTACAAAAGTGGCTGAAGGCAACAAAGTCACAGACTTGAAGGTTCCGTCAGAATTTGATTGGAAAACTACGGGTGCGGTAACTTGCAACATCACATCATCCAAATCTACGCTCGTGACGGTGGCTACCAGTGCTACCGAAGAGCCTTTCGCATCGTTCTACGCCGGTGGCACGGCTGATGCTGTTCAATTGTCGATGCCGTTGGCTGTTAAAACGCTCTTCGTGAGCTACAAAACGGCAACGGGCGTGTCGACACCCAAGGCTGTTCCTGTGATTAACAAAGCGATTACATTCGCAGTTGGTTCGGACAGCGCTGCTCCTACACCTGCTTCGGTTGGTACACGTGCATTTGGTTAAATTGATATGGACCGTGAGGACGGTGTGGTTTACATTCCTGCCAAAAAGAACGGTTGGGGCACAATGCTTTTCGAAGACCTGTGGCCCAGCTATGGCGACTATGACTTCAACGATATGGTTGCCAACTACAAGATGCAACTTTACGTAGATTCAAACAATCAAGTTGAAGCGATGATGGTGGGTGTGCGCATCAAGGCTATTGGTGGCTCGCTGCCCAATGATCTCTACTTGCAGATGACCGGCAGTGTAACGTCCGATAAGATTGATGACATTATATTGCAAGCTCCTACAACAAAGGGTGCTACAATGGAGCATATTCCGTCTATTGACCCCAAAAAGAACCGTGCTTTCTTTCTTTTTGCTGGTATGCGCGACAACAAAAACAAACCTGCCGGTTCACACTTCCTCAATACCGAGCGCGGTAAGGAGATTGCCGATGACCAGATGGTTGAACTTTGTGCAGTGGTATATTTCACAGAGTTGATTCCGCTCAAAAAGTTTACCTTTACGGCTCCTGACTTCTTTATCATGAGAAAAGATAAGGCTGACAAGCTCTTCGAGATTCACTGCCGCGAATACGAGCCTGTCTTCCAAGATGACTACTATCAGAATTTGAAAGATGCCAATAAGCCCGTTCCCACACTGTGGTACAGCTCTTCGAATGAGCCGGTTTGGAATGAGCACGGAACGATTATGGCCAACAAGAACTTGGTTTGGGGTCTCAACATCCCGACTGATATTCGCCACGCTTATGAGAAGCAAGACTTTATGGTGGCTTATCCCGAATTCAAGGGTTGGGTTGAGTCGAATGGTGTGCAGAACCTCGATTGGTATAAGCACGGTGTGAAGTCGGAGCTGGTATATAAGAAATAAGTTCCGAACAACTTCTATATAAAGAGCGGGAAAGATGCAAATCTTTCCCGCTCTTTTATTATATATGTTGGTCGCCTATTTTAGTGACCGGTAGAGTGTTAATAGTTGGCGAGCGGTCTGTTCCCACGAAAAATGTTTGACCCGTTCCAATCCGTAGGCCACCTGTTCGTTGCGAAAATCAGCATCTGTTTCGATCCGCAACAAGGCGTCGGCAATGGCGCTTGGTGAGGTAGGGTCTACTAAGATGGCGCCAATGCCGGCAATCTCGGGAATGGCCGAGGTGTTCGAGGTGACGACTGGCGTGCCGCAGGCCATCGCTTCGAGCAGCGGAATGCCGAAACTCTCGCGCAGCGATGTGTAGAGGAAGGCGGTAGCGCCGTTGTAGATGGCAGGCAGGTCTTCGTTGGCAATGTAACCCGGCAGCCGAAGCATTGCCAATAACTCCTCGGCACCAATCTCGCGCAGTGCCGCCTCGGCGGCTTGTGGCCGCAGGTCGGCAACCAGCAATGGCAGCGGATGGGTCGAACGCCGCACGTAATCGGCATAGGCGCGTAGGGTGCCTACGGTGTTTTTCTTGGGATCGGTATTGCCCAAGAAAAAGAGGTAGGCGGCATCGTCAAGGTATTTTCGGGTGGTCGTCGAGGTGTCGCCCATTGGATGGAATCGTGTGTTATAACCGTTGTGAATGGCCATAATGCGCGCCGGATCGAGGGCTAATGTGGTGCGGATGCGGTTGCATTCAAACTCCGAGACGGTGATGATTTTGCGACAACGCGGCAGAACGCGTGGCACGACCAATCGCCTATAAATACGTCCCAAAGATTGGTAGAGCGATTTGTTGCGTGCGGTTTGTTTTTCGAGAAAAATGATGTCGTGAAGCGTCACAACCAGCGGCGTGGCACCCCAAATGGGTGCTGTGTTGCTGGTGCAGTGCAGCAGATCGGCGCCCACGCGAGCCGCAGCGCGCGGCAGTGCCCACTGCTCCCAGAGCGGATAGCTCGGACAGCGGAGCGTTATAATGTGCATATTGGGACTCTCTTCGAGGCAACGATCGGTGCCCTCGCCTACAAAGATGAAGTATTCATTCTCCGTGTCGATCTGTTGCAGGCAGCGGATTGTTTCGAGCGCAACGAAATCCATTCCGTGTTTGTTGGGGCGGAAGATGCGCTGCGCTTCAATGGCTATTTTCATGGTTTTGTGGGTTTTGAGTTTGTGTCGTCGGCACCGGTTGGGCAGGTGTGTATAAACTTATCTTTGGTGCCGCCCAGCCGAAAAAGATTCAGAAAGGTGAGCAGCATAAGCATTGGCGCGTGGCGCAGGGCGTGTCCCGTCTTTTGGTCGGCCTGCTCGTCGGGCAGCGCAAAAGCCAGCGCAAAAGGCAGTAACAGCAGCGCAATCCACCACTTAATGGAGCTTGTGGGGTCGAGCCACGTTGTCACAACAGCCCACAGCGGCACGAACAGCACGAGCAGCATTCGCGGCGGCAGGCACCATTGCAGCAGTTTGTCGCAATAGTCGATATTGCCCGAGAAAATAGCCCCCGGCAGCTGTCGCGCGGCGGTTGCGAAGGCGTAAAATTGTGCGGCAATCCAGCGGCGACGTTGGTTGTAGTAGGCCTCTGTGTCCTGCACCTTTTCGTCGAGGATGCGTAGGTCGTCGAGGTAGTCGATGAAGATGTGTTGTTGTAACAGTAAGGCTTCCAGCTCTTTGTCTTCGCCCGAGGTGCAGCATTGGCAGATATTCTCCCGAAACCAATCGTAACGAAAGGCCATCCCCGAGCCGATGAGTGCCGACGAAAGCCCTAACGCGATGTGTCCGCGGCGGAAGATAGCGTTGTTGATCTCCTCACTGGCAGCATCGAGTACGGCGGTGTCGGTATCGCGGTTTTTGGCGGTACGGTGGGTCTGTACAGCTTCTGCGCCGTTGTCAAAAACATCGTTCAGCCGTGCGATAAATTCAGGCTCAGCGATGTTGTCGGCATCGAGTATGGTGACCACGTCGGCCGCCTTGGCGCCCAAACTGTCGATGGCATATTTCAGCGCCTTGGCCTTGGAACTGTTTTCGAAGTTGACCTCCAGCAGTTGAATCGGCAGTTGCCGCAGCGCTTCGAGGGTGGCGGGTTGCAGCCGATCGGCGATGACGACGACTTCGTACAACTCACGCGGATAGTTCTGTTCGAAGGCCGCGCGAGCTGTTCGAAGAATCACCGCATCACTCTTGTAGACCGGAATCAGCGTCACGAAGCGCAAGGCGTGCCGCGCCTTGGGATAGGGCTGCTGGCGGTGCAGGGTCGAAGCGAGCGCAAAGATAAAGAGATAGAGCACCGGCAATCCGAGCGCAAAGATGAAAATCCAATCGGCTATATTCCAAATAAATAGGGTCATATCATCGGGTTTTTAAAGGTGAAAAATGCCTTTGCGCCGCGTCCTGTGGCTGCCGCGAGATCTCGGCGATGGTGGAGCAGTGCGGTGATGATGCTTTTGGGTATGGCCACGCAAAGTTGGTAGGCCAACGACAGTGGCCGTGCTGCGCCGCGAAGGTTGCGTTGTGCGAAGAGTAGCCGATTGCGTGTGAGGTAGTAGCTGCGCAGAGGGCTTTGCTGTCCGGTGGTGGCGCTCTCCTTGTGGTAGACCGTGCAACGGGGTTCGTAGGTAATGCGGTAGCCGGCTGCACGAATGCGCAGCGACCAATCCAACTCTTCGTAGTAGAGAAAATAGAGTTCGGGCATCAGGCCGGCTTGGTCGATGGCCTCGCGTCGTATCATCATCGCGGCGCCGTGGGCATAGGGGGTGTCGTGCGGTGAGTCGTAAGCCGCGCAGTTTGGGGTGTTGAAACCAATGAGCGAATTGCGTAAGGTGATCGACGACAGGGGTGTGTAGCCGGCAAATTGGATGTGGCGCGGAGGGGCGAAGAAGCGGATTTTGGGACAGACGACGCCAATGGACGCCGTGGTGTCGAGCGTGTCGCAAAGAAAGTGCAGCGAGTCGTCCTCGACCTCGGTGTCGTTGTTGAGCAGCAACAGGTAGTCGCCCGTGGCCCTTGTGATACCGAGGTTGTTGCCGCCGGCAAATCCGAGGTTGCGTTCGCTGCGCACAACGACCACGTCGGGGTAGCGCGCGCGAAGTAATGCCGCCTCGTCGCGTTGCGAACCATTGTCCACAACGATGATTTCAAGCGGCGAGGTAACCCATTGCCGAAGCGAGTCAATTAGCGCGCAGGTGAGCGAGAACCCGTTGTAATTGACCGTTATGACCGATATTCGGGGTTTCATATTAATAGAATTGTGCTGTGTGGGCGGCCAATGCAGCCGCCTCCTTGGCCTCTGTTTCGGTTACTTCGCGGTCGAAGCGCGGCGAGAGGAAGATGAAAGCCATACCCATATAGAGAATCGGGCCGATGGGAATTTGTCCCAACACCTCGTTGGCATAAGACATCACCACAATGCCGCTGATGCCGGCAATCAGGGCGGTTGTGAATCCCCGTACGCGGACGTTTTTCAGCCGGAAAAGGACTTGATAGGCGCCCCAACCTAAAATATAGAGCAAAACCGAGAGGTGCAGCAGAATACCGACAATGCCCGTTTCGACCCAAATCATCACAAACCACGAGTCGGTGGGGATTTGGGTTAGCGGTGCATTGGGTGCAAAGGCCTTGGCTTTGCCGCCGCCGTGTCCGATACCGCCGCCGAAGGGTTTGTCAACCATCAGCGCGCGCAGTTTTTCCTGATTCTGGAGCCGCACCTGAAACGAAGCATCTTGGGTGTTGAAGGCACTTCGGGCGCGGCGAATAATGGCGTTGCTTTGGCCGATGGTGGTGAAATTTAAAAATAGGACGGCCATAATGATCGCTATGCCGCTGAACAAAGAGATCTTCCAGCTACCCGAGAGCACTGCGAAGACCGCGTAGCCCACAAATGGAACAGCCAAGGCGCTGCGAGTACCCGAAATCAGCATTCCATAGCAGGCAGCGGCGGCGACCAACAGCAGGTAGACCTTCATCCACGGATTGCGGTAGTAGAGTGCCGAAATCGACAGGATGACCATCGACAGCCCCATACAGCCGCCGAAGTTGGCGGCATCGCTGAAGAATGAGAAGTAACGTATTCCGGTGTAGATGATGTGGGTGGTTTGTCCGCCATCGACGAAGAGCCAATAGTTCTCGGCCGCATTGAACCCGAAATATTTTTGGATGCAGGCCTTGATCACGGCTGTGAGTGTCAGCACGGATAAGATAACCAGCATATATTTCAGGTATTTGAATTTGGTGAGCGTCAGTTGGGTGAGCGCTGTGATAAAAAACATATAGAGCGCCACCGAACGAATGTTGATGAACCACCCTTTGGTCGAGACTGTTTCGGGATTAACCAGTTCGAGCGAACAGTAGACCAGCCAAATGAGCGATGCGATGGTGAGTCCGGAGCCGAGATTGCGCCACTCGATTTTGTGAACCAAGGCTTGGAAGGTGAGCAGCAGTATGTTGTAGAAAATAACAAGATCCAACAGCGTGCCGATTGGAAAGTTGTGTACATAACGCCCCAAGGCCATAATATAGAAGTTGACGATGAACATCAAGAACATCGACACAACCATACTATTCAACGAAAACCACAGCAAACACAACCCGAGCGGAAGGATGGCGATCGCCATACCTGCCGGGACGCCGTAGTGGGTCATCACGTAGGCAATCAGCGCAATACTTGCTGCAAGTAATCCCCCGAGTAGAACTCGAGGGATACTCATTTGCGTGGTTATTTTGCCGTAAGTCTCCATTTGGTGGGACGTGTTGGTGCTGTTAGTGCAGCCTATTTAACGGCTGTAAATCCGAATTGACTGATTTGGTATCCCAGTTTACGCAGGCGGGTGTAGGGCGGAAGCAGACCTGTGAAGCTCTCGACAACATCGCGACTTGCGCAGTTGAGGCAGATGACCGTGTGGGTCTCGCCGGCCAACTTGACCGACTTTTCATAGAGTGCTTGATCCGTATCTTTCCACGTGCGATTGGCCGGAGCAACCAAAATATTGAGTGCCGCGCAGCGCAGCAACTCCTTGGGGATCGAACTGAGCGCCAGCGGCGGATATTCGGCCAATATAACGTCTGATTCGGTGATGGCCGGTTCGTCTTGGGGCAGGAAGTCCGACAACTTTTCGGCCAGCAGGAACGAGCGCTGTTCGACGTTGAAATCTTGGTTCCACGACACAATGCGAACCGACATACCCGATTCGCGTAGGTAGTTGGCCAGCAGTTCGGTGAGTGTGCTCTTGCCGTCTCCTTGTTCGGTGCTGAGGATGTTGATAATATGAGGATTGTCTTTGAGCGAGAAGTAGTTGAGCGTGGCGTTGCCAATGCTGCGCGCGGCGATCTCTTGATATTGCTTGATGAAGCGGCGTTGCCCGAGGGTGCCACGTCCGGGAAGGGCACCGATGACCTTACCACCGGTAATGCGCTCGGCACGAATCTTATCGCGCAACGTGCGGTCGAGCAGCTCCAAGAGAATGAAGCAGCCCAAAAGGAAAACAAAGGTGCTGAGGAATGCAGCGGCCACCATCATCTTACGTTTGGTTGGCTCGGCAGCGATGGGCAGCACAGGCGGATTGATGATTTGCAGCGTTGCCGAAGACATTTGCAGGTTTTTCTGACGCAAACGAGCCATATTGAGCGCGTGCAAAAGCGAGAGGTAAGACTGCTCTGAGAAGCCGATTTCGCGGTTTTTGCGTTTGAGGACGGCACCCACCGGTGCGTAGTGTGTGTAGCGATCGTCGAGCGATTTTTTCCATTCGTTGACAACGACCATTTCGGCCTCCGATTTGGTGGCGAGAAGCACCGCGTCGAGCCACTGTTGAACCATAGAGGGGGTAGCAATACCCTCTTTGGTGTAGCTTTGGAGCGAAATTGCCGAGGTGAGCTGACGCAGACTGTCGGTCTCGGCGTTGAGCTGGTGGCGCAGGTTGGCGATGTTGGGTCGAACGACCGGCGTGGCGCCCGAATTGTCGTCAAGCACAAAAGCCTGAGCGGCTGTGATGCGCGATTGCAGGTCACCGATGGTGTGTAACTTCTCGATGAAAGTGGCGTTGGTGCGGAAGGTGCGCAGCCCGTCAATCTGTGATTCGATGGTCTGACGCAGCTGCTCTGCGCCGTTGTAATTGAGTCGAATATCCTCGTAGCGCAACTCGTGGTCACGCGATAGGATGGCAACGTGCTTGGTCTGCTCGTCGTAGTTGATCACCAAATTTTCGACGTTGTAATCGCGCAATGAGTCCTCCTGACTGCGCAATTCGGCAGCCACACGGGCCAACTCTTTTTCGAAAAAGGCGATGACGTTGTTGGTCTCACCGAAGCGCAGGCTCTTGTATTGCTTGACAAACTCATCGTTGAGCAGGTCGAGGGTGTTGTAGACGATGCCCGGGTCGTCGTTCTCGTAGCTCACCTCCAACATATCACTGTCGCCGATGCGCTTAACTTGGATGTGGCTCAGCGCTTGGTAGCTGTAATAGCGGTGTGTCCAGTGGAAAAGGCCGTAGATGTGGTTGTTGTGGTTGGCCTCATCGTGGGCATAGAGATTCTGGAGGGTCTTCTGCTCGTCATTGCGGTCGATCAGGGCAAGCACCTCCTTGGGGGTATGCGCCAACTCCTGCTTGTAGTTGCGCTTGAGGATGTAGTTGTTGTCTTGCTTGGGGTCGCCGTAGACCATATCCTGTGCATAGAGACGCATCGAAACGTTTTTGAGCGTGGTCTGCGACTGGATGATGTTGATCAGGTTGTCGATGGCGTTGTTAATGATGTTCCAATCCTGCGCGCTGCCCTCACCGGTTTCGAGGTTGAAGCTCGAAACCAAACCCGTGTAGACGGTCGTCGATGATTTGTAGATGCGCGGCTGCCGTCCCATATAGAAATAGACAAGCAGGGCGACAATGGTCGGGCAAATAATCAACCACCACTTAAAGCGGAGGAGAAATTTTATCAGATAAGATATGTAGGATGTCATAGTTGTACGGTTTTACTTGCTGTCCGACGACTTGGTTTGTGTCCACTTGCTGATGATCGGGGTCTTGGAGAGTACCTCCAATTGCAAAAGGGCTTTGTTGAGTTCGGCGCGAGCCTGCTCGTATTGACGAATTGTGTCGTTTTCGATGGCCTTCTCACGACTCAAGGTTTGCATATCAATTTTGCCGTTGATGAAATCCGATTCGGCGGCGGTGTATTGCGCCTTGGCGGTGATCATCGTGCGAGCGGTGGTTTCGAGGATGGAGAGGTATTGCACCGCGGTGGTATAGCTGTCGATGATCTTCAAGCAAATTTCGTCGTACCAACCGTCCACCTCATATTGGATGCTGGCGATGCGTTGGCGTTGTTGCTTGAGCTTGTTGTTGCGGTTGAAAATTTCGTCGAGCGGCAGCGCAAGTGAAGCACCGACGTTCCACCAACGCTGCGTGGTTCCCGTGACGTTCTGGATGATCGGATTCTGGTTGTTGGCGTAGGATATTTGGTTGCTCATATCGTTGGTGCCGTAGCTGATTGCGCTGTTGATGCGAATGTGGCTGAGCCACGAACGACGCAGGGTCTTCAGCTCGCGCTCTTCGTAGGCCTTTTTGGCGGCAAACATATTGACCTGCGAGGCGTTCTCGCGGGCACTCTCCAACAACAAGTGAAGCGGTGGCAGCTGCAAGTTGATGTAGTTATCCACTGTCATATCCATCAAGTCGATCTGGTGGGTGTTGGGCTGTCCGGGGGTAAATGTTCCGGGACGTTGAGCCACTTCCGCAGGAGCGTCGGTTTGAGCCTGAATTGTTGCGACACAGAACAAGAGGAGGAGTGTCAGTAGCGACTTTTTCATAGTTTAAACGTTAGACGTTTTCTTTTTGGATGAACGCCGTGCAGGTTCGTAAGATGATCTTCAGATCCAACCACGGCGACATCTCGCGCGCGTAGCGAATGTCGAGTTGTTTGCGCTGTTCGGGCGATAGTTTGCCGGCGTGGCCGCGTTTCTCGACCTGCCACAATCCGGTCAGACCCGAAGGACACATAAAACGTTCGATATATTCGTCGCTGGTCAGCCGTTCGGCCTCGTAGAGCGGCAGTGGACGGTTGCCGACCACCGACATATCGCCTCGCAAGATGTTGATCAATTGCGGCAATTCGTCGATGCTGTATTTGCGCAAGGTGCGGCCGAGTGGGGTGACGCGTGGATCGTTTTCGATCTTCACAAAGGCGTTGCCCTGTTGGATGCCCATCCCTTGGAGGTGATCGGCTTCGTTGATGAAAAAGTCGTCGGCAAAGAGCATATCCTCGCCCATACCCGACAATAATTTGTCGATGTCGGCGGCCTCGATGGTGATTTTACCCTGTTCGATGGCGCCTTGTTCCGAGTTATACTGATTTTTGGCGTCCAAATCTTTGAGCTTCTTGTCGGCGTTGGTGCGCATTGAGCGGAACTTCAAAAAGTCGAAGACGCGGTAGTTGCTGCCCACGCGTTTGGATTTGTAGATCACCGGACCGCGGCTGTCGAGTTTGATGGCTGCGGCCACAGCGGCGAACAGCGGTGAGAGGAGGATGAGCGCCGAAAGAGAGGCGATGACATCGAACGTTCTTTTCCACAGCGGCATGTGGAAGATCTGCACGTCGTCGCCCTGCAATACGGGTTTGTGGGTGAACGAATAGTTGGCCATAAATTGCAGTGAGCGGATGAAATCTTCGCGGGTGACGTTGCCCGTCAGTGCCGAGTTGACTCCGGCACGGAGGTATTCGCGGCGTTCCTGATCTTCCAACTTGGCTGAGGTGATCAGAATGATGCCGCAGGCAGGGAACCACGCACGTAGAAAACGAATATCTCGGCAATCGGAGTCGGGATCTTGTTGTTCGTAGAGGATGAAGGCGTGGTTGGCACGCAGGGGCATAAGCGCCTGCAAGGCCGAGCTGATGTTGGGCACAACGCACATTTGTCCGTCGGTCAACTCGGCGAAATAAGAGGTATGATTCCCCTTGCTTTTGATGTATACGATGGGATATTTCAACCTAAAATCTTTTTAATGCGTATTTTTAGCTCCAAAGGATTAAAAGGCTTGACAATGTAGTCTTCGGCTCCCTGCTCCAGCAGACGAATGCGTTCCGAGGTGCTGTCTTCGCTGGAGAGCATTATGACGGGGATATGCTTGAAGAGTTCGTTACTTTTGAGGTACTCCAAAAACAGATCGCCCCTCATTTCGGGCATACGAATATCGGATATGATTAGATCGGGCATATTCCCTGATTGCAACCAATCAATGGCCAGCAGCGGATTGGACTGATAGAAGCAGTCGTATTCGGCGCTGAGATAAACAACGATAATTTTTACAATTTGCTCTTTATCGTCTACAAGTAGTACTTTTTTGTTCATGTGTTGTATTTTTGTTGGAATAAAGCTCCCTGATTTTTACTATTTTACCACCGCTATTTACGCCGAAAGTCAGCTCCTTAACGCGTGGAATTGCTTGTAAATATAGTGATTAAATTCTAATGATGTTTTTTTTCGCTACAAAAATCGGTAAAAAAATCGTTTTGTGTGTGTTTTTTGGTTTTTTTGTGCCGTTGGAGGCGATTCATTGTGTGTTTTCTGCCCATTCAAGGTGATTTTTAAGATAAAAAGAACCGCTTTCTCAAAAAAATTATACCTTTGTGACAACTCCCCTTTCGTGTGATTGCAGAGTTGTTAATGAATACAGCGTATGAAATCAGAGACCAACGGAACTTTGGAGCCGACGGCTCCTCGTTTTCGAATACTGGTTGCCGAAGACAATCCCAGTAACTACAAACTTGTTGAAGTACTGCTCCGACGAGACTACGAACTTATGCACGCTTGGGATGGTGCGGAGGCTGTCGAATTGTTTCGCACCCAAGGCGCGGATTTGATCTTGATGGATATTAGTATGCCGGTGATGGATGGTTATGAGGCCTTGCGCCAAATCCGAATCCTCTCGGCCGATATACCGGTTATAGCCCTCACGGCGTGTGCCTTTGAGGCTGATCGGCAACATATTGCCGATGCCGGTTTCACCGAATGTATGGCAAAACCATTGCGGGTGGGTGAATTACGGACAAGAGTTGCTTCGATTCTTGCGCAATTACACAACCCCCAAGCGTCAAAGTGATGTTATGAGATTTAACTTAAAACTATGGTTGTGTGGTTGTGTTCTGCTGCTAAGCAGCTCGTTGTTGGCGCAAAACACCTCGGGTCGTGAGAGTATTCTGATCATCTCCTCCTACAACCCCGACACCTATCGGATGTCGAGCTTCATCACCGACTTTGAAAACCAGTTGGTGGCTTCGCACGCTCCGTGCAACATCTACGTCGAAACCCTCGAATGCAAAGGAATCACCGAAGCGCCACGGTGGATGGAGCAGATCGACAATATGATCACGCGTTACCAAACCCGTAATTTGCGCGCTGTGGTTTTGCTGGGTCAGGAGGCTTGGGCGTCGTTTGTCTCGCTGGGGCGCTTCCCCGAAGGGGTAATGTGCTTTTGCGGTTTTGCCAGCGAAAACGGCATTATGTTGTCGCAGGACGCGCCTACCGGGCTGTGGATGCCCAAGTCGGTCGATTACAGAGGGATGACCGATAGTTTGAATTTTGTGGGCGGCCTGCTCAACCAATATGATATTCGCCGCAACATCGAATTGATTCGCTCGCTCTATCCCGAAGTGGAGACGTTGGCTTTTGTGTCGGACAACACCTATGGCGGCATTTCGTTGCAGGCCTATGTGCGCAAAGAGCTGGCCAATTACCCCAATCTGAAATTGGTGCTGATCGACAGCCGGCTGGGTGAACAAAAGGTGCACGCGCTCTATGCCGGGCTGCCAAGTCACTCGGCGGTGATGCTCGGAACGTGGCGCGTGGGCGGCAATGGAGAGTATCTGATGCAGCGTTCGCTCAATGATTTGGTGCTGGAAAACCCCAAAATTCCGGTTTTTTCGGTGACCGGTATGGGAATCGGCGATGCGGCGATGGGCGGCTACATTCCGCAGTACGAAAGTGGTGCCGATGTCGTTGTCGCACAAATCAAGAATTATTACAACGGGGAGCTGCTTGGCGATGCCCATTTCCACGTAACAAAAGGGGTTTATCAATTCGACTCTCGCAAGTTGAAGGAGTGGAAAATTGCTGAATACGCACTGCCCAAAGGGAGTGTTATTGAAGATTCCGCGGCGGCCAAACTCTCGAAATATTCGCACTACATCGAACTGTTGGTGATCGGCATTTTGCTGCTGATCGCATTGCTTATTTTCGTGGCTCGGCTGCTGCTGCGCACGCGTCGCCTGACCCAGACTTTGCGCGATCGTGAGGCGCAGTTGGTTGTCGCTCGCGAACGAGCCGAGGAGTCGGATCAACTAAAATCGGCATTTCTGGCCAATATGAGCCACGAAATCCGCACGCCACTCAATGCCATTGTCGGCTTCTCGTCGTTGATGCAGAGCGAAGAGCTGTCCCACGAAGAGCGCGTCGAGTATTGTGCCATTGTGGTCAATAACTCCGAAATGCTCCTGACCTTGCTGAACGATATTCTTGATATTTCCTCGTTGGAGTGTGGCAAAATCCACTTCAATTTTGCCTCGGAAGATGTGGTTCAAATTTGTCAACACGTCATTTTGACAACCTCGCATACGCGTCAAGAGGGTGTTGCGTGTCGCTTCGAATGCGCCTCGCCCACACTGATGCTTGTCACCGACGCCCACCGCTTGTCGCAGGTGCTGATCAATCTACTGACCAATGCCGGCAAATTCACCCCCCAAGGGCAAATCACGCTCTCGGTCGAGGCTCGGCCGGAGCTGGGCGATATGCTCTTCACGGTGACCGATACGGGTATAGGCATCCCACTCGACAAGCAGGAACAAGTATTCAATCGCTTCGAAAAACTCAACGGAAATCGCAAAAAAGGCACCGGACTCGGGCTTGCTATTTGTAGCCAAATTGCGCTGATTGTTGGGGGACGTATCTGGATTGATCCGACCTATACCCAAGGCGCTCGCTTCTACTTTTCGCACCCAACCAATATTCAGGAGCAAGACTTTGATGAGAATGCCGAGGGGGGGGGGATTTTAGGGGTCAAAAATGGCGCAAAGTAACTGGTTTGACGCCCGACGCCCATTAGAACCTGCCGGTGCATCCAGTGGCCTGAAAACAGCTTCTTAAACGTTACTCGGCATTCTCCTTCAGCCACTTTGTTCGGCGCATATCGGGGAGGTGTTTGACATTGAAATGCTCGAACGTAGCTTTGAATCCTGCTCCGTCGGGAGAAGCTCCCATCAGACCAACCATCACGGGACAATTATCCTGCAACCACGCATTGCGCATCATCGTATAGGTCTTGTCGTCAAAAGAGTAAAATAGTTCAACAGCATCAAGTCGTCTTACGGCCTTTATCCAAATATAGGGGATGGACTTGTCCAGTGTGATGACACTCCAATCGGAGGTTTTATGTGTTACAACGGTGCTCAAATTGTACTTTCCATCCACAAATTCAACACCGGCTTTGATGTAGTTTTCGTGGTTGGTACGAAGCATTAATCCGGCTTGGTCGAAGCGGACTTTGTAATCTGCCGACACTTTGACCTTCACTTCAAACTCTCCTCCATAGGTCGCGTAATAGAACGGTGCGTCATCGACCGTAAATCCATAGTGAGAGATCCGCCAATAGTCACTTTGCCCCGTCACAAACATCGACAAGGAGTTCTCTGTTATCTCCCATTTTTGAGGTTCGTTGAACCATTGCATTTTTTCTAATGTCTGAGCCGTGGCCCCATTTATCGAAAGGGTCAAACCCAAATATAACAGTGCTGTCTTTTTCATTTCAATCTGTTTTTGCTGTTGTTGTCGTTGATTAGCGGCTTTGCTTGTTGTGCAAATAACCAATTGTATTTATACCTTTGCAAAGGTAATTTTGTTTTACACAATGTGCAATGGTAAATAATAACCATTATTGATGCGAGAGTTAAGAGAGTTGGAGGATAATTTGCTTGGGCAAAATTTTGCACCACAGCAGGCAGATAATACGCTGGAGCAGTATCTGCGGATTGCGGCAATGTATGCGCAAGTCGAAAATTCGATCGCTGTTCTCAGCGATTTAAAAGCCAACAAAAGTTATATTTTCAATGGTGCTTTTGCCGAGGTTTTGGGTCTGGATCATAAAAACAGCACCTCGGAGATTGACTCGATTTTTGAGGAGGAGATATACAATCGCATCCACCCCGATGACATTGTGGCACGGCATATTCTCGAACTGAAATTTTTCTGTCTTTTAAAGAAAACACCGCTTCGCGAGCGAATCAACTTTCGGACAAGCAGCCTGTTGCGAATGGTTGACAACAAAGGGGTGTATATTCCAGTTCTGCACCGGACATTTTATTTGTGCAATCAGGATGATGGAGCAATGTGGATTGCGTTGTGTTTATACAACTACGCATCTATTGCTGAGCCGATTCCGCATTTTGAAGGGATCATACAAAATTCGGCAACCGGGGCGTTGATTAAAGAGACTGCCGGCTCGTCCTTCGAAATCATCTCTGCACGTGAAAAAGAGGTGCTACAACTCATTGAATTGGGTTTTTCAAGCAAGCAAATCGCACTAAAGCTAAATATAAGTAAGAACACGGTGGATCGCCATCGACAGAATATGATGGATAAACTGCGCGTCGGAAATTCGATGGAAGCAATAAGGGTGGCTCGTGAATTGGGTCTCATGCCGCAAAGATAAAACAGCTTCTTGTCAACAAGAAATACCGCGTGAGCCCGATCCGGTGTTGCGGAAATTATTGTCGAAAAAGGGCTAATTGACAGATAGTTGTTGCACCGCCCAATGCCCATTCTTATCGGATCCTATACGTTGCAGCCGCCGTTGCTCTTTGAGATTGGTAATGTCACGTCGGATTGTGCGCTCGGTTACAGACAAACTTTTGCTCAATTCTTGAATGGTAATCGTCTGGTCCTGTGACATCAGACCCAATATCTGTTGTTGGCGAGCAGTTATTTTTACAGGGACATTTACAGGGACATTTACAGGGACATCCGTTTGTTCGATACTTTGCTGATACTCCCGAATCATTTGTTCAATATTGCGGATATGCTCGTCGACCATGAATTGACGAAAAACCGTCAGATCGTCCGTTTCGCGTGTTTCAACCAACGCTTCAATGTATTCCGCCTTACGATCCCGACTGATCTTCGTCGGAAGCAGCCCGCTCTCAAATTGGAGTTGATTCATCAGCAATCGAGCCATTCGCCCATTCCCATCCGCCCACGGATGAATCGTGACAAGCAAATAGTGGGCATCAAAACTCACCATATACCGTTCTATGATATCCTTCTGCGAAAACGCTTGGCGTTGCGCATTTAACATAGTGCAGAATTCAGCAAGCTTTTGCGGCACTTTTGCGTAATTCATATAGGAACGGCCACCAACCCCAGCAGTTACATTGAGCAAACGCAAATCACCAGTTGCGGCAGAGAACGAGCCGAGTGGTGTATTGTAAATTTGTCCGGTATTCTTCATTACGAGTGCTGAAAGTCCTTTCAATAAATTGGTAGAGATCTCTGTATGGGCTTTGGCATAAGCGATACTTTGCTCATAGGCGGCTTTCAGATCGAGATTCATCAACTGCTCCGCCATCGACCGCCCCCGAGCACTTATACCCTCGTCGAAGAGCAGTTGATTTTCCACCTCCGTTACCGTAGAACCCTCGATTGCCGTGGAGTGGGTAATCAACGAGTAGAGATAGAATTTGTCGTAATCTATCTGCTGCCCTATGCCCAACTCTTCAAATCGGGACAGAAGTTCTATCAATTTGTCTTCGCGTGCTGCCATTGCCTTTTATGGATTGATATGCAAATATAAGACATTTTTTCGGTTTGCAGACTATCGGCTTTTATGTATCAGTCTTGCTGCTTTTGAATGCTTTTTTATGCACCCTACCAAACATCCGGCAAAATCGTAAAATAATGATGTACAGTTGTTTTTCGCTATTTCGCAGCAGACTGCCACAAAAAAAGAGACCCGAAAAAGGTCTCTAAGTGCGGATAAAGGGACTCGAACCCCCACGCCGTAAGGCATCAGATCCTAAGTCTGACGTGGCTACCAATTACACCATATCCGCATAGGACTGGACAAAGGTAGGTAAAAATTCACAAATCACAATCAATAAGCAGTCATTATTCGGCTTTTTTTGTCTACTTTTGTAAGAAATAGATCGTTTATGCCACAAAATGTTACGCTTGTCCTTACGCCTAAGCAGGCCGCCGACGTGCAGTTTTACACGTCGATTGCGGCGCGCCAATTGGGTGTGTCGGATACAAATATAGCCCTCATTCGGGTCGTGAAGCGCTCGATAGACGCCCGGAAACTGCAACCCAAAGTAAATTTGACGTTGGAGGTCTACGTCGATCGGGAGCCACAACCGACCCCCGTCGTCTTCGACTATCCGTCGGTTGTGGGGCACACCGAGGTGGTGATCGTAGGCGCAGGGCCGGCCGGATTGTTTGCGGCGTTGCGGCTCATCGAACTCGGCTTGCGTCCCATTTTGCTGGAGCGCGGACGGGATGTGTCGGCGCGTAAGGTCGATGTGGCGCAAATTAACCGCAACGAGGGGGTTAATCCCGATTCGAACTACGCGTTTGGGGAGGGGGGTGCCGGTACTTTTTCCGACGGCAAACTCTTCACACGCAGCAAGAAACGAGGCGATTACAACAAGGCCTTGCAGACGTTGGTTTTTCACGGTGCAACGCCCGAAATTCTCTATGAAGCGCATCCGCATATCGGCACCGATCGGCTGCCGCGCATTATTTCGAACATCCGTCAGACAATTTTAGCCGCCGGTGGCTCGGTGATTTTCAACAGTCGGGTCACTGATTTTGAAATTCGCGACGGCCGGATTTGTGGCGTGCGGTGCGGCGACGAGTTGATCGAAGGTGCTGCTGTGGTGTTGGCTACGGGACATTCGGCGCGCGATATTTATGAATTACTCCACCGCCGTGGCGTGCGTATCGAGGCCAAAGCCTTTGCAATGGGGGTGCGCATCGAGCATCCGCAGGCGCTGATCGACTCGATACAGTACCACTGCACCGAGCGCGGCGAGTACCTGCCGGCGGCCTCCTATTCGCTGGTCAGTCAGGAGAATGGACGCGGTGTCTACTCATTTTGTATGTGTCCGGGCGGATTTATTGTGCCGGCGATGACCGATGGAGCGCAGTCGGTGGTGAATGGAATGTCGCCCAGTGGCCGCACGTCGCCCTACGCCAATTCGGGGTTGGTGACCGAGGTGCGGCTTTCGGATTTCGAATCGTTGCGTGCCGAATGGGGCGAATTGGCGGGTTTGAAATTTCAGCAGCAGTTTGAGGAGTTGGCGCGCCTTCGGGGCGGAGAGCATCAAATCGCTCCAGCACAGCGTGTTGCCGATTTTGTGTCGGGACACGCCAGCGGAACGCTGCCGAATAGCTCCTACATTCCGGGCGTCACCTCCTCGCCGCTCAATGAGTGGATGCCCCGATTTATTACGCATAGTCTTCGCCAAGGGTTGCTGACCTTCGGACAGCGTATGCGTGGTTTTTTGACCAACGAGGCTCTCTTGGTGGGCGTCGAGTCGCGCACCTCGTCGCCCGTGCGGATTCCTCGTGATTCAGAGAGCCTTATGCACCCCGAAATTAGCGGACTATTTCCGAGTGGTGAGGGTGCCGGTTATGCCGGTGGCATTATCTCGTCAGCACTCGACGGCGAACGCATCGCCGAGGCGGTGACGCGTTATGTGAAAAAATAAGATGGAACAGGTCAAAGTCGTTATCCCGATCTACAAATCGACGCTTTCCGAGCAGGAGCACGCTTCGCTGCAACAAACCGTGCGCGTGCTGGGGCACCATCCGCTGGTGATGCTCTGTCCGCTTGGATTGGATGTCTCGTCAATTACGCAGGAGTTCCCAATGTTGCAGCTGGTGGCCGTCTCCGATGCGTGGTTGGGGCGACGTAATGGCATTGCCGGGTACAACCAGATGATGCTGTCGTCGGCTTTCTACGACCTTTTTGCCGATGCGGAGTATATTCTCATCTGCCATACCGATGCGTGGATCTTTCGGGATGAGCTATCGGATTGGTGTGCACGCGGTTATGATTGTGTGGCAGCACCGTGGGTGCGACGGGCGATTTACAATGTGCCGATCGTGCGGCAGTGGATGGCGTGGCGACGGAGTTGGGCGGCGCGCAACAAGCAATTTGTGCGCGATATGCTCTATGATCGAGTGGGCAATGGTGGACTTTCGTTGCGCCGTGTGGCGTCGTTTCGTGCGGCGTGCGAACGATACAAAGAGGTGGTTGTCAAGTACAAAGACGTACCACACCACTTCTATAATGAAGATGTTTTTTGGGCGGTCGTGCCCCTCGAATTTAGCTATCCTACGTGGCGTGAGGCACTCTCGTTTGCCTTCGACACCAACCCAAAATATTGTTTTAAACTCTGCCAGCAACGTCTGCCGTTCGGCTGCCATAGCTGGTCAAAACCGCGTATGTGGCGCTTTTGGCAGCGTTTTATCTCGTGGTAGGCTGCGGCGCGCGCTTGCGAAAAAGGTAGGTCGTATAGAACAGCACGTTGTTCACCACGGCGTGAAAGAGGTATTTTAGCAGACCTTTGCGCTTTTTATCATCA
The DNA here is from genome assembly GCA_036651015.1 of Alistipes sp. Lineage (GTDB taxonomy): Bacteria > Bacteroidota > Bacteroidia > Bacteroidales > Rikenellaceae > Alistipes. The sequence continues at coordinate 49,449 of JAVVYP010000011.1, forward strand.
ACCATCAACACCGGTTTGTAGCAGACGCGCAGCCGGTTTGCCTGTGCATAGACCATCAGCAGGCGTTCGCTCATATAACCGAAAACGCGTGCCTGCACCGGATCGTCGGAGATGCGGATGCGCCGTTCGACCTCGAAGAGAATGTCGAATAGCCAAGCCGAATAGGCGTCGAACTGCGCGCGCGGCAGAACGAACATATTGAAATGTGACAGTCGGTTGTTGTCGAAAAATACGCGGTCGAAACTCTTTATGTAGGTCGGGTATTTCGCTGCGACAACCTGTCGTAATACCTCCAAATCGGACTCAATGTGGCAATGACAATAGTCGGTGTAGAGGTTGCAAGCGTAGATTTTAGGGCGTGCCATCACCATATCGTAACGTGCAAATAGGGCGTCCATATCGGGTGCTGCGTGCTCTTTGTCGAAAAATGCAGCCGTGGTGACGGTCTTGACGTTGGTCGGCGCGCAACTCTCGAAATCGAAATAGCGGCGGTAGTGGTTCAAACCGACGTAGTCCGCTTCACCGAGATTTTTCCACGCCCAATAGTGGGCTGTCAGTTCGCAGTAATTGCGATTTTTGGCGCTGATGTGATCCCCCGTATCGTCGCCCTGAAATCCCAAATCGACTTTGGAGAGGGTTTTGCCCACTTGGATTGGCAGATAGGGTGCGTTGGTCAGACAGGCGTCTTTTTTGTGGGCACAGACCAAAATCGTCGTTTTACTCATCTATTTTGGCATTTAGGGCACTTTCAATCACTTGATCCATATCGTAGTAGCGGTATTCACCCAATCGACCGCCAAATTGAACTTTCGGATCGCGTTCGGCTATCTGCTTGTATTGCTGATACAAAGCTGTGTTCCGCTCGTCGTTGATCGGATAATAGGGATCTCTCGATTGGTCGTAAGTAGCTGGGTATTCGCGCGTTACGACTGTTTTGGGCTGTGTGCCGAATTCGAAATGTTTGTGTTCGATGATGCGCGTGTAGGGGACGTCGCGTTCTGTGTAGTTGATGACGGCAACACCCTGATAGTTAGGCATATCAAGCACTTCGGTCTCGAATCGTAAACTGCGGTATTCGAGTTCACCCTCTCGGTAGTCGTAGTACTCGTCGATGCGTCCGGTGAAGACAATTTTGTGGCAGAGTTGCTCCCAATGTGCGCGGTCATCGAAAAAATCGACGCCACAACGGGTCTCAATTCCCTCCAACAGTCCGTCGATCAGTTTGTTGTAGCCGCCGATCGGAATGCCTTGATAGGGGTCGTTGAAATAGTTGTTGTCGAAGGTCAGCCGCACAGGTATCCGCTTGATGATGAAGGGCGGAAGGGTTGCTGCATCGCGACCCCACTGCTTCTCGGTATAGCCTTTGATGAGTCGTTCGTAGAGATCCCGACCCACCAGCCGTATGGCTTGTTCTTCAAGGTTTTGCGGAGTTTGATTGCCGACACTCTGACGCTGTTCTTCGATTTTTGCAGCAGCCTCGGCCGGCGTTTTTACACCCCACATTGCGTAGAAGGTATTCATATTGAACGGCAGGTTGTAGTACTTGCCTTGGTAGCAGGCCAGCGGCGAGTTGGTGAAGCGGTTGAAGGTGACAAAACGTGTGGCGAAGTCCCATACCGCCTTATTAGACGTGTGGAAGATGTGAGCACCATATTGATGCACGTTGATCCCCTCCACGTTGCGGCAATAGACATTTCCCCCAAGGTGCGGACGACGGTCGATGACCAGCACGCGTTTGCCTTGTTGGGCGGCTCGATGGGCAAACACAGCGCCGTAGAGGCCGGCTCCGACCACCAAATAATCGTATTGTTCCATAGCGTAAGCGCGATATTTTATATATTTATACTTTTTACCAAGCGGTGCAGGAGCCAAGGCGAAGAGCTTGCCAAACCGAAGACCAATTTTGATCTGGTGGCGATTTTGCGGTCGCGATGATCTGTCATATAGATGCTGTTTTGTTCCCGTTTATACTCCTCCCAAGTCAACATTGCGTTGGCGTAGGCCAGCACCAAACTCTCTTTGTCGGTGACAGCTCGCAGGGCTTCACACGCTTGCGAGAGCCGAATGCGAGCTGATAAATAACGGTTTTCGGGTGCGTTGCTGAGTTTCAAATATCTGTCGTGCAGCGCCGTGGCCATATCAATGATCTCTTTGGCCGATTTTCGTTTTTTGGTGAGTCCCGTGATCAGTTGGCGGTAGTGGTAGGTGATGCCGTCGATGATGCGAATGGAGGTGATGTGTTGGCAATATTCGACCGTGAAAAGTTCATCTTCGCGGTAAATTGCACCCACCAAAAAGCGAAGGGCGTGGCGCTCAATGAGCTTGCGCGAGAATATTTTGGTGACCATCCAGCCCATCCCGTTTTCGCGTCGCAAGGTGTTGATGGCCTCGATGCAGCGATCTGCGTGGCGCTCTTGGGGTGTGAACGCGTACTTGGAATCTCCCCCTTTGATCTCGTGGCGCACGATACCCGTGAAGACAATGCACTCCGGGCCGTTGGTGTTTTCGACGAAGCGTTGCAGGTGGGTCGAATCAATCCAATCGTCGGCATCGACAAAGACGATGAAATCGCCTTGTGCGTGATCCAATCCGATGTTGCGTGCCGCGCACAGCCCCCCGTGGGGTTCCGGGATAACGCGTATGCGTGCATCTTGTGCCGCATATTCTTTGCAAATCGCAAGGGTTGAATCGGTGCTTCCGTCGTCGATGCACAGCACCTCGAAATCGGGCATTGTCTGAGCCAGTACGCTGTCGAGGCACTCCCGAAGGAACTCTTCGCCATTATAAATGGTAATAATTACCGAAATTAACATACGATCCTTATTTGTTTCTTAAACAGTTTCAAATATAGCTATTTATTTGTTAGAAGCTGTTTGAATTTGCTACCAAAGTTATTTTAGCGCTGTTTTTATTTCGGTTTTTGTGCTAACAATCCGTTTTTTAGTATTTACAGGGCGGAAGCTGCGGCGGAAAAAGCCGAAAAAAGCGAGCGTCATAAATTTAAAACAGCCTCTTGGTTTCGGCCAACATACCTCTTTTCTCGTAACACACCCTTTTTTCGTGAAAATAACCGAGGTGTTTTTCGCCGAATCTCGCGTGGTTGCATTTTGCAGCTACTAAACTTATAATCAATGTTATATACCTATTTTGTCCGTGGGGTTTACCAACAAACCCTCCCAATCAATGTTACGAAATTGTTAAATATATTTAATATATTCATAAAATATTTGCATAATTCAAAAATGCCGCTTATCTTTGCAGAGAAGTTTTAAGGTTCATTTAGGTTAGTAGTTTTAGGTTGGTAGAGGAAATCGGCAGGTTGTAACGGACATCCGTTGCTAAGACTTGGGAAACGGACTCGTTTTTGAAGTCGAATGCCTCCGATTAAACCTCAATTTTGGAGGGGGTGGTTCCCCGCCAAAAAGAAGGTCCAAGTCGCAAGACTTGTGACCTTTTTCTTTTTATACCCCCCCCCAAACCCCTCCCTCGGGAGGGGCTTTGCCAGAAAGTGATCAACGTTTATGTC
>JAVVYP010000012.1:0-48427 GCA_036651015.1 Alistipes sp.
GTTTTGCGCTCAAATTTTCATTTTTCGCGACTCAAAAACTTGTGATACAGCAGACACTCAGCGCCTCCGTGCCCTCGTGATTTTTACCGATTTGCAAGAAATGCATCAAAAAGTTCATCAAAACAGCGGATCGTAGCCTTTTTTTTGTATATTTACGCATCAAGGTTAGCGATATGAAGAGACTACTACTCGCATTTTTATTATTGGTCACCCCCTCACTTCTTGTGGCACAACGCTACGACGTGTCGGGTGTCGTCCTACTGAAAGGTACCGAAAAACCAATAGGTCAAGCGGTTATCGAATTACCGAAGGATGGTTTATGGGCTGTGGCCGATGCCGCCGGTAAGTTCATCATCAAAAATGTCCCTGCCGGGAAAACCGATTTTGCCGTCTCCTGTTTGGGTTATGTGACCACCGTAACCGAAGTTGAGGTCTCGGCCACAATGCCTGCGCAGCATTTTATAAAGCTTTATGCACCCGAGGACAACCTGACCCTCGAAAGCGTTGTTGTCACCGCCAAGGAGGCGACCAATGCGATGTCCACTTCGCGGCAGATTGGTGGGGCGGCTATCGACCACCTGCAAATGGTCAACGCCTCCGATATTTCGGCCCTGTTGCCGGGCGGCAAGACGGTCAACCCCGATTTGATGCAAGACAACGTCTTTTCGTTGCGTGACGGCGGTCAAGCTGCGGGCAACGCCTCGTTCGGTACGGCCGTCGAGGTGGATGGAGTGCGTCTTTCGACCAACGCGTCGATGTCGGGGATGTCGGGTGCCAGTACCCGCAATGTGGCTTCGACCAACGTCGAATCGGTGGAGGTGGTGACGGGTGTTCCGTCGGCCGAGTATGGCGACATCTCGACCGGTATGGTGAAGGTCTCCACGCGCAAAGGCAAAACGCCCTACACGCTGACGCTGACCACCAACCCCCGTACCAAGCAAGCCTCGATCTCCAAGGGTTTCGATTTGGGAAAAAAGCGCGGCGTGCTCAACAGTAGTGTCGAGTACACCAATGCGACCAAAAACCCCACGTCGCCCTATACCTCCTATACCCGTACAGGAATTTCGCTCAACTACCAAAACACATTTGCCGAGGCGTTTCGTTTTAATATAGGTGTAACCGGCAATATCGGCGGTATGAACACCAAGGACGATCCCGACGCCTTCGTGGGCGAATTCGAAAAAGACCACGACAATGCCGTGCGTGTCAACACCTCGTTGAAGTGGCAGCTCAACAAGAGTTGGATCACCAACGTCGATGTCAGTGCGTCGATCAACTACGAAGACAACTTGGTGAAGGTGCACACCTACAACTCCAACGCGTCGCAGATGCCGGCCGTACACGCGCAAGAGGGTGGTTATTTCTTGGCCGAGATGCTGCCGTTCACCTATTTTACCACACAATACATCGACTCGAAGGAGTTGGATTATGCGGCCAACCTCAAAGCCTCGTGGATCCGCAGCTGGGGCGACATTCACAGCAACGCCAAGATCGGTGTTTCGTGGACGGCCAACGGCAATGTCGGGCAAGGCGAGTACTATGCCGACCCCAAATTGGCTCCCAACGGCTACCGCCCACGGCCCTATACCGATATTCCCTATATGCACAACTTGGCCGGCTACCTCGAAGAGTCGCTGACCGTGCCGCTCGGCTCAACTTCGTTGCAGCTGATGGCTGGCTTGCGTATGGAGAAGACGTTTATCGAAGGCTCGATGTACAAGAAAACGACGAATTTCTCGCCGCGATTGAACTTCAAATACCGCATAGCGGACTATTTGACCCTGCGAGGCGGCTGGGGTCTGACCGAGAAACTCCCTTCGTTCAGCATCCTCTACCCCAATCCGCAATACCGTGATACCCGTGTTTATAGTGCTTCATACGGTGGCCAAAGCACCTATGTGTTTAACACACAACCATATAGTTCGCTCTACAATCCCGATTTGCGTTGGCAGCGCAACCGCAATGCCGAGATCGGTGTCGACTTCCGCATTGGGGCAACGCAGGTCTCTTTGGTCGGTTACTTCAACAAAACCAAATATCCCTACGAGATCACCAATGAGTACGACCCCTATACCTATAAAATGAGTTCGGCACCCAAAACGCTGCCTGACGGCGAAAAATACACCTTCCCGAAAAATCCGCTTTTCAAGGTGGATAATCAGTCGGGTGAAGTTTTTGTGCGCGATGCCGACAATATGGAGTCTGGTTGGGTGATGATGTCGGCCAAGGAGAAACGGGTCTTTGTCAAAAACCTCTATCAAAGCAATGGTTCACCGGTAAATCGTATGGGTTTGGAGTTTGTCATCGACTTTCCCAAGATCAACCCAATTCGTACGCAGCTGCGTCTGGATGGCGCTTATGCCTACACCAAATACATCAACGAAGGCGAGGCGTGGTACAATCCGTTGGGAACCCTCAATGGCGAACCCTACCCCTATGTGGGCATCTATGCCGACAACGGTGGTAATGCCACGACGACCTACAATGGCCGCGAAACGCACGCTTTGGATGTCAACTTAACGGCCACCACCCACATTCCGTCGATTCGTATGATTATTTCGTTGCGTATGGAGGCCTCGCTGATCAAGCGGTCGCAGAATCTTTCGCTCTACCACGGCAAGGAGTACGCCTTCAACGTGAGCAACGACGGCTCCAAGACCCCGACTGGCGGTAGCATCTACGACGGCAATAGCTTCACGGCGATCTATCCGCACGCCTACATTGATCTCGATGGCACGCGACATCCGTTTACCGACACCGAGGCGGCCAATCCCGATTTTTCCAGCTTGATTCTTCAATCGGGCAACGCCTACCAATACAAACAAGACGGTTACGATCCCTATTTTTCTGCCAACTTGAGTGTGACCAAAGAGATTGGTGACCACGTGTCCATTTCGTTCTATGCCAATAACTTCACCAATTCGCGCCGTGCGATGTCGTCCTATGCAACGGGTGTAAAAGTGATCTTCACCCCCAACTTCTACTATGGTTTAACGTTGCGTTTAAAATTCTAAAACGATGAAAAAGATCCTATCTATCATAGCCGGCATCGCCTTCGTCGCGTGTACCTCATTCCCCGACGATCCCTATGCCGATGACCTCCAGCAATTAACCGTGCAGGCCGTCTACCCCGAAAACTATACCCAATATTTGAGAGCCGGCGTGACGGTGTTGCTCCAAGATGTCAACTTCGGAAACCGATATACGGCGCAAACCGACAACCTCGGTCTTGTTACGTTCCGTGTGGCCAACGGCATCTACCGCGTGGCCATCTCCGACATCGCCACCGAAGAGACGATGTTCAACGGTATGGCCGATCGGGTGCAGGTAATCGGTGCCGATCGCAAGATGCCGATCAACCTCCAATATTCCAAGCCGGGATCGCTGATTATCAAGGAGATCTATTGCGGCGGCTGCTCCAAGGCTCCCGAGCAGGGCGAATATATGATGGACAAATACGTGATACTTCACAACAATAGTCCGCGCACGATCTACCTCGATGGCCTGTGTTTCGGTTTTGCCGACCCCTACAACTCCTCTGGTGCTGAGAATAAATGGGTTACCAAAGACCCTGTGACTGGTGAAACCATTTTTCCGCCCTTTGTCCCGATTCTCGACGGTCTTTGGCAGTTTGGCGGTGGCGGTACCGATTTCCCGGTGGAGTCGGGCGAGGATGCGGTGATCGCGATCAATGGTGCGATCAACCACGAGGCGCAATACCCCCTCTCGGTGAATCTCAACAAGCCGGATTACTTTGTCTGCTACGACGAGGAGCACTACCCCTTGGTGAGCTACCACCCGACCCCGGGCGATCAGATCCAGCAGTCGCACCATCTTCGGGTGGTGATCAAGTTGGGCAAGGGCACCGGTTATGGCTTCTCAACAAGCTCTCCGGCGACCGTTATTTTCCGTCCGATCGGAACGACGATTGATGAATTTGTGAAGGTGCCGAGCAATGTGGTGCAAAAACCCGGAGCCAGCAGTGATAAATGCGTCCTTGTCCCCCAAGCGTGGATCATCGACGGTGTTGAGGTCTTTACCAAAGCCTCCGATCCGGTGAAGCGATTGCAACCGATCATTGATGCCGGCTTTGTGGTCTTCAGTGAATCCAAAAAGGGTCACACGCTGCATCGCCTACCCAACGAAGGAGCCTCGGCGGCTGCCGGATTCGAAATGTACACCGATACCAATAACTCGTCGAACGATTTCCAAGAGCGTGCGACACAATCACTTCACGAGTAGCCTATGAAACGGATTTTACTGATAGGAATGTTGATGTGGGTGTCGAGTCTCACCGCCCAGCAACGATTTGACTACCTCGAGCGTCGCAATGCGTGGAACAGTGGGTTGAACGCCGCCGGTGTGCGTCAGGACTCGGTGAGCCGCTCCTTTGCCGAGGTCTACGCGACCAAGGAGAACGGAGGTTTTGCCGACAAGTCGGTCTCCGACAACAGCTGGAATGCCGGTGCGCGCACCGAGTCGATTCGCCACTTCAAGAAGATCTCGTTCTTCGGCCAATTTGCTTACGACTATTTCGACGGACTCGATATGTGTGGTTCGATGTTCTCGCGTCCGAACTTCTACCCGGTCGACATTTTGGAGTTCACCCCGGGACGCAAGGTGCGCGAGACCTATTCGCTCACGGGCGGTGTCGCGGCGGTGCTCGGCCAATGCTGGACGGGTGGTCTGCGTTTCGACTTCGAAGCGCAAAACTACGCCAAGCGCAAAGACCTACGCCACAAAAACACGATGCTCGATTTCGAAGTGGCTCCGAGCATCCTCTACCATCGAGGACGATGGGCGGTGGGCGGCTCCTATGTTTTCGGCAAGAATAGCGAAAAAATTGAGGCCGAGCAGATCGGTATGCTGGGCACCTCTTACTATGCGTTCTTCGACAAGGGGCTTTTCTATGGCTCTTCGGAGTTGTGGGACGGCAATACGATCCACCTCAGTGAGTCGGGACTTATCGGTTTCCCGATCAAGGAGATCACCCACGGAGTCTCGTTGCAGGCGCAATATGGGCCACTCTATGCCGATGTTACCTACCGCCACCGCACGGGTGATACGGGTGAAAAAGATGTCCAATGGCACACCTTCAAAACCTCGCAAATCACCTCCCACGCCACGCTCTCCCTGCCGAGCGACACCTACCACCACTTCATCCGCGTGGCGCTTGATTGGCAGGAGCAAATGACGCGCGAGAATCTGGTGGGCAAGGAGACAGTCAACGGCATCACCCTGCTCCACATCTACGGTTCAACGCCGATTTTTGGCCGCAAAAGTATCGACCTGAGCGGTGAATACGAAATAGCCTCCGATTGGCTTGATTTCCGTGCCGGAGCACATTATGCGCTTCTCAACCGCGAATCGACGCTAATGTATCCCTACGTCAAGGGGCAAAAATTGCGTTACGGCGAACTCTTTGCCCTCGGCATTTGGCACATCGGTCGCTTCGAGCTGACCACTGGTTTGAGTTATCGGTCGGGCGGATTTTCCGAAAACAATGTGAAACTTGTGCCCGAGATCTCTACGGGCGACTATTCACCCCAATTGACCGAATTTTATAATTGGAGCAATGAATACCTGACGGCCGATCGCCTTGGTGTCGATTTGGGTGTGCGCTGCAACATCAAGAAGTTCTACATTGATCTTTCGGGTCACTACGAGCACGGTTTCGACCTGCAATACATTCCCAAAGCGGATCGGGGTTTGGCGACACTTGCTTTCGGATACAACTTTTAGAAGACAATAAATTTCATAAATCCAGATGAATATGAGAAAACTTTTTGTGACTATGGCAATTGCGGCGATTGGTTTTGCCGCGTGCTCCAAAGATGTCGGGACGACGCTTCCGGGTGAGATGCGCGTAGCAATCGACCCAACCATCACGCGAGCCACCGAAACGGATTTTGTCCAAGGCGATGCGATCGGCGTGACAATCACCACTTCGAAGGCGAGCTATGCCGACAATAAAAAATTTGTTTTCGGTGCCGACAACAAATTTGTTGCCGAAGACAACTTGTTGTGGTATGAGGATATCAACGAAAAATCCTCTCTCTTTGCCTACTACCCCTACCATACGACGGCGCCCACCGAATTTACGGTGGCAGCAGACCAAAATGGTGCTGGCTACGAAGCCTCCAACTTTATGTCGGCTTTGAAAACGAACGTTTTGCCCTCGATTCACGCCACGCCGATGACCTTCAAACACAAAATGGTGCGTTTGATCATCAACATCACCAACGAAACAGCTTTCGCGGTGGAGAAAATCGTGGTGACCAACACCATCGGCACAGCCGCCATCAACCTGACCGAGAATACGATTTCGGCCAAAGCAGGTGGAGCGCTGCTGGGCATCACGGCGCGTGAAATTACGCCGAATGTGAAATATATGGCGCTGATTGTTCCGCAATCGGCTGCTGTGAAAATTGCAGTCACCACCGCCGAAGGTACTCGCACACAGGGATTTAATGAATCTGTGTTGGAGTCCGGCAAACAATATCCGCTGACGGTTCGCGTGCTGCCCAAAGATATCATCCTCTCGCTTGGTGGGCCGATCGACGGTTGGATTGACGGCGATGAGTTGCTTCCCGATGGACAGAATCCGCCGGTGGACAATACGATCGAATATGGTGGTGTGAAGTACAAAATTGTCGTGACCAAAGATGGCAACGTGTGGATGGCTGAGAACTTGCGTTATATTCCGGCAGGTAAAACCCCGTCACTCGATCCGACTTCGGCTGCGGGCATTTGGTATCCCATCGTGCTTAAGGAGGACGCAACACCGGCCGATCCCAAGAAGCCGTTTGTTGCCGAAGGCTCCAGTGATCCGAAACTGATTGAAACGAATGGTTTGCTGTATGATTTCAGTACTGCTTCGGGTTTGGAGATCTCCGAATCGACCATCAATGCCTCCAACAGCGGTATTCGCGGTATCTGTCCCGAAGGGTGGCACCTGCCGACGTTGGCCGATCTCAATTCGCTGGCAGACGCCTATCCGGATGCTGAAGGCAAAGGAGCGTCTATCGCAGCGCTTAATACACTTGGTTTCAACTGTGTATACACAGGCACGATGATGAAAAACACCAGTGCTTTAGTGGCTAAGTGGTCGCCTGCAACCAGTGCAACGGCGGAGATAACACAAGGTACCATTATGAGCTCCGAATTTGCTTCTTTCAGCGTGAAAGCCGATACCAAAGCCATCACCAGCAAACACAAATGCTTTATGTATCTTGTATTGAAAGATCGTTTAATGATTGCAGACAACTCCGATTTTGCTGGGGTCTCGGTTCGTTGTGTCAAAGACAAAAAATAACAAACATACAAACAAACAATAGATGAAAAAACAACCTAATTATTTGAAACACGTGTTGCAATGGGGCGTCTTGGCGGCCATTGTCGGCACAATTCTCTGGGCGAAGTTCAGTGACAAACCTGTCGATATCGAGGCCTATTGTCCCTTTGGCGGATTGCAGGCTTTCGGTACCTACTTGGTTCGCAACTCACTGGCTTGCTCGATGTCGATGCTCCAAATTATGATGGGATTGGTGCTTGCTGTGGGCGTGATCCTCTTCAGTAAACTGTTTTGCGGCTATCTCTGTCCGCTGGGTACCGTGGGCGAATGGTTGGGCAAGGGGGGCAAAAAGTTGCATCTCCAAGTCGAAATTCCGTCGGGCAGCGTGGTCGACAAGATCCTGCGTGTGGTCAAATACGTGTTGCTCTTCACGATTCTCTACTTCACTTTTACCTCGAGTGAGTTGTTCTGCAAGCGTCTGGACCCCTACTACGCCATAGCTACCGGCTTCAAGGGCGAGATTGTGATGTGGATGGCTTTGTCGAGCATCGCCCTGCTCTTCTTGGGTAGCGTGGTTGTCAAGATGTTCTGGTGTCGCTACATCTGTCCGCTGGGCGCCGTGAGCAACATCTTCAAATTTACGATGATCTTCCTGCCGGCCGTTGTCATCTGCTGGGCTTTGAGCCATTTCGGAATCGAAGGTGCTTGGATGTGGGTGATCGCCGCGACGTGCGCAATTTGCTACATTGTTGAGATCGTGAAGATGCGCAGCTGTGTCTTTCCGCTGTTGGCCATTACGCGCGACGAGGAGGCTTGCAACCATTGCGGTTTGTGCGAAAAGAGATGTCCTTACAACATTCCGATTGGTGATTTCAGCAAGGTCAAACACGTGGATTGCACAATGTGCGGGACTTGCATCTCTTCGTGTGCCACCGGTGCGCTGAAGGTCAACCGCTGCAAGGGGTTGCGTTGGTTGCCGGCTCTGTTGGCCGTGGCGCTCTTCTTTGTGGCGCTTTGGGCTGGTAGCAAATGGGAACTTCCGACCATCGACGAGCAGTGGGGTGATTACGAGCAGGTTGAGCAGATGGAGACCTTCGAAATGGAGGGACTCAAAACAATCAAATGCTTCGGCTCGTCCAAGGCTTTCTCGGCCAAAATGCAAAATGTGCCGGGTGTCTATGGTGTCAAAACCTATGTTAAGCGCTATGCTGCCGAGATCCGTTTCGATCCGACCAAGACCGACACATTGAAGATCCAAGAGGCTATTTTCACGCCTACGATGCGCAAATACCACACCCCCGAAGCGACGACTCCTCTTTTGGATGTGATTCATTTGGGCGTTGAGGGACTTCACGACCGAATGGATATGGTCTATTTCGGTATGATTCTCCAAAAAGTGGAGGGTGTCTACGGTTTTGTCTCTGAATTTGCGTGCCCGGTCAAGGTGTTGCTCTATGTCGATCCGGCTGCTGGCATCACCGAGGCGCAACTCGAAGAGGTTATCGACGCCAAGGAGCTTGTTATGCCGGCTAAAGATGCCGATAAGATCATTCCGCTGCACTTTGTGCTCAAGGAGTACGCGTCCGAAGGGACTATCTCGCGCGAGGAGTTTGTCGAGCTGATGTTTACCTCTGTGGCCAAAATGGGCGGTAAATTCACCGAGAATCAAAAAAAGTGGGGTGATGATGTCGCCTTCCCCAAAGCTGTCTACCAAATGGCCTATCCGGGCATCGAGAAGATGCCGATCCGCGCCGCTTTCCCCTATTTCAAGAGCTTCCTCTCTTGTTCCGATGGTATTGTTTCGGCCGAATTCGTGCTCAATGAACTGGTTCCGACGCTGCAAATCACCTATGTGAAGAGTATGTGGGACGATGCACGGTTGTGGAAAGAGATTTTCAATGCCGAGAAGTGGACATTGCGAATGGCTGATGGCACCTTCAAGGATTCCGATCCGAAATTGGCGTTCCGTCACGAAGGCAAGACGCTCGACGAGGTACCTGCGGTAAAATAATTTCAAAGGAGAGGGCGCGTGTCCTCTCCTTTTTAGAACTACGATGAGCTTATGAAAAAAACAATTGCCTGTGTAGCGCTGCTGTTGGCGCTGTGGCAGGGTGCTTCGGCCGACGAGGGAATGTGGTTGATCCATCGCATTGCGTCGATCTATCCCCAAATGCGAGCCGAGGGGCTGAAACTCAAAGATAAAGAGATTTTTAACGAAGATTCACCGGCCTTGTACGACGCGGTCGTGGCTGTCGACGGCGGATCGGGTACCGGTAGTATGATCTCCAACGAGGGGTTGATGATTACCAACCACCACGTTGCTTTTGGTGATATTTGCGCCCTGAGCACCCCCGAACACAACTACCTCGAAACGGGTTTCTGGGCAAAAAATCGCACGGACGAAATCCCCGTTGTGGGCAAGACGGTCTCTTTTGTGCGCCGCGTGATCGACATCACCGACGAGGCGAATGCCCTGAAGGCCGAGATGAAGGCGGCCGGCAAATGGGGACCGATGGCGATGCGCAGGGTCTATGGCGACCTCGAAAAACGCTATCAGGCCAAAACCCCCTACACCGTGTCGTGTGCGTCGATGTGGGGCGGTGAGATGTTCCTGATGTTCTACTTGGAGGTCTACACCGATGTGCGTTTGGCCGGCACTCCACCCGTTGCTATCGGTGCTTTCGGTGGTGATGAGGACAACTGGAGCTGGCCGCAGCACAAAGGCGATTTTACGCTCTATCGTGTCTATGCCGACAAGCAGGGACGTCCGGCGGCCTACTCGACCGCCAATGTGCCTCTCCGGCCGCGCAAGGTGCTTCCGATTGCCACCCAAGGGGTTCACGATACCGATTTTGCGATGATCATCGGATTCCCGGGACGCACCCACCGCTATATGTCCTCCTTCGAAATTGAGGAGAAGCAGAAGGTCAAAAACCCGATTGTGGTCTCTGTTCGCCACGATCGTATGGACATCCTCAAGCGCCATATGACGCAAAGCCCCGAGGTGCGAATGGCCTATTCCGATGCCTACTTCAACCTCAGCAACTTCGCTGATTTTGCCAAATGGGAGACCAAATGCCTGCGTCGTTACGATGTGGTTGGCATTCGTGCCCAAGAGGAGGCGCGTTTGAAGCAGTGGATCGAGGCCGACTCGGCGCGCAAAGCCTTCTACGGCGATCTGTTGGGCAACTTCAAATGCGGCTGCGACGCCCACCGTGAGGCACTGCGCAGCTTGACCTATTTCCAAGAGGCGTGGTTGGGAACCAGCCAAGCCCTGTTGATGGGCAACCGCGTGGCCTCCTACTTGGCCAAGCTCGATCGGCAGAAGATCGACTCCTTCGATGTCAAGTCGCCCGATGCTCGCAACATTTCGGCAAACGTCAGCCGTCTTCGTAAAAATTACGACAAAGCGACCGATCGCGATATTTTAGCCAAGATGATGGTCAACTTCACGGCCAATGTGCCGCGTGTGATGTGGGGTAAGACGCTCAATGCAATGTACGATCAATTCGACGGAGATGCCGATCGAATGGCACGTGCAGCCTTCGATGCTTCGTGTTGCAGCGATGCCGAGAGGTTCGCGCAATTTTTCTCAGAGAAACGCGCGGTCGCCGACATCCGCAAAGATCCGTTGGTGGCGCTGACCGAGTCGGTGCGCGTGTTGGCCTTCAAAGGCGCAGTCCCCAAGGCTGAGCGCAAGGCCGGCATCCGCAATATGGATAAGCTGGAGGCGCTCTATGCGCAAGCACTCTACGATTTCCGCGAGGCTTCGGGGGTGGTGCAATACCCCAACGCCAACTCCACGATGCGCCTCACCTACGGTACTGTGGGCGCGATTCATCCCAGTGACGGCGTCTTCTACGACTACCGTTCGACCACCGACGGCTATCTCGAAAAATACAACCCCGACGACTACAACTTCCGGGTTGATGAACGGATGCGCTCGTTGCTTGCGGCCAAAGATTGGGGACGCTGGGGCGAAAAGGGGAATATGTACGTCAATTTCATCACCAACAACGATATCACGGGTGGCAATTCGGGAAGTCCGGTGATGAATGCCAAGGGTGATTTGATCGGGTTGGCCTTCGACGGCAACCGCGAATCTATGTCCAACGACATCTATTTTCATCCCGAACTTTCAAAAACTGTCTGCGTCGATATTCGTTATGTGATGTGGGTGATCGAAAAATATGCCGATGCCGGCTACTTGATCGACGAAATGCAACTCAAATAGGGCGCGTTACAAGGCGCTGTTGTCTTTGTGAACCGCGTTGCAGGAAGCTGCAACGCGGTTCTTTTTTCCGCATAAATACGCACTGCGGAGTGACAACATCCCCAAATTTTTTGTAAGTTTGTCTAAGTAACCGTTTCTCGAAGATGAAAAAATGCCTATTTTTATGGGTTGCCACGCTGCTTTGCGTGTCAACCAGCGCGCAGGATCGCCATATTGTGCTGTGGAACAACGCCACGGCACCATCGTCTAACGGACTTTCGGGGGCGGAGGTCGAGGTAAAACCCGGCACGTGGACCAACACGCAGCAAGCCGAAATGTGGATTTACGAGGCTGGTGACAACGCCACGGGACAAGGCGTGATCTATTTTCCGGGTGGCGGTTATGCCAATCTGTCGATGGCCAACGGACACAAGGCCGCGCAATGGTTTGCAGAGAACGGCATTACGGCGGCTGTGGTGAAGTATCGCCTTCCCAATGGCCACGCCGAGGTTCCGCGTAACGATGCCGACGAGGCGTTGCGCGTGATGCGCTCGATGGCGGCCGAACTGCACCTCGATCCGGCTAAAATCGGCGTTGCTGGCACATCGGCCGGTGGCTATCTGGCTGGTAGTGTGGGGACTCTCTCCGCGCTCAAACCCGGTTTTATGATCCTGTTCTATCCGGTTATTTCGGCTGATGAGGGGGTTCGCCACCAAGGAACTTTCGCCAACCTTGTCGGTCGTGATAAGGTGACAACGCCGGCCGTTCAGGCGTTTTCGTTGGAGAAACACGTGGATGCCGCCACCCCTCCGACCCTGCTTTTCCATTGCGACGACGACACCGTTGTGCCGGCTGTCAATAGTGCCTTGTTCTACCAAGCGCTCAAGCAGCATCACATCGAATCCTCGCTGCACATCTACCCCTCGGGTGACCACGGCTGGGGTATGCGGTCAACCTTCAAATACCACGACGATTGGAAAAAGGCGGTCTTGGATTGGCTCTCAAACCGTTAAAATCGGATTTGTAGGGCAAAACCCGGGATAAAACCGGGACAAAAACCGCATCTTAATTGCTGCCGACGGCTCTAATGCTTTTTAGAACGCCTTGAACGGCTGCGGATACTCCTGCCCGAAGGCCTTTTTGTATTCGGCCACAAATGCTTGGTAGCGAATCCGCGCCTCCTCGTCCATTTTCAGGCGCTGCAAGGCGCGTATTTGGAACGACAGGGCGTTGTCGTTGAGCGGATCAATGTTGAAGATGCTCTCGGCCAAATCAATCGCGGCCTGATAATCCTCCGCCTCAAAACTGCGCTCCATTTCCAACTGCAAAGCTGGCTCTAAGGTGCGTTCGGTGGCGTCTTTGAACGAATCAAAAAGCGGCAGATCGGCACCCTTCAAAAATTTGCCGCGACCCACAATCTGAATCAGCTCTTCGCGTACGGACTCCGATGGGGTGGCTGTTAGGCACTCCATACAGCGACTGTAATCGCAGTAGAATGCCGCGCTTTGGGTGATCTTGAAGCACCCTTTGTTGTAGACCAACTCCACGCCGTCGAGTTCGCCCAGTGTTTTGCGCAGGTGGTTGATCGCCACGCCGCGCGAGTTTTTCACCTTGTCCTCGGCTTTGTCCGGCCACAGCAAGCTACTCAGCCGCTGCGAGGTGATGCCCTCCTCGGTGTCGCTGTGTTGCAAAACCAAGCAGAGCACCTGCTTTTGCCGTGCGCTGAACATATAGGTGATCTCTTTTTTGTGTCGGTCGTAGGCCGCAAAATCACCAAAGAGATAGATCGAATTTGCACGGACGTCCAGACCCCCCCCCGATGCCATTTCGGGCACCAAATCAACCTCTAATGCCTTTGCTGCGGCTTTCGTGGCGGTCGACTTGCGACGACGCACCACCGCGTAACTGCCGGCGACGATGCACACAACCAGCAACGAGAGCAGCGTGATCAGCGTTTTGTGGTTGCGCTGTGTCGACCAATTGGCCAGTTGTTCGGCCGTGATGGGCGGAAAGGCCAGCGAATAGACCTTCAGATTCGAGACAATGTCGTCGTCGAACTCCTGAACGGTCGCATAGAGGTTGTTGAGTTGGTCGTCGTAATAGAGGTTGGCGTTGGTGGTAATCTTGTCGGAGTGGATCGGAATCGAGTCGCCAAGAATCTCGTAACTACCATCTTTGATCGAGAAGCGGTAGAGCCTCAGAAAGGAGTTCGAGATGCTCTCGGGGTAGCACAATGTATAGAAATAGTCGTCATCGAGCACCACCATACCGCGCACAGGTACCTGATTGTCTTTGTTCCACGCCAGCTCCCAAAGTTTGGTGATCCGATTGGTATTCAAATCCACTTTGTGGAGGTCGTAGAAGTAGCGTCGTCCCACCACCTGTTCACCCGACTCATTACCCATTCCGCCGAAGATGTAGATCGAGTTGTTCTTTTTGAGGTATCCCACCGACGAGAAATAGCGCGGAAACAGGGGATCGCCGACCAAACTGTCGCGCGTCTGCCACGTTTTGTTGGCCAGATCATAGGTGTGGAAATCCTTGCTGAAGTGCATATTACCGAATCCGCCGAAGATGGTGTAGCGGTTTTGCGCCGGGTCGAAATAGGCGCCGTGGTGGTGGAGTTGTGTCGGTAGCTGATCGTCGCTTTCGGCCGTCCAGTTGTAGTTTGTCAGACAGAGACTTGCCATCGTGGTCTGTGTGTGTGGCGGTGTGTCGAAGTAGACCTCGTAGGCGTAGAGTTTGTTTTGCGCAGCGTCGATGAAGTTGGTGCCCAACGCCAGATGCACGGGGCATTTCTGTGCAAATTGGTGGGTTGTGGTGATCTCGGTGCGGACGTCAAAGACCGAAATCGCATTGGCGTTGTAGTAGTAAATCTCCTTTTTTTGGGGGTTGTAGGTTGTCCCGGCGACAGTTTTTGAGCTGCACGAGGTCATAAAACGCCAGTGGTAGGCGTCGTTAATCAACCATTCGGGGTTGACCACGGTTCCCGTTGCGTGGTCGCCCTCGTCGTGCACCACGCTGCCCGTGCTCTCGCGCAGTGGAAAGCGCTGCTTGGTCTTGTCGCCCACGACCAAATTACGAATCGCAAAGGTCGGCACGTCGATGATGTGGTCGCTCTTGCCGAAGATAATGCGTGGATTGTACTTGTCGGGCAGCCCGACTTGTTCGGCACTCAGCGTTTGATCGCCGATGGTCAGTCGGATCAAATCCTTTTGCAGGTCGAACGCGATTTTGAGTTTAAACCACGTCTGATTGAGCAGCTCATCCCGCGCCATTTCCGCTGATATTAAGCAGTTTTTGCCCTCCTCATTGAGTTTAAAGGTGAGTTTGTCGCCCTGTGCGTCGTAAAATAGGTTGTAAATTATATTACTTTTTTCGTTCTTGACACGCAGTATATAGCCGATTTCCGTCTTTTGGTAGAGTGCAATATCGAATTCAATATCGAAGCTTTTGGTGAAGGTCGGAGCATCGTCGGCGAAGACGCTGTACGAGGTTCTCTGGTCAATGGGTAGCTCGCTGCTGCGGAATTTCAACCCTTGCGCTGCGGCAATTTGTGCCGGTAGCAGCGCGATCAAGAGCAGTAGCAAATAGAAGGATTTTGACCAGATGTGAACCCAAGCACCACGATTCGTTGCGGGTGCACCAACGGCCATTTTTGGGCGATTTGGCCTATTATTATGTAGTAACACGTCCATATTTTTGTTGCTTACCATTTCACAAAGATAATATTTTCTTCGAATAATAGAAATTTTATGGCAGGGTATCTTGCAGCAAAACCCTCATTATTAAATTATTTTCATAAATCAACCTTAGATTTAATAAATTTATTGGAATGTCGAAAAAAAATAATTTTGCGGCAAAAAATGGCTTAAAACGATGTAAGTGATTGTGTAGTAGCGAAATGTGCGAATTGCCCTAAATGATCGGTTTTTTGCGATTAATGTTTTTCTTTTGCAATTAACCCTGATTTAACCCAAAAAATAACCCTGCTATGCCGAAATTTATCAAAAATTAAATCGAAATAAGATTATGCCCTTGTGGCACCCAACGAGAAAGAGATTTTTAAATAATTTAATAATTCTATTCACCTAACCTTTTAAACTATGAAATTAAACAAACTCTTGCGAGCTTTTGCATTGACCGCCCTACTGGGAAGTGTGGCTGTTGTGACGGGCTCTTGTAGTGATGATGAGACGGACAGTGGTGGTTCGGGCAAACTCGGTCAGATTACCGGCGTCGTTAAGAACGACAGTGGTGCGACGATGGCCGGCGTTGCGGTGACCGTGTCCGATCTGGAGACAACGGCGACCACGGGTGCCGACGGAAGCTATACGCTCACCGACATCCCTGCCTCGGCAACCCACGTGGTGACCTTCACCAAGCAGGACTACCAAACCACCAGCATCACCGTCACGGCTCATAAATATTCGGCCGAAGGTCTTGCTACGGTCAACGCGTTGATGGAATATGCGGCTGCGAAGATCAAAGGTACGGTTACCGATGCCAACAACAACGGTGCTCCGCTTGCGGGTGTGACGGTTAGCCTGAGTGCAACCCAAACAGCTGTAACCGGCGCCGATGGTACCTATATTATAGAGAACCTGCCGTTGTCCGATTACGATGTGACCTTCACCCTGCTCAACTACGCGACCAAACACGAGAAGGTTAAACGCGATGCGTTTGTCGATGGTCTGGCTACGATCAATATGCGTATGGGTGGCTCGGAGCTGCTGCGCGGTTTGACGGCCGACGATTTGAGAAAAGCCGACAAGTGGTCTGCCAACGAATACCGTGGTGGTAAAGGTAATGGTGGTGGTGCGTTAGACTGGTCTACGACCTTTATGTCTGCGCTCGACTTCCGTAATGCTTGGGAGAACCAGAATGAAGGTGTAACCATCCAAATCCGCAATGGAGACGATGATAAAAAGAACAATCCTGCTGATCTCAAGGTCTTCGATTCGTTTGTCTTTGGTAGCAAAATGATCACCGAGGACAACAAGATAATGACCTTGATGGTGCGTACACACAGCGCTTCCGATGAAAGACCGTGTTATTGGGGTGTTCAAGTAGTCGACCTGTCTGTCCCCGAACCCAAAACCGAAATGGTGGGCGATGTTCGCACGCTCAATTCCGGTAGCTATGTTGATAGAGATATAGATTTGAGTGCCTATGTCGGCAAAGAGGTGGTTCTGGTAATCGGTACCTTCCGTCCTATGGTCGGTGACTATTGGGAGCAGTTCGTTATCCGTCATATGTCGTTTGCTGCCGAGAAGAATGGTGGCGACAACTACCTGCCCGGTGATGAGGTGGTAGGACTCGAGAAGTGGCACATGACCCAGCAGATGCTGCGTTCGACGATGCCACAAACAAAGAAGTCGTTCACGGGTGTTTCGGATATAACGTCGGATATTGCCCACAGCGGCAAAGGTTACTCGTCTTGGCGCGGTCTGAATCACATTGCAGCCGAGTGGGCATTTATGTATGTCAACAAAGACGCTGAGCCTCACGCAGGTCAAGGTTTCGTCATCAAAACGCGTGGTGGTGGTACGCCGGTGAGTACACTGGTTCCGGAATCCTATTTCTATGCGAAATTCGCGATTGCTGCCGGTACCAACTCCCTGACCTTCAAAACACGTACCTTTGGTGGTGGCGATACCTTCTTCAAGGTGAGTGCGATCACCGAAGCGGGTGTGATCAAACACCTTACGCCGGCTAAACACACAGCTGCAAGAGCTGCTGCTGCCGACAACGGTTGCTGGAGATTCAACCACGACAAGGGTGAAGTTGGCAAACCCGGCGATTACGCTTCGTTCGTCTACGATCTGTCGGAGTTCAACGGACAGAACGTGATGTTGACCATCGGCGTCTTCAAGGGCGAAGACAACGGTGACGAAAGCAAATTGGTATTCTATAGTGTGGATTTGAAATAACCCAATCCCTTCCGAATGTGCCTCCTTTGTCGGGGCGTTGTCCACAACGACAACATCTGCAAAGGAGGCACCCGAGGGGGACTAAAACAAATAAGAAACTATGAAAAAAATAATCACATCGGTTCTTTGCACACTGCTCTTGGCAGTCGCTTGCAGCGGAACGGAAGACGAGAACTACGATACCGGCCTGCGTGGGGGTCCTGTTGTCTCGCAGAATCTTGCCGAACAAAATCTGTTGCGTGCAATGGAGATTGTCGATGCCGCTATGCCTGCCTATTTCGAGGGTACCACGTTGGCGATGGCACGTTACTACAACCCCTACACCGGCGCACGCTCGGGCGAGAAGGGTAGTGTGTGGATGTACACCGCCTCCATTGAGGCTGTTAACTCGATCCTCAATGCGCTGACTGTTCAGAAAGCACAGGGCGAGACAACCCTCTACGATCAGCACTTCCAACGTTATGCCGATCTGCTTGCCCAACTCTACGACAATGCGGATTTCTACAAAGGCACCTTTACGTTGACCTCCTACACGCAGACCAAACCTTGGACGGTCTACGGTGTCAACCGTGGCGCAGCCAAAGGCACGGCCGAAGTTGCAGGTATTATGAACGTTTACGACGACCAGCAGTGGTTGGTGCGTGAGCTTTTCGAGGCCTATAAGCTGACCAAAAACGCTGATTTCTTGAAGCAAGCTGAGTATCTGACCGACTATGTTCTCGACGGTTGGGACTGCGCACTCGATGCGAATGGCAAACAGTACGGCGGCATTCCGTGGGGTCCGGGTTATGTGACCAAACACTCGTGCAGCAATGGCCCGATGGTCAGCCCCTTGGTTTGGCTTCACGAATTCTACAAAGGCAAAACCGACAAGGTGACCTACGGTTACATCAAAGTGGGTGGTGCTCGTGCAACGAAAACCGTCACCAAAGAGGCTTATTATTTGGAGTTTGCCCAAGCTGTCTATGACTACCAAAAGAGTCACCTGCTCCGCACCGATGGCGTCTACGCCGATATGATGGGTGGAGACGACACCGGAGGTAAAGTGGCATACGAAGAGGTTGATGGTGTGACCTATCGCAAACACACCAACCTGCGCGATGCTGTGGGTGATGCACTCTCCTACAACAGCGGAACAATGCTCTCGGGTGCTGCCGATCTCTATCGTGCCACCAAAGATGCGACCTATTTGGCCGATCTGAAAGCACTGTCGGCGGCCAGCTTTGGTTACTTCGCCAAACTCGGTGAGACCGTCGCAGACCATTATACCTATAATGTCTCTGGTTTCAATCCTTGGTTCAACAACGTGCTGATGCGCGCCTATGTGGATGCCTATCCTGCCCACACGGCAGTTGCGCCCTACATCGACAGCTTCCAAAAGAACCTCGATTATGCCTATGGTCGTTTCTACAACAAAGGAATGCTTCCGACCAACTTGTTGGTTGGCTGGAACCGCGATCAAGGTAAAAACAACACGGAGGGGATGTTTATCTTCGCCTACGCTTCGGAATATGCCACCTTGGCACGCTACGAATTAGAGAAAGCTAATTAACTTTAAGACTTATTGTTATGGAGAAACGCAATATGCCCAGAATCTGTATTTCAGCCATTCTGATGATGCTCTTCTTGGTTTTTGCGCCTATATCTTCTCAGGCACAAAATACCGTCACCGTTTCGGGTGTGGTGACAACCACCAACAACGAACCGGTTGTGGGAGCGGCTGTAATAGCCAAAGATACAAATATCGGTGTCTCGACAGGCGCCCACGGTGAATATACCGTGAAGGTTCCTGCCAATGCCACCTTGGAATTTTCGTTTATCGGCTTGACGCGTAAAAGCGAAGCCGTGAATGCACGCACCCGGATCGACGTGGTGCTTGCAGCCGACGACACACTGATCGACGACGTCGTTGTCGTGGGTTACGGTACCCAAAAAAGAGGTTCTATTACCGGTGCCGTGTCGGGTGTGAAGGGTTCGGAGATGCTCCGCACCAAGAGTGAAAACCCCCAGAATATGCTTACCGGTCGTGTGGCCGGTCTGCGTGTTTGGCAGAAGAGTTCTGAGCCGGGTACCTTCAACAACAGCTTCGATATTCGTGGTATGGGTGCTCCGCTGGTGGTTATCGATGGTATTCCCCGTAGTGCCGACGATTTCCAGCGTATGAATCCGAGCGACATCGAAGACGTGTCGGTCTTGAAGGACGCATCGGCCGCCATCTATGGTGTGCGTGCAGCCAACGGTGTGGTGCTGGTCACCACCAAAAAAGGTAAAGAGGGTAGTGCCAAGATCTCCTACGACGGCTCGTTCACCTTCCAAATTCCGACCGGTATGCCTGTTCTGTCGGATCCCTTCCAAACGATGACCATCTATAATGAGCGGTCGATGAACAACGTCAACGGCGGTAGCTTGGTCTACAAAGAGAAAGATTTCGAGGATTTCCGTACCGGAAAACGTCGTACAACCGACTGGACGGGACTGCTGTTCTCCGATTTCTCGCCCCAAACGCAACACAACGTCAGCATCTCGGGCGGTAGCGAAAAGACCAAATACTACGTTAGTATGGGTTATTTCTACCAAGAGGGTTTCTTCCGTTCGGGCGACTTGAACTACGATAAATTTGACCTGCGTTCGACCATCAGCACCCGTATTGCCAAGGGTTTGACCTTCGAATTGAACATCAATGGTATCGCCGACGAGCGCGATACGCCCTATACCAGCTCGGTGGATATCATCCGCAACTACTGGCGTCAAGGTGTCCTCTTCCCGGCCTATGCCGATCCCGAAGAGACAATGCTCAACTACGCTGGTTTGGATTTGGAGGAGAATACCGTGGCTGAGATGACCTCCGATATCTCGGGTCACCGCAAATACAAACAAAAACGCTTCCAATCGTCGGCTTCGCTCAACTTCGACTTCGGCACCTTGACCCCTGTTTTGGAGGGTCTGTCGGCCAAAGGTCTGGTGAGCTTCGACTACCGTATGGACAACAACGAAATCTTCCGCAAGGAGTATTATCAGTATGCCTACAACGAGTTGACGGGCGGTTACGACCAAAAATTGTACGACAAAAGCTCCAAAAACCAACTGCGTCGCGAATTCTACGACAAACAACAGCTGCTGGGTCAGTTCGTGCTGAACTACGACCGCACCTTTGGCAAACACAAAGTCGGCGCGCTGGTGGGCTGGGAGGCTCAGAAACGTACGGGCGACAACTTCTATGCCCAACGTGACTTGGCTTTCGGTACCCCCTACCTCTCCAACGGTGTGGCCATCGACCAAATCGGTGGTATGCAAAGTGGCAACAACGACCTCTACGAATTGGCCAACGGCGCCTTGATCGGCCGTGTGAATTACGCCTACGACAACCGTTACCTGCTCGAAGCACAGTTCCGTTATGATGGTTCCTCGAAATTTGCCAAAGGACACCAGTGGGGTTTCTTCCCCTCGGTTTCCGCCGGTTGGCGTCTGTCCGAAGAGCCTTTCTTCAAATCTTGCACCGCACTGTCGTTCATCGACCAGTTGAAATTCCGTGCCAGCTATGGTGAGTTGGGAGATGACGGTGAATTGGAGTATGACTGGGCAACCGGCTACACCTACCCCTCGACCAACTCCAACTCGGGTTCGGGTTACTACAACCAGTATGCTCCGGGTTATGTCTTCGGAGGTGAGTTTGTCTATGGTGTAACGCCATTGGCGCTGCCCAACAAAAACATCACGTGGTTCACTTCGCGCACCCTCGACTTGGGTGTTGATTTCGAAGCTTGGCACGGCCTGTTCGGCTTTTCGTTCGACTACTTCAATCGCTACCGTACCGGTCGTTTTGCCCGCAATAATGGTGCGCTTCCTACGGTTGTCGGTGCTACGGCTCCGCGTGAGAACCTCGACAGCGACCGCCAAGTGGGTATGGAGTTGGAACTTTCGCACCGCAACAAAGTGGGCGACTTCTCCTACAACATCAAAGCCATCGCTACCATTACCCGTCAGAAATACCTGCGTGCCTCCGAAAAAGGTCCCTACGGCAACTCTTACGACTATTGGCGCAACAACAACTTGGGTTATCGTTACCAAGGTGTGCAGTTTGGTTATGAATCGGCCGGCCGCTACGAGAACTGGAACGACATCTGGGGCTACCCGATCTACAAAGACCGCGACATCCTGCCCGGAGACTACAAATATGAAGACTGGAACGGTGACGGTGAGATCAACGGTCAGGACGAGCATCCTTTTGCCTTCGACCAAACACCGTGGATGAACTTCAGTTTGTCATTCGATTGCTCCTACAAGAATTTTGACCTGAGCTTGCTCTTCCAAGGCTCGGCACTCGGTTCGATGGAGTACAAGGAGCCGCTCTATGCAATTTGGGGTAAAGACGGTGGTGGTACGCTGGAGCAGTACGAAGATCGTTGGCATCCGGTAGATCCGACCATTGATCCCTACGATCCTTCGGCCGAATGGGTTGGCGGTTACTACGGTTATACGGGTCGCTACCCCCGTGGCAACTCGGAATTCAACCGCGTTAGCACCTCTTACTTGCGTCTGAAGAGTATCGAAATCGGTTACACGCTGCCTAAGTTCAAGGGAGTTTCCGGAATGGGTCTGCGTGTCTATGCCAATGCCTACAACCTCTTTACTATCACGGGCGTGAAATTCGTCGATCCCGAGCATCCGGACGATGAGTTGGGTCGTATGTATCCGCTCAACAAGACCATCACGCTGGGTTTGGCACTCTCGTTTTAGTAAGTTGTAAATTATAAATTTGAGACACATGAAAAAGACACTTATAGCAACACTATTAGGCTTGGTATTATTCAGCTCCTGCGTGGATCTGGATATCGCGCCGAAAAACCTCGTCACCGACAAGGATCTGCTGTCGAACGACGCCGGTATGAAGATCTACCTCTCGCGTATGTACAGTTATATGCCCTTTGAGGACTTCAAGTATATGGGCAAGTGGGGTCTGAACTTCAACGGCTGGTTGGCCGCCACGGGTATCGAAGGAACCGGTGAAGCGGTGAACCGCGACGATATCACGCGGGCATTTGTCGGCGAGGATACGCCTTATTGGGGAATGGCACTCACCTCATTGCGTGATGCCAACTACCTGTTGGAGACCTTGCCGTCCTACCGTGGTTCGTACGCCGAAATCACCTACAACCACTATTTGGGCGAGGCTTATTTTGCCCGTGCGGTCATCTTCTACGCGATGGCCAAACGTTTTGGCGGTGTTCCGCTGGTGACCCGAGTCATCCAATATCCTGCCGATGCCTCGACACTCGAGGTGCCGCGTGCCAGCGAGGAGCAGACTTGGGATCAGATTTGCGCCGACTTCGATCAGGCAGCTGCTTTGCTGCTCCCGACCAGCCCCGTACGTGGCTATGCCAACAAATATGTGGCTTTGACCTACAAATCCGAGGCAATGCTTTATGCCGGTTGTGTGGCCAAATACAACGAAGAAGTTACTGGACGCTTGACCGGTTTGGGTAAAAAAACAGGTGTGCGTGTAATGGGTTTCGATGCAAGCACTTGGCAAACAGCTTCCAAACGTTACTTCACCGAAGCCTACAAGGCCGCTCGCGAAGTGATGAAAGGTGGCAAGTATTCGCTTTACAAAAAGAAATGGTCGGCTACCGATCCCGAAGCACAATACCTGAATATGGTAGAGATGTTCAGCGATCTGACCAGCCCCGAGAACATCTATGTCAAGGAGTATTTGTACCCCACCTCGACCCACGGTTACGATGCTTACAGCGCTCCGTTTATCTTCCGTTCGCCACTGTCGGCCGGTACTTGCCCCACGCTCGATTTTGTGGAGCTCTTCGATGGCTTTGATCGCTACAAAGATGGCACGATCCGCGTTACCGACGGTGAGTCGGTGGCACAAGGTCACTATAAAATGTATGACCAGCCGATGGACTTCTTCAAGAATGCCGAACCGCGTCTGCGTGCTTATGTGATCTTCCCCGGTGACTACTTCAAGGGCAAACATATCGAAATTCGTGGCGGTATCTATACTGGCTCCACGCCGATCAAACCGCTTTTCACCGACTACTCCTATAACGATGCCGACAACCGCTACCAAATGTTGGATGCCTACAAAAAAGAGCCGAAGACCCTGTACCTCAGTCCTCGCGACGGTGGAAGTCAGGAGATTGTTGAAGTTAGCAAGGGTGTCAAAATGACGGCTGCCGGCGAAAACGGTCCGTTCTATGATTTCCCCGAGGCAACTGTAACGGGATTTTATGGCCGCAAATGGCTCAATACCGACCCGGCGTTCAAAAACGGTGAGGGCAAATCGGCACAACCCTTTGTCTTGATGCGTTATGCCGACGTGCTGCTCAATGCTGCCGAGGCTGCTGCCGAGTTGTCGCTGGCCGGTGTGGCTGCACCCGACGGTGCTGACCTGATGCTGGTGGCCACCGAAGCGGTCAACGACATCCGTGAACGTGCCGGTGCCAAACTGATCGTGGGCAAACTTACGGCCGACGAGCAAGGTCGCGACGTGGTTCGCAAGGAGCGCCGCAAAGAGTTGGCTTTCGAACACAAGGCCAAATGGGATCTGCGCCGTTGGCGTGTGTCGCACATCGAGAACCGTGCTGGTTTTTGGGGTGAAGAGAAAGATCCCACTTCTTTCAGCAACAACTCACGCTACCGTTTCCGCGGTTTGTACCCCTTCTATTCAAGTCAGGCCAAAAAGTACTTCTTCGACGCCCACTTCCAATGGATCGCTAACCGGACTTTCGAATACAACGTGGTTGACTACTATTTTGGAATCCCGGGTGGTGAGGTCACTAAGAGTCCTGTCATTGACCAGCAACCGAACCGATAATGAATCCTATTAAATTTAAGAATACACAGAATATGAAAAAAATATCATTTTATACTTTATTGTGTGCATTGCTTTCGTTCAGTTCCTGCGATTTGTACGAGATTGACAATTACGATGCACCTGCCGAGACCATTCGCGGCAAAGTGGTTGATGTGGCTACCGGCGAACCGGTTCTTACCGACCAAGCCAGCGAGGGTATCCGCGTGAGACTGCTGGAGACGAGCTGGGGACCCAATGCTACACCCAACCCCGATTTCTACTGTATGCCCAACGGTGAGTTCCAGAACACCAAGATTTTCAAGGGCTACTACAACGTTCGCGTCGATGGGCCGTTTATTCCGCTGGTTCGTGAGACCGCAGCTGGTGTGCCTATCTCCGACGAAAGTCAGAATCTGACCATCAAAGGTACCACCGAGGTTGAGTTCAAGGTGCAGCCCTTCTTGAAGGTGGAGTGGATGAGCGATCCGATGGTCAGCAATGGCCGTATCACGGCGCAGGTGCGTGTTACGCGTGCCGTTTCTGAGAAGATCTTCCGCGAGAAGATTGAGCCGATGGGCAACTGGAAAGACAACTACCTCAATATGACCGACATTCAGTTCTTTGTCAGCTATTCGTCGAGTGTGGGCTACCGTGCTCGTGACGAGCGCTGGTCGAGCAAAATCGAGTATGCCGGTGATTCATTCAAAGATCTGTTCGGCACGACGGTGACCATCAAATCCTTAGGATCGGTTCCTCCGGGACGTAAAGTTTTTGTGCGGGCTGCGGCGCGCATCAATTACGCCACTGAGGGGCAACGGCGGTGGAACTATTCGGAACCGATGGAGGTTATTATTCCCTAATTTTTAGTCCATTCAATTTAAGGTTTAAAGTTATTTCTCAATTGATTTGACTTTAAACCTTAAATTTTTTAAATTTGTAGCTGATGAAAACACAATTAATGGTTTTGGGTCTTGTGGCGTTGGGAATTTCGGCCGTGCAGGCTGCTCAACCCAAAGACAACGTCAAAACCACCTTTCAAACCTCGCGCGAGTGGCGGCCGTCAATTGACAACCGTGCCGATGCTGCGATGATTTATGGGGTCGGAGGCAATCCTTCCGACAAATCGGAACGTGTCTCGTTCGAAGACCGCGTGAAGTCGTGGCGCGATCGCGGCTATATCGCCCACTATATGACCGGTATTGCTTGGGGTGAATACCAAGATTACTTCACCGGCAAATGGGACGGCAAATGGCACTTGGACGAAGGTCAGGTGCAGCGTAGCGGCGACACAATTTGGCACGGACATTTGGTTCCCTACATTGTGCCGACCCAAAATTACCTGAAATACATCAAGGAGATGCACGTCAAACGCGTCATTGACGCCGGCGTGGAGGCAATTTTTATGGAGGAGCCTGAGTTCTGGGCGCGTTCGGGATACAGCGAAGCCTTCAAGCGCGAATGGAAGAGCTACTACGGTTTCGATTGGAGACCCCAACACGAATCTCCCGAAAACACCTACTTGTCGAGCAAGCTCAAATACCAAATGTATTACAATGCGCTCAACGAGGTCTTTACCTATGCCAAAGCCTACGGCAAAAGCAAGGGAATGGAGATCAAATGCTATGTGCCGACCCACTCGCTGGTCAACTATTCGCAGTGGCAGATCGTCAGCCCCGAAGCGAGCTTGGCCTCCCTGCCGTGTGTCGATGGTTACATTGCCCAAGTGTGGACAGGTACCTCGCGTGAGCCGAACTACTACAACGGCAAAGCCAAAGAGCGCGTCTTCGAAACAGCCTTTTTGGAGTACGGATCTATGGAGTCGATGACCGCGCCTACGGGTCGCAAAATGTTTTTCCTGACCGATCCCATCGAGGATTGGCCGCGCGACTGGGCGGACTACAAACGCAACTACCAAGCCACCTTCACGGCGCAACTACTCTACCCCCACATCTCCAATTACGAGGTGATGCCGTGGCCGGAGCGTGTCTACGAGGGGCTTTATAAAACCAGCGCCAACAGCGACAAGCGTGACCGCATTCCGCGCCACTATTCGACGCAAATGCAGGTGATGATCAACGCTTTGAACTTTATGCCGCAATCCGACACGCAGGTGACGGGCAGCACCGGCATTGGTGTGCTGATGTCCAATTCGCTGATGTTCCAACGTTTCCCGACACACGCCGGATACGAAGATCCTCAGCTCTCCAACTTCTACGGACAGGCCTTGCCGCTGCTCAAACGCGGTGTGCCCGTCAAAACGGTGCATATCGAGAACTTGGGCTACAAAGAGGCGTTGGCCGAGATCAAGGTCTTGCTGATGTCCTATTCGAATATGAAACCGTTGGATCCCGAAGCACACACACAACTGGCGCAATGGGTCAAACAAGGTGGCGTATTGCTTTACAGTGGCCGCGACAACGATCCGTTCCAAACCGTGTCGGAGTGGTGGAATCAGGGTGGCAACACCTATGCTGCCGCATCGGATCACCTCTTCGAGCAGCTGGGACTTGGTCTTGCGCCGGCCGAGGGTGAGTACACCTACGGCAAAGGTACGATCTATGTTCTTCGCGCTGACCCCAAAGAGTTTGTCCTCAAGTCGGGCGGCGATGCACAGATGATTGATGTTGTCAAGAGTTTGTACGAGCAGAAGGCCAAAGCCGGAGCGTTGACCTTCAAGAATAACTTTTACTTAGAGCGCGGCGTTTATGATTTGGTGGCTGTGCTGGACGAAGGGGTCTCGAACGAACCCTATCGGATCGAGGGTGCGCTGATTGATCTGTTTGATCCGACGCTTCCGGTCTGCACCTCCAAAGAGATTCAACCCGGTGAGCAGGCGCTCTTCGTGAATGTCGATCGGGTGAAAAACAGACGCCAGCCGCAGGTTTTGGCCTCGGCCAGCCGCGTCTACGACGAAAAAGTTGTCAAGAACACCTATTCATTTGTGGCCAAAAGCCCCGAAAAGACCACCAACGTCTCGCGCGTGCTGCTGCCGGCCAAGCCGACCAGTGTGCAGGTCAATGGCGAAGAGATGTTGTCGGACAAGGCTTGGGACGCTCTGACAAAGAGCTACTTGGTTGGTTTTGAAAATAGCCCCGAAGGTGTTTCGGTGCGTTTCACGTGGTAAATCCTAAAACAAACAATATCAATCTTATGAAGAAACTAATTTTATTGCTGCTGCCTTTGGCCTGCTTTTCGGCTTGTGCCGAGCAGGGCGTTTTGCAGGAGCCGACCGTGAAGAACGAGTTGCGCGCGCCGGCCTATCCGCTGGTCTCGATTGACCCCTACACCAGCGCTTGGTCGATGACCGACAACCTCTACGACGGTTCTGTGAAACACTGGACGGGCAAAGATTTCCCGTTGATCGGCGTCTTGCGTGTCGATGGTGTTGCCTATCGCTTTATGGGTACCGAAGAGCTGGAGCTGACTCCGGTTGTTCCCACCTCGGAGCAGGGCAAATGGCTGGGTCGCTATACCACCGCACAACCGGCGAACGATTGGACGGCGAAGAGCTTCAACGATGCCTCGTGGAGCGAGGATCGCGGTGCTTTTGGTACCAAAATCAACGAGCCGACCGCCAAAACCGACTGGACGACCGAGCAAATTTGGGTTCGCCGCGGTGTCACTTTGGACGAGAGTTTAGCCGATCAGCAGGTCTATTTGGAGTACTCCAACGACGACGATGCCATCTTCTACATCAACGGCATCGAAATTCACAATACGGGCGCCACGTGCAACAAAAATGCAATGGTTAAAGTGCCTGCCGAAGCGGTTAGCACCTTGGTCAAAGGCGAGAATTTGATCGCTGCCCAGTGCAAAAATCCCGTTGGTAACGGCCTGCTCGATTTCGGGCTGCTGATCCAAAAGGATCCACACACCATACTCGAAACGACTGCTGTGCAGACTTCGGTTGACGTGCAAGCCACACAGACCCACTACGCCTTCACGTGTGGAGGGGTCGATCTGCGACTGACCTTCACCGCGCCGCTGCTGATGGACGATCTGTCGCTGTTGAGCCGTCCGGTCAACTACATCAGCTACCAAGTCGCCTCCAACGACAACCAAAAGCACGAAGTTCAGATCTATTTCGAGGCTTCGCCGCGTTGGGCGCTCGACCAACCCCACCAAGAGTCGGTCAGTGAGTGCTTCGAGCAGGGCGACCTGCTCTACCTCAAGTCGGGTAGCAAAGAGCAGAATGTGCTGGCTAAATCCGGCGACGATCTGCGTATCGACTGGGGTTACTTCTACTTGGCAGCCGACAAAGCCAACACCTCGTGCCGCATTGGCACCAGCGACGCGCTCCGCACGGCATTTGTCAACAACACCGCCGCCGAAGCTGCTTGCAACGGCGAAAACCAGAACGGTCGTATGTCGCTCACCCGTGATATGGGTTCGGTGGATAAAGGTGCCGGCAAGGTGCTGATCGGCTACGACGATCTCTATTCGATCCAATATTTCGGCGAGAATTTGCGCCCCTATTGGAATGCCGAAGGCGATCAAACGATTGTCGGTCAATTCGAAGCTGCCAACAAAGACTATGCGTCGGTGCTCAAACGCTGCTTCGATTTCGACAACAAGTTGATGGCCGAAGCTACCCAAGCCGGTGGTAAAAACTATGCCGAGTTGTGTGCGTTGGCCTATCGTCAAGCTCTTGCTGCCCACAAATTGGTCAAAGCGCCCAATGGTGATTTGATGTTCCTGTCCAAAGAGAACAACAGCAACGGCTCGATCGGTACGGTTGACATTACCTATCCTTCGGCTCCGTTGTTCCTCTATTACAACCCCGAATTGGCCAAAGCGCTGATGAACCACATCTACTATTACAGCGAAAGCGGCAAGTGGCCAAAACCCTTCCCGTCGCACGACGTGGGTACCTATCCGCGGGCTAACGGCCAAACTTACGGCGGTGATATGCCGATCGAGGAGGCTGGTAATATGCTGGTTGTGACTGCTGCCGCGTGTGTGATCGAGGGCGATGCCTCCTATGCCGAAAAACATTGGGATACACTGACCACTTGGACCGATTATCTGGCCGAATATGGCTTGGATCCCGAGAACCAACTCTGCACCGACGACTTTGCCGGACACTTTGCCCACAACGTCAACCTGTCAGCCAAAGCCATCGTCGGCGTTGCCTGCTATGGACGTCTGGCCGAGATGTTGGGACGCACCGAGATTGCCGAGAAATATACGGCCAAGGCTCGTGAAATGGCTGCTGCGTGGGTGAAGATGGCCTCCGACGGCGACCACTACCGCCTGACCTTCGACCAACCCGGCACGTGGAGTCAGAAGTACAATTTGGTGTGGGATAAATTGCTGAAATTGAATATCTTCCCTGCCGAAGTTGCCCAAACCGAAATCGCCAGCTACTTGGGTCGTCAGAACCAATACGGTCTGCCGCTCGACAATCGTGCGACCTACACCAAGACCGACTGGATCATCTGGACAGCCACGATGGCCGAGGATCAGGCTACGTTCGAAAAATTCATCGACCCGGTTCACCTGTTTATGAACCAAACTGTTGACCGTGTACCGATGTCCGACTGGGTTTTCACCGATAAACCCAACCTCCGTGGTTTCAAAGCGCGTGCGGTTGTGGGCGGCTACTATATCAAAATGTTGGAATCGAAACTTTAATTTAGATGAAAAAACTCCTCGTATTTTTAATCGGAGCTTTCTGCTTTTGTGGTTGTCAATCGACTGCGGCGCAATCAAGTCCGGTGGATTATGTGAGCACGCTTGTTGGCACACAATCCAAATTTGAACTCTCCACGGGCAATACCTATCCTGCGACGGCTCGTCCTTGGGGTATGAATTTCTGGACTCCTCAAACGGGCAAGATGGGCGACGGTTGGGCTTATGTCTATACGGCCGACAAGATTCGCGGCTTCAAGCAGACCCACCAACCCAGCCCTTGGATAAACGACTACGGACAATTCTCGATTATGCCCGTCACGTCGGGTGCTCTCTTCGATGAGGAGGCGCGCGCAAGCTGGTTTTCGCACAAGTCCGAGGTGGCCAAACCCTACTACTATGGGGTTTACCTCTCCGACCACGACGTCTTCACCGAGCTGACGCCCACCGAGCGTGCCGCCAAGTTCCGGATGACCTTCCCCGAGCGCGATCTGTCGTACATCGTCATTGACGCCTTCGACAATGGTTCCTACGTCCGCATTATCCCCGAGGAGAATAAAATCGTCGGTTACACCACCAAAAATTCGGGGGGTGTACCTGAAAACTTCCGCAACTGGTTTGTCATCGAATCCGACACGCCGTTCACCTACCGCGCCATCTCGGCCGACGGCAAGTTGAGCGAGACGAGTGTCGAGGCGACGGCCAACCACGTGGGCGCCATCGTAGGTTTTGCGACCACCAAAGGTCAGCAAGTCGGCCTGCGTGTGGCCTCGTCGTTCATCAGTTTGGAGCAAGCACAGTTGAACCTGCGCGAATTGGGCGATGCGTCGTTCGACCGCCTTGTCGCTGAGGGTCGCGATCGCTGGAACGAAGTGTTGGGTCGCATCGAGATCGAAGACGACAACATCGACAACCTGCGCACCTTCTACTCCTGTCTCTACCGCTCGGTTTTGTTTCCGCGCGATCTGTCGGAGGTCGATGCCACCGGCAAACGCGTGCATTACAGCCCCCACAGCGGCCAAGTGTGCCCCGGTTACCTCTTCACCGACACTGGTTTTTGGGACACCTTTCGTGCCCTGTTTCCGCTGCTGAATCTGGTCTATCCCGACCAGAGCACCAAGATCCAAGAGGGGTTGGTCAATACCTACCTCGAAAGCGGCTTCCTGCCCGAATGGGCAAGTCCCGGCCACAGAGGTTGTATGGTGGGTAACAACTCGGCTTCGGTGGTTGCCGATGCTTGGGTGAAGGGTGTTCGCGGTTACGACATCGAAAAACTTTGGGAGGCTGTTCTCCACGGCGCCAACAATGTCCACCCGACGGTTTCGACCACGGGTCGTGTTGGCTGGCAGGAGTACAACCGCTTGGGTTATGTGCCCTACAATACGGGCGTCCGTGAAAATGCTGCCCGCACGCTCGAATATGCCTACGACGATTGGTGTATCTATACCCTTGGCAAAGCGTTGGGCAAGCCCGACAGCGAACTGGCGATCTACAAAAAACACGCTTTGAACTACCGCAATTTGTTCGATGCCGAGAGTGGTTTGATGCGCGGTCGCAATGCCGATGGCACGTTCCAAGCGCCGTTCAGTCCGCTCAAGTGGGGCGATGCTTTCACCGAAGGCAATAGCCTCCACTACACGTGGTCGGTCTTTCACGATCCGGCCGGCTTAGCGCGCCTGATGGGTGGCAAGGAGGCTTTCACCGCCAAATTGGACACCGTGTTCAACATTGCGCCGTTGTTCGACGACAGCTATTATGGCTTCCCGATCCACGAGATTCGCGAGATGCAGGTGATGAATATGGGCAACTACGCCCACGGCAACCAGCCGATTCAACACATGATCTACCTCTACAACTGGGGTGGTCAGCCGTGGAAGACGCAGTATTGGTGCCGTGAGGTGATGACCAAACTCTACACCGCACTGCCCGATGGTTATTGCGGTGACGAGGACAACGGTCAAACTTCGGCTTGGTATGTCTTCTCGTCGCTGGGCTTCTATCCGGTCTGCCCGGCTTCGGACGAGTATGTGTTGGGTTCGCCGCTCTTCAAAAAAGCAGTGATCCACCTCGCCAATGGCAAGCAGATCGCCATCACCGCCCCCGACAACAACGCGGCAACGCGTTACGTGGATGCGATGACCTTCAACGGCAAGAAGTACACGAAGAACTTCGTGAACCACACAGCGCTGACGCAAGGGGCGAAACTCGACTATCGGATGTCCTCGGAACCGAACCGCAAACGGGGTGTCGATGCGTCGGCTTTTCCAAGCTCGTTTTCGGAGTAAGAAATTGTTTTCAAATAACCTCTGAAGCACAATTTTTGTGTTAAACAAGGTCTTGGTGTCGGTTTCGGCGCCAAGACCTTTTTCTTTTGGTGGTTTATCGCTATATTTGTCGGAGGGGAAAACAAACCGATCCTATGAAAAACAAAGATATTTTCACCTTTCGTGATGCCGAAAAACAGGTGGCGCCCGTCGCTTTCTCGACGATGCTCAAGCCGGCCGGATCGACTTGCAACCTCGATTGCCACTACTGCTACTACCTCGACAAGGCCGCGCAGTACGGCGGTCGGCAGGCGGTGATGAGCGACGAACTGCTCTCGCTTTACATTCGCCAATACATTGAGGCCAACGAGGTTGACACCGTTCGATTCTGCTGGCACGGCGGCGAACCGTTGCTGTTGGGTGTCGATTTTTACCAGAAGGCGATGGCGTTGCAACAAAAATATGCCGCCGGTAAACGGATCGAAAATACGCTGCAAACCAACGGCACGCTGCTCAACGAGGCGTGGTGCGAACTCTTTGCCGCCAACAACTTTCTGATCGGCATCTCGCTCGACGGACCGCAAGATATTCACGACGCTTTCCGCTTGACCAAAGGTGGGCGGCCGACCTTCGAACGGGTGATGGAGGGGGTGCGGTTGATGGAGCGCTGTGGGGTGGAGTACAACACATTGAGCGTTGTCAATCGGCTTTGTGAAGGGCGTGGAGCCGAGATTTACCGTTTTTTTCACGATCAGGTGCATAGCCGCTATATGCAATTTCTGCCTGCCGTGGAGCACGTCGTTGACCGACCCAATGCACCGCGGCCGTTGATCGTTGCCCCCGAACACGCAGGAGCACGGTTGGCCGAATGGTCGGTGACGGCCAAGGGCTACGGCGATTTTCTGTGCGCGGTCTTCGACCAGTGGGTTGTGCGTGATGTGGGTAGCTACTACGTGCAACTCTTCGACGCCACATTGGCGCAGTGGTGCGGCGTGCAGCCGGGTCTCTGCTCGATGGGCGAGACGTGTGGCGATGCGCTGGTGGTGGAACACAATGGCGACGTCTTCTCGTGCGACCACTTTGTCTATCCGGCCTACAAATTGGGGAACATCCGCGAAACGCCGCTCGCCGAGATTTATCGCTCGGATGCTCGACGTGCCTTTGGCCTTGCCAAGCGCAATGGACTGCCTGCGGAGTGCCTGCGCTGCAACTACTACTTTGCCTGTCGGGGTGAGTGCCCCAAACACCGCTTCGAAATCGGTGCGGACGGCTGTCGCAAAAACTCGCTGTGCGAGGGCTTGTATCGCTATTTTCACCACGTGGAACCCTATATGGAGCAGATGCGTGACCTGCTTGCGCGACAGCAGTCGCCTGCGTGGGTAATGCCTTTTGCGCGAAAACGAATGGGGCTGGAGTAATGGCGCCTCAACGCGCTTTTTTACGCAACAGCGCCAACAGGGGCAGTAGGGCGGTGAGGGTGATCATCATCACCGCCGCCAGTGCCGCTGTGATCCCCTCGACGTAGCTCTGAGCCGACGAAACCCCCGATGTCTCGATGCCGGATGCGGTGCGTGTGGCCAACACGGCGGTCAGCAGGGCGATGCCAATGCTGCCCGAAAGTTGCTTGATGCTATTCGAAATTCCGGCGGCAGCGGTCATATCCTGTCGCGTCAGATTCTGAAGTGCGAAGATGTTGAGGGGCGCAAAAGTCAGCCCCATTCCCAATCCGCGCAGATAGAGCACCAGCAAAATATGGCGATGTGTGGTGTGGAGGGTGAAGTGACTCGCCAAGTAAAAACTGAGCGCCATCACCGCGATACCCGTGCAGATCAACACCAATGGTTTCAGGTGACGGGTGAGGTAACCCGACAGTGCCGAGAGGGTGCCTTGGATGATGCCCACCGGCAGAAATACGCCGCCGGCCATCAGTGCCGTGTAGCCGAGCCCTTTTTGCATATAGAGCGGCAACAGGTAGGTGCCGCCCAACATCCCGACCGAAAATAGCGTCAAAACCCCCATTGAAATGCCGAAATTCCGTTCGCCCAGCAAGCCAATTCGGAGCAGCGGATGCGCACTTTTAAGCTCCGTTACGACGAAGAATAGCAGTGCCGCGGCCGCCACCACAAAGCAGCCGATCACCTCGGGCGCCGCCCAGCCGTGGGCGTTTGTCGGCGAGTTTCCGCGCGCTAAGGCGTAAATTGTCAGTGGCATAAAGAGCACGATCGCTGCAAATCCACGCCAATCGAAGGGGTGGCGATTGGGTGTTTTCCACTCGCGTTGGATGAAAACCGAGAGCAGGATGGCGATGATGCCGATCGGAATGTTGATGTCGAAAATCCGGTGCCAACTGTACGCATCGACCAAATAACCGCCCAGCAACGGGCCGAACGAGATCGAGGCCGCTGCCGCTGTTGACCACAAACCCAACGCCAATCCGCGTTGTTCGGTGCTGAATGTGCGCGTCACGATGGCCAATCCGAGTGACTGGATGATGCCGCTGCCGAAGCCCTGCACGGCGCGTGAGGCGATGAGCAGCATTTCGCTCGATGCCTTGCCGCAGAGCCACGAACCGAGTGTGAAGAGCGCCAACCCCAAGATGTAGATCTTCTTGTTGCCGAAGCGATCGGCAAACCAGCCGGCCGACGGAAGCATAATGGTCATCGTGATCATATAGGCCGTGATGACCCATTCGGCCGTCGAGATGCGAATACCGAAAGCGGTCATAATTGCCGGCAGCCCAACGTTGACCACCGTGACATCGAGCACGGCCATAAAGGTTCCGAGCATCACCAGCCCCAAAATCCACCATTTGTAGATAGTGCTTTGTTGTATCTCTCTGCTCAATGCGTCCATTGCGGATCGGGCGTCAAAAGCTATGCCAACTCTTTTTTTCCGACGTTCGGTTCGTCCCCTCCGAAAAAACAGCTTTTTCTGCAATAATAAACAATTTCTATATCTACCTTTGCACTCGCGTGCATCTTTGGGGGCGGTTGGCCGCCTTTCGCGCGCGAGATTGCCTCCCAAAGAGAGGCGAGCGCGCATTTTTTTCGAACAAATTAATTTTAGAATTGTTTCACACTTTTTAATATGACTTTGTCGCAACCCATCAAGCTACCTTTGTCCGACGGTCTGCCGATGCCGTATCGTCTGTGGGCGATCGTGGCGGTGGCCTTCGGCGTGTCATTGTCGGTACTCGATAGCGCCATCGCCAACGTCGCACTGCCCACCATCGGGCAGCAGTTGGGCATCTCGTCGGCCAACTCCATTTGGATCGTCAACGCCTACCAGTTGGCCATTGTGCTCACCCTGTTGTCGTTCTCGGCTTTGGGCGATGTGGTCGGCTACCGCAAAGTTTACATCGGGGGCTTGATGCTCTTCACCGTGGCCTCGGTCGGTTGTGCCCTCTCCGATTCACTCCAAACCCTCGTGCTAACCCGCGTCTTGCAGGGCTTCGGTGCCGCCGCCATCACCTCGGTCAACACCACCCTGATCCGCATTATCTACCCTCGGGCGCAACTTGGGCGCGGATTGGGTATCAATGCCACGGTGGTCGCCATTTCGTCCGTTGCCGGCCCGACCATTGCCGCCGGCATTCTCTCGGTGGCTTCGTGGCCGTGGCTTTTCGCGGTCAACGTGCCCGTGGGGCTTGTGGCGCTCGTGATGGCTCGCCGCTTCCTGCCCGAGAATCCCGTGCGCGCCCGAGACCATCGCTTTGACTGGCGCGATGCGGTGATGAATGCCCTGACTTTCGGCCTGCTCATCGCCACGATCGAGGGCTTCTCCCACGGATTGGATTTGCGGATCCTCTCATTGGGCGTTGCCGCGCTGCTCTTCATCGGCTTCTTCTTCATCCGCAGTCAGCTGCGCGAACCCTATCCCATTCTGCCCTTTGACCTGCTACGCATCCCGATCTTCTCGGTCTCGGTGATCACCTCCATCTGCTCGTTTGTGGGGCAGATGCTCGCGATGGTTGCGCTGCCCTTCTACCTCCAACGCAGCTGTGGCTACGATCCGATCGCCACCGGGCTGCTGCTGACGGCGTGGCCGGCGGTGATTATGGTGGTGGCTCCCGTGGCCGGCATCTTGGTCGAACGCATCCACGCCGGTTGGCTCGGTGGTGCCGGGCTGACGCTGATGGCCGCCGGGTTGTTTGCGTTGGTGCTTCTACCCGAAGCCCCCTCGGAGATCGACATTATTTGGCGATTGGTGCTCTGTGGGGCTGGTTTCGGACTTTTCCAATCGCCCAACAACAGCATTCTGATCGCCTCGGCACCTCCCGAACGCAGTGGCAGCGCCAGCGGAATGCTCGCCACGGCGCGCCTGATTGGACAGACGACCGGTGCCGCGCTAATGGCTTTACTCTTCGAAATCACCCCCGAAAACAGCACCCACACAGCCCTGCTCGTGGCCGGTTGTTTTGCGCTGGCAGGTGCCCTTATCAGCCTCACCCGCATTTCACTACCCCTGCCCGAAGGTATTGCGCGAAAGAAAAAGTAATATTTGTGTATTTTTAGAGGGGATATTACTATATTTGTAAGAACCTTTCTAAGAAACTGATTAAATACAACACTATGTTTTCAGCACAAACTTATACGGCTCGGCGCAAAACCCTGCTCTCGAAAATCGGCTCAGGCATTATCCTGCTCCCCGGCAACCAACTCTCCCCGAATAACTACCCCAACAACGCCTACTACTTTCGGCAGGATTCGTCGATGCTCTACTATTTCGGACTCAACACCCCGGCTTTGGTGGGTCTCCTCGACGCCGATACGGGTGAAGAGATGCTTTTCGGCGATGATTTCACCGTCGAAGACGTCATCTGGACAGGCCCTCAGCCGACGCTGCGCGACTTGGGTGCTCAGGTTGGCATCGCGGTGACCTGCCCGATGGCCGAGCTTGAGAAACGCCTGCGTCAAGCCATTTCCCTCGGTCGCACGATCCATTTTCTGCCCCCTTATCGCGGCGAAACCAAACTTCAACTCTCGGCGCTGTTGGGCATTCGTCCGGCCTTGCTGCAAGACTACAAGTCGGTCGAACTGATGTTTGCCGTGGCCGAGATGCGCGAACACAAGAGCGCCGAGGAGGTCGAAGAGATGGAGCGCGCTTTCCGCATTGGGCATCTGATGCACACCACCGCGATGCAAATGTGTCGTCCGGGCGTTGTTGAGCGCCAGATCGCCGGTGCCATCGAAGGCATTGCCAAGTCCTATGGGCTGGGGGTGTCGTTCTCCTCGATCGTCTCGCAGCACGGCGAAACGCTCCACAACCTCAATGCCGACGGGGTGCTGACGGCTGGTCGGCTGTTGCTGTGCGATGCTGGTGCCGAGTCGCTGGCCAACTACTGCTCCGACAATACGCGCACCTATCCGGTGAGCGGTCGCTTCACCGAGCGGCAAAAGGAGGTTTACAACATCGTCCTCGCTGCCCACGACCACATTGCACAATTTGTCGCTCCACATAAGATGTACACCGAGATTCACAATGCCGCTTATCGGGTTCTGGCCGAGGGTTTGGTTGGGCTGGGACTGATCAAAGGTTCGGCAG
The DNA here is from genome assembly GCA_036651015.1 of Alistipes sp. GTDB lineage: Bacteria > Bacteroidota > Bacteroidia > Bacteroidales > Rikenellaceae > Alistipes. Next base: position 37,685 of record JAVVYP010000012.1, read on the forward strand.
ACGATGCTGTGGCGGCTGGTGTAATGACGATGTTTATGCCCCACGGACTGGGTCACGGACTGGGTATGGATGTCCACGACTGCGAAGCGATGGGCGAGCGGAGTTTCGACTTTGCGTCGATCGCTGCCCGTGCTGCGAAGTCGGCTACCTGCATCTACCGCGCTGCGTGGCGCGTCGAACCCGGAACGGTGATGAGCGACGAACCGGGCATCTATTTCATCCCGGCGCTGATCGACAAATGCCGCGCTGAAGGACTTTACAAGGGCCTCGTCGACTATGCTGCCCTCGATGCCTACCGCGATTTCGGTGGCATCCGCATAGAAGACGACCTGCTGGTAACCCAGACGGGCTGCCGTATGTTGGGCGAACACATTCCGATCACCGTCGAGGAGTTGGAGGCGGTTGTTGGTAAATAACGTGAGTTCGACGGATTCACGTTAAGAAGCTGTTTGAGAAATTTAAATCACGATACCTTATGAATAAAAAATGGATTATCTACACCGCCATCGGACTGATCGTCTTCATCACCTTCATCTGCTTTGCCAGTGAGATCCAAGTTTGGATGATGTCCAAGTTGACCGAGCTGCTTGTGCTGCTCATCGCCTTTGCTGCCGGTTGGTTCCTTGGCCGCTTCGGAGGGCGTCGTCGTCGCGATGACGATCGACAAAATGTGCGCAATACGACCAAGGCGCAGAAGTAGCTTTCGGCGGAGCAAAAGTTCGTTAAAAATTCAGAAGCTGTTTTAAATTGTATTCGCAATTTGATCAGTTTCTGAATTTTTTTGATCCCGATTGTTGGTTGTTCCGAATTTTTCGTATATTTATAGTCGACTAACCATCGAATACACCATACGAAAACCTTAAAACCACACGGGATATGAAAAATTATTCAGCTAAAGAGATCAAGAACATCGTTCTCATCGGTGCGCCCGGCACGGGTAAAACTACCCTTGCCGAAGCGATGGCCTTTGAGGGTAAGGTCATCGACCGCAGGGGTAGTATCGAGACGAACAACACGCTCTCGGACAACACGGACATCGAGCACGAATACAAACGCTCGATCTACTCCACCATCCTCTTCACCGAATTTATGGAGCGCAAGCTCAACATCATCGACTGCCCGGGATCCGACGATTTCTGTGGCAATCTGTTCTCGGCATTCAAGGTGGCCGACGTCGGGGTGTTCCTCTACAATGCCCAAAACGGCTGGGAAGTCGGCAGCGAAATTCAAGCTCGCTACGCGCGCATTCTCCAAAAACCGGTCATCGGCGTGATCAACCAACTCGATGCCGACAAAGCCAATTTCGATGCTGCCTTTGAGTCGATCAAGGCCGCTTCGCGTGTGAAACCGGTGTTGGTGCAGTACCCCGTCAACCAAGGCGCCGGCTTCGATGCCTTCATCGACGTGCTGCTGATGAAGATGTACCGCTTCAAAGACCACGATGGACACCGTGAGGAGTTGGATATTCCGGCTGACGAATTGGAGCGCGCCACAACCCTCAACAAAGAGCTGGTCGAAATGGCCGCCGAGCACGATGAGGCGCTTATGGAACTCTATTTCGACAAAGGCACCCTCACCCAAGACGATATTCGCGCCGGTCTGAAGATCGGCCTTTCCAAACGCGAGGTAATGCCTATTTTCTGCACCAGCGGCAAATACGACATCGGCACCAAACGTCTGATGGAGTTCATCATCAACGTCGCCCCCGGCCCTCAAAAAGCCCCCAGCTTCCTCGCTACCGACGGCACGCCGATCGAGGCCGACGAGAGTGCACCGGTTGTGGCTTTTGTCTTCAAGAGCCAGCTGGAGCAGCATATCGGTGAGATCACCTACTTCCGCGTCATTCGCGGCAAAATCACCGAGGGCACCGAGTTGGTCAACACCCGTTCGGGTAACAAAGAGAAACTATCGCAGCTGTTTGCTGTGGCCGGCAAAAACCGCATCAAGGTCACCGAGCTACTTGCCGGCGACATCGGTTGCACGGTCAAACTCAAAGGCTCACGCACCAACGATACGCTGGCTGCCCCCTCGTCTCCGGTGACCATTGCGCCGATCGTCTTCCCCGAACCGCGCTACCGTGCCGCCCTCAAAGTTGCCGTGCAGGCCGACGAGGAGAAGTTGGGTAAGGTGCTCAACGATGCTAAATTCGAGGATCCGACCATTTTGGTGGAGTACTCCCAAGAGCTTAAGCAAACCATCATCCAAGGTCAAGGTGAACACCACCTCAACATCCTTCGGTCGCGCATTTTGGCCGAAGATAAAATCCAATACGACTACATTGCGCCGAAAATACCCTACCGCGAGACCATCACGAAGGTTTCGCAAGCCGACTACCGCCACAAAAAACAGTCGGGCGGTGCTGGTCAGTTTGGTGAAGTGCATTTGGTGATCGAACCCTATTTCGATGGAATGCCCGACCCAAAGAACTACAAGATCGCCGGCAAGAGCGATTTGGTGGTCAACGTCAAGAACAAAGAGGAGTACAAACTGCCGTGGGGTGGTAAGTTGATCTTTTGCAGCGCCGTTGTGGGTGGAGCTATCGACGCTCGCTTTATGCCGGCCATCCTCAAAGGTGTGATGGAGAAGATGGATCAAGGGCCGCTGACAGGATCTTACGCACGCGATATCCGCGTGGTGGTCTACGACGGCAAGATGCACCCGGTGGATTCGAACGAGATCTCGTTCAAACTCGCCGCGCGCAACGCCTTCAAAGAGGCCTTCCGCAATGCCGGGCCCAAGATTATGGAGCCGATCTACACCATCGAGGTGCTCGTGCCGAGCGACTATATGGGTGCTGTGATGAGCGACCTCCAAAATCGCCGCGCGATGATCACCGGAATGGAGTCGGACAAGGGTTTCGACCGACTGAATGCCGTGGTGCCCTTGGCAGAACTCTACCGCTATTCGACGACCCTCTCGTCGCTCACGTCGGGTTCAGCCACCTATACGATGAAATTCGCCTCCTACGAGCAAGTCCCGGCCGACGTGCAGGACAAACTGCTGAAGGCCTACACCGACACCGACGAGGAGTAGCCTCGCCCTGCCGTGGGCATTTCGATTGCCCGATACCTATAAAATCAGAAGCCTGCCTAAAATTAACTTAGGCAGGCTTCTGATTTTAAGTAGCTTGTTATTGTTTTTCGTTGTCAAAAACGTGTTTGGCGTAGTTGTATCCATAGCTATCGTATACCTTGGCCAAGTGCTGCAAGCGTTCGCAATAGTCTGTGTAATTTTTGCCGTCGTAGTTCCAGCCCACCTCAGCGATGGCACTCAATCGCGGTAAAGCCATATATTCGGCCTGTTGCATCGTGGTAATGTATTCGGTCCACAGGTTGCCTTGCACGCCGAGAATGTAAGAGCGCTGTTCTACGCTCAAATTGGCATAGGGATCAAGTGCATACACCTGCTCTACGGGTAGATACCCACCCCATCCCGCTGGTTCATTTTCAGCGTTTTCAACCTGATTGTAGTCCAGATAGCAGTGGGTCGTGGGAGCCATAATGGCGTGATTTCCTTGCTGTGCAGCCTGAATGCCGCCGTCGGTGCCGCGCCACGACATAATGGTGGCGTTGGGTGTTACGCCCCCTTCGAGGATCTCATCCCAACCGACAAGACTACGGCCTCGTTCGTTCAGAAACTCCTCTACGCGCTTGGTGGTGTATCCTTGCAACTGGCGCTCGGTTTTCAACCCCTCGGCCTTCATACGTGCCTGACAGAGCGGACATTTTTCCCACTCTACGGTCGGACACTCGTCTCCGCCAATGTGGATGTATTTCGAGGGAAACAGCTCCAGCACCTCGCTCAAAACATCTTTGATGAAGGTAAAGGTAGGCTCTTTGCCGATGCACAATACGCGATCATCAACGCCCCACTGTGTCAACACTTCATAATCTTTGCCGGTACAGCCCAATTCAGGATATGCCGTGAGTGCTGCAACCGAATGTCCCGGAATTTCGATTTCGGGAATGACGGTAATGAAACGCTCCTTGGCATAGGCAACAACATCTTTGATCTGTTCCTGTGTGTAGAATCCACCGTGGGGGATGCCGTCGTATGTACCTGAATTGTGACCCACAACAGTCTGTTTGCGGATCGAGCCGATTTCGGTTAAGCGTGGATATTTTTTGATCTCGATGCGCCAACCTTGGTCATCGGTCAGGTGCCAATGAAAGGTGTTGAGCTTGTGAACGGCCATCATATCCAGATAGCGTTTGACCTCGTCGGTCGAGAAGAAGTGACGCGCAACATCCAAGTGCATACCGCGATAAGCGAAGCGCGGTGCATCGTTGATGGTCACGCACGGCAACGTCCACGCCAGTTGCGGCGCCGGCTCGGAGGCATAGATTGCAGCCGGCAGCATCTGTTTGAGACTTTGGATCGCATACAAAAAGCCCGGGAAAGAGGAGGCTGCGGCAAAAACACCTTTTGGGGTTACGCAAAGACGATAAGCCTCCTTGGCAAGTGTCGTATCAAGCTGAAAGACAACGCCCTTGTCGGGCAGGTGGGTGGAGACGGCGAACGACAATCGCTCGCTCGAGACACGCGAGAGTTGCTCGGTAAATTCACGAACCACGCGCAGTGTCTGCTCATCGGCACGCACATCACACGTAACAGGCTTTCCAGCAATGTTGTAGGTGCCGCGAGCCACCTGAATATCATTGGGATAGGGGACAATGGCCGGAGATTGTGTTTGCGGACAGCATCCGCCAAACCACACACCGACAGCCAGCAAAAATAAAAAGTTTTTCATAATAAATTGGTTAGCAGGTTTAGAAGCTGTTTGAACTGCAAAATTATAATAATCTTTGGACATTTCAAAAAACTTCTAAGAAGCTGAACGACAAAGCAGCTGTTTGAATTTGTCTCCAAATTCAAACAGCTGCTTCGCTTTACAAATCGCTATTACAGCGAATCGGTCACAACAAGGGTCACCGAGTCGGTGATTTCGACGGAGCCGGGAGCAGGTATGGCAGGCGTAAGATCCTCGACCGGCACAACTGGGGCCGGAAAAGTTTGATCCATAATGCCGTCGCGCAACTCCATCGACTGGAAGTTGTCGCGTCGAAGGGCGGCCACAACGATGATGACAACCACCGCCACGGCTACGATGAGACCGATGAGCTTCTTAATCATTTTTCGTATTCTTTAGTACCCCGAGTGCGCGTATTACCACGTTGTCAACGGGATAGATGTTGTCGTAAAAACCGTTATCCTCCAGTTTGGTGTTGCGTCCAATGTAGGCGCGCAACTGTGCTTCGATCAGCCGTCGCGAGCGGGCTATATCCCCATAACGCGGGGCAACTCCTTGGCGAGCGGCGTAACGAATAAAGTCATCCACCAGCCCCTTGTCGCTGTCGAGCAGCGCCCGTAACTCGGCGAGTGTCTGCACCGCATTCAAAGCATCGCGATGACGGTCAGCATACTCGATCGTATAGCGATAGAGGATGTTACGACCAGCCACCTCCACAAAATATTTGGTCATATCGGTGGTGTCGGCCGACACAAACAGGTCGGGCATAATGCCACCACCGCCGTAGACCACCTTGCCGCCCGGCGTCGTGCGCTTGAGCGAATCGGCGAAATGGATGCTGTCGGCCGAAAAATATTCGTTATTCTTGTAACGATTCCAAAGATCCTCCTCGTAACTCGCTTCATCACCAATGGTATACGGCTTTTGAATCGAGCGGCCGGTTGGCGTATAGTAACGCGCCGTTGTCAACCGCAGCGCCGAACCGTCATTGTACGGAATTTGACGCTGCACGAGTCCTTTTCCGAACGAACGACGTCCAACAATCGTACCACGATCGTTGTCCTGCAACGCTCCGGCAAGGATTTCACTCGACGAGGCACTCCCCTCGTCGATCAGCACCACCATCTCCAAATCTTGCGCCGAGCCTTTGCCGTCGGCATATTCGCGCAGCTGCTCGTGTTGGCGGTCTTCGGTATAGACGATCAGCTGGCCTTTGTGTAGAAATTCGTTGGCGATCAAGATCGCCTGATCGAGGAATCCACCCGAATTGCCGCGCAGGTCAAAAATCAACTTTTTCACCCCCTCCGCACGCAACGACTTCAACGCGCGTTGCAGCTCGGCGAACGAACTTTTGGCAAACTGGCCAAGTTTGATGTAGCCAATGCCGTCGGCGATGCGGAACGACGATTCGAGGCTCTTGATCGGAATCACGTCACGCACCACATCGACCTTCACCCGGTCGGCAATTCCTTGGCGCCCAAGCCCCAAGCGCACATTGGTGCCTCGTGGACCGCGCAATTTCTTCATAATGTCGCGCTGTGACACCTTCTGTCCGGCCACCAGCGTGTCGTTGATCTCCATAATACGGTCGCCGGCACGCACACCTGCTTTATCGCTCGGCCCTTGCGAAATGACGTTGAGCACGATCACCGTATCGGTGGCCATATTGAAGACCACGCCGATGCCGTCAAATTCGCCCTCCAGCGGCTCGTTCATCTGCTGCATCTCCGAGGCCGGAATGTAGACCGAATGGGGATCAAGCTCCTTGAGCAGCATTGGGATGACGTGTTCGGACAGCGAGTCCATCGACACCGAATCGACATACTCCCGTTCGATGAGCGAAAGTGTGTAGCTGAGTTTATTGGTCGGCATCGTCATTTGCCCCAGCAAATCTTTGATTTGCGATTCGGTGGTGTTGCGTCCGAAGTATTGCCCCATCAGTAGCCCCGAGGCCACGCCTGCGGCCAGCAGCAATGGAAAAAGAACGGTATGTTTTGAATTTTTATACATCATTGGTGTGTGCCGAGCAGTCCGTGCACTTTATTTGTTTTTGAAGGTGTAAGTCAGGCCTACGCTGAGCAACATACGCGTCTGCACATCGACATTTTGCGCCCGATTGTAGTAAAGCTGAAAACTAAACGTAGTCATCAGAAACTTTGTTGCCTTGATGTCGATCGTATTTTCCCAACGAATCGTCGGATGGATCGGCAGCTGGGGTTTGTCCTTGATGTCGTGGCTCACATCGGGGTTATTTTTATCGTTCCACGCTTGGTAGGCGGTGATATATTCGTTGTAGTTGCTGATTTTATTTTTCTGCCCCATATCGGTGATCCAACCAAAGAACGAGAAGAGCGTCGTGCGATAACGCAGAAACTGGGACTTGCCAAAGGTGCGGTCGAAGTCGATTTGAGCCGAGGAACCACCCTCATATTTGGAGGTGCTATGGGGATCGGCCAGACCGTAAATCTGCCAGCCGGGCTTGTTATCCCACTTATTGGCGCGGATCGCGGCACTCTCGACAAAGACAGCACTCAAGGCGATCGGCGAGAAGTTGACGACGATCGGAAACCCTTTTTTGGGGCTTTTGTAGGTGATACCCAACGAAACATCGAGGTAGCCCGGCGCCATAAAGGTACTCTTGCGCTCATCCTTATCTTGCTGGGTGCGCGATACATAGCCATTGGCTATTTGGCTTCGGAACTTAAAAATCGAACCATACGACCAGTTTTTGGCCATTTTGAACGACGGGGTGATCGACACAGAAAATTCGTCTTGATTTTTGAACCACACGCCGTTGCTCTCCTTCTCGCCATTGTCACCGTCCACCTCGACTTTCATCCGGTTGTAACCGAATTTAGCATCGAATTTGGTCTCGATCGTAAACAGGTTTTTGGTGAAGGTGTGGCGCAGGAACATATTGGCAACCAACGCAATGGAGTTATCACCACCCGACACTTTGATCCACGAATCGTTGTAGGAGGTCAGGGCGCCTTGCAGTCCGCCACCCAACTCAAGGTAGTTGCGCTCCTTGCGAATAGCGGCACGTTCGGCTTTGTAACGAGCCAAGTTAAAATACTCTGTTTCAACAGGTATCGACTTCAGCGAATCCCTGAATTTCACATTTTCGGAGGTTGAACCCACATCCTCAATCGAAATTTGAGCGGCGGCAGGCAGCACGACGCTCAAAGTCAAGAAACAGGCTATAATTCGGTAAAAATAGCTCATAATGAAAGAATTATGTTTAATAAAATATACGCTACAAATTTATGAAATTATTTACAAAATTCTTAACTTTGACCAGAGAAACTCGTTAAATTCACAAAATCCCCTATGAAATACTTCGGAGCGCACGTAAGTGCCGCAGGAGGCGTGGAAAATGCCCCTGCCAATGCCCATAAGATCGGAGCCACAGCCTTTGCGCTCTTCACCAAAAACCAGCGCCAATGGAGCGCCGCCCCCCTGACAACGGCTCAAATCGACGCTTTTCGCCGCGCCTGTGACGATTGTGGATACACGGCGGCACAGATTCTGCCCCACGACTCCTACCTGATCAACCTCGGGCACCCCGATCACGACCAGCTCACGCGCTCACGCGAGGCCTTTCTCGATGAGATGCAACGTTGCGAATTGCTGGGACTCGATCGGCTGAATTTTCACCCGGGGAGCCACCTGCAACAGATTTCGGAACAAGAGAGCCTCGACCGCATTGCAGCGTCGATCAACATCGCATTGGAGGGCACACACGGCGTGACCGCCGTGATCGAAAACACCGCCGGGCAGGGTTCAAACCTCGGTTTCCGCTTTGAACAATTGGCCTACCTGATCGACAAAGTGGACGACAAATCGCGCGTCGGCATCTGCATCGACACCTGCCACGCCTTCGCCGCCGGCTACGATCTGCGCACAACAGCGGCCTGCGACGAGACCTTCGCCGCATTAGATCGCATTGTGGGCATCAGCTACTTGCGCGGAATGCACCTCAACGACGCGATGAAAATTTTGGATAGCCACGTGGATCGACACTCGCCGTTAGGCGCCGGAATGATCGGGATGGAGTGCTTTCGTTACATTGCACGCGATGCGCGTTTCGACAACCTACCACTGATCCTCGAAACCCCCGACGAGACTCGCTGGGACGCGGAAATTGCCGAGCTAAAAGCCTTGGCCGAAAGAGCTGACACAACTGTTTAAATTGCTAAAATATGAGAAGGATTTTAGGAGTTATTGCGACCCTTTGCTTGGCATCGGTCGCCTTGGGCGCATCGCAACAACAGCAAGCGATCAAAGATCGCACAGGAAAGGTCATCGCCGTCAAGGTCACGCAACAAAACGGGCGCACCTTGACCAAGGATTCGTCCGGTCGCGTCATCGAAAAAACAGCCGAGAACAAGGCGACCGGAACGCGTAATTATTACGACGAGAAAGGCGTCCTCACCAAAACGGAGCGAATTGGCAACTCCGATTGCCCGGCTCGCGACACCGTAAAAACAAAACGCAAATAGCTGTTCAACTGCATTTGACACCGGAGCTAATTGTACGCAAATCAGTCAAGGACAGACAAATAAAGTAACAATGCAACGGTAAAATCAACGGAAATGAAGACACTTGCAATGGCAGCTTTGAGCCTTGCGTTGTGTGGCGCTTGTGCACAACAGCGAACACAAAGCGGTGGTAAATCCTCGAAAATGAGCGAAAAAACGATGCTTTGCGGCGCATACACGGCCCAACGCGAACCGACAACCGAAGAAATTCAACTCTTCGCGGCCGTAACTGCATCGCTGAGCGACGTCAACTACACCCCCACGAGCGTTGCAACACAGGTGGTTGCCGGAACAAACTACCGTTTCATCTGCAAGGCGGAAGCAATTGCCTCTCAAGCACCAACCCACTCCGTCGAGATCATCGTCTACCGCCCTCTACCCCAGCAAGGTGAGCCTCGAATCACACAGATCACACGGCTGTAAATCAGATTTTAGCGCGCTGAATAGGGACTTGCAGGGTGGAAACCGGGGCAAAAAGAGCCAAAAAGCACGGTTTACCAGCAGCTGCATAGCGACAAAATAAAGTTCTTAAAAATAGACAGTATCATCCTAATAATCAAGAAAGAAGATGAAAAATCAAGAACCGATATCCATACTGGGGATTGCGTGGATACTGATTAAAGTAATTGCAGTAGTCGCATTCACGGGGCTATTTTTAGATTCCGACGAAGATTAAAAATAACAGAATATGGATGGGTGGATAAAGGCACATCGCGTTGTGAGTGCTTTCAAAATTGCTTATATTCACAATATTATCTATCATTTGCATCAAATGAAGACGTTGAAATACATACTTAGATTCATTGTCATCGGCGCGGTGTTGTCGATACTCCCATATTGGGTAGCGGTGTCGCTCGATCTTAATGTGGTTGCATTCATTGCAACATTTGATTTTATTATGTTGATGATTATCGCATCGGCTCGCGACCACGAGAAAGGTCGCCAATCAACCGACAAATCAAAGATTCCATTTCCATTTCCATTTTACGATAGTGATTATATGGCATAGCCATTACGATACTTTGACGTATAGATAATGGGCGTAGTTGTGAGTTGCTTTCAAAATTGTATCTTTGACATATTAAATACAGCCTGATTGCCCGTAACGGTAACCGAGGCTTCAAGTTTGACCGCGCCGGCATAAGTATGCTCAAAGAGGATGGCGCAACGTGGGATAATAGTGGCGTGCTGTGTGCGTACAATATTGATGTAAATGGTACGATTTCAAATAGGTTCGGCGTAAAGGATGGGCGAAAAAATAGCTGTTTTAGATACGACTCCGGCGTTTATCGAGTTTATCATCATTTGGGGACGACAGATTACGTTGCCAGCGCCACCGTTGCAGCGGCCAGTTGGGCGTGGCCTTGTATTGTTACCAAAGCAGCGGAGTTTGTTGAAATCCAAATGTACGATCCAAACGGACACTCCGCATTTTTGCCATTTACCGTGACA
>JAVVYP010000013.1:0-46625 GCA_036651015.1 Alistipes sp.
GTGCCAATTCTTCAATGCAAAGCCGGGCTCAGCCTTACTTCGTATGGCGCGTGTCAGAGGTAGTGAACAGGCACCTATTGTCTATTTTTTCTCCTATTTCAATCCGGCCATAGGAATGACAGGGGAGGAAGATTTCACCCAACCACTGTATACAATTCTTGAACAACGTTACCATATTATTGTCCACAAATCGGTTGAAGAGGTGAGTGCAATGCTCGCCAATGAGGAGTTGGCCAACAAATTAAATATTCAAATTGGCGATCCGATTCTCAAACGCAAACGTCTTGTGCTCGACGCCTCGGGGTTTCCTGTGGAATATAATGTTGGCTACTATCGCGCCGATTCATTCACCTATCGTATTGAAGCAGAGCAATAAGTACTGAGCCATCCAAAAATACGCAGTAAAAAAACAATCTGGCTTTTTTTACTGCGTATTTCTTTTGTGCAAAAACTCCGAAAAATTGCGTACCTTCAACGGGCATAAGGCGATCGAAATGCAATAAAAAGGCTCAAACGTGTTCACTTTACGCCAATATCTCACTTCGCTCGATGATCCGCGCGGCCTGCTACGTACGCTGCGCGAGGTGGAGGTTTGCCGTGATGCGCTCGGGCGAATGTGTTACTGGGCAGGCAATAGTGCCGTGGTCTTCCGCATCCGACACGCTGGGTGCGAGGCGTCGTTGCGGTGTTATTTTCGTCCGATGCGTCATTTGACCGAGATTTACGGTTCGCGGCTGCTTCCCCAAGAGCTTTATCTCTACACGTCGCCCACCTCCGGCATTTGGGTCGATGTCGTTATCGGAGCGTGGATTGAGGGGATCACCCTCCACCAAGCCATCACGCAAGCTGCCCTTGCTCGCAACACGGAGCAGCTTGCTGCCTTGTCTGCACGCTTCGACTCATTGGCGGCCGAGTTGACTGCCGATGCGTGGGCGCACGGTGATCTGAAACCCGAAAACATCTTGGTGGAGCCTTCCGGGGCTTTGCGCTTGATTGATTTTGATGCGCAATTTCTGCCTGCTTTTGCCGGAGAGACCAGCCCCGAATTGGGTACGGCGGCCTACCAGCATCCGGCGCGCACGGCTGCCGATTTCGACGCTTCGCTCGACGACTATCCGGCGGCGTTGATCGCCACAGCACTCCACGCACTTACCCTCGATCCGACGCTTTACGACCGCTATCGTGCCGCCGATGGATTGCTTTTCACCCCCACGCAAATCAACACCGATGCGGCCTTGCGTGAAGTTTTCGCGCTCTTCGAGGGGCGCGGACTGGCTGTCTACTACCGCATTGCCGAGCTGTTGTTGTCGCCTACGCTACGGCTTTTCGGACTGTCGGCGCGGCTCTCTCAGGCCGCGCAGCCAACCAGCATACGCGGTGATGAGGTGCCCGAACTTTTTGTCGAAAACGGTCTGTGGGGCTATCGTACGCCGCAGCGCATTGTGGTTCCGCCCCTGTACGACTGTGGTTTTGACTTCAGTGACGGGCTGGCTGCCGTGCAGCTTCACACGGTGTGGCACTTCATCGACACGACGGGTCGCACCGTGATCAGTTGCCCCGATTGCCAAGCCGTGAAACCTTTTGACAACGGGCGTGCTCAGATCATTCGCAACGGTCGGCGTGTGGCGATTGACCACACGGGTCGCGAGATAGATTCGCAGAAATAGAGTCATAATTCGCAGAATTTACTATATTTGCATCTACTAAATTGAAATAGATGTTCCCATCTTGTAAATTAACCGCCGCACAAATCACCGCCATCGAAGCCTTCGGATCGTTCGCCGACGACTGGTCGCAGGTGGTCGTCACCGACGATTTCGAAGCCTCGCAGTTGCAACAAAGCCACCTCGCGGGACGCATCGAAATTGCATCGGGCGCGCGCATTATCCGCTCAAATATCCGTAATTATAGCATCGGCGAACACACCTTGATCGAAGGGGTCACCTTGCTCGAATGTCGCCATAACAGCTCCTTTGGCAATGGGGTGAAGGTTGCGACGATGAACGAATGCGGTGGGCGCACGGTGCGAATTTTCGACCGTATGTCGGCACAAATTGCCTATTTAATGGCGATTTATCGACACCGACCCAACTTGACGGCCGCTTTGGAGCAGCTTGTTGACAACTACGTAGCGGCTCAAAGTGCCGCAATAGGGCAGATCGGCAGCCACTGCCAGATCATCGGAGCGCGATTTATTCGCGAGGTGCGGATGGGCAATGGTGTGGTGGTCGACGGCGCGTCGATGCTCGAAAATGGCACTTTGTGCGACGATGCGCATATTGGCGTGGATGTCAAGGCCTACGACTTCATCGCCGCCGAAAATGCACGCATCGATAACGGCTCGACCATCGAACGCTGCTTTGTGGGTGAAAGTTGTGTGATGGACAAGGGCTTCACAGCCGCCGACTCGCTCTTTTTTGCCAACTCGCATTGCGAAAATGGCGAGGCAGCAGCCATTTTTGCCGGTCCCTACACCGTCTCTCACCACAAATCATCGCTGCTCATCGCCGGTATGTTCTCATTTTTCAACGCTGGCAGCGGCTCCAACCAGAGTAACCACCTCTTCAAAAGTGGTGCTGTGCATCAGTCGGTGCACCTGCGAGGCTGCAAATTTTCGAGCGGCGCCTACATCATGTCGCCGGCACTCGAAGGCGCCTTCACGATGGTTATGGGGCACCACTCATTCCACCACGACACCTCGATTTTCCCCTACTCCTACCTGATCGAGAAGGAGGGGCGTTCGGCGTTGATGCCGGGTGCCAACATCACCAGCTACGGCGCTGTGCGCGACATCGAAAAGTGGCCGGCACGCGATCGCTGTACGGTCAAACGTGACGTGATCAACTTCGAGGAGTACAATCCTTACATTACAGGCGCGATGTTGCAGGCCGTTGATGCGCTCCACGCACTCGAGGAGCAAGATCCCGACGCCCCGACCTATACTTATAATAAAGTGTTGATCCGCGCCTCGTCACTGCGACGGGGTATCGGTCTCTACAACAAGGCCATTGTGGCTTCGCTGGGCACGCTGCTCAGCCGAGGACACGCCGCGGAGCACTACGACGGCACGGGTCGCTGGCTGGACATCGCCGGACAATACATTACCAAGCGCGAAGTTGATGCGATTCTCACGGCTATCGAAGCACATTCACTCACCACGGCCGAGGCTATCGACAACCAATTCCGCGTCTTTTCGCTCCACTACGACGACTACGCCCACCATTGGGCACAACAGATCTACGCCTCGATATTGGGACATACGCCGACCGTCGAGGAGCTTACCGATGCCATTGCCGCCGGTCACAACGCCCACGACGCCCTGCGTCATACGGCCGACACCGATCGGGATCGCGATTGCTCGTTCGATATGGCCGTCAGCTACGGTTTGGACAGCGACAATGACGATGAACGCCGCGAGGACTACTACGTTGTTCGTGGTCTAAAATAGCAAATTATGTACACACAAAGCATCACACGCGCCCACCGCACAGCTTTCATCCTCCTGATCGACGGCTCGGGATCTATGGCCGAGCCGATCCATTTTTGCGGACGACCGACCACCAAGGCCGAGGTGGTTGCTGCGGTGACCAACGGTCTGCTTTTTGAGCTGATCGAACGGGCACGCCGTAGTGAGGGGTTGCGTGACTACTACGATGTTGCTGTGTGGGGCTATTCGGGTGACGACGAAGTCTACTCGTTGCTGCCCGATGGTGCGCCGATGATTCCCATCACCGCACTGGCGGCACAGGAGCCGACGATACGGCGCGAGGTGGTGGAATATCGCCTACCCGACGGCCAAGCCGTGCTGCGCGAACTGCCTTCGCCGTCGTGGATCGAGCCGCAAGCTGCCGGGCAAACTCCGATGTGTGAAGCGTTGCGCCAAGCGCGCGATTTGGCTGCTACGTGGTGTGCGCAAGTGGCGAATGCCGATAGTTTTCCACCTGTGGTTTTCAACATCACCGATGGCGAGTCCACCGATTGTACCGATGGCGAACTGCGCGCAGTCAGCGAGCAGATCAAGGCGCTGGGCACCTCCGATGGCCACGTGCTGCTGATCAACATCCACATTACAGCCACGGCTACCGAATCGGCTGTTTTCTTCCCTTCGAACGACGAAGCGGCCTATCCCAATCGCTATGCCGGACTTTTGTACGACTGTTCGAGCTTGATGCCTGCCGTCTTCGACGAGGCGATCCGTGCGGCCAAGGGGGTTGGTGCGATACCTCCTTTTCGAGGGGTGAGCTACAACGCGTCGGCTGCCCAGTTGGTCACGATGCTCAACATTGGTTCCATTAGCGTTAAAACCGAATAGCGATGCTTCCAACCCTGCACAACTTCACCCAAGCGCTGCTTTCACCCGATTTGTCGCTAACCACCCTCGCCGAGGCGCACGTGGCCACCGATGCCCACGCACTGCCTCGGCTGACGCGCACGACCCGTTTTGTTGAGGCCGAAATCTCGTGGCAGGGTCAACAGTGGCTGTTGTCGATGCCCTTGACCCCCTCGGCGTTGCCTGCGATCGAGCGCACGGCCGCTGTTTTGCACCGACTGCACACGGCGTGGCTCACCGATTACCGCATTCTGCCCCGTGAATTGCATTGGCAGGATGTTTTGGGGGGTGATCAAACCGGCGATTTGGTGTTGCAACTGTTACCCCCGGGTTGCGAATTTTCCCAAGCCCTGCTCGCCGAGTCGAAACAGACTTTGCAACGAGCTTTGGACGCGCTCCAAGCCGAACTCCGCCGACTCGAATTCACCCATAACAACCTAAAGGCGGCCAACTTGCGCTGGTGCAACGGGCGACTGATCCCGTTGCGTTACCACGATGCGCGCGTCGGCGAGGCGGCGGATCGCGATGCGGCTGCTTTCGAGGTGTTGCGTCGCGAGATCGAAGCCGCCGGCGATCCCCTGACGTTGTGTGACGTGGCGGCAAGTTATACGCCGACACGGCCGTTGGAGGGTCATCGCTGGACGAGCAACACCTTCGAAGGGTTGATCTGCGTCGAGGATAGCACCGGATATGGATTTGTCGATCCCGAAAATCACACGGTGATTGCGGCACAGTATCTGTGGGCAGGCGACTTCCACGAAGGACGCGCCGAGGTGCAGACCCCGACCGGTATGGGACTCATCGACCGCGAGGGGCGTTACATCATCGCTCCCGACTACGAAATTGTCGATTACGACGCCCCACAAAGCGTCGTTCACGTGCGTCAAGGCGGCCGCTGGGCGCTCTTCGACTATCTGGGTCGTCGATTGACGGAGTTCCGCGAAAGAGAGGCAATTTTTGAAACAATTTAAGAAATAGATATGGAAAAAATTCGTGTTTTGATCATCGGCAGTGGCCCTGCCGGCTATACAGCCGCTATTTACACTTCGCGCGCCAACCTGCAACCGGTACTCTACGAGGGCATTGAGCCGGGCGGACAGCTCACCACAACCACCGAAGTCGAGAACTTTCCGGGCTATCCCGACGGCGTCACAGGACCCGAGATGATGGCCGATATGCGTCGTCAGGCTGCGCGTTTCGGCGCCGATATTCGCACGGGAATGATCACCGCCGTAGACCTTTCGTCGCGCCCCTTTCACGTGGTGGTCGACGGCACCACCGAGATCGAAGCCGAGAGCTTGATCATCGCCACCGGTGCCACGGCTCGTTACTTGGGACTCCCCTCCGAGACCCGATTCCGCGGTCAGGGCGTGAGTGCCTGCGCCACGTGTGACGGGTTTTTCTACCGCAAAAAAGATGTGGCGGTGGTGGGCGGCGGCGATACTGCTTGCGAGGAGGCTACCTACCTCGCCTCGCTCTGTCGCAAGGTCTATCTCATTGTTCGCAAGCCATTTCTGCGCGCTTCGAAAGCAATGCAACAACGCGTCAGCTCCACCTCCAACATCGAAATATTGTATGAACACAATACGGCCGAAGTCGTGGGTGACGAGTCGGGTGTGACGGGCGTTGTGTTGCGCGATAAGATGGGTGCAGAGCGTCGGATCGAGGTCACGGGCTTTTTCTTGGCCATCGGTCACCATCCCAACACCGAGCTTTTTGCCGGCGCGTTAGCGCTTGATGCTGAGGGATATATACGCACCGAGAGCGGCACGTCGAAGACCAACATCGAAGGCGTTTTTGCAGCTGGCGACGTCAAAGATCCCCACTACCGACAGGCGATCACCGCGGCCGGATCGGGCTGCATTGCCGCGTTGGATTGCGAACGATTCCTGCTGCGATAATAATCCAAAAATCAGATGAGTTTCAGCATAACGATATTGGGGTCTGCTTCGGCCAAGCCCACTTTGACCCGGCATCCGTCGGCTCAGGTGGTCAACGTGCACGAGCAGTACTACTTGGTCGATGCCGGCGAGGGGGTACAACAACAGTTGATCCGCTGTGGCATCAATCCGCTGAAACTCCGCGCTGTGTTTATTTCGCACCTCCACGGTGATCACGTCTACGGCCTGTTTCCGCTGATCTCGACGTTGGGACTTTATGGGCGCAAAACGGTGTTGAAGATCTATGCGCCGGCACCTTTTGGCGAGATTTTGGAAGCACATCTGCGCTATTTCGATACGCAGCTGCCCTATCCGGTGGAGTGGGTGCCGATCGACACGACCGACCACACGTTGTTGTACGCAAATCGCACCCTTGAGGTGTGGAGTATTCCGCTGCGCCACCGGGTGCCGACCGCCGGATTTCTCTTTCGCGAGAAGTGTCCGCCACGCAATGTCGATAAATTCAAGATTGCAAAATACGGCCTTTCGATCGCCCAAATCACAGCTGCCAAGCGTGGTGAGGCGATTACGCTCGATTCGGGCGAGGTGATTGCCAACGCCGATGTGACCTACGTGCCCTATGCGCCGCGCTCCTACGCCTACCTCTCCGACACCAATTTTTCGGCCAAAGCCGCTGCGCTGGCCGCCGGTGTCGATCTGATGTACCACGAAGCGACCTACGCCGCGGCGGAGCAAAAAACGGCCAAAGATCGGGGGCATTCGACCACGCTCGATGCGGCCAAAGCAGCGCTGAAAGCCGGTGCCAAACGATTGATCATTGGCCACTATTCGTCTCGTTACAAAGACGATGCGCTGTTGGTTGAGGAGGCTCGTGCAAGTTTTCCCGAGAGCTATCCGGCCACCGAGGGGCTGACCTATATTATAGAAAAACAACGATGACAAAAGCCGAAATTCAACTCGTCCGTTCGTTGGCCGACAAACGTAGCCGCATTGAACACGGACTTTTCGTCGCTGAGGGCGAAAAACTCATCGGTGAGCTGCGTGCATCGCAGTTCGCGGTGCGCAAAATATTCGCCTTGGAGGAGGTCTTTGCCGGCGCCAATGTGGAGGTCGTGGCACCGCGCGATATGGAGCGGCTGACGCTGCTCAAAACTGCTTGCAACTCGCTGGCAATAGTCGAGATACCACATTACAAATTGGATATGCAGTCGCTCGCCGGTCGTCTCACGTTGGCACTCGACGACATTCAGAATCCGGGCAATATGGGCACCATCATCCGTTTGGCGGACTGGTTTGGCATTACCCATATCGTCTGCTCGGAGAGTTCGGCCGACTGCTTCAACCCCAAGGTGGTGCAGGCCACAATGGGCGCCATTTTGCGTGTGAGGGTCCACTATACCAATTTGCCACACTTTTTGGCGGATGCTGCCGCACAAGGAGTTGCGGCCTACGGAACTTTTTTGGAGGGCGAAAACATCTACCACACCGCGCTGCCCTCAGCCGCAATTTTGGTGATGGGCAACGAGGGGCGCGGCGTATCGCAGGAGGTGGCACGCCAAATCACGCGCAAGCTCTTCATTCCGCCCTATCCGGCCGATCGTGCAGGTTCGGAATCGCTCAATGTGGCAATGGCAACCGGCATCGTCTGCGCAGAGTTTCGGCGACAGGCGAGCGCAAAGGGAGGCAAATAAGGCCATAGGCCGGAAGTAGGCGGTTTTTGAAAGGAGGCGAAACCATTCGCCCAATTAAAATAGGCGATAATGTATTGTGAATCCTGAATATTTCCTACCTTTGTAAGTTGAAACACATATATCTATGGCAGAACATAAACTCAAAATAGGCATAACGCAGGGTGATACGAACGGCATTGGCTGGGAGATCATCCTCAAAGCGCTTGCCGACCCGCGTATGACGGAGCTTTTTACGCCCATCCTCTACGGCTCGACCAAGGCTGCGGCCTATTACCGAACGACGATCGCCGAACTTGAGGAGATCTCTTTTGCTCCTATCGCGTCGGCACGTGCGGCGCGCTACGGCAAGGTCAACTTCGTCGCGTGCGGCGAGGTGGCGCAGCCCGAAGCTGGCAAGGCAACGGCTGAGGCTGGTCGTGCGGCTGTGGAGGCACTGCGAATCGCTATGCGTGAACTCAAAGAGGGGTTGCTCGATGCGCTGGTCACCGCTCCATTCGACAAGCAGACCGTCCAAAGCGACGATTTCCATTATACGGGTCACACCGAATACCTCGCCGCCGAAATGGGTGCCGAACCAATGATGATTATGTGCAGCGATCGACTGCGTGTTGGGCTGGTTACCAAACATATACCGGTGTCGGAGATCAGCCAGAGCATCACCCGAGAGAAGATCGTCAAAGACCTTCACCTCTTGCGCCGCTCGCTCATTGAGGATTTCGGCATTGTCGAGCCGCGCATCGCCGTTATGGCGCTCAACCCCCACGCCGGTGACGGCGGACTGTTGGGGCGCGAGGAGCAGGAGATCATTCGGCCGGCCATCGTCGAGGCCTTCGCCAAAGGGGTCTTGGCCTTCGGTCCTTTTGCGGCCGACGGACTTTTTGCCGGTGGGGGATATGCCAAATACGACGGCATCTTGGCGATGTATCACGACCAAGGGCTGGCACCTTTCAAAACCATATCGCCTGACGGTGTGAACTTTACGGCCGGATTGGGCTGTGTGCGCACATCGCCCGACCACGGTGTGGCTTTCGACATCGCCGGAGCAGACAAAGCCGATCCGCAGTCGATGCGCAACGCGATCTATGCGGCAGTGGATATTGTGGAGCGTCGGCGTGCGTGGAACGAGTGGTCTCGCAATCCGTTGCAACGTGCCGAGCGCGAACGTGGTGGCCGCGACTGGTCGGTCAAAGATCTGCCGCAAACCGAAAAAGAGGAGTAAAATAAATATAATATAATTATAATAATAAGATAACTCACGGGCAACCATAGTCGTATTCCGTCTCGTAATTGTGGAAGCGGCGAAGGCCTCGAAAATTTAATCTAAGTACTATGATCAAAATCACTTTCCCCGATGGCTCTGTCAAAGAGTTCGCCAAAGGGAGCACTGCGTACCAAATCGCAGAGAGCATCAGCCCTCGTTTAGCTGCCGACTCTCTTGCTGCTGCGGTAAACGGCTCGACGGTCGATATGTCGCGCCCGATCGACGAAGATGCGTCGGTAAAATTCTACAAATGGGACGACGAGCAAGGCAAACACGCCTTTTGGCACACTTCGTCGCACCTGCTGGCCGAGGCGCTCGAAGCCCTCTACCCGGGTATTAAATTCGGTATCGGCCCCGCCATCGAAAGCGGCTTCTATTACGATGTCGATTCGCCGACGCCCATCACCGATGCCGATCTTGTCGCCATCGAAAACAAGATGATCGAGCTTTCGCACAACAAGGAGCTGCTCATTCGCCGCGACGTGCCCAAGGACGAAGCCTTGAAAACGTTCGCTGCCAAGGGCGAACAATACAAGGTAGAGCTGATCTCGGATCTGACCGATGGGACGATCTCGTTCTATACCAACGGCTCTTTCACCGACCTCTGCCGCGGCCCCCACATCCCCAACACGGGCTATATCAAGGCCATCAAACTGACCTCTGTGGCTGGTGCCTATTGGCGTGGCAACGAAAAAAATAAGATGCTGACCCGAATCTACGGCATCACCTTCCCCAAAAAATCAATGCTCGACGAGTATTTGGTGTTGATGGAGGAGGCCAAGAAACGTGACCACCGCAAATTGGGTAAAGACCTCGAACTGTTCTGCTTCTCGCAGCGTGTCGGCGCCGGTTTGCCATTGTGGCTGCCCAAAGGTGCCGCTCTGCGTGATCGACTGGAGCAATTCCTGCGCGGCGTTCAAAAGGAGTATGGTTACCAGCAGGTGATCACTCCGCATATCGGCAACAAGGAGCTTTACGTCACCTCGGGTCACTATGCCAAATACGGCAAAGATTCGTTCCAGCCCATCCACACCCCGATCGAGGGCGAGGAGTACCTGCTCAAACCGATGAACTGCCCCCACCACTGCGAGATCTACCGTTCGAAACCTCGTTCGTACAAGGATCTGCCTGTGCGACTGGCCGAATTTGGAACCGTCTATCGCTACGAGCAGTCGGGTGAGCTTCACGGATTGACGCGTGTACGCGGATTTACCCAAGACGATGCACACTTGTTTGTGCGCCCCGACCAGCTGTTGGAGGAGTTCGAGCGCGTGATCGACATCGTGCTTTACATCTTCAAAACGCTCAAATTCGACAACTATACCGCGCAAATTTCGCTGCGTGATCCCAAAGACCAAGAGAAGTATATCGGCTCGGACGAGAATTGGGAGAAGGCCGAAAGTGCAATTATCCAAGCCGCCAAGGAGAAGGGTCTGTCGACCGTCGTTGAGTTGGGCGAGGCTGCATTCTACGGCCCGAAACTCGACTTTATGGTCAAGGACGCTATCGGCCGCAAGTGGCAGTTGGGAACGATTCAAGTGGATTACAACCTGCCTGAGCGTTTCGATTTGACCTACAAAGGTGCCGACGACAAACCCCACCGCCCGATTATGATCCACCGCGCGCCATTTGGTTCGATGGAGCGTTTTGTGGCAGTATTGTTGGAGCATACGGGAGGTAAGTTCCCGCTGTGGCTCTCCCCCGATCAGGTGGTTGTGTTGCCCATCTCGGCCAAGTTCAATGACTACGCCACCAAGGTGTCGGACTACTTGAATAGCTTTGATGTTCGCTCGCAGGTCGATGATCGCAACGAGAAGATCGGCCGCAAGATTCGCGACAACGAGCTTAAGCATACCCCCTACCTGCTGATTGTGGGCGAAAAGGAGGAGGCCGAAGGGCTGGTGTCGGTTCGTGCGCAAGGCGAGGGCGACAAGGGTCAGATGACCAGCGAAGCTTTCCGCGATTTCATCGTTGGCCTTGTTCGTCAGGAGATCGAAGAAAATAAGCTTAAAAAAGCATAAGAAGCGCTAAAATAATTTCGATAACAAATTAAAACAGCTTCTCAGAAGCGCTAAAATAACTTTGGCAACAAAGTTTAGTAGCTTCTAAAATAATTATTCAACTAAACCATTTACGACTATCGCAGCACCGAAACCATTCCCGCAGAGGCCGTTCAACCCCGGGAACAACCGGCCGAAACCCGCGCCCGGAAACAGATGGCGCAAGCCTGAAAAAGAGGCTCTCCACCGCATTAACGAGCTGATCACAGCTCCCGAAGTGCGTATGGTGGGCGACAACCTCGAACAACCGCTGGTACTTCCGATCCGCGAAGCACTCCGAATGGCCGACGAGATGGAACTCGACTTGATCGAGATTTCACCCAAAGCCGAGCCTCCGGTATGCCGCATCGCTGACTACCAGAAATTTATCTACCAACAGAAGAAAAAGGCCAAAGAGCTTAAAGCCAATCAAGTGAAAGTCACCGTCAAAGAGATCCGTTTCGGACCGCAGACCGACGACCACGACTACAACTTCAAGCTCAAACACGCCATCAACTTCTTGAAAGATGGCGACAAAGTCAAAGCTTACGTCTTCTTCCGCGGTCGTTCGATTGTCTTCAAGGAGCAGGGTGAAATTTTACTGTTACGTTTTGCCACCGATTTGGAGGAGTACGCCAAAGTGGAGATGATGCCCAAGCTCGACGGCAAAAAGATGAATATGATGCTCGCCTCGAAGGGCGCCAAAAAGTAACCCCAAGGCGAACCACAAGGCACGAAGCACAATGACAGCGTCGTAAGAACGAAGTAATTTCGGGACTACGCACGCTGTTTTGGGTTGGTGTTTGGTGTCGTTTGTCGCGCGAGAACTTGTTGCGCGCGTGTTCGTCGTGCGTAAAAGAATAATGACCACACAAGATTCCATATTTGGCTTGTCGGATGAGCAGGCGATTGCCGTTGCGGCGTTGGAGGTATTTCGACGTCAGGCTGTGACGTGTCCGCCCTATCGCCAATATCTGGCGCTGATGGGCATCTCTCCCTCGGGCGTGCAGACGATTCGCGAGATCCCATATTTACCGATCGAACTCTTCAAAACCCACGAGGTTTATTGTGGTGAGCGTGCTCCTGAGGTGGTTTTTACGTCGAGCAGCACCACCGGTATGACCGCGGCGCGCCACGCGATGCAGTCGCTGGCTCTCTACGAGCAGGCGTTCCGCGCTTCGTTCCGCGCATTCTATGGCGATCCGTCGCGGTGGAGTCTCTACGCCTTGCTACCCAACTACTTGCAGCGCGAAGGGTCGTCGTTGGTCTATATGGCGGATCGACTGATCCAAGATTGTGGCTCGGGTGGTTTTTATCTCGATGATTATCAAACACTTCTGCGAACTATGGCGGCTGATCCCAAACCCAAAATTCTGTTGGGAGTGAGCTATGCACTTTGGGATCTGGCCGAAAAATATGCGCCGACACTCACCAACACCGTTGTAATGGAGACCGGCGGAATGAAAGGTTACCGCGAGGAGATTCCCAAGCAGGAGTTCCATCAAATTTTATGTGACGCTTTCTCTGTCAGTGTGATACACTCCGAATACGGGATGGCCGAGCTTACCTCGCAGGCCTACTCCCAAGGTCACAATCGCTTTCGCTGCCCACCGTGGATGCGTGTGAGCGTGCGTGAGGTCAACGATCCGTTTCGTGAGGTGCCGGCCGGTCAGCGCGGTGGGTTGAATATTATGGATTTAGCCAATTATTGGTCGTGCGCATTTTTGCAGACGCAGGACGTGGGGCGCCTTGTCGCCGATGGCTCGTTCGAAGTCGAGGGGCGCATTGCCCACAGTGATATTCGAGGTTGTAATTTGTTGATTCAATAGAAATTAGATGGAAGAGATTGATTTTGTCATACTTTGGGTAGACGGCAATGATCCGGCTTGGCAGCAGGAATTTCGGGCAGCAAAGCGTGCCCAAAACCAAGATGTTTCGGCGATTCGCTACCGCGATTGGAAGAATCTCCAATATTGGTTTCGGGGCGTCGAGCAATTTGCTCCGTGGGTGCGCAAAATTCACTTCATCACGTGGGGACATCTGCCCGAGTGGCTCGATGTGAACAACCCCAAATTGCATATTGTCAACCACGCGGATTACATACCTTCGGACTATTTACCCACCTTCAATTCGACTGTCATCGAGTTGAATATCAATCGTATCGAAGGACTTTCTGATCGGTTTGTGCTTTTCAATGACGATACTTTTCTCTGCCGATGCTGCCAGCCCGAAGATTTTTTCCGCCACGGTCTTCCCTGCGATATGGCGCGTTTGAGTATCGTTCAACCCTCGTCGATAGGGCATATTATCTACAACAATTTGGAGCTGATCAATGCGAAATACGCCAAGAATAGCGTCATTAAAGCCAACCTGCGCAAGTGGTTTACCCCTCGCTACGGCTGTATGAACCTGCTCAAAAGTCTCTCGCTGATGCCGTGGGCGAGCTTCCCCGGCATCCTCGATCCCCATATGCCGCAACCCTATCTGCGTTCGCAATTCGAGCGAGTTTGGGCGACGTGGCCCGAGCAGCTCGACGCCTCGTGTCGGCGACACTTCCGTGATTTGACGAATTTGTCTCCGTGGTTGGTTCGCTACGATATGATTTGTCAGGGCGAATTTGCCCCTCGCGGATTACAAGACTGCGGATTGATGACCATCGAGGATGATTCGATGAACGATATTTGCCGCGACATCGAGCAGCAACGCTACCGTATGATTTGTCTCAACGACAGCGAGCGGATCACCAATTTTGAGGCGCTAAGCCGGCAGCTATGTGGTGCTTTCAACCATATTTTGCCCAAAAAATCGACCTACGAACGCTGATTGGCGTGCTTCAAACCGAAGTACACCTGTTATTCGATTATCAATGTTTGTTGGTCTGACTTCGGTGCCGCAGGCATCCCATAGCGTTCGCGCAACAATTGTTCCTGTAACTCGCGCAACAGTTTGTCGGTGAGCGATAACTCTCGCTCCATCGTCACAATCGCTGGATAACCTTCGCGCAGGGTACGCATCAACGAATAGTTGAGCAACTCTTCTCGCGGCATAAGTTGTCCGTGTGCGTGGTAATAATTGACCAAATAGCGCGTGATGCCCTCGTTGCGTTGACGCCGCGTCTCGTTTTTGCGCGTTGTAGTGGGCTTGTAATCCGGATTATTGCGCAACAAACGGTCGTAGAGCAAGTTGTAACGTTGCAAATTGGCGTTGTTTTTCTGCTGATCGCGTGTATTGGCGAGTGATGTGTACTCATCGTGGATCGCGTTGTACTCGGCATCGGTGCTCAGCACCTGCTGCCACTGCTTGTAGGCCACCGAATCGGCTTGCCAGAGCGCTTTCAACGCAGGAACAGAGTCGCACATTGATTTGATATTGATCTGCTTGAAGCGGCTGATGTCGATCATCGTTTCGGTTAGCGAGGCATAGTTGAAATAGCTGTCCCACACAATTTTATCCAATCGAAGTGCTAAATCGGCACGTTCCGTCTCGATGCGTTTGAGGGTCTGAACCCGATCGTTTTGCTGTGAATTTTGGGGTTCTTGCGCTTGCACGAATGCCACATTCAGCAGAATCAGTAGCACGATATATCCCCCTAATTTTGTGCTTTTCATTGTCGAAATCGTATTTGTACGAGATGGTTATTACACAAAGTTATAAACTTTCAGGAAACAGCGCAAAAAATCGGGGTGATTTTTTTGATTTTCTACAAAAGACCGCTACTTTTACAGATAGCAAGAAACCACAAATGGAAATAGCAAAACTCACATTCAAAGGGGTCGATTGCACCCAACCTCTGCTTATCGCAGGTCCTTGCAGCGCCGAGAGCCGCAAGCAGGTGCTGACGACGGCTGCAGGGCTGTCGGCGCACGGAATTCGAATTTTCCGTGCCGGAATCTGGAAGCCGCGCACCAAGCCGGGCAGTTTTGAAGGTGTTGGTTCAAAGGGACTTGCGTGGTTGAACGAGGTGCAAAAAGAGCTGGGAATGCTGGTTGCCACCGAAGTGGCTACCCCTCTCCACGTTGCCGAAGCGCTGCGTGCCGGTTTGGATCTGTTGTGGATTGGGGCACGCACGGTGACCAATCCCTTTGCGATGCAAGAGTTGTCCGACGTGCTGCGAGGCGTCGATATTCCGATTTTGGTCAAAAATCCGGTCAATCCCGATTTGGAACTCTGGTGCGGAGCGATCGAACGGCTTGCCAATGCCGGCGTTCAACATATCGGCGTGATCCACCGCGGATTTAGCTCCTACGAACAAAAAATCTACAAAAATACGCCGTTGTGGCACATCCCGATCGAGTTGCGTCGTCGATTTCCCGAGATGACCCTACTCTGCGACCCCAGCCACATCGGTGGGTCGCGCGCATTGGTGGCGCCGATTTCGCAACAGGCATTGGATCTGAACTTTGACGGGCTGATGATCGAGTCGCATTGTGCGCCCGATACGGCGCGAAGCGATGCCGCGCAACAATTGACACCGGAGGCGCTGTGGGCGATCATCGAGTTGTTGGTGGTGCGAGACAAGGGGCAAACTACCGAGGATATTAATATTTTACGACGGCAAATCGACCAAATCGACGAGCAATTTCTAACGCTCTTGGGACGACGTATGCAGATTTCGCGTCAGATCGGCACCTACAAAAAAGAGCACAACATCTCCATTCTGCAAAGCGCGCGTTACAACGAAATTTTGGATAAGCGGAGTGAAATGGGCAAGTTACTCGACCTCACGCCCGATTTTGTGAAGGAGATTATGAAGGCCGTTCACGAGGAGTCGGTCAAGGTGCAGATGCAAATTATGGGCGACAGTGACTGAGAAGCCACTGCCCGGCATTGCGGTTGTCTTATACGATTTCGCGTCGATTGAGCAGCGCGTGGGAGATCGTCAACTCATCGACATACTCCAATTCGTCGCCGAAGCCGATGCCGCGCGCGATGGAGGTGATTTTCAGGTCGGGAAACTGCCGCAGCCGGTTCATTAGGTAGAAAAGCGTTGTCTCCCCCTCAACCGAGGTCGAGATGGCGAGAATGACCTCGCGGATTCCTCCGCGCGCGATATGTTCGGTGAGTAGGTCGATTTTGAGATCCGAAGGCGAAATGCCCTGCATCGGCGAAATGACGCCCCCCAAGACGTGATACAATCCTTTGTACTGCCGCGTGTTCTCGATCGACAGCACATCGACAACCTGCTCGACCACGCAAATGGTCGAATGATCGCGTTCGTTGTCGGTGCAGATCGGACACAGATCGTTGTCAGAGAGGTTGTTGCACTGCGAACAGTGCTTCACCTCTCGCCGAAAGCGGTTGATGCTGTGTGTCATTTCATCCACCGATTCGCGTTCCATACGCAAGATATGGATGGCCAAGCGCAGCGCCGTGCGATGACCCACCCCCGGCAACTTCGACAATTCGCCAACTACGTCCTGTAAGAGTTTCGACATCAGCGCCCTTAGATCGTTTCGATTTTTTTGGCTTCGAGCCAACCCTTTTTGCCGTCGGCCAGCACCACTTCGCACCAACCGTCAAGTTGCCCTGTGCGCGTGACTACGGTACCTTCGTGCAGCACAAAGAGATCGGTCGCCGACTTGTCGGGCGAACTCTTGACCACGGTCGAGGCACTCATCACCACGGCCTGCGTGTCGTCGCGCATCTCGCGCCGTTCGCCCACGGCAAACCACAATGTCACCACGAAGAGCAATCCGGCGGCCATCGTTCCATAGAAACCCACCTTGCGCAACGACAATCTTTGCGAGAGCAGGTAGAGCAGCGACAACGAAAGTGCGCAAATCAGTGCGGCGAGCGATAGCAGGCTCCACGCCGTGCAACCCATCGTATGGCGCACACCGCGCACCCAAGTGATCAGGAAAAATTCGGGAATCTGCTCGATCGTGTCTTTGGTGCGCGCCTCGGCAACGCCCAAGTTGTAACGGATGTCGTCGTTTCCCGGCGCCAGTCGCAACGCGCGGTGGTAGTAGAGAATAGCCTTGCCCAATCGCTCCTCCTTGAAAGAGGCGTTGGCCAAGTTGTAGTAGAGCTTCATCGAACTCAAACCGCGATCGAGCAGCTGCTCGTAATCGAGCACCGCGCCGTGAAAATCGCCGTTGATGTAGGCCGTGTTGGCGGCATCCCACAGCTGGTCGGCAGTGAGTTGCGGAGCCGTTTGTGCGCTCTGGGTGGTCTCTTCGGTTGTGGGGGCGGTTTGCGGCAGGCTGTCGGTTGGCTGCGCCTGCATACACCACACACTCACCAATGCCACGCAGCAGCATACTATCTTTTTCATATATTTATCGTTTTATGATCGCCTCCAAGCGCGAAATCAGATCCACACCCTCCGAATAAACATCGCTCATTTGTGCCGATGCGGCCGGTGAATACTGCGCCTCATCGCACTGGGTCACGATGACCGTGAAACGTTGCGCCTCGTCGGCTGCCGCACCGCGTTTGTGCAGCTCTTCACGCACATTTTCCTTGGTGAGGTTCGAGACCGGAATGTTGAATTTATCGCTCATATAACCCCACAGCGCGCGCAGCATCTCCTCGTAGAAGGCGTGGCGGTTTTGCTCTTCCATATAGCGTTTGGCAGCACGGAATCGTTGTATGGCAACCTTGTTGGCGCGTTTTCCACGGACAAGAGCCACATTTTGCGACTCGCGGATCTGCTTGCGTAGTGCCACATAAATCGCTGCAAAAAAGGCAAGAATACCACAGAGCAGCACCCAATAGGTGGCGCCAAAAAGAAATGGCTCGCGCCCCTCGCGCAACTGCGCACCGCCCAATTTGATGAAGCGAATATCCTGCCCCAACATCTTGACCTCCTCCTTGGACATACCGCGTCCCTGTACAACAGGTGCGCTGCCGTTGCCGTTGACATCGGGGGTGATCTCCAAACTCAAGGGGTGCGAACGCAGCGTCACATATTGCATCCGTCCGGGATTGAAGTAGCTAAATTCCACAGCTTCAACATCGTAGGTGCCTTCGGCACGCGCGATGAAGGGGTATTCAAATTGTCGGTAGCCCGAGATGCCGGCAGCCGAAGTGTTGATCGACTCGGTGGTTTTGACGTTGTATTGTTCGAACGAGGCCGGAAGCGTCAACTTCGGAGCTTGAACAAAAGTCAGGTTGCCCGAACCGGCGATTTTGACCGTATAGGTCGCCGCCGAGTTTGCCGCCAGCCGTTCGGCCGGAGGCGTGGCCTCGAGTGTAAAGTCGCCCACGGCACCGCTGAAACTCTCGGGTGCTCCCGATGGCAGTGCTTTGACCGAGACATTTACCCGTTGACTTTGAATCTTGCGCGTGACGTTGTAGACATCGGGACCTCCGCCGAAGAAGGGGTCGGCATTGCGTTGACCCGGCACCACGACCTGCGCCACGGCGGTCAATTCGGCCGGATCAATGGTCAGCGTTCCGGCTTGCTGCGGATAGAGCAGAAATTCGCGCGCCACAAGGGTCTCGTAGACCTTGCCGTTGAATGTTTCGCGTTGACGACTGGCATTGTCGGTGTTGAGTTCTTGCGCCCAGAAACCGTTGAATGATGGGAATTTAATGTCGTTGTAACCCACCACATTGACCCGTTCGTAGAGCTTGAAAGTCACGCGCAACGGCTCGCCCTTGTAGACCGAGGTGCGCGAGACGATCGTCCGCAGCAGCAGGTCGTTCTTGGCGATTTGCCCTTGGGCATCGGCTCGAGGCCGCGACTCTGCGGATTTTGCATCGTGACCTCCGCCCTGTTGGCTGGCGGCGGCACCTTCGTCGATGATCTCGATGGGCAGCGTCCGCGTGCGGTAGGTTGTGCCCTCAACGACCACCTCGGCCGTGCCGATGGTTACGTTGCCAGCGGCCTGAGCCAAAAGCACATAGGTGATGGTGTAGTTGACGCTTTTGGTCATCGAGCCGTTGATGATTTGGATCGACGAGCCTTTCGACTCGGCCGGGCCCGCAAGGACGTCGAAGCCCTCGAACGACGGGGCTTTGAAACTGCCGTTGTCGGGCGAGGCATTGAGTGCAAATTCCACGCGGAAAGCCTCTCCTGCGGCAACCGTCAGTGGCGAGGAGACCTCAAAAGTAACCTTCTCGGCACCAAATGCCGAGAAGACTACCAGTACACCGAGTACGGTCAATGCTATTTTCGCAAAAACATCTCTCATTGAGAAACTGCTTAAATTAATTCTGTTCTTTAAGAACGAGCTATCAGCTCTTTTTAGTGTTTGAAGTTGGCAAAAAAGTCGTTGCCTTTGTCATCGACGATGATGAAGGCTGGGAAGTTCTCGACGTAGATTTTGCGCACAGCCTCCATACCCAATTCGGGGAAGTCAACGACCTCGACCGATTTGATGGAGTTCTTGGCCAAGATGGCTGCCGGGCCGCCGATCGAACCCAAGAAAAATCCGCCGTGAGCCTTGCAAGCATCGGTCACCTGCTGTGAACGGTTGCCCTTGGCTACCATCACCAGCGAACCGCCGTGCTGCTGGAACAGATCGACATAGGGATCCATACGACCGGCCGTCGTTGGGCCGAATGAACCGGAGGCCATTCCTTGCGGTGTTTTGGCAGGGCCGGCATAGTAAACCGGGTGCTTTTTGAAGTATTCGGGCATCGGTTTGCCCTCGTCGAGCATCTGTTTGATGCGTGCGTGGGCAATATCACGGGCTACAATCAGTGTGCCGCGCAGATTCAGACGCGTCTTGATCGGGTATTTCGAGAGGATCGCACGCACTTTGTCCATCCCTTCGTCGAGGTCAATATCCACGGCCGGCGACATTGCAGGCGCGGCTTTGGGCAGGAAGCGTTCGGGGTGCATCTCCAACTGTTCGAGGAAGATACCCTCGGGGGTAATTTTGGCTTTGATATTGCGATCGGCCGAGCAGCTCACGCCGATGCCCACCGGACACGAAGCGGCGTGACGCGGAGCGCGGATCACACGCACGTCGTGCACGAGGTACTTGCCACCGAACTGCGCTCCGATGCCGCTCTCTTGGCAAATTTTCAATACTTTTTCCTCCCATTCGGTGTCGCGGAAACAGCGGCCGCCCTCGTTACCCGAGGTGGGCAGTGCGTCCAGATAGCCAGCCGAGGCCTTTTTGACGGTCGAAAGACACATTTCGGCCGACGTGCCGCCAATGCAGAGTGCCAAATGGTAGGGCGGACAGGCCGATGTGCCGAGGTCTTTGATGTGGGTCTTGACAAATTCGGCGAGTGACTTCTCGTTGAGCAACGCCTTGGTCTGCTGGTAGAGGAAGGTCTTGTTGCCAGAACCGCCGCCCTTGGTGATGAACAAAAATTCGTACTCCATACCTTGCTTGCCGCCATAGATGTCGATTTGTGCCGGCAGGTTGGTACCCGAATTGCGCTCGTCGGTCATCGTGAAGGGCACCACCTGCGAATAGCGCAAGTTGCGCTCCTTGTAGGTGTCGTATATGCCTTTGGCGAGGTGCTCGGCATCGTCGGCACCGGTGTAAACGTCCTCGCCTTTGTGTGCCAAACAGATGGCTGTGCCCGTATCTTGGCAGGTGGGCAGTTCGCCTTCGGCCGACACCACTTGGTTCAATAACATTGTGTAGGCCACGAACTTATCGTTGTCGGTAGCCTCCGCATCGTCGAGAATGGTACGCAACTTTTCGAGGTGCGACGCACGCAGGTAGAACGACACGTCGCAGTAGGCCGTGCGAGAGAGCAGCTCCAACCCCTTGGGATCGACTTTCAGCAATTTGCGACCGTCGCAATCGACGACCTTCACATAATCTTTCGTCAAAAGACGATACTGGGTTTTGTCCTCCCCAACC
The DNA here is from genome assembly GCA_036651015.1 of Alistipes sp. Taxonomy (GTDB): domain Bacteria; phylum Bacteroidota; class Bacteroidia; order Bacteroidales; family Rikenellaceae; genus Alistipes. The sequence continues at coordinate 20,996 of JAVVYP010000013.1, forward strand.
GGGAACGGCTCTTGATAAATGAAATCTGCCATAACAGTTCTCTATTTTATGTTTGTTAGTTTCGTGTTTGATTCCGAATAAAGCCTTGCAAAAATACAAAAAACAATTCAGATCGCACAACAATTTTCTTTTGTCTGTCATTTTCTTCCCAAAAAGAGGCCATTCTTAAGAATTTTCATTAAATTTGTGCGGTTTTTTGAGAACAACAATTTCACAACATAAATTTAATTATTATGGTATCCTACAAAGATCTGGGTCTGGTTAACACCCGCGAGATGTTCGCCAAGGCTGTAAAAGGTGGTTATGCCATTCCGGCATTCAACTTCAACAACATGGAGCAGATGCAGGCCATCGTTCAAGCTTGTGTCGAGGCATCGTCACCGGTAATCCTCCAAGTATCGGCCGGCGCACGCAAGTACGCCAACCAAACGCTGCTGCGTTATATGGCACAGGGCGCTGTCGAGTACGCCAAGGAGTTGGGCAAAAACATTCCGATCGTGCTGCACCTTGACCACGGCAACTCGTTTGAGTTGTGCAAGAGCTGCATTGATATGGGCTTCTCGTCGGTGATGATCGACGGTTCGGCACTCTCCTACGAAGAGAATGTGGCGTTGACCAAACAGGTCGTTGCCTATGCACACCAGTTCGACGTCACGGTCGAAGGTGAGCTGGGGGTGTTGGCTGGCGTAGAAGACGATGTGGAGGCTGCTTCGCACGTCTACACGCGTCCCGAGGATGTTGAGGATTTCGTCAAGAAGACCGGCGTTGACTCGTTGGCCATCTCGATCGGCACCTCGCACGGCGCCAACAAATTCAAACCCGAGCAGTGCACCCGCAATGCCGAAGGCATTCTGGTTCCGCCGCCGTTGCGTTTCGATATCCTCGAGGAGATCGAAAAACGGATCCCCGGATTCCCCATCGTGCTCCACGGATCGTCGTCGGTGCCTCAAGAGTATGTCCACATCATCAACACCCACGGCGGTGCAATCAATGATGCTGTCGGCATTCCCGAAGAGCAACTGCGCAAAGCTGCCAAGAGCGCTGTTTGCAAGATTAACATCGACTCGGACGGCCGTTTGGCGATGACCGCTGCCGTGCGCAAGGTCTTCGTTGATTCGCCTGCTGAGTTCGACCCTCGCAAGTACTTAGGGCCTGCTCGTGACGAGTTGAAGAAGCTCTACAAACACAAATGCGAAAACGTCTTGGGTTCGGCTGGCAAGGCTTAGTCTCAAGCATTTACACAATACGAACGAGGGTCGACTATCACAGTCGACCCTCGTTTTTTGTGGCACAGCAGGACTATTTGCCCAACTTCTGCCGGATATGCGCCAGCATATCGTCGGTCATACGCGACAGATCCCACTCGGGTTTCCAGCCCCATTCGGCACGGGCACACGAGTCGTCGAGCGAATTGGGCCAGCTCTCGGCAATCGCCTTCTTCACGGGGTCGATCGCATAGTCCATCGTGAAGGTGGGGATGCGTTTCTGAATCTCGGCGCAGATGATCTCGGGGGTGAAGCTCATCGAAGCGATGTTGAAACTGTTGCGATGGATGAGTTTGTCGGGGTCGGCCTCCATCAGCTCGACGCAAGCGCGCAGGGCATCGGGCATATAGATCATATCCATATAGACGTCCGGCGGCACAGGGCAGGTGAAATGACCGGTTTTGACCGCCTCGTAATAGATCTCGACAGCGTAGTCGGTTGTGCCACCACCCGGCATCGTCAGGTTGGAGATGATACCCGGGAAGCGCACCGAACGAGCGTCAACGCCAAATTTGTGGTGACAATAGTTGCTCAGCATTTCGCCCGTCACCTTGCAGACGCCATAGATGGTTGTGGGCTGCATAACGGTGTCCTGTGGCGTTTTGTCTTTGGGCGAAGTCGGGCCGAAAGCGCCAATCGAACTGGGGGTGAAGAGCGCGCAATGGTGCTGACGCGCCACCTCGAGGGTGTTGTTGAGTGCCCCCATATTGACGTTCCACGCCATTTGGGGGTTCTTTTCACCCACGGCCGACAACAGTGCGACCAAATTGAAGATCGTGTCGATGTTGTGGCGCGCCACTACCGAGGCGATCGCCGTCACATCGAGTGCATTGAGCACCTCGAAAGGCCCTGTCTCAGACAAAGCCTTGCATTCACGTACATCGGTGGCGACAACATTGTGTCCACCGTAAATTTTGCGAAGATAAGCTGTCAGCTCGGAACCGATTTGGCCGCCTGCACCTACTATTAATATGCGTTTCATCTGTTTGGTGTTATAATTTGATAGTAAAGATAGAAAATAATTATGAAAATGTACTAATTTTTTGGTCAATTCATTTTTCTTACGTACTTTTGCACCACTTCAACAACGACAAGTTGCTGTTTTAGCTCAGTGGTAGAGCACTTCCTTGGTAAGGAAGAGGTCCCGGGTTCAAGTCCCGGAAACAGCTCACAAATCAGGCGGTTACCAAATAATGGTGACCGCTTTTTTTATGCCCTTTGTCCTTATTGCCCCGAACGTCCAATTTACTTGCAGATCACCCACTCGCCCGAACGGGTTGCACCGATATGCCGAATAACGCCTGCTTTCGTAAGTCTCTGCAAATGATATTTTATACCATCGGGCGTGATGCCGATCATTGCAGCCAACTCGACACGTGTGATTTTCGGGGTTTTACGGATCTCGTCCAAGATCAGTTCTTGGGTAGTTTTTGGGGTAGCGTGAATTTAAAAATAGCTTCTTAATCTTTGATGCTTTGCGGCTCAGTGTCTGCCCGATACGCTTTGGGGGTGACGACCTTTGTCGGCGAAGAGGGTGCAACGCGTCAGCCGGCGGAAGATCCATACGGCGAGCAGACCCAGCAGCAGACCCAGCAGGGCGCCCCAAATCAGATCCATCGGATAGTGTTTGCCCAAATAGATGCGCGAATAGCAGATGGCGAGGCTCGAGAGAACCATCAATGCAGTGAACCAGCGGCGGCGGATGACCGAGGCGGCGAGTACTGCCAGCGCCACGATCGTCGAGGCGTGTGCCGAGACGGTGCCATAGAGACCGCTGACGGCTTCGCGTGGCACGTGAACCGCCCAAGCGCAGGGTATTTCGGCTTGACGCAGTGTGCGTAACGAGTCGGGTGAGATGTCGAGTCCTTCGAGCGTGGGGGCGAACATCGGGCGAGGGCGTGGCACGAAATCGGGCAGCATTCCGCCCAAAAGTCCGTTGTGTTTGAAGATGCCGGCCACCATATCGGCCAATGCGAGTGCTGCGAGCATCAGCGCAAGGAAGAGCAGCATTCGCCGCCAACCCTCCTGTCGCCAAACCAGCCACGCGATCAGCGCATAGAGCGGTAGCCACATCAGCGTCCCCGAAAGCAGAAGCATCAGGCGGTCGAGCGTAGCGCCGCCGTCGAAATTGAGCGTCATAAAAAGATCGTGGTCGAGGGTCTGCATTGTCGGTTAAAATTGGAAGTAAATAAAGGGTTGTATGTCGCTTGATTTGATCTGCATAACACACCAAATCATCGTCGCTGTCATTAGAATTTGCAAAATCAGGGGTGCGTGAACCACAAATCGCTGCACGAGGGCGTCCACCGTGGCCGGCAGCAGGTGGATTGCGTAGCCAACGCCGATCAGCACAAAGGCACCTGCATAGCCCGAGATGACCTGCGGAATGAGTGCCGCATTGAAGTTGTAGCAGATTTGGTGGATGATGAGCGTCACGGTCTGCATAGATTCGGCGCGGAACATCAGCCAGCCGAGGCAAACCAAGTTGAAGGTGACGAACATCCCGATTGCGCGGCTCCACCAGTGCATCTCGGCACCCGTGGCTTTTGCCCCCGGAATGAGCGCCATCCAGAGTTTGTGGAGGGCGAGTGCCACTCCGTGCAGTGCACCCCACAGCAGAAATCGCAAGGCTGCGCCGTGCCATAAACCGCCCAACAGCATCGTCAACAACAGGTTGCCGTAGGTGCGCAGACGTCCTTTGCGGTTGCCGCCCAGCGAGATGTAGAGGTAGTCGCGCAGCCACGTGGAGAGCGAGATGTGCCACCGCCGCCAAAATTCGGTGATGGTGGCCGATTTGTAGGGGGCGTCGAAGTTTTTGGGAAAGCGGAAACCCAACAGCAGGGCGATGCCGATGGCCATATCCGAATAGCCCGAGAAGTCGCAATAGATCTGCAATGCGTAGCCGTAGATGCCGGTCAAACACTCGAAGCCCGAGTAGAGCAGTGGCTCGTCGAAGATGCGATCCACGAAGTTGAGTGAGATGTAATCCGAGATAATTGCCTTCTTGAACAGACCTGTGAGGATCAGAAACACCCCGGTGCCAAACATTTCGTGGGTGATGACGATCGGGTTCTGCCGAATTTGGGGAATAAAATCACGGGCACGGACAATCGGCCCGGCCACCAACTGTGGAAAAAATGAGAGGTAGAAGAGGTAATCACACCAATTGGTCAGCGGCGTGAGTTGTCGGCGGTAGATGTCGATGGTGTAACTCATCGACTGGAAAACAAAAAATGAGATGCCGACAGGCAGAAAAATATTTTGGAATTGCAGAAATCCCGATCCAAAGAGCTGGTTGGAGATGTCGATGAAGAAGTTGGTGTATTTGAAATAGACCAGCATCCCCAAGTTTACCGCCACACTCAGCGCCACCAAAGCGCGTCGGCTACCGGTGCGTTGGGCGCGGAAAAGGGCTTGCGCGATGAGAAAATCGCTCGTCGCTGCAAAAAGCAGCAGCAGAAAGTAGATGCCGCTCGATTTGTAGTAGAAAAATAGTGAAAAACAGATGATGTAGAGGATGCGAGCTGTGGGTGCACGACGGAAAGCGCTGTACACAAGCATAAAGCCGGCAAAGAGAAATAGAAAGAGACCGCTGCTGAAAATCAGCGGCGACGAGGCATTGTAGGCGAACATCGCCTGCAACTTTTCCCACAAACCATCCGCTACCGGAAACATCATTGCAAGGGCGTATTGTGAATAGGTTCGGAGATGATGCCCGGCAGCAGGCGCTCTTCGATTTTCTTCAGCTGTAATGTATCAAGGACGGCCGGCTGTGTTTGATCGCGTTGTGTGGCGAGTTGCCGGATTGTGTAGCGTTGGCAAACGTCGGTGTGGATGGCCGCGAAGAGCAACGAAGCGATGCGGCGACCTCCGGCGTAGTTGATGTGGGTGAAGTCCTTGCCTGCCCAACCATCGGCCACGAAGCGCTCCATTCCACCCAAGGTGCGCATTGCCTCGCACGTGTTCCAAAAGGCGGCGCCTGCATTTTGAGCTGCCTGCCGTTGATAGGCGAGCATCGAGGGAAGGGCATCCATCGGCTGAAAATCCGCTTCCCCTTTGACCGAACGATCGCTGACACCCATCACCATCACCGCAGCACCCGGGAAGCACTGCCGCACGTAGGCGATCATCTTCTCGATCTGATCGGCATAGGAGGTGTAGTTGCGTACGCCCGTCTGCATAATGTTGAGTCCGTATTGCAGGATCACCAAGTCGTAGCCCATCAAAGCGTTGATCTGCGCGTTGACCGAAGGGTTGGTCCAAAACATCGCCTGCCCGTTGTTGCTGCGCACCGAGTAGTTGTCCACCACAACGCCCTGCGCTTCGAAGACCGCGCCGTAACCGATGAAGCCCTGTTGTCCGGAGCGCACTTTGAATTCCAGTGAGTGGATGTGGGGTGCTGTGACGACAATTTGACGCACCGCAGCATCGCCTCGAACGCTCACCTCGTGTGACAGGGTGTCGTTGAGTGTCAGCGAGATTTGGCTGTTGCTGGGGCTGATGAAAAAGATGCGCGCTGTGGTGCAAGAGTCGAGATGGCGGCGGTAATCGGTGGCTGTCCAGCGGGTTGAAGCTCCGTCCACGGGGCTGCAAACCCAACCCGAGACATAGAAGTTCTCGCGCATCGAGATCGGAGCCGCTTTGCGCTGCATAATACCATAAGCCGTCCAACCGTTGGCTTGCGTTTTGATGGTGCGACGGAAAGCTGTGAGGGGCGACGCGATGGGTGCAAATCCGGCACCACCGCCACCATAGGCGACTTGCAACTGTTCGCGCAGGTCGGCCGTCAGGATGTCCCCTTCGATGAATGAATCGCCCAAAACAGCAATGCGCACCGGACGCTGCGCGGCGAGCAACGTGTCGCAGAAAGCGGCGATGCTGCCGTTTGCTTCGGGCGCAAAGTCCTCGATGGCAACCGTCGTCGATCGGAGTTGTGTGGTGTCGGGCACAAGCGGATCGTCGGGTTGCTTGTGTGCGGCCACCACCCAATCGAACGACACCTGCACACGTGGTGCGGCGGTGTCGGCGACGATGCGTTCGGCCACCTCGTCCATATCGACGCGAAACTCCGCTTCGTCGAATAGCGACACCGATTGCGAAGCATCGGCGGCATCGTTGAACGAGAGCAGATCCGACAGGATATTTGCACGCCGGAATTTCACGCCGCCGATGGTTTGCGGAGGAATGAAACTAACGGCCACAAGCACTGCGATGAGTGCGAAAATTGCTATCCAGCCTTTGTGAGGATGATCGGTTTGGGGAGGTGTAGTCATGTAACTTTAAAAACAGCTTCTTAGTTGCGTCTTCCTAAAATCAGGAAAACATAGTAAAGCACCGAGGCGATGGCGCTCAGCGCAGCCACCAAATAGGTGCGAGCCGCCCAGCTCAGGGCTTCGCGAGCCTGCACAAGTTGTGCGCCTTGCATTGTGTGGCTGGTTTCGAGCCACTCCATAGCGCGCGCCGAGGCGTTGTACTCTACCGGCAGCGTGATCAGCGAAAAGAGTGCCGACATAGCGATCATTCCGACCCCGAGCCAGCAGAGCAGTTCGTTCTGGGTCGAAGCCAAGACAACCATACCGATGATGATCACCCACGTGGCGGCCGACGAGGAGAATTGCACCACGGGAACCAACTGCGAACGCAGCGTCAGCGGTGCATAGGCGCGTGCGTGTTGCACGGCGTGGCCACATTCGTGAGCAGCCACGGCCGCCGCCGAGACGCTGTTCGACGCGTAGACGCTGTCGCTCAGGTTGACGGTCATCGTTTGGGGGTTGAAGTGGTCGGTCAAATTACCGCTTACGTGCGTCACTTTGACGTTGTGGATGTTGTTGTCGCGCAGCATCTTCTCGGCCACCTCGGCGCCGGTCAGTCCGCCCGGGAAAGCGACCTTCGAATATTTGCGAAATACCGATTGCAGACGTGCCTGCACAATGTAGCCGACGATACCGATCACGATGATCAAGCCGAACATACCCATATTGGCTGCTGAAAAATGCGATGCTCCACCGGTGTTGTACCCGATTTGAAGGAGCGTGAAGAGGGGTTGTGTCATAATTTTTTAGTTTTTACGATAAGTGTAGTACGCGCCTGCCTGTTGGGTGGGCATCAGCACCATATCATTAACGTTCATATGGGCAGGTAATTGTGCCACCCACGCAATCGCCTCTGCAATATCTGCGCCCGAAAGGGGTGTGACGCGGTCGTAAACGTGGTCGGCACGGGCTTTGTCGCCGTGGAAGCGCACCTGTGAAAATTCGGTTTCAACCATCCCGGGACGAATCTCCGTGACCTTGATGTTGTGCGACAGCAGGTCGGCGCGCATCGACTGTGAGATGGCGTGCACGGCGTGTTTCGAGGCGCAGTAGACCGAGCCGTTTTCGTAGGCTTCGGTACCGGCGATCGAGCCGATGTTGACGATCAAGCCGCTTCCGGCGGCGATCATCTTGGGGGTGATCACGCGGGTGACGTAGAGCAGCCCCTTGACGTTGGTGTCGATCATCGCATCCCAATCGGCCGTGTCGCCTTGGTCGATGTGTTCCAAGCCGGCGGCAAGGCCTGCATTGTTGACCAGCAGGTCGATCTGCGCGAGGGGCTCGAGGTTGGCACGCACCTGCTCTTCGGAGCGTACGTCGAAGAGCAGTGTGGTGCAGTGACCGCCAGCTGCTTCGATTTCGCGCTGCAATTCGGCAAGGCGTTCGGCGCGCCGACCGGTTGCCGTAATTTCGTATCCGTCAGCTGCCAAGCGCAACGCTGTGGCGCGTCCGATGCCCGAAGTGGCGCCTGTAATCAATGCTTGTTTTTTCATAAAAGTCCGTTAGGTTGGGCAAAAATACGAAATATTGTGTTACTTTGCATCAATTTTAAACAGTTTCCACGATAAAATCCGAAAGAGTGAATCTTGCGTTTTTCATTGCCCGCCGTACGGCACACACGGGCCCCGACAATAAACCCGGGGTTATGGAGCGTATCGCTGTGGTTTCTGTGGCGTTATCGGTGGCGGTGATGATTTTGGCCTTGGCTGTTATGATGGGTTTCAAACGCGAGGTGTCGCGCAAAATGACGGGTTTCGCGGCGCACGCAACGTTGACCGATGTGCGTGGTGTGAACACCTTGGATTCGGAGCCTATTGACCGCAGCGCCCAGCTCGAAGAGCAGATCCGCGCCACCGAGGGCTTTGTGTCGATGGCTCCCTATGCGCTCAAAGGCGGCATCGTTCGTACGGCCGATGCTGTCGAAGGGGTGATGCTCAAAGGGGTCGATGGCTCCTATGATTGGTCTTTTTTTCGCGAATGGCTCCTCGAAGGGCAGATGCCTCGGGTGACCGATACGCTGCGCAACAAAGATATTTTGCTGTCGCGCTATTTGGCCGAAAAGCTGTTGCTTGGCGTCGGTGATAAGGTCGAAATGCTCTTCGTCGAAGCCGGTGAACTGCCGCGTCGCGATCGGTTTAAGGTCGCCGGCATCTACTGCTCGGGGATGGACGAAATGGATAAAATGGTCATTATGACCGATTTGCGCAATGTGCAGCGGCTTTCGGGCTGGGCGCCGGACGAGATTTCGGGCTATGAAATTTTCACCTCCGATCTTGCTGCTGCCGATGATTTTTCGCGTACGCTGAACCGCAAATTGCTCCACGACGACTCGGGCGAGCTGGAGAATCTCGCCGTGAGCAGCATCAGCGAACGTTATCCCAACATCTTCGACTGGTTGCGCGCCCACGATGTCAATGCCGCTGTGATCATCGTCATTATGCTCATCGTGGCCTTCTTCAATATGACCTCGGCACTGCTGATTTTGGTGCTGGAGCGTACGCGGATGATCGGGCTGCTGAAGGCGCTGGGGATGCGCAACGACGCTCTTAGGCGCATTTTTCTCTACCGCGCGGCCTTCATCACCCTGCGCGGTTTGGCGTGGGGCAATGCTGTCGGTCTCTCTTTGTGCCTGATCCAAAAGTTGTTTCACGTGGTTAAACTCAGCTCCGAAGGCTACTTGCTCTCCGAGGTGCCTGTGGCGCTGGGCTGGAGCTGGTGGCTGACGCTCAACATCGGTTTTGTGGTGGCAATCGTCGCCCTGCTGGTGATCCCCACCTATATTATATCTTCTGTAAAACCTGACGACACAATACGTTACGAATGATGGTGAAACCCTACAATACCCAACAAACCAAAAAAGAGGAGGTGCGCGAAATGTTCAATCGCATCGCCCCGAACTATGACCTGCTCAACCATACGCTTTCGATGAGCATCGACCGCCTGTGGCGCCGCCGCGTGGTGCGCATTGTGCGCCGTTGTCATCCGCAACGCATCGTCGATGTGGCTACCGGTACCGGCGATTTGGCCATTGATTTGGTGCGTCACATTCGCGATGTGCAGGTGTTGGGCGTCGATATTTCGGAGCGGATGCTCGATCTGGCGCGCTGCAAGGTGGTGGCACGCGGATTGGACGGCCGCATTGTTCTCGAAGAGGGTGATGCTGAGCATCTTCCGCTCTTGGATGGCGCGGTTGATGTCGCTACGGTGGCCTTCGGGGTGCGCAACTTCGGTGATTTGGAGGGCGGACTGCGCGAATTGGCACGCACAATAAAACAGGGGGGTAAAGTCGTTATTTTGGAGTTCTCGCGTCCGCGAAATCGAATTTTTAGGCTGCTCTACGAATTTTACACTTTCCGGATTTTACCTCGGATCGGGGGTGTTATCTCGCGCGACAAGCAGGCTTACGCCTATCTTCCGGCTTCGGTTGAGGCGTTTCCGACGCCCGAGGAGTTTATGGCGCTGATGATGCGTGCCGGTTTTTCGAAGTGTCGCGCGCGGAGTCAGAGTTTTGGAATTGCGCATATATATATAGGTGAACGATGAAAAGATGGATCTACATACTGCTGGTCTTGGCGGCAACCCTACCGATGGGCTCGTGTCGGCGTGCGGTGGAAAAAGCGCGACGGAATATTCGTATCGAGGCGGTCGAAAGCGTCGAACGGCGCGGATTAACGGGCGTTGAAGTCGTGCTTCGTGTGATGAACAACACGGGCTATAAATTGGCCTTGGAGCAAGCATCGCTCGACCTATTCTATGGGCGAAGTCGGATCGGAAAGATTCTTCTGCGCGAAGGTGTTCAGGTGCAGCGTCGTACCACGGGCAGTGTTGCTACCGCGTGGCAGATCAAAATTTCAGATCCCTTGGCGCTCTATGTGCTGACCCGAAAGTTGCACGAAGGCGATATTTCGCAGATCAGCGTATCGTATGCTGTGACAGGACGCGGAGGCCCGGCGCCGGTAAATATTTCGCGTGAGATGGTGCCATTGTCGGAAATTTTGAATATCTTTGGACTCTCATTACAAGACCTAACCAATTATCTAAAAGAGTAATGCGTAGATTTTTATCCCTATTATCGGCCGTTGTCTTTTCGGTCATCGCCACACAAGCACAATCGCTCGATGCGTTCAAGGAGCAACTTGCGAGGCCGGCTGCTATCGGCACGTTGGCGGGCGCGGCGCGTGTGACGGTTGCCGAATATGGCGATGCTGCGAAAATTGTGAATCAGGCGGTTGCTAACAGTTCGCGTTCGCGTTTGCGTGGGTTCCGCGTCTGCATTTTTTTCGACAATGGGCAGGATGCGCGAACTGGTGCCGCTTCGGCCAAATCACTCTTCGAAACGACCTATCCTCAGATCGGCACTTATATGGTTTATGAGAATCCTTATTTCAAAGTTTCTGTCGGAAACTGTCTTACTGTCGAGGAGGCTATTATTCTGAAAGGCAAGGTTTCAACAACTTTTCCGAAGGCCTTTTTGAAGAGCGAAGAGCTTTCTTTATCGGATTTTGCGAACTAATAAAACTTTTTTTAATTTTTTTTAGTTTTTCCCTTGCATATTCATTTCAAATATCTAACTTTGCCGCGTTAAAGAATCATTAATCTAAACATTGTACTATGAAAAAGATTTTCTCTGTCGTAATTGTTTTGGCTGCCGTTGCTATGGTTAGCTGTGGTGGTAACGCTACGAAACCCGCTGATGCTGTTGAGGTTGAGGCTACTGAGGTCGTTGAGACCGTTGTTCCTGATTCGACCGCTTGCTGCGCAGATTCTACTGCTTGCGAGAAAGCTGCTGAAGGCGAGGCTTGCAACAAATAATTTTTGTTGCTCTTCAAAAAAGAGAGATCCTTTCGAGGGTCTCTTTTTTTTGTGCTTTTACGTGGAGGAAACTCCGCATCAAGCCGCAAATTTTTGTGGGTTGGATCTATTTTGGACGGGCAGTCTCTTTTGTTTGTTCTCAAAAACGCCCTTTCAATGGGTGAAATCCAGCTGTCTGTTGAAATTATTTGGCCGAAATCCTGTCGGATCGTATTTTTGTCGGCATTGTAACTGAAAAACAGACAGAAAAATGAGTAAATTTATGACAATGGTGGCGTTTTTTGCCGCCACTACCGTGCTTTTGGCCGGATGTAGTAGTGATGACGATTCGACGCCGGTCGATGCAGGTGCACCGACAATTGCCTTGGTCAAAGGCGACATCAATGCCGTGCAGGAGATTACCTCTACGATGACGGCCGAGATTGCGATTGAAGCTGCGAATGGAATCGCCGATTGCGTGGTTGCGATCGAGTCTCCTTTTTTGACGGCCGAAAAACTGGCTGAATATAAGCTGGCTGTGCAGATGAGCTTGGTTGCGCCCGAGTCCCCCAAAATGGAGGGTGCGTTGCAGGGAGTTGGACTGCCCACGGGAAGTAATGTAATGCGCGCCAAACGTGTGAACTTGGACTTCGCCGCGCTGATGCCGCTGATCACCTCTGTCTATCACCAGACGTCGGATCACAACTTCAAAGTGACGGTGACCGATGCCTTCGGTCATAAGACCGAGCAGACGCTGAAATGTCATTTGACGGGCACGATCAACATCACCTACAACGAGGATGCCGATCTGTGGGCGAATACAGCAACCGTTACCACCAAGCATCTTCCCGAAGGTGCCAAAGTTCAGTATCGCGTAAAGGGTGCTGCCGACTGGGTGGACGCCACATTTGTCGAGGGTGTTAAGTATCGTTTGGAGCCTGTTTGGACGGCTGCCAAAAATGATGCGAAATTCGATATCCACACCATTCAGGCCGGTACGGGCGTTTTCGCCAGCACGACCTATGAGTATCGTGGTCTCTTGGGCGATCAGACGCTTTGCAGCGGTTCGTTTACGACGGTTGACGGCGACAAGATCTCCAACGGTGATATGTCGGGCTGGTCGAAAAAGCAGATGACGATGGACAATGAAACCTTTTACCCAATTACCTATCCGAACGCCGAAGGTGTGAATTTTTGGGATAGTGCGAATAATATGATGCTCGAAAATCCGAATACTCCCGATTCACAGACCCCATTGTGCTACAAAAGCGAAACAGAAGAGGCAGCTTGCCTGATGCCCCGTATGGTTCTGGGCTTTGTTTTCGCTCCGGGCAATATATTTACAGGTAGATTCGATTATGCAGGTTTTAGTGGTACGGCACAATTCGGACAGCCTTATGTCTACACGGCTCGCCCTCGTGCATTGAAGGTGCGTTACAAGGCAACGGTCGGCCTGATCGACAAAGTTGGCAGCAATGATCCTTTGGCAGCTGACTTTCAGGGCAAGAAAGATCGTTCGTGTATTTTTGTTGCCATTGTGGACTGGACAACGCAGCACGGTGTAACCTCAGGTATATTCGCGCCGACGGGTATGTGGAATCCTGCAGAGTCGAAATCGCTCGACGAGGGTGCTATTTTGGGCTACGGTCAGCAGATCATCACCGAGGACAAAACGGCTTGGACGGAGTTGATCCTTCCGGTGTCGTGGTACGACAAAGCGGCTGCGAATCCCACCTCGTCGAAGGTCTCTCTGGTGATCTCGTGTGCAACGAGTGTCCGTGGCGACTACTTGACGGGTAGCACGGCCAACAAGATGGAGGTCGATGACTTTGAGTGGGTCTACTAACCCCACCCACCAATTAATATGCAACGGCAATCCGACAAGGGTTGCCGTTGTTTTTTTGGATCAACCGTCGTGCCCGATTGGTTTGGTTGATAGAATTGCCCTGTTGGTTGTGAAAGTGACGTGAATTGTTGAATTTATTTGTTTGGCATTGAGCTGCTTACTATTTTTGTAGGTAATGCAAATTTTAATTTAAAAAAAAGAATATGAAAAAAATGATGACTATGGTGGCATTTTTTGCCGCCGCGACTATGCTTTTCGCCGGATGTGGTGATGATGACGACAACGTTCCTTCGGGAGCCGCTCCTAAAATTGTGTTGGAGGGTGGTGATATTGACGCTGTGCAGGAGATCGTAAAGGGTATGAAGGTCAAAGTTTCGGTCGAGGCTGTTTGCGGTATCGCCAGTTTTGTACTCGAGATCAATTCGCCTGTTTTGACAACTGAAGTGTTGAGCGAATTTGGTCTTACTCAGAAAATGAACTTGGTGAAGCCCGAAACTCCTGAAATAGCAGGCGCACTTGCTAAATTGGGATTCCCTGTTGGTGACAAACTTTATGGCAAAACGAACGTAGCTTTTGATATTTCGCAGTTTATTCCGCTGATTGCAAAACTCGCTCCTATTACAGCTTCCCATAACTTTAAATTGACGGTGACCGATGCTGCTGGCCAAACGACCATCAAAACGCTGAAATTCCACTTCACCGCACCTGCCCCTGCAAAATAGAGGATAGGGCGCAAAAACCAATGAGCGGACTCGCAATGTCTGCTGTGCCAAAGACAAAAAGCAGCGGCAACCTTTTCGGGTTGCCGCTGCTTGCGTTGGTGGGGTTGCGGTTATTTTTCAGATTTGGCTTTGAACTTGTCCAGCTGGCGACGCAGTGCGTCAATGGCCTCGTCCACCGACTCTTCGAAGACCTTCGATTGGTGGCAGGCTACCAAATCCTCGCCCGGCATATGCAACGTGATGGTGGCAATCTTGTTTCCCTTTTCGTAGTCCTTATCGAGTTTGAGTATCACCTCAGCGCCCGTTGATTGTTCCGCAACGCGGTCCAATTTTGCCATCTTGGCTTCAATAAAGTCGACCAGCCGTTTGTCGGCGTCGAATTTCACGGATTGAATCTGTACGTTCATAGCCTTACAGTTTTTAATTAATCAATATTTCTCTCCCTTTTCGCGGGGATGAGCCTTCGTGTAAATTTCGCGGAGTTTGGCGATGCTGTTGTGGGTGTAGACCTGCGTGGCCTGCAACGAAGCGTGACCCAGCAACTCCTGAATCTCGCGCATATCGGCACCGCCGTTTAGTAGGTGTGTCGCGAAAGTGTGTCGCAAAACGTGGGGACTTTTTTTGCCCTGCACCCCGACGCTGCTCAACTCCGCCTGCACCGCGCGGTAGACAACGCTGCGCGATATTCGTACTCCTTTCTGTGTTAAAAATAGCGCTTTTTCCGATGAATTGCAAATATTTTGCCGATCAATTACGCCGAGGTAGTAGATTATTTTTTCTCGTACAAATTCCAGCACAGGAACCAGTCGCACCTTGTCGCCTTTGCCGCGGACGCGTAGCGAGGTGTAGTTGTCCGAAAAATCGTCGCGGTTGATGCCGACCAGCTCCGCAAGACGCAATCCGCAAGCGTAAAACAGCAGGATGATGAGCGTGTTGCGCTCTGTGGTGAACGCCTCGCTCTCGCATTTGCACGCGCCGACGAGGGGTTTCATACGGCTTTCGGGCACAAAGGTCGGTAACCGCCGTCCGCTCTTGAGCGAGGAGATGCCGCGGAAAATATCTTTGTCAACGCGGCCGGTGCGCAGACACCAGCGGAAGAGCGCGCGCAGCGACGACACCTCGCGATTCATCGAACCGGCGCAAATGTGCCCCTGCTCGGTGCGGCTGATGATCCATTCGCGGATCCGATCGGCGGAGACTTCGCGCGGATCAAAGTGCTCGTCGTCGGTGTCGAGCCACGCCCAAAACTGCTCGACATCGTGGCGGTAGTTGCGCACGGTGAGGGGCGAGTAGCGACGCTCGGAGGTGAGATAGCGGATGAAATCTTGAAGCATAAGACAAAGGTAAGCAAAAAACGGTTATCTTTATCCCGTAAAATTATTCTGCTATGAAAGAGAGCTGGAAGCCCGGAACGCTGATCTACCCCCTGCCGGCCGTGCTGGTGAGCTGTGGCGCGGTGCCCGAAGAGTACAACCTGCTGACGGTGGCGTGGACAGGCACGGTCTGCACCGATCCGCCGATGTGCTACATCTCGGTGCGACCCGAACGTCACTCCTACGAGATCATCCGCCGCACGGGCGAATTTGTGATCAACCTCACCACACGCAACTTGGCGCGAGCCACCGACTGGTGCGGCGTCCGCTCGGGGCGTGACCACGACAAATTCCGCGAAATGGGGCTGACGCCACTGCCGGCCGAGAAGGTCGCTGCGCCGATCTTGGAGCAGTCGCCCGTCAATATCGAGTGTCGCGTGCGGCAAATGCTGTCGCTGGGTAGCCACGATATGTTTTTGGCCGAGGTGGTCAACGTGCAGGTAGATGCCGCCTATATCGACCCGGCCACAGGTCGTTTCTGCTTCGAGAAGGCCTGCCCGATCGTCTACTCCCACGGCGAATACTTCGCTTTGGGCGAGGCTCTTGGCCATTTCGGTTGGTCGGTGCGCAAAAAGCCGCGTAAAGCCAAAAAATAAAAAAAAGGATGTGACTCAGCTGAGCAACATCCTTTTTTTCGGTAATCGAGCGGACTATTTATCCGTTTTGACTGCGCGTTTCTCACGAATACGAGCCTTCTTGCCGGTCAGGTCGCGCAGGTAGTAGATACGTGCACGGCGAACAACACCGATCTTGTTGACTTCGAGTTTGTCAATGTGAGGAGAGTAAACGGGGAAGATACGCTCAACGCCGATGCCGTTCGAAACCTTGCGGATCGTGAACATCTTGGTTTTGCCGGTACCTTTGATTTGGATAACAACGCCGCGGAATGACTGCAAACGTTCTTTGCTACCCTCGATGATTTTGTAGGTTACGGTGATCGTGTCACCAGCCTTGAATGACGGTACATCGGCATCCGTCTTCGGCCACATCTGCTCGTTTACAAGCTTGATGATTGCGTCTTTGTTCATTGTTGCAACAAATTTTAATAAATTTCGCATCCAACATTCCCGCTGCGCCTTGCCAGTCATACCGATACCTTGATCTGTAATCCCTGCGACAAAAATGCCGCAATCGACTTAGCGCCCAATGAAAGAGGTTGATATTCGCCCATTATGGGAGTGCAAAGGTATGAATTTAAATTAAGAATGAGAAATTATGGATTAAAAATTATTTGCAAACAGGGAAATTCTCGTCTCGTGGCGCGATTTATTCGTATCTTTACACCCTAACTTTAACTAAAATGATGGATAGATTGATACTTGTAACCAACGACGACGGCTACGATTCGAAGGGCATTGCCGCTGCGATTGAGGTGGCGCGCAGCTTCGGTAGGGTGGTTGTTGTGGCACCCGAAACGGCACAAAGTGGAATGAGCCAAGCTATTACGATGAACAATCCGCTGTTTTTGCGCCGTCTCGAACAAAGCGAAGGGCTGGAACGCTATTCGTTTTCGGGCACGCCGGTCGATTGTGTGAAGATGGCATTCGACTATCTGTTGCGTGACCAGCGGGTCGATTTGGTGATTTCGGGCATCAACCACGGCTCCAATGCGGCGGTCAACGTGCTCTATTCGGGCACAATAGGGGCGGCCATCGAGGGCAGTTTCTACAACTGTCCGGCCATTGGTCTGTCGCTCGATGATCACAGCCCGACGGCTGATTTCGAGGCTGCCGTCCGCTATGGACGACAGCTTGTGGGCGAGATTCTCAACCACCCTGTCGAATTGCCTATCTGCTTGAATATCAACATACCTTCCCGGCCATTCGAGCAGATCAAAGGTGTCCGCTTGTGTCGCCAGAATCGCGGTTTTTGGCGTGAGGAGTTCTATCGTCACGAGGATCCGCGCGGTCGCGAATATTTTTGGCTCACCGGCGCCTTTGTCAATGCCGAGCCAACGGCCGAGGACACCGACGAATGGGCACTTTCCCACGGTTATGTGGCCGTTGTGCCGGTGCAGGTGGATTTGACCGATTACGCACAATTGAAAAATCTTGGCAGATTTCTAAAATAATGCTATATTTGTAACAGCACCCAACTGTTAATCGTATGTTTATCAAAATCCTGCTCATCATCTCCATCCTCATTCAGTCAGTCGCCACGGTCTTTGCATTGCGGCTGGTGCGCACCACCAAATACAACTCGGTGTGGATTCTCTTTGTCGTGGGTTTTTCGCTGCTGTCTGTTGAACGGCTTGTGCAGCTGTCGGTTGCCAATGGTCAGTATATTCCGCGTTGGTGGTTCGGTTATCTGGGTATTGTGATCTCGATCTGTTTGTCGATCGGCGTAGTCTACTCCCACAAACTCTTTATGTATATCGACCGCCTCAACCGTCAGCGGCAACTGGTCAACAAACGCATTTTGACGGCGGTTTTGCGTACCGAGGAGAAGGCGCGTTCGCGTTTCTCAAAAGAGCTGCACGACGGGTTGGGTCCGCTGCTTTCGTCGGCTAAGATGTCGCTTTCGGCGCTCGCGCGCGAGGATCAAAATCCGGATCAGCGCGAAATTATCAACAATACAACCTACGTCATCGACGAGGCGATTCGTTCGCTTCGTGAGATCTCGAACAACCTTTCACCCCACGCACTCAACGACTTCGGATTGGCGCGAGGTGTGCAGAATTTCATCGACAAAAGTGCCGCGATGCACGATGTGAAGATCCGATTTACGACCAACCTGCGCACGGAGCGCTACGATACGGATGTGGAGGTGATCTTTTACCGCGTGATTTGCGAGCTGATCAACAACTCGCTCAAACACGCCGCTTGCTCGACTATCAACCTCTCCCTGTCGCAAAATGGCGCCGAGCTGGTGCTCGACTACTCCGACAACGGGCGCGGATTCAATCCGCAAGCGATGATGGATTGTGGTATGGGACTTTCGAACATCGCCTCACGCATCAATTCGCTGGGGGGACTATTCGATATTTCGGGTCAAAAAGGCAAGGGAATGCGTGCCTCGATTCGCGTCAACACCCAAGAGGAGCCGGTTGTCCCCAAACGTAAACGTCGTCGCTGATGGAGTGCCGGATTGTGCTGGTCGACGACCATTCGCTCTTCCGCAATGGTCTGCGTGGTCTGCTCGAACATCGGGCAGGTTGTCACGTCGTGGGCGAAGCGGCCAGTGGCGAGGAGTTTTTGACGATGTTGCCCGATTTGGAGGCCGATGTGGTGTTTATGGACTTCTCGATGCCCGGGCTTGACGGCGCACAGACCACCGAACGCGCCTTGGCGCGGCAACCCCAGTTGTGCATCATCACCCTCTCGATGTTCGGCGAGGAGAGCTACTATACGCGGATGGTCGAGGCTGGCGCGCGTGGCTTTCTGCTCAAGGATTCGGACATCGGCGATGTGATCGAAGCCCTCGAAACGGTGATGGCTGGCGGCAGTTACTTCAGTCCGCAGCTGCTGGCGTCGCTCACGCGGCGTATGCGTACGCGCGAGGATGCCTCCGATGAGCAGCTGTCGGCGCGTGAACGTGAAATTTTGGTGGCGGTTTGTCGCGGTCTGTCCAATCAGGAGATTGCCGACGAACTTTTCATTTCGAAACGTACGGTCGACAAGCACCGTGCCAATATCCTCGAAAAGACCGGCTGCAAAAACACCGCCAGTTTGGTGGTCTATGCCATTCGCAACAACATTGTCGAGCTATAAGCTTCTAAGCTCCTTAGAGAAGTGGTGAGATGAGTCGCATCAACGACTCGGCGAGCTTGCGACCGCGCGATCGGTGAAACCATTCGGCAGGCATCAAGGTGTGACAGTGGGTGCGGTCATCTTCGAAAATGGTGGCCATACGCGTCGTGAAGTCGCAATCGTAGACAAAGGCATTGACCTCGAAGTTGTGTTCGAAACTGCGAAAATCCATATTCGATGAACCGATAACGGTCAGACAATCGTCGATAATCAGTAATTTAGAGTGCAAAAATCCGGGCGTGTAGAACGAAATCTTCACGCCGGCCTTTATCATATCGTCGAGAAACGAGTAGGTGGCCAGATCAACCACCTTGGAGTCGGAACGCGTCGGCAGCATCAGCTGGACGTCGATGCCGGCCAAGGCCGAGACCTGCAAGGCGGTGTTCAGCACGTCGGAGGGTAGGAAGTAGGGCGTTTGGATCCACACCCGTTGCCGCGCCTGTGCGATGGCGAAGCTGTCGGCTTGAAGTAGGGTGCGCCACTTACCGAAGGGGCCGCTGGGGACGATTTGCAGCACGTTGTCGGTGTAGCGTGGTGTCGATGGGTAGTAGGCGGCGCCCGAGATCTGTTGTTTGGTGGTCGCCGACCAATCGCTCAGGAATGAGGCTTGCAGACCGGCCGTGCCACCCCCTTCGATGCGGAAATGGGTGTCTCGCCACGTGCCCCACGCTGTACCGCTCAGATAGCGATCGGCGATGTTCATCCCTCCGATAAAGCCCACACGGCCGTCGATGACGGCGATCTTGCGGTGGTTGCGGTAGTTGACTTTGCTTGTGAAGCGTGGAAAGTTGACGTGCAAAAAGGCGTAGACTTCGATGCCTTCGCGCCGCATCTGCTCAAAAAATGTTTTTTTCACGCCACTGCAACCCACGTCATCGTAGAGAATGCGTACCGCAACCCCTTGATGAACTTTTTCGATCAACGCATCGCGCAGCCGGCAGCCCGTCGTGTCGTCGGCCAAGATGTAGTATTGGAGATGGATGTGGTGGCGTGCGGCTGCGATCTGCTGGAGCAGCGCCTCCATTTTGGAGGTTCCGTCGGTGTAGGGGGTGATGCGACTGCCGTAGAGTGGTACGGCGAGGATCGAGTTGGCCAGCAACTTGGCAAGGGGACGGTATTTTTCGAGGATGTCGGGCACGTCGGCGTGCTCGGCCTCGACGAGTCGCATTGTGATGCGTTTGCGCGTGCGCCGTGAGATGATGCGTTGTTTGCTGAGATTTTGCCCGAAGAAAAAGTAGAAAACAAGTCCAATGATGGGCGCCAACAGCAGCACCACGATCCACGGCATCGTCTTCAGCGGATTCCGGTTGTCGGTGATGATGACCAAAATGACGCCGATGACGGTGAGCGTGTAAATCCCTAAAAATAGATAGGTCAGGATTTGTTGCATCGTACGGGGCTGAAGCGCTTTATTGTTGTGGTTGTGTTTGTGGTTGTGTTTGTGCCGGGAACTTCACCATATAAAGCAGGTGTTCGACGCCGCGCATCAGGTTGCGTTTGTGAAGTTTGGGCGAGAAGACGTATGTGTCGAGCGTGAAGACGCGTTGGGTGGTGGTGTCAATGGTCGAATAGCTGACAAAAGGCCCCCCCATAAAGTCGCCATTGACATCCCAAAAACCGCGCAGCTCACACCACAGTCTGCCCTCTAAGCGGAACATCCGGTAGTCGGGGACGAGCGCCTCGGAGGTGGTCATATACGACTGGTCGGAAGGCCCCGGAATACGTGCCATAAACTTGTTGCGCGCGGCCAGCAGTGCTGCTGCCGATAGCGATTCGGTGCCGGTGTAGGGGTAGGAGTAGAGTGCAAACCCTTGACTGGCTTGGGGATATTCGAAGCGTGCCCAGATGAAATCCGACTCCTCTTTGGCCAAAATGTAACCCATGGGAACTGTCATATCGACGCCGAAGGTCTTTTGGATGGCGGCCTGTATGTTGGTCTCGTTGAATTTATCGCTGTATTTTAGGGCACGATCGCGCTCGGCTTGTTCGAGCAGCTGTACCATACTGGCGCGGTGCTCGGCGAGGTAAGCGATGAGCGACTGATCGTCGGGGGCTTGCAGCGTCATAATGATCTGCGGCTCGGAGGTGACGTCGTATTGCACGCCGACGGATGCCTGCGTAAGCGAGGGATCAATGATGGTTTTGAGGATGTTACGATGGTCGGCAATCACGCCCGAAAAGCCCCGTTCGTTGATGCGCAAGACGTCAAACTGCGGTTCGGTCTGGTTGAGGTAGGCCACCGGAGCGGTGAACACCGCGCGCAACGAATCACCCACGACGCTCGTCCATTCGGCTTGCGGACAAACCACGATCAGTTCGTAGGGGCGGCCTTGTGCGGTTTTGAGTTTGGAGCGGGTCAGCGTGTTGAATGCGTCGCAGCCCGACATTGTAACGGCGATGAACGCCGCTAATGCAATTGAATAAAGCGTTTTCATAGCTGTTTGTTTATTGTAATTCACAAATATAAACATATTTTTCCGAATGGTGTGGATTTTCACTAATTTTGCCTCGCTGATATGAAACTATGCGCTTAAAACCACCTAAAATAATCCGGCGACTAATGCCCGACCTGATTTGGGAGATCGACGACAAGGAGGGGGTGTTCCTCACCTTCGACGACGGCCCCACGCCCGGCATCACCGAGTGGATACTCGCCACGCTCGACAAGTATGATGCCAAAGCCACGTTCTTCGTGCTGGGCAAGAACGTCGAGATGTATCCCGATCTCTATCAGCGCATTGTCGATGCCGGACACAAGGTTGGCAACCACACCTATTCGCATCAGAAGGGTTGGGGAATGAGCCTTGAGCGCTATACCGAGGATGTGGATTTTGCCAACGATTTGATTCATAGTGACTTGTTTCGGCCGCCCTATGCGCGCATTACCCCTGCGCAAGCGCGATTTTTGGGACAGCGCTACAAATTGGTAATGTGGGACATCCTTTCGCGCGACTACAACCGCCGTCTTTCGCCGCGCACCTGCCTCAAAAACGTCACCAAATATTTGGCTCCGGGGGCGATCATCGTCTTCCACGACAGCGAAAAGGCGTTTCGCAATATGCGTTATGCCCTGCCGCGGACGCTCGAGGCGATTCGTCAAATGGAATTAAAGTGTAAGGCAATAGCGCTTTAGGCGAGTTGCCGAATAAAAAATAGGCTAAAAAAACAGCGTCGAAAAGAGAAACGAATAGGAATTATTAGATTTTTTTCGTACCTTTGCGGCCTAAAAAACAATTCAAAATTAAATAATTATGGCATCATCAGGCGATATCAAGATTGGTATGTGCATCGAAATGGATGGCAAGACCTTTTTGGTCGTGGATTTCCAACACGTAAAACCCGGCAAAGGGCCCGCTTTTGTGCGCACCAAACTCAAGAATCTCGAAAACGGCCGTTTGTTGGAGAACACCTTCCCCTCTGGCGCAAAAATTGAGCCTGTGCGTGTGGAACGCCGCCCCTACCAATTCACCTACGAAGACGATTTGGGCGCTCACTTTATGCACACCGAGACTTTCGAAGAGATCAATATCGAAAAGGATCTGATCTCCAATTTCGATCTGATGGCCGATGGCCAAATCGTCGAGGTGATGTTTCACACCGAGAAAGAGAGCGTTCTTTCGGCCGAGCTGCCCCCGATCGTCGATATGGAGGTGACCTACACCGAGCCGGGCATCAAAGGTGATACGGCATCGACCAACTCGCTCAAACCGGCCACGGTCAACACCGGCGCCACGGTTCGTGTTCCGCTGTTCATCAACACCGGCGACAAGATCCGCGTCGATACCCGTACCCGCGAATACTACGAGCGCATCAAATAGTATGTAAATTTATGACGCTTGTTCTTGTCGGCAATTTATTGACAGAGCTGGCAATATGACTGATCTCCACGAAAACCGCTTCGGTGTGTTTTCGTGGAGTTTTTTTTGACAAGGGGGGGCAATCCCTAACTCTTTATCAAATCTCGTGTACCACGCCAAAAAAAACAACGCTGCAACTTATTGGGTTGCAGCGTTGTTCAAGTATTGCGATCGTGGCGTGAACCACGCACACGTTTGCTTCGCAGTGGTTACATCATACCCATACCGCCTCCGGGCATCTGCGGCATAGCCGGAGCGTCGGATTTCTTCTCGGCCAACACACATTCGGTGGTCAGGAACATAGCGGCAATCGAAGCGGCGTTTTCGAGCGCCACACGCGAAACCTTGGTCGGGTCGATAATTCCGGCCTTGAGCAGGTCTTCGTAGCGGTCGCTATTGGCGTTGTAGCCAAAGGCGCCCTTGCCTTCGCGGACCTTGTTGACCACCACCGAACCTTCACCGCCAGCATTGGCAACGATCTGACGCAGTGGCTCTTCGATAGCACGCTTGATGATGTGGATACCTGTGGTTTGATCCTCATTGTCGCCCTTCAGCCCTTCGAGAGCTGCCGAGGCACGGATGTATGCCACGCCACCGCCCGGGACAATGCCCTCTTCGACAGCGGCACGTGTTGCGGCCAGCGCGTCGTCCACGCGGTCTTTTTTCTCTTTCATCTCCACCTCGGTGGCTGCACCCACATAGAGCACGGCAACACCTCCGGCGAGCTTGGCCAGACGCTCCTGCAACTTCTCTTTGTCGTAATCCGACGTCGCCTTCTCGATCGACGCACGAATCTGAGCCACGCGGGCTGCAATCTGATCCTTCTGTCCGGCACCGTCGACGATGGTGGTGTTCTCCTTGTTGAGGGTCACCTTTTCGGCCGTTCCCAGCATCGTGAGATTTGCATCTTCGATCTTCATACCTTTGTCGGTCGAGATGACCGTGGCACCCGTCAGCACGGCAATGTCGTCGAGCATCTCCTTGCGGCGGTCTCCGAATCCGGGGGCTTTGCAAGCTGCGATCTTCAACGTGCCGCGCAATTTGTTGACAACCAATGCCGACAGCGCCTCGCCATCGACATCCTCGGCGACGATCAGCAACGGACGGCCGCTCTGAGCCACCGGCTCCAGCACACCCATCAACTCCTTCATCGTCGAAATCTTCTTATCCGTAATCAGGATATAGGGCTTCTCAAGCTGTGTCTCCATCTTCTCGGGATCGGTGATGAAGTAGGCCGAGATGTAGCCACGGTCGAACTGCATACCCTCAACCACCTCGACGTGTGTCTCGGTACCCTTGGCCTCCTCGACGGTGATCACACCCTCTTTGTTGACCTTGGCCATCGCCTCGGCGATCAACTTGCCGATGGTCGAATCGTTGTTGGACGAGATCGCAGCCACCTGTTCGATTTTGGCAATGTCGTTGCCGATGGTCTGGCTCTGCTCGCGCAAAGAGGCTACCACGGCCAAAACAGCCTTGTCGATACCGCGCTTCAGATCCATCGGATTGGCGCCGGCCGTGACGTTCTTCAACCCCACACCGATGATCGACTGTGCCAGCACCGTGGCCGTTGTCGTGCCGTCACCGGCATCGTCGTTGGTCTTCGAGGCCACCTCGCGAACCATCTGTGCGCCCATATTGGCGAACGCATCTTCCAACTCGATCTCCTTGGCCACTGTCACACCGTCTTTGGTGATCTGCGGTGCGCCGAATTTTTTGTCGATGATCACGTTGCGACCTTTGGGGCCGAGCGTCACTTTCACTGCATCGCTCAATGCGTCAACACCCTGTTTGAGCAGTTCGCGTGCTTCAACGTTATATTTAATCTCTTTTGCCATAACTTAGATAATTGCTAAAATGTCCGACTGTTTCATCATCAGGTAATCGACGCCGTCAACGACGATCTCCTGTCCGGCATACTTGCCGTAAAGTACTTGGTCACCGGCTTTGACCTCCATTTTGATCTCCGAGGTGCCCGGGCCCACGGCAATGACTTTTCCGGCAAGCGGTTTTTCTTTGGCCGTGTCGGGGATAAACAATCCGCCGGCAGTCTTCTCCTCAGCCGCGTTGGGCAGGATCAGCACACGGTCCGATAGTGGTTTGACGTTCATAGTTTTTTATTTTTAAAAGGTTTTTGTTATTTTGTATCGTAAGATACAACAATAGGTGTGCCAACCGTTTTTTGGCAGATCTTAGGTGACAAAGATACAGCTACAACTGACAATTTGTCATTCCTTGCGATTTTTAGTCCGTTTTTTTTGCACGGGCGAAAAAAGTGTATTACATTTGCATCCCGATACGGCTTTCGAGCCGGTCAGATGGTGGACGTAGCTCAGTCGGTTAGAGCGTCGGATTGTGGTTCCGAAGGTCGTGGGTTCGAGACCCATCTTCCACCCAAAATGGTCTTCGAAAGAAGACCATTTTTTTTGTTGTCATACGGCAGTAAACAGGTGGGCAGCTTATGGGTCAAAGATAGTACATAACAGTATAATTTTGCCTGTTATTATCACTTCCATTGTAAATCCGATTAGACGAAATCTTTAATTCTGTCGTTAAAGGTGCTTCCAAATCGTTCCATTTCGCTGTTGGCGATTCCTAATTTTGTAGCCAATACTTTCCAATCTTTTACGGCGATTGCCACATTCAAAATAATCTGCGTAGCTACATCGCCAGTTAGCATATAGCTTTCGCAAGCATCTAATAAAATTGATAGGT
>JAVVYP010000014.1:0-38864 GCA_036651015.1 Alistipes sp.
CAACGCTATGCGCCTCAATCGGCGCGAAAAAATCATCGAAAAATAGTGCATAACAATTCTTATCAATAAAATTAAAATAGCTTCTAAAATTGTTCGCTACAATTCACTTTCTTTGAGCCGTTCGGAGTTCTCAGCCACGATCAGGTGGTCGATGCAGTCCTGAATGTCGCCATCCATAAAGGCGGCCAAGTTGTAGATTGTGTAGTTGATGCGGTGGTCGGTGATGCGTCCCTGCGGATAGTTGTAGGTGCGGATTTTGGCCGAACGGTCGCCCGTTGAAACCATCGTTTTGCGCTTCGAGGCGATCTTGTCCATATATTTGGCGTATTCGAGGTTGAAAACGCGCGTGCGCAACTCCTCGAACGCTTTGTCGAAGTTCTTGAGCTGCGATTTTTGGTCTTGGCACTGCACGACGATGCCCGAGGGGATGTGGGTGAGTCGGATGGCCGAGTAGGTGGTGTTGACCGACTGTCCGCCCGGGCCCGACGAGCAAAAGGTGTCTTTGCGCACGTCGTTCATCGAGATTTCGATGTCGAACTCCTCGGCTTCGGGCAGCACAGCCACCGAAGCGGCCGAGGTGTGGACGCGTCCTTGGGTCTCGGTTTGGGGTACGCGCTGCACGCGGTGCACGCCCGACTCGTATTTGAGTGTCCCGTAGACATTTTGTCCCGAGACTTTGAGTACCGCCTCTTTGTAGCCGCCCGACGATCCGTCGGAAAACGAGGTCAACTCATATTTCCACCCCTTGGTCTCGATATATTTGGTGTACATACGCAACAGGTCGCCGGCAAAAATCGCCGCCTCATCGCCGCCCGTGCCGCCACGAATCTCGACAATGGCATTTTTGGCGTCCTGCGGATCTTTGGGGATAAGCAGCAATTTGATCTGCTCCTCCATCTGCTCGATGGCCGGTTCCAACTCATCAATCTCGCCGCGCGCCATTTCGCGCATCTCGTCGTCTTTGTCGTTGGAGAGGATATTTTTGGCTTCGGAGAGGTTGGCCAGCGCCGTGCGGAACCGCTCCGAGGTCTCGATGATAGGCTCCAGCTCTTTGTACTCCTTGTTGAGCTGGATGAATTGTTTAACATCGGCGATTACCTCGGGGTCGGTGAGTTTTTGTCCCGTCTCTTCGTATTTGAGTTTCAGGCCGTCGAGGCGATTGAGGATGGAGTTATCTGCCATAATATTTTATTTTGGGTGTAAAGATAGGTAATAACGCGCAATCCGAAAACTTGGAGAAGATATTTTTTTCTGTATTGGCATCTTTCTTGTCGCAATCGGGGTATAAACTGTTGTGTGATGAAAAAAATATTTTTTGTAATTGGGTTCTTGGGTGTTGTTGCCCTTTGTGCGTGCACCAAGGATGAGGATTCGGCTTGTGGGCGCTGCAATGCCAAAACGATGGATGTGTTGGTGCAGATAGGTGTTCCTGCACCTTCGTCGCGCGCCATTGGCAGTCCAACGCAGAATCACAGTGCGCTGACCGTCCAACGGGGGCGTGTCTTTTTTATTGCGGACGACGGTTCTGTTGTCTCGCAGGGCGTGGTGGCGTGGGATCAGATTGCGCAAGGCCAGCTATTCAAAGACGTTAGAACCTCAGCCACCGAGGTCTATGTGGTTGCAAATTACCTTGCAGGATCCGACACCGATCTGGCGTTGGCACGATGCATAACCAAAGCTCAAATTCTAAATCTGTCGGAAAAGATGGTTGAGCTGACTGGAATACAATATATTATGTTGTCCAATGCGGCGGATCTAACCGGTTATGATGTGCTTAAATTTGATGCTAAGATCAAAAATGGAGTCACCTCCAAAGAGGCGCACGTGTTGCTGTCGCCCATCCATTCGCGGCTGGAGATTTCGGATCTTATGACCAACGATCCGACCATCGTAAAATGCACGATGAAAGGTATTTATGTAGATAATTTTTATCCGTCGCTCTATATGGCTTGCCACCTTGGCGGAGCCGGTACCAAAGTCTTCGGCGGACAGGAGGTCAACCACTTGGACAATCCGATTTTTGTCAACAAGGATAGGTCGACCCCGGAGTTGATCAATGGTAAAATTCAACCCTCAAAGGATAGTCCGGAGTCTGTGTGGCACTACCAAACGGCACCGACCTTGGGTGGGGTGGCCAATGTGCCGCGGCTGGTGATTGTGTTTTCGACTATGACGTTGAATGTCAATGGAGTAACATCCGTCGTCACCAACAAGTTTTTGACGGTAACCGGTTTCAAGGATGGCCAAAACAAGCGCATTCAAAACTTCGAAGCCGGCAAGGTTTATCAGATTCCGAGCGGCGCCTTGGTTTTCAATTATAGTGACCTCGAAAATTATCCCAATCCGTTGCGTGCGGACGTGGTCGTTGGGGTGACCGTCAAACCGTGGACGGAGGTGTCGTATGCGCCCAATCTGTAATTGGGGCTACTCCAAACCACGCAGCCAGTCCAAAACGGCCGCCTGCCATTGTGTGCGGTATTTGAAATCATTGCGGATGCCCCAACCGTGGCCGCCCGTGGGATAGATGTGCAGCGAAGCGCGTATGTGGTTCTCTTTGAGCGCGTTGTAATAGAGGGTGCTGTTGACCGCCGCCACGCCCAGATCATCGTCCGAGGCCAGTAGCAAGGCCGGTGGTGTCGAGGTGTCGACGCGTTTTTCGAGCGAATAGCTGTTCGTCAGCGAATCGCTACGGGTCACGCCGAGCAGATGATCGAACGAATCTTTGTGTGTTTTGCTCTGCTCGCCCGTAATGACGGGGTAGAATAGCACGGTGAAGGCCGGTTTGGTGCGTCCGATCGTCGAGACCATCGCAGCCAAATGACCGCCGGCCGAGGAGCCGACGATACCCACCTTGTCGGCCGTGAAGCCGGTTGCCCCGGCTTCAAGCCCACTCATAATGCGGAGAGCTTGCTCGGCATCTTCGAACGGCACTTCGGGGTGGCCGTTGGGCATTCGATATTTCAATACGGCGGCTGTGATGCCATTGGCGGCGAACCATTGCGCCATCTGATACCCTTCGTAATCAATTGCAAGTCCTATGTAACTTCCACCCGGACAGATAACTACGGCTTGTCCGGTGGCTTTTGCCGAATCCGCCGGATAGAGATAGAGCATCGCTTCGGCGTCGCTGCTTTGCTGCTTTGCGCAGCCGTCGGCGTTGCAGCCGTCGGCATTGCTGTGGGGCGCGGTTGTGTTGTCCCAAATTTTCAGGGTCTGCGCCTGTCCCCAACGAGGCTCCTGTGCTAATGCGGTCGAAACGGCAAACAGCAAGGCCAGAAAAAGTGTTTTTTTCATCAGATCACGATGTTGATAATCTTGCTGGGCACAACGATGATCTTCTTCGGAGCCGCTCCCTCAAGCCATTTTTGCGCTTCGGGGGTGGTGACGATGTCGGCTTGAATTTGGGCAGGTGTCATCGCGGTGGGATACTCCTTTTTGAAACGCAGTCTGCCGTTGACCGAGACCGGATATTCGAACGCGGCTTGCACCAAATGCCCCTCATCGCAGAGCGGATAGGCGGCATCGCAGACCGACGTGGTGTGCCCCAGCGTATGCCAAAGCTCCTCGGCGATGTGCGGCGCAAAGGGGGCGAGCAAGATGGTCAGCGGCTCCAAAATCGCACGTTTGTTGCAGTCGCCCAACTCGTTGAGACAGATCATAAAGGCCGAAACCGAGGTGTTGAACGAGAAGTTTTCGATGTCCTCGCTGATTTTTTTGATCGTCTTGTGCAGCGTCCGCAGCTCCTTGTCGGAGGGCTTGTCGTCGGTGAGCAGCAACCGATCGTCGCGGTCGAAGAACAGCCGCCAGAAGCGCCGCAGGAACTTATGCACGCCGTCGATGCCGTTGGTGTCCCACGGTTTCGACTGCTCCAACGGGCCTAAGAACATCTCGTACATACGCAGCGTGTCGGCGCCGTAGTTGTCGACAATGTAGTCGGGATTGACCACGTTGTACATCGACTTGGACATCTTCTCGATAGCCCAGCCGCAGACGTATTTGCCCTCTTCGAGGATAAATTCGGCGTTGCGGAAGTCGGGCATCCACGCGCGGAAGGCCTCCGTGTCGAGCACGTCGTTGCGCACGATGTTGACATCGACGTGAATCTCTTGGGTTTTGTATTGGTCTTTCAACCCCAGCGACACAAATTTGTCGGTGCCGACGATGCGATAGACGAAGTTCGAGCGTCCTTGGATCATCCCTTGATTGACCAACTTTTTGAAGGGTTCAGGTTCGCAAACGCGCCCCAAATCGTAGAGGAACATATTCCAAAAACGCGCGTACATCAAGTGGCCGGTGGCGTGTTCGATGCCGCCGACGTACAGATCGACGTTGCGCCAATATTCATTGGCCGTGCTACCCACCAACGCTTGGGTGTTGTGCGGATCCATATAACGCAGGTAGTAGGCCGACGATCCGGCGAATCCGGGCATTGTCGAGAGTTCGTAGGGCGCACCCTCGGCCGTCGCCCAATTTTTCACGCGCGCCAAGGGCGGTTCTCCCTCGGAGGTGGGCCCGAAATCGGCAATTGGAGGCAACTCCAAAGGCAACTTGTCGGCCGTCAGCGGATAGGCAATATCGTTTTTGTAGTAGATCGGGAATGGCTCGCCCCAGTAGCGCTGACGCGAGAAGATGGCATCACGCAGTCGGTAGTTGATCAATTTGTGACCCAATCCGCGCCGCTCAATCTCGTCGAACATCAGCGGAATGGCCTCCTTGACCTGCTTTCCATTGAGCAGATCCGAGTTGATCATCTTGCCCGATTTGGCGTCGTAGGACTCTTGTTCGATGTTGCCGCCTTCGACCACCGGCGTGATCTCCAAACCGAAGTGACGGGCAAAAGCCCAGTCGCGCGAGTCGTGTGCCGGAACGGCCATAATGGCACCTGTGCCGTAGCCGGCCAGCACGTAGTCGGAGATGTAGATCGGAATGGCTTTGCCGGTAAAGGGGTTGGTGGCGTAAGATCCTGTGAACACGCCGCTTACACGTCGCGTTTCGGCAATGCGCTCACGCTCCGAACGCTTCTTGGCTTGGGCGATATATGCCTCGACGGCGGCCTTGTTGTCGGTCGTTGTCAAGTCGGCGACCCACTCGTGTTCGGGGGCGATGACCATAAAAGTCACGCCGTAAATCGTGTCGGGTCGGGTGGTGAAAATCTCTAATTTGCGGTCGGAATCGGGCAGATCGAAGAAGACCTGTGCACCCACTGAACGGCCGATCCAGTTGCGCTGAATCTCCTTGAGCGACTCGCTCCAAGCCAGCGGCTCCAACCCATCGAGCATTCGTTGGGCGTAAGCCGTCACGCGTAAAAGCCACTGTTTCATCCGTTTCTGTTCGACCGGATAGCCGCCGCGCACCGACAGCCCGTCGTGCACCTCGTCGTTGGCCAGCACGGTTCCCAATTTAGAACACCAATTGACCATCGTATCGGCGCGGAATGCCAGTCGGTAATTTTGCAGCGTCTGCTCTTTTTCGGCCTCGCTGCGTGCTCTCCACGCCTCCGCTGTGAAGTGCATTTCGCTGGTGCAGGCGGCGTCAATGCCCTCGGTGCCGCTCTTTTCGAAGGCGGCAATTAGCGTTGAGATCGGCTCGGCGCGCTGCGTGAGGCGGTTGTAATAGTGGCCAAACATCTCCAAAAAAGCCCACTGCGTCCACTTGTAATAGGCCGGTTCGCACGTGCGTACCTCGCGATCCCAGTCAAACGAAAAGCCGATTTTGTCCAGCTGCTCGCGGTAACGGGCGATGTTCTGCTCGGTGGTCACCGCCGGATGCTGTCCGGTCTGGATGGCATATTGCTCGGCCGGCAAACCGAAGGCGTCGTAGCCCATCGGATGCAGCACGTTGAAGCCCTTGAGCCGCTTGTAACGCGCGTAGATGTCCGAGGCAATGTAGCCCAGCGGATGCCCCACGTGCAACCCTGCACCCGACGGGTAGGGGAACATATCGAGTACATAGAATTTGGGTCGCGAGGCGTCGACCTCCACGTGATAGGTTTTATCCTCCCTCCAGCGGCTCTGCCACTTGGATTCCAGCTCTTTGAAGTTGTATTCCATATTGTATTTTATTATCGGCCAAATTTCCTGCAAAAATAGCGAAAACTTTTTGGAATCTGTCACTTCGACGCGGAATTTCGACATATTCTTTGTTTTCCAAGAAGCTGCGATCGTTGTGACGGTGTGCACAATCGGGTTTTTTGTAGGGGGCGGTTGCTGAT
This sequence comes from Alistipes sp., assembly GCA_036651015.1. Classification (GTDB taxonomy): domain Bacteria; phylum Bacteroidota; class Bacteroidia; order Bacteroidales; family Rikenellaceae; genus Alistipes. The sequence continues at coordinate 6,212 of JAVVYP010000014.1, forward strand.
GCCAATAATACGCATACAACTTTGTGTAACAGATCGTTGTGTTTTTAGTGATAATGTAATCCTATCGAATATTATATCTCATAAGCAAAAAGAATAACAAAATGATAAAAATCGCGTAAAACAGTGAAAAAAGAGGCGCGTATATATTGTGATTCCAAAAATTTGCGTACCTTTGCAGTCCATTTTGGACAATGGAGATAGATTTTTTTATAAATTAAAGGACAATTTAAGAAATGCCAACTATTCAACAGTTAGTGAGAAACGGTCGAGTTCGTTTGGAGGACAAGAGTAAGTCCCCGGCACTCGCTGCGTGTCCCCAACGCCGAGGCGTATGTACCCGTGTGTACACTACGACCCCGAAGAAGCCTAACTCGGCAATGCGTAAGGTTGCACGTGTAAGATTGACCAACGGCAAGGAGGTCAACGCCTATATCCCCGGAGAAGGCCACAACTTGCAAGAGCACTCGATCGTGCTGGTGCGTGGCGGTCGTATCAAAGACCTCCCCGGTGTACGTTATCACTTGGTGCGCGGTGCACTCGATTCAGCCGGTGTCGACGGTCGTCGTCAACGTCGCTCGAAGTACGGTACCAAACGCCCCAAGGCAGGTAAGTAATTTACAAAAACATTTTAAGCAAGCAATAAACAAATGAGAAAAGCTAAGCCAAAAAAGCGAATTCTACTTCCGGACCCGATGTTCAACGACGTGGCAGTGACCCGTTTTGTGAACAACCTTATGCTGGATGGTAAGAAGAGTATTGCCTACACTATTTTCTACGACTCGTTGGAGATAGTTGGCAAGAAGATGAAAGACGCTGATAAATCTCCACTGGAAATCTGGAAACAGGCCCTCGAGAACATCACGCCTCTTGTTGAAGTAAAATCGAAGCGTATCGGAGGTGCCACATTCCAAGTTCCGTTGGAGGTCCGTCCGGAGCGCAAGATTTCTATTTCCATGAAGAACCTTGTCCTCTATTCCCGCAAGCGCGCCGGTAAGACAATGGCAGATAGACTCTCTTCTGAGATAATGGACGCCTTTAACCAGCAAGGTGCCGCCTTTAAACGTAAGGAGGAGATGCACCGTATGGCCGAGGCCAACAAGGCATTTGCTCACTTTAGATTTTAATACGAAGCTGACAGATGGCAACCAGAGATTTAAATTATACTCGTAACATCGGCATCATGGCTCACATTGATGCTGGTAAAACCACCACGTCGGAGCGTATCCTTTTCTATACAGGTAAAACCCACAAAATCGGCGAAGTACACGAAGGCGGTGCTACTATGGACTGGATGGTTCAAGAGCAGGAGCGTGGTATCACCATTACTTCGGCTGCAACCACCGCATTCTGGCACTACAAGGGTGAGCAATACCAGATCAACTTGATCGACACCCCGGGACACGTTGACTTCACCGTTGAGGTGGAGCGTTCGTTGCGTGTGCTCGACGGCGCAATCGCTACATTCTGTGCCGTTGGTGGCGTTGAACCCCAGTCGGAGACCGTGTGGCGTCAGGCTGACAAGTACAACGTCCCACGTATCGGCTACGTGAACAAAATGGACCGCACAGGTGCCGATTTCTTGTCGGTATGTGCGCAGGTGCACAAACACTTCGGTGCCAATGCACTGCCGGTCGTTCTGCCCATCGGTGCAGAGGACAAGTTCGACGGTTTGGTAGACCTTATATATAATAGGGCCATTTACTACAACGACAACAAGGTCGAACGCGATAACTTCGAACTCAAAGAAATTCCTGCTTCGATGGTCGAAGAGGCTGCCGAATGGCGCAACAAACTCATCGAGGAGGTTGCATCGACAGACGAGGCGCTGATGGAGAAGTTCTTCGAGGCTCCCGACACGATCACCCCTGAGGAGCTGATCGCCGCTATTCGCAAGGCTACCATCTCAATGCAGATTGTGCCGATGCTTTGCGGTTCGTCGTTCCACAACAAAGGCGTGCAGAAATTGCTCGACTGTGTGATGGCTTTCCTGCCCTCGCCGATGGACGTACCTGCTGTGACGGGTATCAACCCCAAAACCGACCAAGAGGTCGTGCGTCACGCTTCGGAGGACGATCCGTTCTGCGGTTTGGCCTTCAAGATCGCAACCGATCCTTTCGTAGGCCGTTTGGCTTTCGTGCGTATCTATTCGGGTAAGCTCGATGCCGGTTCCTATGTGTTGAACACCCGCAGCAACAAGCGCGAGCGCATCAGCCGTATCTACCAAATGCACGCCAACAAGCAGAATCCGATGGAGACTGTCGGCGCCGGTGATATTTGTGCAGCAGTTGGTTTCAAGGAGATTCACACTGGTGATACGCTTTGTGCCGAAAATGCACCGATCGTATTGGAGCAGATGACCTTCCCCACACCGGTTATCGGTTTGGCTGTTGAACCCAAAACGCAAAAAGACCTCGATAAGTTGGGCATCGCTTTGGCCAAGTTGGCCGAGGAGGATCCTACCTTCACCGTTCACACCGACGAAGATTCGGGACAAACGGTCATCAGCGGTATGGGTGAACTTCACCTCGACATTATCGTGGATCGTCTGCGTCGCGAATTCGGCGTAGAAATCTCGCAGGGTGCTCCCCAAGTTAACTACAAGGAGTCGCTCACCAAAACCGTTCAACACCGCGAAGTCTTCAAAAAGCAGACCGGTGGCCGTGGTAAGTTCGCCGACATCTCGTTTGAGATCGGGCCAGCTGAAGAGGGCAAGATGGGTCTCACGTTTGTGGACGCAGTCAAAGGCGGTAACATTCCCAAGGAGTTCATTCCTTCGGTTCAAAAGGGCTTCGAGGCCGCTATGGCAAATGGCGCGCTGGCAGGTTACACGATGGATTCGATGAAGATCACCTTGCTCGACGGTTCTTTCCACCCGGTCGATTCCGACCAGCTGTCGTTCGAAATTTGTGCCCGCAATGCTTACCGTGCAGCAGCCCCCAAGGCAGGTTCCGTGATTTTGGAACCGATTATGTCGGTGGAGGTTGTGACGCCCGAAGAGAATATGGGTGATATTATCGGCGACTTGAACAAACGTCGCGGACAGATCACCGGTATGGAATCGAAGGGTACGGCTCGCGTTGTCAAAGCGCAGGTTCCGCTGTCGGAGATGTTCGGCTATGTGACCGTGCTGCGTACGATCTCTTCGGGTCGCGCAACATCGTCGATGGAGTTCTCGAATTTTGAGGCAGTTACAGCTAATCAGGCCAAAGAGATTATCGAGAAAGCGAGTGGTAAAGGTAAGGATAACGAATAAGAAAATATATGAACCAGAAAATTAGAATCAAGTTAAAGTCATTCGACCACAATCTCGTTGACAAATCAGCCGAGAAGATTGTGAAGACCGTCAAAAGTACGGGCGCTGTCGTAAGCGGACCGGTACCTCTGCCCACACACAAGCAGATCTTCACGGTGAACCGTTCGACTTTCGTCAACAAAAAAGCACGCGAGCAGTTCCAACTCTGCACCTTCAAGCGCATTCTGGACATCTACTCGTCGACGCCCAAAACGATCGACGCGCTGATGAAACTGGAACTCCCTTCGGGTGTCGAGGTTGAAATCAAAGTGTGATAACGACGACTTGCAAAAAAGTAATAAAAAAGATCACTTAAATTTATAACAAACGTAATTCGACAACAAATGTCAGGACTTATTGGAAAGAAAATCGGAATGACTTCCGTTTACAGTGCCGAGGGTAAAAACATACCATGCACTGTTATTGAGGCTGGCCCGTGTGTAGTTACGCAAATCAGAACCGTGGAGAAGGACTCCTACGAAGCAGTTCAGATTGCCTATGACGAAAAGAGTGAAAAGCACACCAGCAGTAGTTTGTTAGGACACTTCAAAAAAGCCGGTACTACCCCTAAACGCAAAATTGCGGAATTTAAGGATATGCCTGAAGTGACACTCGGCGACACGCTCACCGTAGGACTCTTCTCGGAGGAGGACTGGGTCGACGTGACCGGGATTTCAAAGGGAAAAGGCTTCCAAGGCGTTGTTAAACGCCACGGTTTTGGCGGTGTGGGTGGAGCCACCCACGGTCAGCACAACCGTCTGCGTAAACCCGGATCACTGGGTGCATCGTCCTATCCGTCACGCGTCTTCAAGGGCAAACGTTTGCCCGGACAAATGGGTGGCGATCAGGTTAAGATTCTTAACTTGAGAGTTTTGAAAGTTATCCCCGAGAGCAACCTTCTCCTTGTGAAGGGTTCGATTCCGGGAGCAAAGGGTGCTTATTTAACAATTGAGAAATAGTATGGAATTAGCTGTTTTAAACACACAAGGAATAGAAACGGGTCGTAAGGTTGTCCTTTCGGATGCCGTCTTCGGCGTGGAGGCTAATGACCACGCTATCTACCTCGACGTGAAACAATATTTGGCAGACCAGCGCCAAGGTACGCACAAATCGAAGCAGCGTAATGAAGTTGCCGGTTCGACGCGTAAACTCAAACGTCAGAAAGGTACGGGCGGCGCTCGTGCAGGTAGCATCAAATCGCCTCTGTATCCGGGTGGTGGTCGTATTTTCGGCCCAGTACCCCGCGATTACAGCTTCAAATTGAACAAAAAACTCAAGCAGCTGGCTCGTCGCAGCGCTTTGAGCTACAAAGCTCAAGCCGGCGTAATCAGTATGGTCGAGAACTTCCAATTGGATGCTCCGAAGACCAAAACTCTCGTGGCTCTGGCTGCTGCATTGAAAGTTGCTGACAAGAAGGTGCTTTTAGTCCTTCCGGATTCGAACTCCAATCTCCAGATGTCGTGCCGCAACATTCCCTACGTGAAACCCGTATTGGCGCAGAACGTCTGCACCTATGACGTGATGAACGCATCGGCGATTGTGATGGTGGAAGGCGCTGAGAATGTATTGAATACGATGTTAGCTTAAAAACGCAAGACACAGATGAATATTATTATTAAGCCGGTTTTGACCGAAAAAATGACGATTCAGGGCGAAAAGTTGAATCGCTACGGTTTTATCGTTGACGTGAAAGCTAACAAGCTGCAGATTCGTAATGCCGTGGAGCAGATGTACAACGTTGTTGTGACAGCTGTGAACACAGTCAACTACATGGGCAAACTCAAGAGCCGCTACACCAAAGCAGGACTCTTGGAGGGACGCGCCAATAACTTCAAGAAGGCAATTATCACCTTGAAGGATGGAGATAAGATAGATTTTTACAGTAATATCTAACGAAGATGGCAGTAAGAAAATTTAAGCCTGTAACCGCAGGTACGAGACATAAGGTTGTCGGTACGTTCTCTGAAATTACGACGAATGTTCCCGAGAAATCGTTGCTGAGCGTCAAACAAAGCACGGGTGGACGTAACAAAGATGGCAAAATGACAGTTCGCAATATCGGCGGCGGTCACAAGCAAATGTATCGTAACGTCGACTTCAAGCGTTCGAAAGACGGCATCGCCGCAACTGTGAAATCTATTGAGTACGACCCAAATCGTACAGCACGTATTGCACTTCTGGCATACACCGACGGTGAGAAGAGTTACATCATCGCACCGACCGGTCTCCAAGTGGGTCAAATCGTAATGAGTGGCACGGGTGTCGCTCCCGAGATTGGTAATACGCTCTTTTTGAGCGATATTCCGCTGGGTACGGTTGTCCACAATATTGAACTCTACCCGGGACAGGGAGCCGCTATGGCGCGCTCGGCTGGCTCGTATGCTCAACTGTTGGCACGTGAGGGCAAATTTGCCGTCATCAAATTGCCTTCAGGAGAGACTCGTATGGTACTCGTAACTTGCCGCGCTACGGTGGGTGTTGTGTCGAATCTCGACCACAGCCTCGAAAGCTCAGGTAAGGCGGGTCGTGAACGCTGGTTGGGACGTCGTCCTCGCACTCGTGGCGTGGTGATGAACCCGGTCGATCACCCGATGGGTGGTGGCGAAGGTCGTGCGTCGGGAGGTCATCCCCGTTCGCGTAAGGGCTTGCTGGCTAAGGGTTATAAGACGCGCGACCCGAAGAAGACGACCTCGAAGTTTATTATTTCAAAGAAGAAAAAATAATTAAATAGAGTACATAATGAGCCGTTCATTAAAAAAAGGACCCTTTATCGACCCTAAGCTCGAGGCAAAAGTTGTCGCCCAGACAGAAGCGAGCAAAAAGTCGGTAATTAAGACATGGTCACGAGCAAGTATGATTTCGCCTGACTTTGTCGGCCAGACGATCGCTGTCCACAACGGAAATAAATTTATTCCGGTGTATGTAACTGAGAATATGGTGGGTCACAAACTCGGTGAGTTTGCTCCTACACGTAATTTCCGTGGTCACGCAGGTAACAAGAAAAAATAGGTAGAAAATGGGTGCAAGAAAATCAATAAGAGCCGAGAAATTAAAGGCTGAGAAGAAGCAGAAAGCGATAGCTATTATGCGCAATTGCCCGACCTCTCCCCGAAAGATGCGCCTTGTGGCTGACATCATTCGTGGCGTGGAGATCAACAAGGCCTTGGGCATCCTTCGCTATTCGACGAAGGAGGCATCAATCCGTATGGAGAAACTTCTCAAGTCGGCAATTGCCAACTGGGAGGTCAAAAACGAGAGCGAGCGTCTGGAAGATGCGACCTTGTGTGTCAAGGAGGTCTTTGTGGACTGCGGTCGTATGCTCAAACGTATTCAGGCTGCGCCTCAAGGTCGTGCTCACCGAGTTCGTAAGCGTTCGAACCACGTGACGATCGTAGTTGATAAAATGGTAATCGTAGAAAATAAGTAATTAGATGGGACAGAAAGTTAATCCGATAGCAAATCGTCTTGGTATCATCCGCGGTTGGGATTCCAATTGGTTCGGTGGTAAGGATTTCGCCGACAAGCTCGTCGAAGATGCCAAGATTCGCAAGTACCTGAATGTCCGTCTGGCCAAGGCAAGCATTTCGAGAATCATTATCGATCGCACGCTGAAGTTAGTTACGGTAACCATTTCGACTGCTCGTCCGGGTATCATCATCGGTAAGGGTGGCCAAGAGGTTGACAAATTGAAGGAGGAGTTGAAAAAACTCACCGGCAAGGAGATTCAAATCAACATCTTCGAGATCAAACGTCCCGAGGTGGATGCTGTGATCGTCGGTCAGAACATCGCTCGCCAGTTGGAGGGTCGTGTATCGTTCCGCCGTGCCGTGAAGATGACCATTGCATCGACGATGCGTATGGGCGCCGAGGGTATCAAAGTTCAAGTTTCGGGTCGTGTCGGTGGTGCCGAGATGGCGCGTAGCGAGACGATGAAAGAGGGACGTATTCCATTGCATACATTCCGCGCCGACGTGGATTACAGCTTGACCGAAGCGCTCACCAAAGTGGGTATCTTGGGTGTGAAGGTGTGGATCTGCCAAGGTCTGGTGTACGGCAAACGCGACTTGTTCGAAATAGCAGGTGCTTCGGCACAGGCTCCTTCGGGTGACCGCGGAGAGCGTGGAGATCGCGGCGATCGTCGTGGACCTCGTGGAGACCGCGGAGATCGCGGAGGTGATCGTGGTGGCCGAGGAGGCGATCGCGGCAACCGTGGCGGAGATCGTCGCGGAGCGGGTGCAGGTGCCGGAACAGGCCGCCGCAATAATAACAGTAAGTAAGGACCTTTTTAAAGCAGAACTAACATGTTACAGCCGAAAAAGACCAAATTTAGAAGAATGCAGAAAGGGCGGATGAAGGGTATAGCTCAAAGAGGTAACCAGCTTGCATTCGGATCATTCGCAATTAAGGCACTTGAGACAACTTGGATCACAGGCCGTCAGATAGAGGCAGCACGTCAAGCCATTACGCGTTATATGAAACGTGAAGGCCAACTTTGGATTCGCATCTTCCCTGACAAACCGATCACCAAGAAACCCGCCGAGGTTCGTATGGGTAAAGGTAAAGGTAACCCCGAAGGATTCGTGGCGCCTGTTACCCCCGGACGTATTCTCTTCGAGGCCGAGGGAGTGCCTTTGGCAGTTGCTCAAGAGGCGCTGCGCTTGGGAGCCCAAAAGTTGCCTATTATCACCAAGTTTATCGTAAGGCGTGATTACGTCGAAACCACAATTTAAGGGAACACAAGATGAAAAGTGCAGAAATCAAGGACATTTCGATCACGGACCTGCAAGAGCGCATCGAGACCGAACAGGCGCAGCTTGAAAAGCTGAAGGTGCAGCACGCAGTGTCCCCCGTCGAGAACCCTTCTATTATTAAGAAGAACCGCAGAGATATAGCTCGAATGCTGACAAGTCTGCGTCAAAGAAACCCTAAATGTTAATTACCACTATGGAAAGAAATCTTAGAAAAGAGCGTATTGGGGTAGTTGTCAGCAACAAAATGGAAAAAACCATTGTCGTTGCAGTAGCGCGCAAGGTCAAGCATCCGATCTATGGCAAGTTCGTCAACAAGACGACCAAGTTTGTTGCCGAGTGTCTCGATGCAACTTGCAAAGATGGCGACACCGTCCGTATTTCGGAAACTCGTCCGCTGAGCAAGACAAAGCGTTGGAGATTAGTACAAATTATTGAAAGAGCGAAGTAGGTATGGTACAACAGGAAAGTAGACTCGTAGTAGCTGATAACAGCGGTGCGAAGGAGGTTCTTTGCATCCGGGTGCTGGGCGGTACTAAACGCCGCTACGCATCTATCGGCGATAAAATTGTGGTGTCGGTGAAAAGCGCGACTCCCTCGGGCGAGGTCAAAAAAGGCTCCGTGTCGAAGGCTGTCGTGGTAAGAACGACCAAGGAAATCAGGCGTGCTAACGGTTCGTATATTCGTTTCGACGATAACGCCGTAGTGTTGCTTAACAACCAGGGTGAAATGCGTGGTACTCGTATATTCGGCCCCGTAGCTCGTGAGCTGCGTGACCAGTATATGAAGATTATCTCCCTCGCACCCGAAGTATTGTAATCATAAAAATAATTTCGGATATGTCAGTGAAATTACATATTAAGAAGGGGGATATGGTCCAAGTCATCGCCGGTGACAACAAAGGCAAGCAGGGCAAAGTTCTGCAAGTCGATGTTGAAAAGCAACGTGCGATTGTCGAGGGCGTTAATCTCTGCAAGAAGGCTGCTAAGCCTAATGCACAGAATCCTCAGGGTGGTCTCGTCGAAAAAGAAGCGGCGATTCAGATCTCAAACTTGCAGGTCCTTGACCCCAAGAGCGGTAAGCCTACCAAAGTGGGTCGCAAGCTCAATGCAGAAGGTAAATTAGTTCGTTACGCTAAAAAGTCAGGGGAGGAGATCAAATAATGGCATACGTTCCTACACTCAAATCACAGTATAAGGAGCAGATTATTCCTGCCCTTATGAAGGAGTTCGGGTACACGAGCATTATGCAGTGCCCGAGACTCACAAAGATCGTTCTCAATCAGGGTATGGGTCAGGCTGTTGCCGATAAGAAGCTTATCGACGTTGCTCAGGCCGAACTCTCGCAGATCACAGGTCAGAAAGCCGTGCAGACCAAGTCGCGCAAGGATATTTCGAACTTCAAACTGCGTAAACAGATGCCCATCGGCGTTCGCGTAACACTGCGCGATGCGAAGATGTACGAATTTTTGGAGCGTCTGGTTGCTGTGGCTCTGCCGCGCATCCGTGACTTCAAGGGAATCAATGAGAAGTTCGACGGTCAAGGTAACTACACCCTTGGCATCACCGAGCAGATCATCTTCCCCGAGATCGACATCGACAAAATCACGAAGATTTTCGGTATGGAGATCTCCTTCGTAACGACGGCCAAAACGGACGAAGAGGCAAGTGCGCTGCTCCGTGCATTCGGTCTTCCTTTCAAAAACGCAAAAAAGAACTAAGCTATGGCAAAAGAGTCAATGAAGGCACGCGAGGTGAAACGTGTGAAACTCGCAAACCGTTATGCCCATAAGCGCGAGGAGATTGCTGCGCAGGTGAAGAGCGGTGCAATCGACCGTGAGGAGGCGTGGATCGCGCTTTCGAAGCTGCCCCGCAACTCCAACCCCATCCGTCAGCACAATCGCTGTAAGATTACGGGTCGTCCCAAAGGCTATATCCGGCTGTTCGGCGTGAGCCGTATTCAGTTCCGTGAGATGGCTTCGAAGGGTTTGATCCCGGGAGTTACCAAGGCAAGCTGGTAGTATAGTAGGGGTGCCGACAGGTGTCGGTGCCCCTATTTCAAGATTCCTTTTTGAGGGTGCAAGCCCGCGAGCAAGGCGAATGAAAGGGTGTAATTTTTCATTCCGGTTGTTCAGATAAATTGAAGCTGATACGGGTGCGGAACTCGTGTAGAACTGTTGCAAGATCGGGGAAAATGCCGTCACAAGCGGTAACTTCTCGGGGGCGAAACAGCATCGAAAAGTTCGGCATTTGGTTACAAATTTCTCGGACCTGAGGGCTTCGAAGGAGTGATGCTTTAAAGGCAAAATCGTGCGGCAGCAGTGCCGGCCGGCTTTGTCGTTGGCAGAAGCACTTTCGGTTGTGGCACGGAGGGTTGTTTTACGAGGGATTGTATGGATTTATGTTAGCTACAAGTGTATGCTAACATAGTCCGTTTTGAGGAACTTCGACTTAAAACGCTAAAAATTAGGGCTGTTTTAGGTTTGTTGAGAAATAATGCGTATATTTGCGCGCTTTATACCCTGCGCGGAGTCTTCGTTTACACAACCAGACAAGGTGTGGGGGTAATGCAAAAACAAAGAAAAACGGATGCGGTGTGAATCCGATGTGGATTTAAGCCGCTGATGTTCAATTAACTAACTAATTATTAATTTTAACTTCTATTCGTTATGACTGATCCTATTGCGGACTTTCTGACCAGAATTAGAAACGCAGTGAAAGCCAATCACAAAGTGGTTGAAGCTCCTGGCTCAAAAATTAAACAGGAAATCACGAAGATTCTTTATGAGCAGGGTTACATTCTTGCTTACAAATTCGACACCGACGAGAAAGGTCACCCGTCCATCAAAGTTGCTCTCAAGTGGGATGCAGCAACCAAAACTTGTGCCATCAAAGACTTGCAGCGCATTAGCCGCCCGGGTCTGCGTCGCTATGTTTCGGTAACTAATACGCCTCGCGTGTTGAATGGCTTGGGTATCGCTATTCTGTCGACTTCGAAAGGCATTATGACCGACGCTGCGGCTCGCAAAGAGAACGTGGGTGGCGAGTTGTTGTGCTACATCTACTAATCGCAAATTTCTAAACACACAAACTAATGTCAAGAATTGGTAATTTACCTGTAAACTTGCCTGCCGGCGTTACCGTAACGATTTCTGCCGACAATGTGGTGAGCGTGAAAGGGCCACTTGGGACGCTGAGCCAGAAGATCGACTCAGACATCACAGTTAAGGTCGGCACGCACGCAGACACGCACACGGGCGTTGAAAGCCCCGTTGTCCTGCTGTCGCGTCCCACCAATCAACCCCGTCACCGTTCGCTGCACGGCCTTTATCGTGCGCTGATCAACAATATGGTTGTCGGAGTTTCGAAGGGATATGAGATCAAACAAGAACTTGTCGGCGTCGGCTTCAAGGCTGAGGCTAAAGGCAATATCCTTGAGTTGAGTCTCGGCTATTCGCACGACACGTACGTTATGTTGCCTTCGGAGGTGACCGCTACGGCCGTGACCGAAAAGAAGGGCAACCCCATCGTAACCCTCAAGAGCATCGATAAGCAGCTCATCGGCCAAGTTGCCGCCAAGCTTCGTTCGCTGCGTAAACCGGAGCCATACAAGGGCAAGGGTATTAAGTTCGTCGGCGAGCAATTGCGTCGTAAGGCGGGCAAATCAGCAGGTGCTAAATAGTAAATAGTCTAAGTTATGTCACTGAACAAGATAGAAAGAAGAGAGCGAGTTAAGATGCGTATCCGCAAGATCGTGAGCGGAACACCTACGCAGCCTCGTATGACTGTATACCGTAGCAACAAGCAAATCTACGTGCAGTTTATTGATGACCTCACGGGTACGACCCTTGCAACGGCATCTTCGCAGGACAAGGAGGTAGCTGAAGCAGTTACCGGCAAGAACAAATGCGAGGTAGCCGCTTTGGTTGGCAAATTGGCCGCCGAGCGCGCCGCAGCAAAAGGAATCACCACGGTCGGTTTCGACCGTAACGGTTACCTGTATCACGGAAGAGTTAAACAGCTGGCGGAAGCCGCACGCGAAGGCGGACTTAAATTCTAAGCGATTATGTCAAATACTAACATAAAGAAAGTACGTACCAGCGACCTCGAGCTTAAGGATAAACTCGTAAGCATTCAGCGTGTTACCAAGGTAACCAAGGGAGGTCGTACATTCAGTTTCTCGGCCATTGTTGTCGTAGGAAACGAAGAAGGCATTGTAGGCTACGGTCTGGGCAAAGCCTCCGAGGTGCAGGCCGCCATCGCCAAAGGCGTGGAGGATGCAAAAAAGAACCTTGTGAAGATTCCTATTATTAATGGTACGATTCCTCACAAACAGGAACTTCGTTACGGCGGTTCGCTCGTGATGATTCGTCCGGCTGCCCCCGGTACCGGTGTTTTGGCCGGCGGTGCAATGCGTGCCGTGTTGGAGTCGGTGGGTGTGAAGAATGTGTTGGCCAAGAGCAAGGGTTCGTCGAATCCCCACAACTTGGTTAAAGCAACCATCGGTGCTCTGTGTGAACTGCGTGATGCTTATAGCGTTGCACGTGTACGCGGCATCTCGATGGATAAGGTGTTTAACGGTTAATATTGAATCAACAAATGGCAAGATTGAAAATTACCCAGGTTAGAAGTCGCATCGGAGCCACAGCGCGCCAATGCAAAAACCTCGACGCACTGGGCCTGAAGAAGATCAACGCAAGCGTTGAGCACGACGATTCGGATATTATCAAGGGTATGGTCGAGCGTGTGAAACACCTCGTCAACGTCGAGACGATCGTCGAAAAGAAGGTCGCAGCACCTAAGGCTAAGAAAGCCGAAGTCAAAGAGGCTGCCGAGGCCGCAGAATAAGTTTAACTGCTAACGGATTATAATAATGGAACTCAATAGTCTCAAACCCGCAAAGGGTTCAACGCATCACGATAAACGTATTGGCCGCGGTGCAGGTTCAGGTCACGGTGGCACGTCCACCCGTGGTCACAAAGGTGCGCAGTCGCGTTCGGGTTACTCCCACAAGTTGGGCTTCGAGGGTGGTCAGATGCCGCTTCAGCGTCGTCTTCCCAAGTTTGGATTCACCAACTTGAACCGTGTCGAATTCAAGCCGATCAACCTCTCGACACTCGAGGAATTGGCAGCCAAAAAGTCGCTTACGGAAATTACGGTAGACACGCTGGTCTCCGCAGGCTTCATTTCGTCGAAGGACAAAGTGAAAATTTTGGGCAACGGCTCGCTTTCTAAAGCGCTGACCGTTAAGGCTCACGCATTCTCGAAGAGCGCTGAGGCAGCCATCACGGCCGCCGGAGGTAGCGTCGAAAAACTGTAAGTACTTAGAACACAAAAATTATGAATCAGTATTTTATTGTTGGCCTCGTCTTTTTGGTGGTAATCGCTCTTTTGGCGACCAACAAGAAATTGGTTGAAACACTCAAGAACATCTATAAGATTGAGGAGCTGCGCAAACGTGTGATCTACACGATTGGGCTGCTGCTCGTCTATCGCTTGGGTAGTTTCGTAGTGATTCCGGGCATTAATCCTAATGCTTTGGGCGAAGGGTCGGCGTATGCCAGCCAGTTGGAAGGCAACGGACTTTTGGGTCTGTTGAATGTCTTCTCGGGCGGTGCATTCGGTAACGCGGCCATCTTAGCTCTTGGAGTTATGCCGTACATCACCGCCTCGATCATTATCCAGTTGATGGGTATGATGGTTCCGTATTTCCAGAAAATGCAGAAAGAGGGTGAGAGCGGCCGTCGTAAGATGAATCAGTGGACGCGCTTTTTGACCATTGGCGTGTTGTTGTTGCAGGGTCCGGCCTATATCGCCAACCTGTACCACCAAGTCCCCACGGCATTTGTCTACGGTAATTCGTTCGGAGTCATTTGCTTTATGACAACAATTCTGATCGCCGGTACGATGTTTATTATGTGGCTCGGTGAAAAGATCACGGACAAAGGTATCGGTAACGGCATCTCGTTGATCATTATGATCGGTATCGTGGCACGTCTGCCCCACGCACTGTTGGCTGAGGTCAACGCGCGTTTCCAGACCGCCACCGGTAGCGCTATTATGTTGATCCTCGAGCTGGTACTTCTGTTCCTTGTTTTTATGGCAACGATCGCGTTGGTACAGGCAGTCCGCAAGGTTCCTGTGCAGTATGCAAAACGTATCGTCGGTAACAAACAGTACGGTGGTGTGCGTCAGTACATCCCCCTGAAGATGAATGCTGCGAATGTGATGCCTATCATCTTCGCACAGGCTCTGATGTTTATTCCGGCACTGTTTACCGGTTCGGCTTTCGCGGCAGCTTTTACCTCGATGACCGGTTTCTGGTACAACTTTACGCTTGCCGTGTTGGTAATCGCTTTCACCTACTTCTACACTGCGATTATCATCAATCCTCAAATGATGGCCGATGATATGAAGCGCAACGGCGGCTTTATCCCGGGAGTGAAACCGGGTAAGCAAACCGTGAACTACATCGACACCATCATGACCCGTATCACCCTCCCCGGCTCCTTCTTCTTGGCTATTGTGGCAATTTTGCCCGCCTTGGCGATGAAGTTTTTGGGCATTCAGCAGGCCTTCGCCTATTTCTACGGCGGTACGTCGTTGCTGATTATGGTCGGTGTGGTACTCGACACTCTGAAACAGATAGAAAGTTACTTATTGATGCGTCACTACGACGGTCTGATGAAGACCGGCCGTATTCAGGGGCGTCATTAGTCGTGTTTTTCTAAAGAGTCGATTTAGTAAAAAATGATCTATTTAAAAACAGACGAGGAGATCGAATTGCTCCGCGAAAACAACATCTTGGTGTCGAAGACGCTGGCCGAAGTGGGACTCCACATCCGCCCGGGTATCACCACCAAAGAGTTGGATTCGATTGCCGAGGATTTCATCCGCGCGCACGGAGCCGTTCCGGCTTTTCTCGGGTTCCAAGGATTTCCTGCATCGTTGTGTATTTCGATCAACGATCAGGTGGTTCACGGTATTCCATCCACGAAATGCGTCCTAAAAGAGGGCGATATCGTTTCGGTCGATTGTGGTACATTTATGAAGGGGTTTGTTGGTGATTCGGCGTACACGTTCGCCGTTGGAGAGGTTGCCGAGGAAGTACGGCAGCTGATGACGGTCACCAAGGAAGCTCTTTGTAAAGGTGCGGCACAAGCCAAAGCTGGCAATCGCGTAGGCGACGTGTCGGCGGCAGTGCAAGAACATGTCGAAAGCTTCGGTTATGGCGTGGTGCGCGAATTGGAAGGACACGGCTTGGGTCGGAAGATGCACGAAGACCCGGGTGTTCCCAATTACGGTGCACGTGGCAGAGGACCGTTGCTCAAAGAGGGCATGGTGATCTGTATCGAACCTATGATTAATATGGGTACGAAAGCAGTGATTTTCGAAAGGGATGGCTGGACAGTTCGAACCAGAGATCGTAAACCCTCGGCGCACTATGAGTATGCCGTGGCGGTTCGTCGAGACGGACCGGACGTACTGACGGACTTTAGTATCATTGAACAAGCACTTAACAACTAAGACTCAATGGCAAAACAAACAGCTATCGAACGGGACGGCACAATTATCGAAGCCTTGTCCAACGCGATGTTCCGCGTCGAATTGGACAATGGTCACATTCTGACCGCCCATATCTCGGGAAAGATGCGAATGCACTACATCAAAATTCTTCCCGGAGATAAAGTTAAAGTGGAGATGACGCCCTACGATTTGTCGAAAGGCCGTATATCTTTCCGGTATAAATAACTATTAGATTGCTTGAAAAATCATGAAAGTAAGAGCATCCATCAAGAAAAGAAGTGAGGATTGCAAGATTGTGAAGCGTAAGGGGAAACTCTACGTCATTTGCAAAAAGAATCCTAAGTTTAAAATGCGCCAAGGCTAATGTTTAAACGGTTTATTAAAGAAGAAAAAGAAATTATATGGCACGTATAGTCGGTGTAGATTTACCGAAAAATAAAAGAGGCGAGATCGGCTTGACCTATATCTACGGTATCGGTCGTTCGACAGCTCGAAAGATTTTGGAGGGTGCTGGTATCAGCTATGACCTCAAAGTCGATGAATGGACGGATGACCAGATCGGCGCCGTTCGTACCAAGATTGCCGAAATGGGCATCAAGGTCGAGGGCGAATGCCGTTCGGCAGTTCAACTCAATATCAAACGATTGATGGATATCGGCTGCTACCGTGGCATCCGTCACCGTCTGGGTCTTCCCGTTCGTGGTCAGGGTACCAAGAACAATGCGCGTACTCGCAAGGGTAAGAAAAAGACAGTCGCAAACAAGAAAAAGGCAACGAAGTAATCTTTAGAGAATTATGGCAAAGAAAACTGGAACAGTTAAGAAAAAAGTTGTTAAGGTCAGCGCCGTGGGTAATGCCTACGTACACTCCACTTTCAACAACGTAATCATCACCCTCGCCAATGAGGTGGGTGACGTCATCAGCTGGTCTTCGGCCGGCAAGATGGGTTTCCGTGGTTCGAAAAAGAATACTCCTTATGCAGCACAGACCGCATCAACCGATTGCGCCAAAGTCGCTTACGACATGGGCCTTCGCAAGGTGAAAGTCTATGTCAAGGGACCGGGTGCAGGCCGCGAGTCGGCTATTCGCACCATCAACGGCGCAGGTATCGAGGTGATGGAAATCATCGACGTTACGCCTATGCCGCACAACGGTTGCCGTGCTCCTAACCGCCGCCGTGTATAATTCGGGCGACAAGTTAAGGGATATTCAAGGATATTATAAAAGTTAAGACAATGGGAAAATACATAGGACCAAAATCAAGAATCGCCAGAAAATTCGGCGAAGCTATTTACGGTGCGGATAAAGTGCTTGAAAAGCGTAACTATCCTCCCGGACAGCACGGTCTGACGCACAAGCGTAAGAAAGTGTCTGAGTACGGCACGCAGTTGACCGAAAAACAGAAAGCAAAATACACTTACGGTCTGCTGGAGAAGCAATTTGCACGCACCTACGAGCAAGCTTCACGTATGGGCGGCATCACGGGTGAAAACCTGCTCAAATTGCTGGAGTGCCGTTTGGATAATGTTGTTTACCGCTTAGGGATCGCCCCGACGCGTGCTGCTGCTCGTCAGCTTGTTTCGCACTGCCACATCTGTGTCAACGGAAGCGTGGTGAACATTCCCTCCTACTCGATGCGTGTGGGTGAGGTGGTTTCGGTTCGCGAGAAGTCGAAGAGCTTGGAAGTTATCACGGCATCGCTGGCCGGTGGCTCGAAGAGCCGCTATGCTTGGCTTGAGTGGGAGAATGCTACGATGAGTGGCCGTTTCCTGCAAAAACCTGAGCGCTCAGAGATCCCCGAGAACATCAAGGAGCAGCTTATCGTCGAGTTGTACTCGAAGTAGTTATTAAACAAATTCACTGATTATGGCAATATTAGCTTTCCAGAAACCTGAAAAGGTTATTATGCTTGAATCCACTTCGTCGTTCGGAAAGTTTGAATTCCGACCGCTGGAGCCCGGGTTCGGTATGACTGTCGGCAACGCGTTGCGTCGAATTTTGCTCTCCTCGCTGGAGGGTTACGCAATCACGACAGTCAAGGTAGCCGGTGTCGATCACGAGTTTGCCGCTATCCCCGGAGTGATGGAGGATATGATGAACATCGTCCTCAATCTGAAGCAGATTCGTTTTATCCGCACAGTCGATAATCAGGATACCGAAAAGGTTTCCATTAACGTTGCGGGTGTTACGGAGCTGACTGCCGGATATATATCGAATTATCTTTCGTCTTTCAAGGTGCTGACGCCCGACTTGGTTATTTGCCACCTCGCGCCCGGTACGAAGATGCAGATGACGCTGACGATCGGCAAAGGTCGTGGTTATGTCGCTGCCGAGGAGAATACACCTGCCGAGTGCGAATTCGGTACGCTGCCCATCGACTCGATCTTCACACCGATCAAGAACGTGAAGTACTCCATTGAAAACTACCGTGTCGAGCAAAAAACCGACTACGAGAAGTTGAATTTGGAGATCACCACCGACGGTTCGATTCACCCCAAAGAGGCTTTGAAAGAGGCCGCCAAGATTCTCATCCAACACTTTATGCTCTTCTCCGACGAAAAAATCACCGTCAATATGGAGGACACGAACAGTGCTGAGGAGTTTGATGAGGATATTCTCCATATGCGTCAACTGCTGAAGACCAAGCTCTCGGATCAGGATCTGAGTGTCCGCGCCTTGAACTGCTTGAAAGCCGCCGACGTGGATTCAGTTGGAGATTTGGTGAAGCTCAATCGCAACGATCTGTTGAAGTTCCGCAACTTCGGCAAAAAGTCGCTCACGGAGCTTGATGAGCTGCTCACGTCGCTCAACCTGAAATTCGGTATGGACGTATCTATCTACAAACTTGATAAAGATTAATTATGAGACACAATAAGAAATTTAACCATCTTGGCCGCCAAGCGGGACACCGCCGGGCAATGCTTTCGAATATGGCGTCGTCGCTTATTATGCACAAACGCATTGAGACTACGGTTGCGAAAGCCAAGGCCGTCCGGATGTTTATCGAGCCTCTGGTGACCCGTTCCAAAGAGGACACGACACATTCGCGCCGTATCGTATTCGCCTATCTGAAACAGAAAGAGGCCGTTACGGAGTTGTTCCGCACCATTGCGCCCAAAATTTCCGAGCGTCCGGGTGGTTACACCCGAATCCTCAGAACTGGATTCCGTTTGGGTGATGCTGCCGATATGTGCATCATCGAGTTCGTTGATTTCAACGACGCTTACACGTTGGGCATTATGCCTGCTGCTTCTGCTGAAGCTAAACCCAAAACGCGCCGTTCGCGCAAGTCGGGAGCTGCTGCTACCGATGCTATCGAGGACGCTACGGTTGTTGACGGTGAGGCAAAGGCAGCTAAGAAAGCTGCGCCTAAAAAGGCTGCTGTTAAGGGTGTTAACCCTGCCGCGAAGTCGTCGGCACGTGTTGCTGCTCCGAAGGTTGCTAAGAAGACCAACGTCGGCAAGAAGATGTAATTATTGGATCTTTGGCGGATTTACGCCGTCGATCCTCAATAAAACCCGAATGAGATGTGCGTTGTGCGCAACTCATTCGGGTTTTTTGTGATCACTTCTGAACCTCAGTTGGAGCTATTTCGGAACCACATTAGGGATTACGTCCGAATCCCAGTTGGAGCTATTTCGGAACCACATTATGGATTACGTCCGAACCCCAGTATAGGCGGATTAAGAGGAACACCCCACCCCTCCTCCAAAAAAAGTCCGTGTGCGAAATCTTCATTTCACACACGGACTCTTTTTTAACGCTCAAGCGCCGATGGTCACTCCGTCTCTTGTGGCGACAGCTGAGCCGAATCGGCCGACTTGGGTTTGTCGCCCACGTCGACCAAATTCTCCTCCGTGACGCCCAGCGTGCGGTAGTAGGTGTTCAACTCGGCAATGATCTCTTTGCGGCCGGCATAGTTGGCCAAGTAGTAGATGTCGCCCAGCTGGTCGAGTTTGTCATCCATCACATTCGAAACCATATCGCCCAGCGCCCCCTCGAAGCGCAGGTAGTATTCGATATACTCGATCAGCGTCTGTGCGTAGCCACGCAGCAGCGTATCGCCCTTGGCGGCAGCATTAGCCTCGCCCATCGCTGAGGCCGCATAGTAGGCCTCCAAGAAGGGGTAGGTGTTGGTGTCGGTGTAGCGGATCTGCGTCACCGGCAGCCGTTCCAGCCCCATATCGAGCAGTTCGACAGCCTCTTTAGCGCGATCCTGCCGCAACAACTCCTTGGCCACGCGGGCAAAGGCATCACGGGCGTGCGAGGCGCTCAAGTTGTATTGGACGAAGTAGTCGGCATAGACTTTTTCATCGGCAAGGTTGCCGTAGCGGAAGGTGTCGCGCAGCAACGGCGCAGCGAAGTCGGCATCGACGCGACCAATCTCCCACGGGCTTTTTGCCGGGGTGAGAATCGGCACAAAACGGTAGGCGTAGCCGTCGAATTGGAGGTAGTCCATCAAACCCAAATCCTGCCAGATGTAGACCTGTGTGAGGTAAATCGGACGCTTCCAATCGAAATGAGCCAACATATCGAGGATCATCAATTGGCTTTTATCTATCGAGCTGCGTTTGATTTCGAGGTAGACCGTGTCCACCATCAGCGCGCGGTCTTTCTCGGCCACAATGCCCGAAGCGATCGCATTCTCCTTGTTGACGGGCAGCGCGAGGCGTTTGGTGGGGATGTAATCCACCATCGAGCCGTCGGCGAGTGGCAGTTGTGTACGCGGATCCTCGCTGCGGATGAAGTCGATCACCTCCTTGATATCCACAGCGCGGTCGATACGATTGTCCACCGGGATCCAGTCGTTGACGTAGGTATATTTGTGCTTGGGCAGCGAGAAGGGAACTCCGGCGGCTTGGTTGGCTTTGGTCTTCATCTCGTCGATGTACCACTCACCGCCCAGGTAGGAGGTGTTCATGATCCGCACATCGGGGCGCACGCCATAGATCTCTTGGTTGTTCCACAGCGGGAAGGTGTCGTTGTCGCCGTAGTTGAGAATAATCGAATTGGGAAGGGTCGACTGGAGGTAGTTCCAACCGATGTCGCGCGCCATATAGCGACCCGAACGATCGTGGTCGTCCCAGTTTTGGGCGGCCAAGAGCGTGGGAACACCCAGACAAACGATCGTTGCTGCGGCTGCCGTGGCGACGTTGTTACGCCTTGCAATCCAAGCAATTAGGTCGCGAATGGCCAACACCCCCAACCCGATCCAGATCGAGAAGGCGTAGAACGAACCGGCGTAGACATAGTCGCGTTCACGCGGCTCTCCCGGCGAGATGTTGAAGTAGACCACCAAGGCAATACCCGTCATCACAAAGAGCAACATAACGATCGAGAAGTTGCGCTGGTCGCGGTTGAGCTGGTAGACAAGCCCGATCAGACCCAGCAGGAAAGGCAGAAAATAATAGGTATTGCGCCCCTTGTTCTCGGCAATTTCTTGCGGCAGCTCGGTTTGGGGACCAAGTCGGTTCTCGTCGAACCACGAGATACCCGAGAGCCAATTGCCGTCGGTGATGCTCGATCGCGTGGGTTGAATATCGCTCTGACGCCCCACGAAATTCCACAGGAAGTAGCGCCAGTACATATACGAGAGCTGGTAATTGAAGAAGTAGTTGAGATCCTCGGTCGCCGTGGGTTCGACCACCACGTGGGTTTGATCGCCATCCGAGTAGCTGACACGTTTTCCGAAATCGAGCACTTCGCCCTGCATCGGACGGCCGTCTTTGCCACGGATCACTTCACCCTTGTCGTTGCGTGCAATTTCGGTTTTGGTGCGATAGGCGCCCCACTGCTTGTAGTCGCGTTCGTCCTTGTTGAAATTCCACATACGCGGAAATAAATGCATAAATTCGGGCGCGTGGGTGTGTCCGGTGATCATCGAATCGGCTTTGTAGCGGCCGTCATCGTTGAGATAATAGAAGTTTTTCGTCTTGTAGCCATCGGGCGGTGCCGAATAATAGGCGCCGTACAAAAGCGGTCGATCCCCGTATTGGTCGCGGTTGAGAAACGATAAGAGTGCTTGCGGATTGTTGGGGTTGTTGCTGTTCATCGGCGGATTGGCTACGGCACGAATGGTCACCGAAGCGTAGGACGAGTAGCCGATCAGAATCATCGTTATCGAGAGCAGGATGATGTTCCAGACCACCTTGCCGCGTCGGTAGGTCTGCCACGAAGCCCAGCCGCAACCGCCGATCAGTGCCAACGCGAAAACCACCATACCCGAATTGACGGGCAGACCCAGCGAGTTGACGAACCATAGGTCGATCATTGCCCCAATGTAGACCGTATAGGGAATGATGATGTTGTTGATAAACAACAGAATAGCTCCGGCAGTTAGCAGCGCATAGATGACGCCCTTGGTGGTGATTTGCTCCTGCTTGCGGAAATAGTAGATGAGCACCAACGCCGGAATGGTCAGCAAGTTAAGGATATGCACACCGATCGAAAGACCCATCAGGTAGGCGATCAGCACAATCCAGCGCGAGCTGTGAGGCTCATCGGCCTGCTCCTCCCATTTGAGCATCAGCCAGACCACCAAGGCGGTAAACATCGACGAGAGGGCATAGACCTCGCCCTCGATGGCCGAGAACCAAAAGGTGTCGGTGAAGGTGTAGGCCAAGGCTCCTACGGCACCGGCACCGATGACCGCCCACGTGTTGGCGACCGTCATTTCACCGCCGTTGCGTGCGATCAGACGCCGCGCAATGTGGGTGATCGTCCAGAACAGAAAGAGGATGCAGAAAGCACTGGCGATCGAGTTCATCGCATTCACAGCCATACCCACGTAGTCGGGCGAGGGGGCAAAAAGCGTGGCCAAGCGCGCCAACATCATGAAGAGCGGTGCTCCGGGTGGATGCCCGACTTCGAGTTTGTAGGAGGTCGCGATGAACTCCGAGCAGTCCCAAAGGCTCGAAACCGGCTCCATTGTCATCAGATAGACCAGCGCCGCGATAGCGAAAATCGACCAGCCTGTGATGTTGTTCCAACGTTTGAAAAAATCCATAGAAAGTCTGTGTTTTACCCCACAAAAGTAATCATTTAACGCCAAAAACCAACCATTATTATCTGCAAAAGCGGAAACAACCTATTTTTTAGTCTGTTTCCGCTTTTGTGTCTTCATCCGAAAATCAGCTTCTGAATCTCGGTGTGTGATGTTGTTTTACCGCTTGGGAACACTCAATGGCGACGGGCGGCGACGACTGGGTCGCGCCGTGCGTGCCGAGGTGCTCGATGCGCGCCCCGAGGAGCCGCGTCGGTTGTCGGGGCGTGCTGTGGCGGCGGCAGGAGCTGCGGCAATGGCGCCGAAAGAATTTGGCTCGGAGTTGCCGCGCGGAATTCCCATCCCGATCGTCTTCTCGATGTCGCGCAGCAGCAGCCGTTCGTCTTCGGAGCAGAACGAAAAAGCGGCTCCGGTGCAGCCTGCACGGCCTGTACGACCAATGCGGTGAACATAGGTTTCGGGCACTTCGGGCAGGTCGTAGTTGATTACCAACGGCAATTCGCTCACGTCGATGCCGCGAGCGGCGATGTCGGTGGCGATCATCACGCGACAAACGCCCGATTTGAAGTCGGTCATGGCGCGTTGCCGTGCGTTTTGT
Source organism: Alistipes sp. (assembly GCA_036651015.1). GTDB lineage: Bacteria > Bacteroidota > Bacteroidia > Bacteroidales > Rikenellaceae > Alistipes. The sequence goes on from JAVVYP010000014.1 coordinate 29,379, forward strand.
GACTTGTTGCCGTGGATGGCTTGACTGGCGATGCCGGCCTTGTCGAGGGTTTTGGCGATCTTGTCGGCGCCGTGTTTGGTGCGCGAGAAGACGAGTACGGAGCCTTCCGATGAGCGACGTAAGAGGTTGATCAACAGATCGCTCTTCTTTGATTTTTCGACAAAATAGAGCGTTTGGCTGATCGTGTCGACCACGGGAGCCTCGGGGGTGACCGAAACGTGCACCGGATCACGCAGCAGCGAATCGGTCAGCGCGCGGATTGAATCGGGAATGGTGGCCGAAAAGAAGAGCGTCTGCTTCTCTTTGGGCAGCTTGGGCAGCAGTCGTTTGATGTCGTGGATGAAGCCCATATCGAGCATTCGATCGGCCTCGTCGAGCACGAAAAAGCGCACGGCGTTGAGCGAAATGTAGCCTTGGTTCATCAAATCGAGCAGTCGTCCGGGGGTGGCAATGAGCAGGTCTACGCCGCGTTGCAGCTGGCGCACCTGTGGATTTTGGTTCACTCCGCCGAAGATCACGCAATGGTTGATGTCGGTGTGGCAAGCGTAGTCGCGGCAGCACTCGTCGATCTGGATGGCCAGTTCACGCGTGGGGGTCAATATCAGCGCTTGGATGACACGGACGCCGCGTTTGCGCGGTGTGGAAGCGAGCAGCTGGATGATCGGCAGTGTGAAAGCGGCCGTTTTACCCGTTCCGGTTTGTGCACAGCCCAGCAGATCGCGACCTGCGAGTACTGGAGGAATGGCTTGTTCTTGAATGGGGGTGGGCTGGGTATAACCTTTCTCTTCGACGGCCCGCATAATGGGCTGTATGAGTTGTAGATCTTGAAATGTCATAAATAAATGAGCCGGTTCGAAACCGGAGTATTGGTGAGTGTTGTAACAAAAGGCAGGGGAAAAACGGGTAGCGTCAGACCAACGCGCAATGTTATTATCGGGGCAAAGGTACGATTAATTTACCGATTGATTGAGGTATGTGGATTATATTTTCTATTTTTGTAGCAAAATAGTCTTTTGAATGGATTCTAAACTCGTACTTTATAATACGCTCTCCCGTCGCAAGGAGGCGTTTGAACCCCTCAACGCGGGGCGTGTGGGGATGTATGTTTGCGGCCCGACGGTCTATGGCGATCCGCATTTGGGACACGCGCGTCCGGCGGTGACCTTCGATCTGATGTTCCGCTACCTGAAAGCCGTGGGCTACAAAGTGCGTTACGTGCGCAACATCACCGACGTGGGACACTTGGAGCACGATGCCGATGAGGGCGAAGATAAAATCGCCAAGAAAGCCCGTTTGGAGCAGCTCGAACCGATGGAGATCGCCCACTACTACACCGAGCGTTACCACCACGCGATGGAGGCGCTGAACGTCGAGAGTCCCTCGATCGAACCCTATGCTTCGGGACACATCATCGAGCAGATCGAATTTGTGAAACGCATCTTGGACGACGGTTTTGCCTACGAGGCCAATGGCTCGGTCTACTTCGACGTCGAGAAATACAACCGCCAATACAACTACGGTCGGCTGTCGGGGCGCAATCTGGACGACATCATCGCCAACACGCGCGAGCTGGACGGTCAGAGCGACAAACGCCACTCCTATGACTTCGCGCTGTGGAAAAAGGCCTCGCCGGAGCACATTATGCGGTGGCCTTCGCCTTGGAGCGAGGGTTTCCCGGGTTGGCATATGGAGTGCTCGGCGATGAGCACGCGCTATTTGGGCGAGCGTTTCGACATCCACGGCGGCGGTATGGATTTGATGTTTCCGCACCACGAATGCGAGATTGCGCAATCTACGGCGGCGCTGGGACACGACTCGGCGCGCTACTGGGTGCACAACAATATGATCACCATCAACGGCCAAAAAATGGGCAAATCGCTGGGCAACTTCATCACCTTGGAGGAGCTGTTCACCGGTAGCCACAAGCTGCTCACACAGTCCTATTCGCCGATGACCATCCGTTTCTTTGTCTTGCAAGCACACTACCGTTCGACGCTCGACTTCTCGAACGAGGCATTGCAAGCGGCCGAGAAGGGGCTGGATCGGCTGATGAAGGGCATCGAATCGCTTGGCAAAATCAAGCCGGCGGCCACCTCGACCGTCTCACCGGCCGAGTTGGAGACGCGTTGCGCAAATGCAATGGCCGACGATCTCAATTCGCCGATGGTTATCTCGGCACTCTTCGACTGGGTGCGTATCATCAACCAAATTGTTGATGGGCAGCAAACTATCACCGCTGACGACCTTGCGACGTTGACGGCAATCGTGCGTCGTTATGCCTTCGAGATCCTCGGATTGCAGGACGAGAAAGCGGCCGGAAGCGCTTCGGGCAAGGATTATGTGACGCCCTTGGTCGAGATGCTGTTGGATGAGCGGCTCAAAGCCCGTGCAGCCAAAGATTGGGCAGCCTCGGATCGCATTCGTGACGGGCTGGCTGCGGCCGGCATTCGCGTCAAAGACGGCAAAGAGGGCAGCGATTGGGAGTTGGATTGAGCAATTGAAAAGCAAACAGATCATCGGACACAAAGTCCCCTCCGAGGAGGGGATTTAGGGGAGGGTCAGCATTGCAAACGCGGCTGAAAGCCGTGCAGAAAGCCGTGCAGGGAACGTATGCAGAGACCAAAACCAAATGCTTTTAACAATTAACAATATCTTTTGCGACTTTGATTCTATCAGACCAAATAAAAGAACTTGAACAGCGGTGTGAGTCGCTGGAGCGCTGTTTGAATATCGAACAGAAACGCATTGACCTGCGCAACGAGGAGGAGAAAACTCAGGTTCCCGACTTTTGGCAGACGCCCGACAAAGCACGGGAGCAGCTGCGTAAAGTGGCCTCAATCAAGGCGTGGGTCGATGATTTTGAGGCCATTGGCAAGCAGATCGAAGATTTTGCGTTGTTGCCCGAATTTGTGAAAGAGGGGGTGGTGACCGAAGTGGAGATGGAGGCGCAATATGCGCAGACGGTCGAGCGAATCGAAGCCCTCGAAATGCGCAATATGTTGCGTCGTGACGAAGATAAGCTGGGCGCGATACTCGACATCAACGCCGGAGCCGGTGGTACCGAGGCGCTCGATTGGGCGGCGATGCTGCTGCGTATGTATACGCGTTGGTGTGACGCGCACGGCTACAAAGTCAAGATGCTCGATTACCAAGCCGGCGATGAAGTGGGCGTCAAATCGTGCACGCTCGAATTGGAGGGCGACTACGCCTATGGCTACCTCAAGAGCGAAAATGGCGTTCATCGGATGGTGCGTCTCTCCCCCTTCAATGCCAACAATAAGCGGCAGACGACCTTTGCATCGGTTTTTGTGTCGCCGGCCGTGGATGATTCGATTGACATCGTTGTCGCGGCTGCCGATGTGGAGTGGGACACCTTCCGCGCCAGTGGTGCTGGCGGTCAGAACGTCAATAAGGTCGAAACTGCCGTGCGGCTGCGTTACCACGGCAAGGATTCCGACACCGGCGAGCCGGTGGAGTTTCTGATCGAAAATATGGAGACGCGCTCGCAGCTGTTCAACCGTGAAAATGCAATGCGTATCCTCCGCTCAAAGCTTTACCAACGCGAGTTGGACAAACGTATGGCGATGCAACAACAACTCGAAGCCTCGAAAAAGAAGATTGAGTGGGGTTCGCAAATTCGCTCCTACGTCTTCGACGATCGCCGCGTGAAAGATCACCGCACCGGTGTGCAAACTTCGGCTGTCGAAGCGGTGATGGACGGTGATTTGGATCTATTTATCAAGGCGTATTTGATGGATAATGGCGAACTTGTCTGATTTTATAGGGCACCTGCGGCACCTCCCTCGTGCTGCCCGAATGGGAAATACCTTTTGTATGTCCCATCCGTGCAGCCCTTCACGAGGCACCGCATCTGCACCTCTAAAATGCAGACAACTATCTGGGTCGAACTCGAATTCGATCTTTGATTTTATAGGGCACCTGCGGCACCTCCCTCGTGCTGCCCGAATAATTTGCCTCTGTCTGTTGAGCAGCATTCCGTTTGGTGCGCAGGCACAGGCGCAGGCACAGGTCGGTATGACCGACACGGCGGCCTACTTTCCTGTCTTGCGCGGACAGCGTGTGGCCGTGTTGGCCAACCATACGGCCGTGGCCGATGGCGTGCATCTGGTGGATCTGCTGCACGACCGTGGTCTCCGTGTGACGGGCATCTTCTCGCCCGAACACGGATTCCGTGGCAGCGCCGATGCCGGTGAGGTGGTCGGTAATTCGGTCGATCGGCGCACGGGAATCCCGATACGCTCGCTCTACAACGGCCATACGCAACGGCCGACGGACGAGGCAATGCGCTCGTTCGATGTGCTGCTGGTCGATATGCAAGACGTGGGGCTGCGTTTCTATACCTATTATATTGCGATGATTCGTTTGATGGACGCCTGCGCCGATTGTGGACAGCGCGTGGTGGTGCTCGACCGACCCAATCCCAACGGAGGAACGGTCGACGGACCGCTGCTTGATATGCGCTACAAGTCGGGGGTTGGGGCTTTGCCGATTCCTGTGCTGCACGGAATGACGCTTGGCGAAATTGCCCGAATGGCCAACGGCGAGGGGTGGACAAAACCGTGTCAGCTGACCGTCGTCAAGTGTCGGAACTACACCCACGCAACCGAATACCTGCTACCCATAGCACCCTCACCCAACCTGCCCGATCAGCGGGCTGTTTATCTCTATGCGTCGCTGTGTCTCTTCGAGGGGACAACGGTCAGCGTCGGTCGCGGAACCGATCACCCATTTGCCTGCTACGGTCACCCTGCGATGACCGATTGCGCGTTTGCCTTTACGCCTCGCCCAATGGCCGGCGCCAACCATCCGCCGCTGAATGGTCAAAGGTGTTGGGGCGTGGATTTGAGCCGGATGCCACTTGCCGAGGCGCGTGGTATGGGCTTCTCGCTGGGTTATCTGATCGCTGCTTACCGCAATTTGAACCAAGGCGAAAAGTTTTTCACGCCGTTCTTCGAGAAACTCATCGGCGTGGGTTATGTGCGCGAGATGATCCTCCGAGGTGCCTCCGAAGCGGAGATTCGCGCGCGGTGGCAACCCGATCTTGTGCAGTTTCGATCGTTGCGCGCCCGTTACACCCTCTACCAATAACAGTCGGTCATTCCAAAAAAATAAGCGTCTCCTTTTCGGAAGACGCTTATTGGGTTGTGTCTGATTGGAAATTACTCCGCTACGATAGCCTCGCTTGGGCAAACACCTGCGCAGCTGCCGCAGTCAATACATTTGCTGGCGTCGATGACATAGATGTCACCAGCCGAGATTGCTTCAACGGGACATTCTCCGATGCAGGTTCCGCAGGCAACGCAGGAGTCGGTAATTTTGTAAGCCATTTTCTTAAAAGTTTATGTTAGGATATATGTGTGCAAATATAGAACTTTATTTGATATAATCAAAACCGGTGTACGGAATGAGCGCTTTGGGAATGCGAATGCCGTCAGGAGTTTGGAAATTCTCGAGCAGCGCGGCGACGATGCGCGGCAAAGCCAACGATGAACCGTTGAGTGTGTGCGCTAACTGCATCTTTTTGTCGGAATCGCGGTAACGCAGTTTCAACCGATTGGCTTGGAACGACTCGAAATTGGAGACCGAAGAGACCTCCAACCAGCGTTTCTGGGCTTCGGAATAGACCTCGAAATCGTAGGTTAAGGCCGATGTGAACGACATATCGCCACCACACAGCCGCAAAATACGGTAGGGTAGCTCCAGCGATTTGACGATCGACTCCACGTGGGCAACCATTCCGTCCAACGCCGTGTAGGAGCACTCGGGCAAGCTCAGTTGCACGATTTCGACCTTGTCGAATTGGTGCAGACGGTTCAATCCGCGCACGTCCTTGCCGTAGGAGCCGGCTTCGCGGCGGAAGCAAGGGGTGTAGGCGGTCATCTTCACCGGAAAATCTTTTTCGTCGAGGATCACGTCGCGATAGATGTTGGTCACCGGCACCTCGGCCGTCGGAACGAGGTAGTAGTTGTCGACCGTGGCGTGGTACATCTGTCCCTCTTTGTCGGGCAGCTGTCCGGTGCCGAAGCCCGAAGCCTCGTTGACCATCACCGGTGGCTCGACTTCGAGATAGCCGGCCGCTGTGTTGCAGTCGAGAAAGTAGTTGATCAGTGCGCGTTGCAGACGGGCGCCTTGGCCTTTGTAAACGGGGAATCCGGCACCTGTGAGCTTGACACCCAAATCGAAGTCGATGATGTCGTATTTGCGCGCCAACTCCCAGTGGGGTAGCGCAACCTCGGGTAGGGTTGTGTAACTCTCGACCAACTTGACCACCAAATTGTCCTCGGCTGTTTTGCCTTCGGGGACGATTTCGGCCGGAAAGTTGGGCAGCAGCACCAACGCCGATTGCAACTCCTCGGCCACCCCTTTGGCTTGAGCAGCCAACTGTGCCGATTTTTCCTTCAGGTCGGAGACGAAATGTTTGTGTGCCTCGGCCTGCTCTTTGTGCCCTTGTGCCATCAGTGCACCAATCTCTTTGGCAGCTTGGTTTTGTGTGGCGAGCGTGCTGTCTAACTCGGCTTGGATGGTTTTGCGCCGGTCATCGAGCGCTTCGATCTTCTCGATGATGGGTGCAGCGTCGACGCCTTTCTTGGCCAAGCGGCGGATGGCGGCCTGTTTGTCGTCGCGGATTTGCTTGAGTGTAAGCATAACTATATTTTGTGTTTGATTACAAACTGCAAATTTACAAAATTCGGCGCAATATTCCGACTTCTCTCCAAAATAATCTTATCTCGCGCGGTTTTCGCGTTGAATAGTTGCCAATTTTAAAAATAAAAGGTATATTTCGAACAGATTATTAACCATTAAATCAAAAAAACATGAAGAAATTATTTGCTTGCGCATTTGCCGTTGCGATGTTCTCGGCTTGCGGTATTGTGAAGACCCCCGTAACGGGTGCTTTCTATACCAATGTCAAAGATGGTTTGGCGGTGACCAACAACGTCGGTTCGTCGAAAGTCGGTACGGCCGAAGCCAAAGGCTATTTGGGTATTGTTGCACTGGGTGATGCCAGCATTCAGGCTGCTGCCAAAGATGCCGGTATTTCGCGCATCCACCACGTGGATTATCAATCGAAGTCGTATGTAGGCGTTTACAATGTCTATACGGTGATTGTTTATGGCGAATAATATGCGTCGCCTGACGTGTCTTATATGTTCTTTGGTATTTTGCTCCGTCGTTTCGGGGCAAAATATCAAAGGGCACTATGTGGTCAAAAATCAAGAGGACGGCGCCATTTATCACACAATGCCCGAAGCGTTGTTCGAAAACAGCGAGTCGGGGAGCCTGATCTTCGATTTGACCTACAAGCAACATAGCGGCGTGGTGACGCTCAATTTCTCCTTCGAAATGAGCCATCCGATGTCGATCGACTCCGTGCGTTTTGTCTCCAGCGTTGCGCGTTTTGGGGGCGAGGTGCGCAAAATGTATGTTGAGCCAAATAAAAAACAGTGGAAACATCGCTACTCTTTGTCGGCACCACTCAAACCGTTTTATCTGTTTTTCGACGAAAGCGCGTTACCCGAGGTTTTACTTTACTCGGGCGGAAAACCGATTGTTTTCAAAGCGAAAAAATCAGCTTGGAAGAGCTATGCCCCCATCGGCTACAAGATTTTTGATATGATTCGCTTTAACGAGCAAAATTAAGAAGCTGTTTAATGCAGCAGTCCGGTAAAAAACTTTTTTACCGGACTGCTGCGTTGTTGTGGAGATGCTATTGTCGGCGTTTATAGCCCTTGGCCAGCCCCCCTTTCGAAGTTTCGCGGTAGAGGCTCGGCAGTGCGTGGCCTGTTTCGTTCATCACCTCCACCACCTTGTCGTAGCTCACCAAATGTTGACCGTCGGAGAGTGTGGCGTAGGTGTTGGCGTCGAAAGCGCGCGCGGCAGCGATGGCGTTGCGTTCGATGCAGGGCACCTGCACCAATCCGCAAACAGGGTCGCAGGTGAGTCCCAAATGGTGCTCAAGTGCCATTTCGGCCGCATATTCGATCTGTGAGGGGGTGCCGCCAAAGAGCTGGCAAGCCGCAGCCGCAGCCATAGCGCACGCCACGCCCACTTCGCCCTGACAGCCCACTTCGGCGCCCGAGATCGAGGAGTTGGTCTTGGCGATGTTGCCGAAAAGTCCGCCTGTGGCCAATGCGCGGAGGATGCGGATGCGCAGAAAGTCGCGCGAGGTGACCATGTGGTAGAGCACGGCCGGCATCACGCCGCTCGATCCGCACGTGGGCGCGGTGACGACAATGCCACCGGCGGCATTCTCCTCGGAGGTAGCCAAGGCATAGGCGTAGATCTTGGCGCGAGAACTTAGCGAATCGGTGTAACTCTTCGATTTAACCCAGTAGGTGCTGGCTTTGCGTGCCACTTTAAGCCCTCCGGGCAGTACGCCGTCGTTGTTCAGACCGCGCTGAATGGTCTCGCACATCACCGTCCAAATTTTGTCGAGGTAGTCCCAAATCTCACGACCCTCGCACTCCTCGACATATTCCCAGTAAGTTTTACCCTCGAGACGGCACCAATCTTCGATGGCCGTGATGGAGGACATCGGGTAGATGCTCGCTGGCGCCTCGAGACGCGACTCTTCGTTGGCCAAAGCTCCGCCGCCGATGCTGTAGATCGTCCAACTGTCAATGACGCAATCGCCTTTGAGTCCTTCGAAGAGCATCCCGTTGGGGTGAAAGGGTAGCACGACATCGGCTTTCCAGACGATTTCGGTCGGGGCGAGGGGCTGGAGTATCGAACAGATGGCCACGTCCGTGAGGTGACCCTTGCCCGTGGCGGCCAATGAACCGTAGAGCGTGACACGGTAGCCGTCGACTTCGTGACAACGTGCTGCAAAGTGTTCGGCGGCGCGTTTGGGTCCCATTGTGTGGCTGCTCGATGGACCGTTGCCGATCTTATATAACTCTTTGAGTGATTCCATAATTTTACGTAGTTTCTAAGAAGAGGAGACTCTTGCCTCCTCTCTGTATTGCCTGTATTACAGTGTGTTACCTGTGTAGCCTCACCGCGACTCGAACGCGAATTTAGGGTTTAGGAAACCTTAGTTCTATGTTGTTGTGAGTTGCTTTCAAAATTGTATCTTTGACATATTAAATACAGTCAGCAATATTTCACTATGTTTGTATCTACAACCTAAAACTTAAAAAATTATGAAGAAGATTTTACTACAGATCGCCTGCGTGGTAATATTTGTGGGATGCGGAGCGCCTACACCAAAACAGGCACAAGAAGTAATAATTTCCGAAGGAAAGAATGACCAGCCTGTATTAATAGAAGAAATGCCACAATTAGTAACCAAATCGGTAAAATTAGGTAGTTTTAAGCAACATCAAGATGGTTATTCCATAGGTAAAACTACGGAATTGACCGAACTGAAAAAACAATTACAATTAGACGATTGGGATGTTATTGAAATATCTTATATATGGGACTGTTCACCAAAGTATGCCGATATGCCGATGAAGATTACAT
>JAVVYP010000015.1:0-38671 GCA_036651015.1 Alistipes sp.
AAAATTTATGGCGGCAACTGATTCAAACTCCCTTCGTCCCAACTCCTCTAAGAGCCAAGATTTACCGACCTGTCTTGCCCCTTGAAGCAATAGAGGTTTGCGCTTGTCATCCGATTTGTTCATCCACACAAGCAACTCATCGTATACTAATCTCTTCATAAGTCTTGATAATTGCGATTTTGAGATCGTAAATATAGTGATATTTACATAAATTCAAATGAAAAAATGTATTAAATTACATTTATACAAATGTAAATATGTATTACTTGTATTTTTCGCGCGTTTTAAAACGATTGTTGATTTTTAAATAGCGTCGAAAAGGTGGCTGAAATCTTCGTTTGGTGCGGGCATATAAACCCCGAATCCCAACGCACGCGCAGCGTTGACGTTGTGTTCGGCATCGTCGATAAAGAGGCTCTGCTCGGGCAGCATACCGCTGTCGGCGATCATTTGATGGAATATTTCGGGTGAGGGTTTCAGGCAGTGCATCTGGTAGGAGAGGTAGATTTTGTCGAAATAAAACTCCATCGTGTGGCCGTCGGCCGTGAATCCGCGACGGATGACCTCCATCGCCGCGGAGTTGTTGTTCGAGAGAACATAGGTGTGATAACCGCGCTGGCGCAGGGATTCGATCAGCCGCAGTTTGGCAACAGGCAGGTCGACCAGAAACTCGCCATAGGCGGAAGCAATCTGCGCATCGGTGACATCGGGGCGGCGTGACAAGCTACGCATCTGGTCACAGGCCTCATGAAAAGTCACATCGCCCTTTTCCAGCTTCCCGATAATGCCGGCAGGATAATAGGGACTGATGATCTGAGCAATTTCGGGCATACCGAGGCGTCTGAAAGCCGCGATACAACGATTGATGTCGAGATCTACGAGGACACCTCCGAGATCGAAAATGATATTTTTCAGGTTTTCCATTCTTTATTTTTGGAATTTCATCGTGTAACGACGTATGGGACGTAAGATGCACATCGGCAGCAGGATGCAGAGTGGAATCCAAATTCGGTTCCACCAATCGGGCACGATGCACCGACGGCCGCGCCACAGGGCTTGCAGTCCGCGCCGTGCGCAATTCTCGGGGCTGATCAGCACCCCCACGCGGCGTCCGAGGCGTTGCCAGCTGTGCGTCAGACCATAGAGATCGGTGGCCACGCCTGCCGGACAGACGGCCGTCACGCGGATGTTGTGCTCGCACACCTCTTTGGCAAACGAGACCGAGAAGCTGCGTAGATAGGCCTTGCTGGCGCTGTAAAGCGACAGTCCGGGGAAGGGCATCCACAGCGAAAAGGAGGACATATTGAGGATATAACCGCCGCCGTGTTGCGCCATTTGAGCGGCATAGAGTCGGCATAGCTGGGTGGTGGTGAGTGTGTGAAGCAGGATAAGCTGCTCGATGCGTGAGGCCGGCGTGTGGAGTATGTCGCAGAACGAGAAGATGCCGGCGTTGTTGATCACCACGTGCGGCGCGATGCCCTCGGCAAAGGTGGTCTGGTAGAGTTCCTGTGCGGCGGTGGTGCGTGCCAAATCCGAGACGATAATGCGCACTTCGGCACCTCCGGCGGCGAGGCATTCGGCCTGCACGACCGCCAGCGTTTCGCGGCGGATGCCCACCAACAGCAACCGGTAGCCCAACTGCGCCAATTGCAGCGCATAGCAACGTCCTATGCCACTTCCGGCGCCAGTAACAAGTGCCCAAGCACCTCCTTTTGCGATCTCTCCGCGTCTCATCATTAGGGTAATTTAGCGAGTTCTTCTTGAATTTTGCGGGGCAGTCCGTCGCAATGTTTGCAGCACTTCATATCGACCGAATACATCCGCGCTATGCAATAGTTGCGGTGGTCGCACGCGCTGCGTGTTGCCGCATCGCCAGCGCGAAGTTTGTCGACAAAGGCCGGATCGTTGACCAACGCGCGCGCTATCTGCACCAACTCAAAGCCGGCATCCAGTGCGCGGTCTATCCCCTCGCGGCTGACCAATCCGCCGACGTAGATCAGTGGGCACTTCAACTCGGCGCGAAACTTTTGGGCATCCTCCAGAAAATAGCACTCCTCGAAGGGAAATTGCCGGATCATATAGGGACCACAGTAGCGGATGAAGAGCCGTAGCCACCACGGCGAGTAGTAGCTCATCGTGTAGATCGGAATCTGTCCGCGCATAACGGCCATCGGAGCTTTGCTGACAAAACCGCCCGAAAGGACAATGCCATTGACCCCGAATTGTTCGATCTGTTTGGCGATTTCGATGCTTTCAGGAATCTCGATACCACCCCGAAAACCGTCGTACATATTGTGTTTGACCACCACCGCCGTGCGTGTTTTCGCGGCGGACTCCATCACCTCTTCGAGGCACATACGCAGGAAGCGCATCCGGTTGTCGAGCGAGCCGCCGTAGGCGTCGTGGCGGTGGTTGGTGTAGGGCGACAGAAATTGCGAAATCAGGTAGCCGTGGCCGGCGTGCACCTCGACACTATCGAATCCGGCGTCGTGAGCCGTCAACACTGCGCGTCCGAAATCTTTGGCCACCTGCTCGATTTCGCTGCATCGCATACCGCGCACGGGGGTGTAGGCGTAGAGATTGAAACCCGTTGAGGCGCCGATTGGAATCTGCCCGGCTGTGGTGCAGTGGGTCATATTGCCGCAGTGGCCGATCTGAATGCCGGCCGCCGCACCCTCGGCGTGCACCGCATCGGTGATCTCGCGCAGGGCAGGAACGATCTGAGGACGGAGCCAAAGTTGCTTGTTGAACGACAGGCCGCTGCGACTGACGGCGGCGTAGGCCAAGGTGGTCATCCCGATACCACCGCGCGCCACGCTGACGTGATAGTCTTTGAGCTGTTGCGTGGGGCCGAAATCTTTGCCCATAGATTCGAAGGCCGCCGATCGGATTGTGCGATTGCGCAGCGTCACGGGACCTAATTGATAGGGAGTGAAGAGGTTCGACATAATTGTTTTATACTACTTAGTAGATGAAAGGCAAAATTCGTTTGCGTTTGAGGGCGGTGAACTCTGTGCCGAATTCGGCCTCATAACGTTTGTTGAGTGAGGCAGCTCGGGGTGCGAGGTTGGCAAACGTCCACCACGCGAAAACCACGCCTGCCCACGACCACGAAGCGATGGCAAAGCCGCACCACTCCGTAAATTCGCCGAAATAGTTGGCCGATGAGACGTAGCGGAACATACCGCCACGCGGAATGTAATGGCGCGTGTCGCCTTCGCGACGCAGATGGCGGATAATGTGGTCGGCGTGGAGGTTGATGACCATCCCAACCACAAAGAGTGCGCCGCCGATATAGATATAGGGTTGCGCAAACCAATCGGCGTAGTAGTCGGCCGGCGCAATGTAAAAGATCCAACCGCCCTGCATCAAAGCGTTGAGGGTGTTGAAGGTAGCCCCCATCGCCACAATTCCCAGCGGCATCTTCGACCGACCGCGTAGCAGCAGCGGAAAGATGAAAGCCCGTTGCAGGTAGTGACTTTGGAACAAGAGAAATAGCACCAGCGGCGCAGCTTGCCACGTGCGTTCCGAGGCCGCCCACAGCACCGTCATAATGACAAATACGGGGGCTTCCATCACCACCCAGCCGATGCGATTGGAGACGGGGCGTCCGTATTTGGGGTTGAACAGGTAGCCATATCCAGCCTCAAAGAAGTAGAGCGCCACGAAGACCACGGCGGCCAGAACGGTCATAATGATGAGAAACCAGTCGAATGTTTGGGTCATATCTGTTTGCAGCATTAAGAAACAGCTTTTTAGGCTGTATTTTATAATCGCCGTAAAGTTACGCATTTTAGCCGCAAACTCCAATAATCAATCATCAATTGATCCATTATTCTCGCCTTGCTGGTTTGGTGTTTGCGGAACGCAGACCATCGAAACCGTTTTCTGAGCAAAGCGTGTATTTGCCATTGTTCTCAAAGAAACAGGCAAGGTTATCGGTTCGGTGGGTTCGGTGGGTTTGATTGCCAACCCCAAACGAAACATCCTATAAAGCCAGTTATTGCGCAGCCGTCATGTGGGGATTTTGGCCGGTGAGGGTACGCAGAAAGGTGACAATCGGGGCAATGTGCGGATCGTTCTCGGGTAAGCCCAATTGGTAGCGGAACATCACGCCGACAGCCGCGTGGAGCGTGCCTGCCGTGCCATCGTGCAGGTAGGGCGCCGTGAGTTCGACGTTGCGCAGCATCGGCACCTTCAAGCGCCCCAAATCGAGCAGATCGCCCGTGACGCCGTAGAGTCCCTCATCGTCTTCCGTCCACAAAATTTCGGAAGAGCGCGCCGCAAAATAATCCTCGGTGATGCCGATATATTCGTAGGATTGGCCGCCCATTCCTTGGCCGGCGTGACAGGTTACGCAGTCGTACTCTTTGAAAGTCTCATAACCGGCTAACTGTTCGTTTGTAAGAGCTTTAGCGTCACCTTTGAGGTAGCGGTCGAACGGCGAATCGGGCGTCAAGAGGGTCTTTTCGAACTCCCCAATGGCATCGGTGACCGTCTGCTCGGTGATCCCCTCGGGGTAGAGAGCGGCGAACTCAGCCACCAGCGCCCTATCGGCACGCAGGCGCGCCACGATTGCCTCCCACGAGTCGGAGCCCATCTCAACAGGGTTGAGCGGCGGCTCAGAGGCCTGCAAGGCCAACGTCGGAGCGTGTCCGTTCCAAAATTGGCCGAAATTGAGCGAGGAGTTGTAGACCGTCGGGGCATTGATCGTTCCAAATTGCCCCCGAATACCCTTGGAAGTGCGAAGGTTGTCCACGCCACCTTTGTCGAGTGGATGGCAAAAGGCGCAAGACACAGTGTTGTCGCCCGAAATTCGATTGTCGTTATAGAGTTTAAACCCGAGCGTCACCTTGGCCGAATCGACGCTCTCACCGGCGCCGATCGGCTGAATAGCGTTGTCGGCAAACTGTGGAGCGGCCACTCCGGTGGCGAAACGTTGTGCTCGCGTTTGAAGCACCCAACGCATCAGCAAGCTCTTTTCTTGGTCGTTGAAACCGACACCCCAGTGAAAAAATTTATATTCGCCGAGGGGCATCGAGCCGTTTGACACAGCTTGCTCGATTTTGGCAAGGTCGGCCTCGTTAATCGCCTCAATATCTGCACAAACACGTCGCAGATTGACAAAACGGGCAGCGTGACGCATATGCCCCACAAGTCGTGACCCGACAACCGGCAGGGTGACTTCGAAGGGGAACGGTGCCCTCGCATCGTGGCACACAAAGCAATCATTCTGCTCAATGATCGCCACTACCTGCTCGGCAACAGGCCGATTCGCCGGAATAGCTTTGCGGAAATTGAAGCGATAAATGGCCGTAACGGCTGCGGCCACAATCAAAAGGGCAATCGCAATCAAAATTAATCTCTTCATACGTCGGGATTAGGAAACTGTTTATAATTTATTAATCTCGTTCTCTTCGGCTCATTTGGAACAAATATACAATTTTTTTTCAAATTGGAAGCTCTTTAAATTTGTTAACGTAGGGGCATCCTCTCGACAAGTCTTCAATAGACGGCAAGCATCACGATCAAATCCGCGACAACCATCAAACACTAAATTTCCAATTTTCAACCAACTACGAGACAAATTTTGCATTCTCTCAACAGAATTATAACTATCTTTGTCACGTTTTAGGACACAATCCCATTTAAGCGCAACAAATTATGCAAAATGAACTTTTTTCACGCATTCCCGAATACCTGCCTTTGGGGCTAATCATCTACAACACCCAAGGGCGTGTGCGATATGCTAATAACGCGGCACTAAAGATGTTCGGTGTCGAGATCAACGATATTTTAGATCTCAATATTTTCGACGATCCAAATATTACGGACCACGACAAAGCTCTTCTCAAACAGGGAATCGACGTCTCTTTCGAGACGGACTACGATTTCGACCGATGCCGCGCAGAATTTGCCAAAACATCAACCATCGTCGAGCGTAAATATTTCGTCACCAAAGTGACCATTATGCGCGATGAAACCGGTGAAGCTAAGGGCTATTTGCTCAATTGCGAGGATGTGACAGCGAAAAAAGCCCAACAACAAGAGGTCATCCAAAGCTACAAAAAGATCAAAGCGACCCAACGAGAGTTGGCGCTGGCACTCGAAGCTGGCAATTTATCTTCGTGGGATTATCACGTCAAAGGAAATGTGTTCTACAAATTTAGTGCACCGGCCGAGCAGGATGAAAAATGGTCGTTCGACACCATTTGCGAACGCATTCATCCCCACGACAGGGCGCGATTCGTGAAATTGGTCGACGACGTTGTGCACAAAATTGCCCTACCCAAAAACAACATCGAATTGGAGGTAATCAATGATCAGACAAATAGTTACCGCCACTACAATTTCGTTTACAGCATCCGCGAAGACGACCAAGGAGAGGTCGTGGGCATCACTTTCATCCAGCGCGACATCACCGAAGATATAAAATACCGACAGAATCTGATCAAGGCCAAAAATAGAGCCGAGGAGGCCGACAAGCTGAAGTCGCGGTTTTTGGCTACGATGAGCCACGAGATCCGCACGCCGCTCAATGCCATCGTCGGCTTCTCGCAACTGCTGGCCGAGAGCGCGGAGATCGACGAAAAAAACGAATACAAGCAACTGATCGAAACCAACAGCGAAATACTGCTCAAATTGATCGGCGACATTCTCGATTTGTCGAAGATCGAAGCCGGATCCATTGATATTAATCGGCAGCCACTGGATCTCACGCAGCTATGCCAAGAGTTGTTTTTATCGTTCAAACAGCGCCTCAACAACCCCAAAATCACATTGCGGCTTGAGGATCCTTATGCCCAATGCACCGCCACTTTAGACCGCCACCGCTTCACCCAAATTTTCACAAATTTCGTCTCCAATGCGATTAAATACACCCCAAGCGGCGAAATTGTGATGGGCTACGAATGCGCCCCCGGGCGGGTGCGGTTCTATGTAAAAGATACGGGCATCGGCATTGCCGACGAAAAGAAGTACCGCATCTTCAGCCGCTTCGAGAAGTTGGATGATTTTGCGCAAGGAACCGGTTTGGGACTTTCGATCTGCAAGGCCATAGCCGACGCCACAGGTGGCAAAATCGGCTTCGAATCACAGGCCGGCAAGGGTTCGGAATTTTGGTACGTCGGCTACACCGAGATCGACTATGTCGAAAAAACGCAGACGCCGGCCATCGACATACCCACGCCTGCCGCCACGACCGACACTGCTATTTTAGCCGCAGACGTCCGAAATTTGAATATTTTGGTGGCCGAGGACAACGACAGTAACTTTCTGTTGTTGAAGAGCATCCTCAAGGAGAACCACCTAACACGCGCCCTGACGGGAGCTGAAGCCGTCGAAAAGGGCAAAACACAATCGTTCGATGTGATTTTTATGGATCTGAAAATGCCGATTATGGATGGATTGACGGCGACAACGCTGATTCGTAAATTTGACCTCACGACGCCGATCATTGCACTGACAGCCAACGCCTTTCACAAAGACAAAGCGGCCGCACTGGCCGCAGGATGCAACTATTTTATGACCAAACCCATCAAAAAACACGAACTCCACGAATTTCTGTCGAAGTTGTGGATTATGGATCAGTTGTAAAACACGGTCAATTAGAAACTCAAATGCAAGTCAATCGGGAAACAGTCGGTCACAAGCCCCACGACACGCGTTGCGCCATCGTCACCGGAGGCTCGTCGGGGGTGGGCGAGCAGTATGCGATGCAGTTGGCCGAACGCGGCTACAACATCGTGTTGGTCAGCAATTTGCCCGATAAGAACCAAACGGTTGCCACGCAAATCAAGACACAATATCCCGTTGACGTCGCCACACTCGACGCAGATCTCACGCGTGAAGAGTCCGTGGCAGAGGTGTTTGCGCTTGTCGATGCGAACGCTTGGCGCGTGGAGGTGCTGATTTCGAATGCCGGCGTACTGTTATTCGGCGGCGTTGCTTCAGCTTCGGCTTCGGCCTCAACTTCGACCTCGGCTTCGGCCGAAAAAATGGCACGAACCATTGATTTGCACTGCAAAATTCCGGCGCTATTGTGCCACGAAGCGGCACGCAGAATGTGCGCAGCGCACAGCGGATATATCCTTTTAATGGCATCAGCCACCGTTTGGATGCCCTACCCCACCATTGCAACATACAGTGCCACAAAGGCTTTCCTCCATAATTTCGGGCGCGCACTCGCCGAGGAGGTGCGTCCTTGCGGAGTCCGACTCACGGTTGTATACCCGGGGGCTATCGACACGCCCTTTTACACGCTCGATAGTCGGTGGCGACAACGATTGCGGCATTGGGGCATCTTGTCGTCGGCGCAAAGTGTTGCCCACAAGGGGCTACACGCGCTATTCCACGGCAAACGCCGTTGCATTCCGGGCGCATTTACCAAACTGTGCGTCGTTCTGTGCGCCCTCACGCCGATGTGGCTCTTGCGCCCCCTATTCGCGCTGCCAAAAGTCAGGCGGCTGTGGGAGTAAGGCGATTTGCGAAAATCTGGCTGGTGTGGGGCTAAGGCGCTATCCCATCACGTTTTAGAAGCTTATCTTAGAATCGCTTGACGCGCGCGTGGCAATAGGGCTGCGTTCCCTTGCGTTGGTAATAATCTTGGTGGTAATCCTCCGCCGGATAGAAGGTTGTAGCTGCTGTCACACGCGTCTGTACATCAATACCTTGCGCACGTAACTGAGCGATCAATTGTGCCGCGATCAACCGCTGCGATTCACTCGTATAGAAGACCTCCGAACGATATTGATCCCCCACATCAGGTCCCTGTCGGTTGAGCTGTGTGGGATCGTGAATCTCAAAAAAGAGCTTGGCCAAGGTCTGATAGTTGACCTGCGAGGGGTCAAAGGTAATGCGCACCGCCTCCGCGTGACCCGTTGTGTGGGTGCAGACCTGTTCGTAGGTCGGATGCGGTATTTTGCCACCAATATAGCCCGATTCAACGCTCAAAACCCCTTTTTGCTGCTGCATCAGATGCTCCACGCCCCAAAAGCAACCACCGGCAAAAATTGCCGTATCAATTGCCGGAGTGAACTCCAACGAGATGGAATTGACGCAGTGACGCGTATTCTTTGCCGTGAAACCTTCGCCTGCAAAAACGTGCCCCAAATGGGCGCCACACGCGGCACAAGTGATTTCGGTACGCCTGCCGTCGGCATCGACCGTCCGTTTGACCGCACCAGCAATCTCATCGTCGAATGCCGGCCAGCCGCATCCGGCATCAAATTTATCCGCCGAGCGGTAGAGCGCCGCACCGCACTGCTTGCAGGTGTAGGTGCCCTGCCGGTCAAATGTGACATACTGCCCACTAAACGGGCGTTCCGTACCCTTGTGAAGCATCACCCGCTGCTCCTCGGTCGTTAGCTTTTTCATAGCGCTCTCGTGTTGCACCTGCTGCGCCGGCGAGGTATTGCAACCTGCAATAAACACCGACAACAGCGTGATTAATAGATATTTCATAACATTCTAAAGATAGAATTCGATCAACGACACATCCCTTTTGGGGAGAATACTTAGAAGCTCATTGAATTGTTACCGAAATTTTCAGGGTGAAAACAGGAGCCGAAAAAGCCTAAAATTACCTCACTGGTGCGTTTTATGCCCACGTGCCCAAGCGAGGACGGTCGGGCTATGCACTTGGATCCCCAATTGCGCGGCTCGTGCCAAGATACGTTGCGCCAATAAATGTTTGCGATCAACGGGCGCAAAACGGAAATGTGCTTCGGCAAAACGGAGGTGCTCACGATCAATCAAAGGGTATTCGCGCAATTCAGGTATCCCGAAATCACTATCTTTCAATTCGTTTCGCGCTTCCGATGAGAGCCGATTCTGTACTTTGTAAGTGGTTGCCATAGTCGATAGAATTTACTCCACCACAAGCAACAACCACACCGAACCGAATCGAAACGCTACAATTTGATGTCGTAAATTTGGATGACACCCTCCAATTTGCCACTGACATCGGTCACCAGCAACGAGGTGACTTTGTTGCGGGTCATCATCTTCTCGGCTTCGATCAGCTTCTCGTCGGCAGCAATGGTTTTGGGGTTCATCGTGGCAATGTCGGAGGCCTTGATATTGAAAAACTCGCCACGCAGACGCTCCATAGCCCGACGCACGTCACCGTCGGTGACGATACCCAGCAACTGTTCGTGATCGCAGATGATGATCAACCCCAGCCCACCCTTGCTGATCGCGTGGATCATCTCGGTGGCCGGACAATCGGGACTCACAACCGGCAGGTCGTGGGCGCGCATCACATTGCCCACGGTCATCAACAAGCGACGGCCGAGGCTGCCGCCCGGATGCAAGCGTGCGAAATCAATGCTCGTAAAGCTGCGCATCTGCATCAGCGACACGGCCAGTGCATCGCCCATCGCGATCTGCGCCGTGGTTGACGAGGTCGGCGCAAGGTGTAAAATGCACGCCTCGGTACGCACCGCAACGTCGAGATGCACGTCGGAATTTTTGGCCAGCGCCGACTCGGCATTGCCGGTCATTGAGATGATCCGATTGCCATTGGCGTGGATGAAAGGAACAATTTTGAGAATTTCATCGGTCTCACCCGAATAGGAGAGCGCCAAAATGATGTCCTCCTTGGAGATCATACCCAAGTCGCCGTGGAACGCTTCGCCCGGGTGGAGGAAAAAACTCGGCGTACCGGTGGAGGCAAGTGTAGCGGCGATTTTGCGCCCCACAAGCCCCGATTTGCCCATTCCGGTGACGATACATTTACCTTGGCTCGAAAGGATCAATTCGACGGCCGTGGCGAACTGGTTGTCCAGCCCCTCCTCCATATGTTTGAGTGCCAGCATCTCGGTATGAATGGTCTTGCGAGCCAGATCGAGAATCTGCGCTTTGGTTGTATCAGTCATTATATCAATGTTTTGATGAGGTTCTCCAAGTCGTCAAGGTACAACATATTGGGCGCATCGCTCAAGCCGCGATCGGGATCGGGGTGCACCTCAAAGAAAAATCCGTTAGCTCCAAATGCCTTGGCTGCCAGCGCCATAGCAGGCACAAATTCACGGTTGCCGCCCGTCTTACCGCCTGCCGCACCGGGACGCTGCACCGAGTGGGTACAATCCATCACCACCGTGGGCGCAATGTGGAGCATATCGGGAATATTGCGGAAATCGACCACTAAATTGTTGTAGCCGAAGCTATTACCGCGCTCTGTAAGCCAAACATCGCTGGCTCCGGCCGAAAGTGCCTTTTGGTAGGGATACAGCATATCAACGCCCGAAAGGAATTGTGCTTTCTTGATATTCACCGTTTTACCGGTTTTTGCCGCCGCAATGAGCAGGTCGGTTTGGCGACACAAAAACGCCGGAATCTGAATCACATCGACCACCTCACCGACGGGCGCCGCCTGCCACGCCTCGTGGATGTCGGTCAGCAACCGCAACCCCCATTTCGAACGCACGTCCGCAAGCATTTGCAGCCCTTTTTCAAGCCCCGGCCCACGAAAAGCCGAGATTGACGTACGGTTGGCCTTGTCGAACGAGGCTTTGAAGATGATGTCCGTGCCCAGTTTTTTGTTGATCGCAACCAAGCGTTCAGCCACGGTATCAAGCAGTTCAGCAGATTCGATGACACAAGGTCCGGCGATGAATTTTATGTTCATAAAATTAATTAATAATTAAGATCGACAATTAATAATTAGCAATAAACTGCACACCAATGTTTTCACTTATCTCCTTGACGCTTTCGCAATAACAAAGATAAGCTATTATTTGAATTTTAATTCTTAATTGCTAATTTTTTAATTTCAAAAAGGCCTCGGCCTTCCGAAGGTCTTCGGGCGTGTCAATGCCAATGGTCTCCACATTGGAGATGCCGACACCAATCTTATAACCATTCTCCAGCCAGCGCAGTTGCTCGAGCGATTCGGACTTTTCGAGCTGCGACTGTGGCAGCGCGGTCACTGCACGCAGCACCTCCGCACGAAAGGCGTAAATTCCAATGTGCTTATAAAAGGTATGACGCGTAAGCCACTCCGACCGCTCCACACCGCGCAGGTAGGGGATCACCGAACGCGAAAAATAGAGGGCGCGCGACTGGGCGTCAAGCACCACCTTCGGGGAGTTGGGGTTTTCGAGTGCCGCCAAGCCATCGGCTTCGGTGAAAGGCTTCACCAAGGTGGCAATATCGGTGGTCGGATCGTCAAAACAACGCTTCAACGCTTCGAGTTGCGAGGCCTGAATGAACGGCTCATCACCCTGCACATTGACCACAACATCATAAGGTTCACCCTGTTTGCAGTAGGCCTCATAGCAGCGATCGGTGCCGCTTTTGTGGTCGATCGAGGTCATTTCGACCTTGCCGCCAAAAGCGCGCACAACATCGAAAATCCGCGCATCATCGGTGGCCACCACCGCATCGTCCAACACCCCAAGAACCTGTTCATAGACCCGTTGGATCACAGGTTTACCACCCAGCAGCGCCAGCGGCTTGCCGGGAAAACGCGTCGACGCATAGCGCGCAGGAATAATTGCAATGAATTTCATACCTTAAAAGATTCTTTTTGGCGCAAGCGCAATAAAACGAATGAGGGATGTGCCGCAAACGGCAGCTTATCATTTACACGTATCTGGTTCATAACTCTTTTGCATTACTTTTCTCTCTTATTCTCGCGTATCACCTCGTCGCGCGATGCGAATTTCTGTTTGCCCGAGAGTGCTCTCACTTCGGCTCGGCGCTGTCGGATGCCACCAACCCAGTCGGGTGTTATATCAATCGCTACGACCCACACTATCTGACCTGCGCAGTATGCGACAATTTGCATTGTCGTCGACATCGCATCGCCCTCCGTGGAGATGAACGTGTAGAATGTTGCCAAGGGGACGAGCGACCCAACGATGAGCATCATGGCCTCCGTGGTGCGTCCACGGCGCGTGTAGCCGATGTGTTTCCACGCCACGAGTAGCGTCAAGATGTTGACCGCCAGCAGCGACGCTACAATCGGATAGGGGTAGATAGTCGTTGTGTGGCGCGCAACGATCAATGCAGCAATCGCCGTAGATAAAACGTTGATTGCAAGTGTAATAAACTTACGACCTGACATATTTTCGGGACGAATGAGGGATGTGCCGCAAACGGCAGCTTATAACTCGTTCATATTCCATCGGTTTGTTGTCAGAAGTTGTCGGTTGTGGGGCATCGTAAAATTCGGCACGGACGGGACATACAAAGGTATTTCCCGTTCGGGACGAATGAGGGATGTGCCGCAAACGGCAGCTTATCACAACAAAAACAACTTATTCTAATGCCAATCTCAACACATCATCGTTCGTCCTGACGTAGTTAAAAGTCAGTCCTGCAACATATTCAGGTTTGATTTCAGCAATATCTTTGCGGTTCTCTTCCGAGAGAATCAGCTCGGTGATGCCGGCGCGTTTGGCCGCCAAAATTTTCTCTTTCACACCACCCACAGGCATTACGCGACCTCGCAAAGTAGTCTCGCCGGTCATAGCCAGTCGGTTACGCACCTTGCGACCCGTGTAAGTCGAGACAATCGAGGTCACCATCGTGATGCCGGCCGAAGGACCATCCTTGGGAATTGCACCCTCGGGCACGTGGATATTGAGGTCGTTCTTTTCAAAGATCGCCGGGTCGATATTCAGCTCCTTGCAATGCGCCATAACCCATTCGTGGGCAATGGTTGCCGACTCCTTCATCACGTCGCCCAAGTTACCCGTCAGGCTGATTTTGCCTTTGCCCGGAGTCAATATTGATTCGATATAGAGGATGTCGCCGCCGACCTCCGTCCACGCCAAGCCGGTCACCACACCGGTCATACCACCCACCTCGTACTCCTCTTTGAGGAATTTGGGCATTCCTAAAATCTTTTCGAGATCCGTTGCCAACACTTCGGGGGCAAAAGCCTCATCGAAAGCGATTTGCTTGGCGCGCGAACGGGCAATCTTGGCCAAATTTTTGTCGAGCGAGCGCACCCCAGCTTCGCGTGTGTAGCCGGCGATGATCTGCTCGATCACCGCATCCGAAAGCAGCATTTCGTGCTCTTTGATGCCGTGCGCCTCACGCTGCTTGGTGAGCAGGTGATCTTGGGCAATGCGCACCTTCTCCTCGATTAGGTAACCTGCGATGTTGATCATCTCCATTCGGTCGCGAAGTGCCGGTGAGATGTTGCCGATGTTGTTGGCCGTGGCGATGAAGAGCACCTTCGACAGGTCGTATTCCATATCAATGTAGTTGTCGTGGAAAGTCGTATTCTGCTCGGGATCAAGCACTTCCAACAGAGCACTCGACGGATCGCCGTGGTTGTTGGCCGTCACTTTGTCCACCTCATCGAGGATGATCACCGGATTCGACGAACCACAACGTTTGATGGTTTGGATGATTCGTCCGGGCATCGCGCCGATGTAGGTGCGGCGGTGTCCGCGCACCTCGGCTTCGTCGTGCAGACCGCCCAACGAAATACGGCCGAATTTGCGCCCCAAAGCCGCAGCCACCGACTTGCCGAGCGAGGTTTTACCCACTCCCGGAGGGCCATAGAGGCAAAGAATGGGCGATTTGAGGTCGCCTTTGAGTTTGATGACAGCTAAATGTTCCAAGATACGATCCTTGACCTCTTCCAGCCCAAAATGGTCGTGGTCGAGTTGCTCGCGAGCACACGTCAGGTCGAGTTTATCTTGGGTGCAGTCGTTCCAAGGCAGCTCCAGCAGCAGTTGCAGGTAGGTCATTTGCACCGAGAATTCGGCCACCGCAGGATTCAGCCGTTCGATCTTCTGCAACTCCTTGGCGAAGATCTCACCGACCTCTTTCGGCCAATTTTTCTTGGTTGCCGCCTCGCGCATTCGCTCTATATCAGCGTCGTTACCGTCGCCCAACTCGTCTTGAATGGTGCGCATCTGCTGTTGGAGGTAGTAGTCGCGTTGCTGTTTGTCGATCTCCATTTTGACGCGCTCCTGAATCTCGTTTTTGAGTTCGACAAGCTGCTGCTCGCGGATCAAGATTTCGAGCAGTTTACGCGCACGAGCCAGCAGTCCGGGAGCCTCCAGCAACGCCTGTCGATCCTCGTCCGAAAGTTCGAGGTTGGAGCAGATGAAGTTGATAATGCCGCGCTTGGAGTCGATATTTTTGATGGCAAAAGCCGCCTCTTTGGGCATATTGGGCGAGACGTTGATGATGTTCAACGCCACGTCGCGAATGGAGTCCACCAAAGCCTCAAATTCGATGCTGTGCATATCGGGCATTGTATCGTGGAGCGCCGTCACACGCGCCTTGAAGTAGGGATCCGTGGTGACATATTCGTCGATTTCGATCTTCTCCAAACCGTTCAAAATCACCGTCAGATTGCCGTTGGGCATCTCCAAAATCTTGACAATCCGCGCGGCCGTTCCGACCTTATACATATCGTCTGGCTCGGGATCTTCGACATCGCTTTCGCGCTGGAGCACAGCGCCCAAGATGCCACCGTCGGCATTCACGGCGCGCACCAAACTGATGCTTTTGTCGCGACCCACGGTGATGGGGGTAATGGCACCCGGAAAGAGCACCGAACTACGCAGGGCCAGAATGGGGATGATTTCGGGAATTTCGACCTTTTTGATCGGCTCGTCGCCACCGGTCACAATGGGGATCACGTGATGGGTGCCGTCGAACAACTCGGGCAGCCCGTTCAAATCATCCATTTCAATCGTTTCGAATTTATCTTTTCTACTCATAACTTTCTTCTCCAAACTATATAATGTTGCAAAGATAACTATTTTTCATCAGATTTTATTTTATCTTTGAGAGAATGTTAATAACTTTGCGGCTCAACTTCAAAGAAAAATAGAGGCTCTATGCAAATTGCAGACAAATACACGCCCCAACAGATCGAGGCGAAATGGTACGACTACTGGATTAAAAACGATTTGTTCCACTCGGAACCCGATAAACGCGAACCCTATACGATCGTCATTCCGCCCCCCAACGTCACCGGTATGCTCCATATGGGGCATATGCTCAACAACACATTGCAAGATGTGCTGGTGCGTCGCGCCCGTATGTCGGGCAAAAATGCTTGCTGGGTACCGGGTATGGACCACGCTTCGATTGCCACCGAAGCCAAAGTGGTGGCGATGTTACGCGAAATGGGTATCGAGAAATCGGATCTTTCGCGTGAAGAGTTTCTGAAGTATGCTTGGGAGTGGAAGGAGAAGTACGGCGGTGTGATCCTCAAACAGTTGCGCACGTTGGGCGCTTCGTGCGACTGGGATCGTACCTGCTTCACGATGGACGACATCCGCACCGAAAGTGTCATCAAAGTCTTTTGCGACCTCCACGACAAAGGCAAAATTTACCGTGGCGTGCGCATCGTCAACTGGGATCCGGCGGCTCAAACGGCGCTCTCCGACGAGGAGGTGGTCTTCAAGGAGTCGCACGGCAAACTCTACTACCTGCGCTACCAAGTCGAGGGTTCCGATCGGGTGATCATCGTCGCCACGACACGCCCCGAGACCATTATGGGCGATACGGCGCTCTGCGTCAACCCCAACGACAAGCGTTACACCGACCTACCTGCCGATGCGCGGGTTATCGTGCCGCTCGTCGGCCGATCGGTTCCGGTCATACGCGACGAATATGTTGATGTAGAGTTCGGTACGGGCGCACTCAAAGTCACGCCGGCACACGACGTGAACGACTATAAGTTGGGCGAGAAGTACCACCTTGATGTGATCGACATCTTCAACGACGACGGAACCATCAACAAAAAGGGCAAGTTGTACGTCGGTCAAGATCGCTTCGAGGTGCGCAAGCAAATCGAGTTGGATTTGGCCGCTGCAGGTCTCTTGGAAAAGACCGAAGATTACACCAACAACGTCGGCTATTCCGAGCGCACGGGGGTGGCCATTGAGCCAAAACTCTCGCAACAGTGGTTCCTCTCGATGGAGAAGTTGGCCAAGCCAGCCACCGAAGCCGTGCTGAAGGATGCGATCAGCTTTGTGCCCGAAAAATACAAAAACACCTACCGTCACTGGATGGAGAACATCAAAGATTGGTGCATCTCGCGTCAGTTGTGGTGGGGTCAGCAAATTCCAGCTTGGTATATGCCGTGTGGTGATTATGTGGTGGCTCCGACGCTCCGTGAGGCGGTCGTCAAAGCACGCCGAATTTCGCGTGACGATACGTTGCGAATGAGCGATCTGCACCAAGACGAAGATGTGCTCGACACGTGGTTTTCCTCGTGGTTGTGGCCTCTCGCGGTCTTCGACGGCATCCGTGACCCCGACAACAAAGAGATCAACTACTACTACCCCACCAACGATTTGGTCACCGCACCCGACATCATCTTCTTTTGGGTGGCACGTATGATTATGGCCGGATATGAGTTCCGCAACCAAAAACCCTTCTCCAACGTCTACTTCACGGGGCTTGTGCGCGACAAACAGGGACGCAAGATGTCGAAGCAGCTGGGCAACTCGCCCGATCCGCTGGAGCTGATCGCACAATACGGCGCCGACGGTGTGCGTGTGGCGATGCTGCTCTCGTCGTCGGCCGGCAACGATGTGATGTTCGACGAAGGACTTTGCGAACAGGGTCGCAACTTCGGCAACAAAATTTGGAACGCCTACCGACTCATCAATGGCTGGCCAGTGGACGAAACGCTGACGCCCGACGACAACAACCGTTTGGCGGTGGAGTGGTTCGATCAGGCACTCGACAAAGCGTTGATCGACATCGCCGACAATTTCCGCTCCTATCGTATTTCGGAGGCGCTGATGGTGGCCTACAAGTTCTTTTGGGACGACTTCAGCGGTCTCTACCTCGAGATGGTGAAGCCTGCCTACCAAAGCCCCATCGACCGCGCGACGTTCAACGCCACCAGCCGTTTCTTCGATGCGCTGATGCGCATTTTGCACCCCTTCATACCCTTCATCACCGAGGAAATTTGGCAGGATCTGATGCCACGACGTGACGGCGAGTCGATTTGTGTGGCACCAATGCCCGAATCCGACAAGCTTGACGAGCACATTTTGGCGCGTTTTGAATTGGCCAAAGAGGTGATCTCTTCCGTTCGTAACGTCCGCAATCAGAAGAATATACCGCAAAAAGAGGCGTTGACACTACACGTGATTGCCGATGAGAATTATCCGGCAGAGTACGCCCCCATACTGCTCAAAATGGCCAACCTCTCGTCGATCGAATCGGTGACCGAAAAGAGGTCGGCCGCGGTGGCTTTCATCGTCAAAACGACCCAATATTTCGTGCCGATGGTCGGTAGAATCGACGCCGACGCCGAACTCGAACGACTCACCGCGGAGCTGGCCTACAACCGAGGTTTTCTGGCCAGTGTGCTCAAAAAGTTGTCGAACGAGCGGTTTGTGGCCTCTGCACCCGAAAAGGTTGTGGCCACCGAACGCGCAAAGCAGGCCGATGCCGAGGCTAAGATCGCAGCCATCATAGAGCAGATAGAGGATCTTTAGAAGCTGTTTTAAATTCATTCAATAATTTTGTTATCAATAAAATTAAAACAGCTTCTTAATGGCCGCAATTACCATCTACACCGATGGTTCCGCATTGGGCAACCCCGGGCCGGGAGGCTACGGGGTTGTGCTCATTTCGGGACGCTTCCGCAAGGAGCTATCGCAGGGTTTTCGACTCACCACCAACAACCGAATGGAGCTAATGGGGGTCTGTGCGGCACTCGAAACGCTGAAATTTGACGGCTCGGAGGTCACCATCTACTCCGATTCGAAGTATGTGGTCGATGCTGTGACCAAAGGGTGGCTCTTCGGTTGGGAGAAAAAAGGCTTCGCCGACAAGAAAAATCCCGATCTGTGGATGCGCTTTTTGCGCGCCTACCGCCGCCACAAGGTACGCTTCGTTTGGGTCAAAGGCCACGCCGACACGACCGAGAACAACCGTTGCGATTTGCTGGCCGTCGCCGCCGCCAACGATGCTGCCCACCACAAACAAGACACGGGCTACCAACCTCAATAGGAGCGGATTGGCGCGTAAACGCAACCGAAAAAAAGGCGCAATCTCCCAAGGATTCGAAGCTGCAAATTTGGTTTCTCAAAAAACTTTCGTTATTTTTGTCTAAACGGCGGAAAATGAAAGTTACAATCTCAACCAAGGTTTTGATTTCACTGGCCGGCTGCCTTTTATTGGCGGTCGCCTGCACCCGTTCGCTCCCCAAAGATGACCATTTAGCAGCCCACGACACCAAAATTTTGCTGCGGATTCTCGAACATTCGTTCAAAGACAAGACGCTCTATCAACAACAGCAACAACAACGTATCGACTCGATCGTCGGCTATATGCACCGTGCTCCCAAACTCCGACAGCAACTTCGAGCCACGCTGCAACTTATGGCGCTCTACTCCAAACACAACGTCGATACGGCCTATGTTTACGCCTACAAAGCGCATCGCACAGCCACCGCATTGAACGACTACGCAGCCCTCTGCAACATTCACATTCGGCTGTCGAGGCTCAACATCGCCTCCAACAGGCTCACCGATGCTGCCGAAAATTTGCAAATTGTACGCGAAAAATGGTTCGAGTGGGCACGCAAAGATGCCTACTACGGTGCGTGTCGGCTGATGTTCGAGCACAAGGCATTTTACGAAATTCGAGACTCCTTGTCACAACGCTACCGCATCATTGCGCGCGCCTATCGCGATTCGGTGCTTCAATCGGTCAGCCCCAATCGGATGACCTATGCCATCGAAATGTCGCGCCTTTTGGAGGAGCAACAGCGCTACGAAGAGGCTCTTCAATACACCAAACCACTGCTCGAGCGAGAGCGTAAATACACCCGTCTGGCACCTCTGGCCTACGAAATCGCACGCATCTACCGCAAAATGCCCAACAGCCGCGACAGCACGTTGCGCTACTTGACTATGGCGGCCATCTGCGACCTCCGCGCTCCCGTGCGCGACGGCGTGGCTATTCGCGACTTGGCGCATCTGCTGCTTGGTGAGGACGATTTGACCCTTGCCAACCGCTGCATCAACAGTGTGGTCGAGGATGCCGTTGCCAGCCACGCCCTCGAACGCATCCAATCGGCCACGGCGCTGTCGAAAGAGATCAACGACGCCTACATCCAGCGCATCCAACGCCAAAAAACAAACCTCAATTATATGATTTGGGTGCTTGGCCTACTCACGGTTTTGTTGATGGTTATGGCGCGATTGCAGATTCGCAAAAACCGCAAAATCAGCAGTTTGACCGATCGGTTACAAGTAGCCAACGACTTTCTGTCGCAGGCAAACATCGAGCTAAACACAAAGAACACAAAACTTTCCGAGTTGTCAAACATCAAAGACGGGTACATTGGGGGTTATATGAACCTCTGCACCTCCTACATCAGTATGCTCGAAGAGTATCGTCAAAATGCCTACCGCATCGCCAACAAAAGCGGAATCGACAAGACGGTCAGTTTTCTGCGCTCGCCCCTATTTATCGAACACGAATACAAGAAATTCTACCAACATTTCGACACTACATTTTTGGGTATGTTTCCCGATTTTGTCGAACAAGTCAACACACTACTCACCCCCGACAACCGATTTTCGGTCATCCAAGGGGGGGGGTTGACCACCGAACTGCGCATCTTGGCCGCACTGCGATTGGGCATCACCAATTCGGTACGAATTGCCGAATTTTTGCATTGCTCCAAGGCCACAATTTTCACCTATCGCACCAAAATGCGCAATGGAGCGCAAGGAGAACGCAACGATTTTGAGCACAAAGTGATGAATATAGCAATGCGAACTGTTCCTGAAAGGGGCGAAAAAGCATAGAAAACGCAATAAAATACAAAAACAGATCTTTTACCAACTATATAAAACGCCTGCTGATGCAGGCGTTTCTATTTTTGTATCAGTACGTTAAGCCAACAAAACCACTATATTTCGATTTGCCGAAAGAAATGGGTTTACAATTATGGCTATCTTTGAGACTGATAAATAAATCGAATTACAATTAACCCAACTACAAAACCATTCACTTAAAACATTCGTTATGATGAAAATCTACAAAGAAACACAGCTATTTTTAGTGATGTTTCTGCTGGTAGTGACAACAGCGTGCAGCTACAACGATATTCCCAGCGATCCTGAGGATATCAAGATTGAAATTCTCGACGAGCAAGGAACTGCTATTGAAGGCGTCACACAGACCTTCGAATTCGGTGCAAACCGGAGTTACAAGGTTCATAGCAGCAACATCAACTACGTCAAAATCACCAAACCAACTGGTTGGTTGTGCGAATTGGTTCCCAGCTCGCGCCATTTTGCCATTACGGCACCCCAGTTCACCAACCTCAACGCCGAGGCTTCGGGTGACGTGATCATCGACATCACCCACCAAGACGGTCGCACACTGCGATTTACCGTTCCTGTGGCGACGATCGAAAAAGATGTAACGTTGACGATGGTACCTGCGGAAATCGAAGGCACCCAAGCCTTTGCATACGGACGGCAGAAGGTCTACTCATTCACGCAGACCAATACGGCCTCGGTGGATTTGGCAGCACCCAAAGGCTGGACAACCAAGGCCGATCTGGACAACAACCAGATCACCGTCACCGCTCCGACCGAGGGCAGCGACTTCGATAAGAAGGGCAACGTGGTCGTCACTCCACGGAGTTTGCGCGGAACAGCCGGCGCGGCAACCACCCTTGCCGTAGAGCTTTTCACCGAGCTACCGGTCATCAACTTCGAGCACACCTCTTATAATTGCCAATTGGGCAAAGCGATCGACATTCCCATCGACGCCAAGAATGTCGGGACAGCCACCGTGTCGTATCTTCCTGCGGGCTGGCAAGCTGTTATCGACCTTGCCGCCAGCAAGATCACGGTCACCGCTCCGGCACTCGATGTTGCCACCTCTTTTGCCGCACTCGATGCGTTGAAAATCGACCTCGTATCACCGGTAGGGCTTCAATCAACCGCCTCGGTCACCCTTGGACTCGGACTTTCGACCCTCGATCAAATCAAGGCTTTGAGCACGGCTCTTCGCGGCGGACTGGTCACCGTCGGTGAGGTTCAATCGGGCAGTGTGGTGCTGTTGAACGACATCGACTTAAGCTCCATCACCGATCCGATCCTGATTGGCGACGGCGACGAAGCCCACGCCATTACCTTCCCCTTCGACGGACAGAATCACACGCTGACATACAGCATCACGGCATCCGACGAAACCCCTGCAAACGCAATGCTGGGTCTGTTCGGTTATCTCGCACCGAGTGCGCACATCAGCAACCTCACGCTCAACGCGACAATCACCACCACCCAAAAGACCAAGAGCACGTGCGGTGCATTGGCAGCTATAAACAAAGGTGCAACCCTCAAAAACATCACAGCACAGCTTGCTTTGAGTTGCAAGGCCGATGTCTCCGGCAAATACGATGCGGCCTCAGTTTGGGGCGGCCTGATCGGTTATTCCGAGGCTGCATCCTATGCCAACTTGGTGGTCAAGGGCGCAACAGAGTTTAGCTATATGTGGCGTTTCGGCGGTATTGTCGGGGAGCTGGCCACCGATTCAGAGGGATCGTTCACCGACTGCGAAACCCAGATGAACATTGATATGCCTTTCTTTATGACGGCAAGCAACTGCGAGTATGGCGGCATCACGGGCGGCAACGCCCTGTCGAATTGGACCTACACCAATTTGACCAACCGAGGTGCGATCAGCTGGTCCTTTAAAAATGCAAAGAAAGATAGCGAAACATACATCTACGCTTTGGGCGGCATTTTGGGTCGTGGTTACGGAACAATCACCAACTGTAAAAACTACGGAACCATCACCGGAGACGACCTCTACGAAAGTCGACGCATTGGTGGCATTGTCGGCGGCAGCGGTGACAGTGGTGGTGCCGACAAATATTCGCTGCGTATGGACAACTGCCACAACTACGCCGACATATTCACCTCCAGCACTATGATGGGTGGTGTGATTGGTGTGGCGGAAAAGGGTTTGGACAATGAGATCAAGAACTGTTCAAACGAAGGCAACATCTCCACCTCGAAGAGCGGCGCAGACGTCAACACCATCGCCGGATTCATGGGTGCAGCCCTTGGCAAAAACGCATTGATCAACTGTGTCAACAAGGGACGAGTTTCGGGCATCGCCAAATACCGCGCCTCAGGCCTGATCGGCACCGTCGGTAAGGCCAGCACGATCACCATTACCTCGTGTCGCAACGAAGGTGCGTTGAATATCACCGACACCAACAACGACCCAAAGAAACCGATCTTCCCATTGGTGGCAGGCCTTGTCATTCTCGAAAAGGCAGACTCCAAAGCGACCATTCTCACCTCGGCCAACACGGGCAACATCACCATAACGACCGGCTCGAACTATGCCGCTCAACCCGTCTACATCTTCCAACCGCCCCTCGATGGTAACTCGGAAGCTGTGGATCCGACCCAATGTGACCAGCTCACCAAAGACAATTCGGCTGCAACCAAAATCACCATTAATAAGCAATAACCCAACAAAACTTCGAACTATGAATCGCACAATAGCAATACTTGCAATTTGCACACTGCTGCTCACTCCGGCTCTCTCGGCCGGAGGGGCTGCGGTCTGCACGGCAGCTCCTGCAAAGGCGGCTCCGCAATCGCTGAAACTCACCGGATCGGTGCGCGACGCACAAGGTGCGCCCGTCGTTGGTGCCACAATCTTGGTCAAGGGTACCAACACCGGTACCACATCGGGCGTCGATGGCAACTTCAGCACCTCACTACCCTACGCCGAAGCCACCATCACCGTGTCGTTCATCGGCTATGCTCCGCAGGAGATTCCCGTCGCCAGCCGTACACGGATCGACATCGTGATGGTCGAAGACAGCAAAGCCCTTGAAGATGTGGTCGTTGTAGGTTACAACGTGCAGCGCAAAGCCACCATCACCGGATCCATCGCCACGGTCACCACCAAAGACCTCAAGCAGTCGCCCACGGCCAACAT
Organism: Alistipes sp.; assembly: GCA_036651015.1. Lineage (GTDB taxonomy): Bacteria > Bacteroidota > Bacteroidia > Bacteroidales > Rikenellaceae > Alistipes. The sequence continues at coordinate 23,932 of JAVVYP010000015.1, forward strand.
CAACAACGCCTTGGCCGGTCGTATGCCGGGTCTGATGGTCAATCAATTTTCGGGTGGAGAGCCCGGTAACGACGTCTCGCAGGTCAACATCCGCGGTCTGGCCACCTATGGTTCGAAGGATGTCATCACCATCGTCGACGGTATCGAGCGCGATATGAGCTACTTGGCTGCCGACGAGATCGAGACGTTAACCATCCTCAAAGACGCATCGGCCACAGCACCCTACGGTATTCGCGGTGCCAACGGTGTGATCGTGGTGACTACCAAACGCGGTCGTACCGGTGAGAAACCCACCGTCGATTTCAAAGCCTCGGTAGGCGTCAGCGAGCCGATCAAATTTCCCTCCTATTTGGGTTCGGCCGACTACGCAACACTCTACAACGAAGCCATTCGCAACGACAATCCGGGTCTTGACCCCACCAAACTCGATCTATTCTCGGCGCAGGCGATTACCAACTACCGCAACGCACGCGGCGACAACTCCGATGGACTGGGTTACGACTACGACTATTTCGACTACGCCTTCCGTCCCTCGGTGACGCAGGATTACAGCATCTCGGTACGTGGCGGCACAGAACGTGTGCGTTACTTCATCTTGGGCAACTACTTCCACCAAGGCGGCAACTACCACTTCTCGACCAAAGACAACGACAACTCCTTCTCGCGCTATAACTTCCGCGCCAACGTTGATGTCAACGCCACCAAGCGGCTGCGCATCTCGGTCGATTTAGGGGCACGCATCACCGATTTCACCTACCCGGGAGCCTCGGCCAACAACATCATCGAGTTGGCCAACACGCAACCGCCCTACCTGCCCATTCACATCTACAACAACAACAATGGCATCAACGATGCCGACTTCGAGAACAACGGCGGCAGCCTGCTCTATGCCGACGATGAGCACCGTTACAATATGTACGGACAGTTGGCGCGTTCGGGTTACAGCACACGCACACGCCGCTACCTCAACGGTTCGTTCAAGCTCTCCCACGATCTGGACTTCATCACCAAGGGACTTTCGGTCGAAGCGCAGTTCTCCTACGACGCGATGAACGGCCACACCAAAGCCCACAAGGTCGACACCAAAAGCATCGCCAACTACACCTATCCGGGTTATGCAACGTGGAAATTGGACGGTCAAGGCGTTTCGGCTTGGAAAAACGATCCCGATTATTGGGTCAAAAACGGTATCTTCACCACCGCCAACAACCAAACGATCGACGCAGCCCCCAGCTCGACGCTGAGCAACGCCGATCCCGAGGGAACATCGCGTCTGCAAGCCCGTCTGGACTACGCGCGCACATTCGGACAACACAACGTCTCGGCCATGATGTTGTGGTACCAGCAAAGCAAGATCATCGGCAACCAAATTCCATTCCGCTACACGGGTTTGGCCGTACGTGCCACCTACTCCTACGCCAACAAGTACTTGGCTGAGTTCAACTTGGGTTACAACGGTTCGGAGAACTTCGCCCCGGGTATGCGTTTCGGCGTCTTCCCGGCCGGATCATTGGGCTGGGTCATCTCCCGTGAAAACTTCATGAAAAACGTCAAGTGGATCAATATGCTCAAATTGCGCGGTTCCTATGGTTTGGTCGGCAGCGATCAGGTCGGAAAATTGCGCTTCGCCTACCTGCAAACCTACAAATACGGTGAGGAGTTCAAAAACTACTTCGGCGAGACGCTTCAAAGCTATGAAACGGCCTACGAGGAGGGCATCTTCGCCAACTCCAACCTGACGTGGGAGAAGGCGCGCAAGTTCAACATCGGACTCGACGCTTCGCTCTTCGGACAGCGGCTGACCTTCTCGCTGGACTACTTCCGCGAGCACCGCTACGACATCATCACCGACCTGTCGGGCAGCAACAAACTCGGATTCCCTTATATCGTAGGACAGAAAGCACCACTCATCAACTCGGGTATTGTTGACAACCACGGCTTCGAGGTCGAGGTAGGCTGGACCGGCAACATCGGTCGCCACGTCCGCTACTACCTCAAGCCCAACGTCACCTTCGCGCGCAACAAAGTGGTCTTCGCCAACGAAATCGCCTACGTCGACGGCAACGGCCGCCACTGCACGTGGCGGCAGGAGACCGGCAAACGCATCGGAGAGCACATTGATTACATCTTCGATCACTTCGTTGCCGACCAAGACGAGGCCAATATGCTCAACGCGATGAACGGCGGCAGCGGCTTCGGTCAGTGGGGAACCGTAGGCCCGGGTGATGTCGTCTACAAGGATCTCAATGGCGACGGCGTGGTCAACAACTACGACCGCGCAGCCACCGGCAACCCCCGTATGCCCGAACTCCAATTCGGACTTCCGTTGGGCATCCAGTACAAAAACTTCGACTTCAGTATGCTCTTCCAAGGTTCGGCACTCTGCTCCGTGCAGTTGAGCTACGCCGCCGTGTGGGACTTCCCACTCTTCGACCAAAACCGCGTGGGTAAGGTCAAGCAGATGCATATGCAGCGTTGGACACCCGAAACAGCTGCCACGGCCAAATATCCGGCTTTGCACTACGGCGTCCACAACAACAACAAGAATTCAGACTCCGATTTGTTCCTCTACAACGCGACCTATGTACGTTTGAAGAACGTGGAGATCGGATACAGCCTACCCAAACGCTGGTTAGCCAAGGCCAACATCCAAAATGTGCGTTTCTACGTCCAAGGACTCAACTTGCTGACCATCGACAACCTCGGCGACATCGACTACGACCCCGAGGTGCAGTCGGGCGGTGGCTCGTGGTTCCCAATCCAACGCGTCTACAATTTCGGTGTTAACGTCACATTCTAACCATCAACAACTCAAAACAACAAGCTATTATGAAAAGCATACTCTATAAAGCTATTATGCTCTGTTTGGCGGTTCTCACCTTTACTGCGTGCGAGAACTATCTGGACAAAAGCCCCTCGGGCGAACGCACCGAGGAAGAGATGTACACCCGTTTTCCGGAGGTCGAAGGTCTCGTTCACCGGCTCTACTTTATGCTGCGCGGTGCGGATCGGCCTTTGGTCTACCTGCGTTACAACAGCGAATCGACCCTCTGCGACGAGGAGGAGAGTTCAGCCGCCGAAGGCAACCTGTTCAACAAGTACAACGACGGCGACAACGGTCCCGATGCCGATTTCTTCAGCAAGACCGTGGCATACAGCAACAGCGCCATTACCCAACCGTGGTGGCAGCAACTCTACACCCACATCCACACCTGCAACACCATCCTCAACGGAATCGAGAAGTACAAGACGCCCGATTCTCCCTCGGAGCCGGGAACACTCTCCAAACGCATCGGTGAGATCTACTTCATACGCGCCTACCTGCACTATTGCTTGGTACGCAACTACGGCGAATGCTGCTACGTCAACTACGCCATCGACCCCAATGCCGTTCCCAAATTCACGCGCGAAAACGTGCACGAGGTGATCCAAAAGATCTGCGACGACTGCGATGAGGCCTTCTCTCGCGTACCCGATCAGAACATCGGTTCCAACTTCGGACGCGTCGATCGCGGAGCTTGCTTGGGACTGAAGGCTATGGCGCGCTGGATTGCCGCCACACCGCTCTACAACGGTTCAACGCTCAAAAACGACAACCGCAACTTTGCATCCGACTACCAGAGCTACAAGGTCGAACGTTGGCAAGCGACACGCGATGCCGCCAAGGCCGTAATGGACTTCGAGGTCAACGGTGCCCCTCGTTTCTCGCTCTTCCAAGGCTCGCCCAAAACCGACTTCACCGACAAAGCCGGCAAAAACGAAAACAACAGTATGGTCTACCGCCGCTTGTGGGAGATGTACGACTACGAGAGTCTCGCAGCGAAGAAAAGCGAGTGGATTTGGTTCGTTCTGCGCGACAAAACACAAGGTTGGTTCATTGATATGTATCCGCCTTCAAAAAGCGGTTCGGCCCGTGAAATGCCCGTACAGGAGCAGGTCGACGAGTACGAAGTGGTCGCCCCCGACGGTTACGGCTATCCTATCTATGCGCTCAAAGAGAACCACCGCGCACTCTACAACGGGCTGATCACCAACGAGCAGCTCTCCGAGGCCTACGACGATGGCAACCCCTACGTCAATCGCGACCCTCGTTTTTACCGCGACGTGACCTACCACGGAGCCACCTTCAAGGGTAGCGTGATCAACACGGCCGCCGGTTCACCCGATGCTATCAACAGCGACAACGCCACCTCGACCGGCTACTACCTGCGCAAATTCATCGACGGCGCCTACACCAAAGACGGTGCACAAAATTACAGCAGCATCGACTGTCCTCCGCTGATCCGTCTTTCGACCATTCACCTGATCTATGCCGAGGCCGTAACGCGCACCACAGGTCCCACGCAGGAGATCTACGATCTGATCAATGCCATTCGCGAACGCGCTTTCATGGCCAAGATGCCTCCAGCCACCAGCTCCAACCGCGATCTGATGCTCGACTACATCAACCGCGAACGCCGTGTGGAGTTGTTCCACGAGAAGACGCGTTTCTGGAGCTGTCGTCTCTATTTGGAGCCAACCAGCATCGGCGAGCAGACCAAAGACAGCCAATGGGCTTCCATCGCCGGCTCGAACGACGAACGGGCACAGCAATATTTCGAACAGTATGGTGCCTATCCGCGCACACAACGCCGCATTTGCGGTATGCGTCCGGTAGCTGACCCCGAGGGTAAGATCGTCATCGAAGGTAACCGATACAAAATGCAACGTTTCTGGAAGGAAGACCGCGTGTTCTTGGAGAAAAACTACCTCTTTCCGCTGCCGTTGGTAGAATTACAAACCGCTGGAATTCAACAGAATCCAAATTGGTAAATAACAACTGTACAAAGGAGTCAGGGTGGGTCGTGCGACCTGCCCGACTCACTTTTTAAACCCATACATTATGAAAAAAACACTTTATTTATGGCTGCTTCTGTGTCTGATCTTCGGCACAGCTTGTGGCAAAGATTCCGACACCGACAACAACATCGGCGGTGGTTCGGGCGGTGGCAATACCGACGAGCCGGTCAAGATCACCCCCGATGCCGGCATAACCCTCTACGGCTACGTCGGCGACAAGGCCGGCAAGCCGATCGCAGGCGTGGTGATGACCGATGGTTTCCGCTGTGCCGTCTCGTCGGACAAAGGTGTCTACCAATTGGTACGCAATCCACGCGCCAAATACGTCTACATCTCGGTGCCGGCAGGCTACAACATCCCCTCCGCAGGCGCTCACTTCGGCAACTTTCCTGCTTTCTACGCGCCAGCGACCGCCGTCACCGGCAGCTCGACAACGCCCCACCGCGTAGATTTCACCTTGCAACGCAACACGCAGGATGACAAGCGTTTTCTGTTAGTGGGCATTGGCGATCCGCAGCCCGACAACACCGAGCAAGCCACGCGATTCCGCAACCAAACGGTCAACGACATCAACCAACTTTTGCGCAGCGAGACCAAGCCCATCGTTGGCGTGGCACTCGGCGACATCATCGGCAAGGGCAACGCCGAAAGTTTCACCCTGATGAAGCGGCAATTGGGTGCCATTCCCTTTCCGGTCTATGTGGCCATCGGCAACCACGACAAGAGTGCCGTGGATCACACGGGCGAGACCTTCCGCAATGTGATGGGGCCGACGCACTACTCTTTCAACCGCGGCCAAGTGCACTTTGTGTGTATGGACAACATCATCTTCGGCACGGGCGATGAGTACGTGGGTGGCTTCACCGATGAACAGGTTGCGTGGCTCGAAGAGGATTTGAGCTTTGTCGACAAGTCGAAAGCCGTGGTGCTCTATTACCACATTCCGTTGCGCAGCAATGCCCACTACCGCAACTACGACCGCGTGTTGGCGTTGGTGTCGAAATATGCCGCCGTGCATCTTCTGTCGGCTCACTCGCACTACTTCCAGCCCTACAAAATTCAAAAATACGGATTGCTGGAACGTGTTCACGGTGCAGCCTGCGGCTATTTTTGGCGTTCGGCGTGCGGTGGCGACGGTGCACCCAACGGCTATATGGTCTACGAATTCGACGGCACACGCATCGTGGATAGCTATTTCAAGGGCACGCAGCGTCCTCGCGACTACCAAATTCGCCTCTACCGTGGCAATGGTTCTTTCGGCGGCAGCTACGCCACCTACCAATATGACTTGGGTGCCAATGTCATTGTGGCCAACGTTTTCGCGGCTGGAATGGACGGCAGTGATTGGAAGGTGGAACTCTATGAGGATGGCAAATTTTCGGGCGCAATGTCGAAAATAGCAGATAGCTACGGCGACCAATGGATTCGCGGCTACCACATCGGGGTCAAACACCACTCCACAGGCAGCGGACACTCCCCCTGCTGCCACCAATACAGCGGACAGCTCAAAAATCCGACAGCACAGGTAGAGGTGCGCGCCACCGACTCCTTCGGTCACACCTACACCCAGAACGTCGTGACCGCCTCCAACGATTTCACAGACGCCATCAATTAAGAAGCTTCTAACGGCACGCCAAAAAATCGCCGCAAGCACCAAACTTAGAACGTCCGGAGTGCCCACAAGGCTCCGGACGCTCTATTTTCAAGACCTCGACTTCGATATTGCAATTCTCGCATTAAATTTCTACCTTTGACGCCATATTGTGTAATCAGCAAACAACCCATTCGGAATGTTCAAAATATATATGCGGCTTTTAGGCTTCGCCCGCCCCATTGAAAAATACGCGATCCCCTACTTTTTCTACGCACTGCTCTATGCGCTGTTCAACTCGCTGACCTTCATGTTGATCATCCCGATTTTGAACACGATGTTCGACGCCAACTACACCTTCGAATACATCGAAACGCTGCCTCCGCTGGAGTTCGATAAGGAGTACGTAACCACACTTTTCAACTTCGCCTACTCCCATATTTTCCACGAATTTGACCGTCAAAACGTGCTAATGCTGCTGGCCGGAGTCGCTATCGTCATCAGCTTCTTGAGCAATTTATTCCGCTATTTGGGTTCGTGGACGGTCGAAAATATGCGTGCTCGGACGCTGCAACGTATGCGCAACGAGATGTTTACCAAGGTGATGGATCTCAACGTCGGCTACTTCAGCGAACAACGCAAGGGCGACATCATTGCCAAAATCACGGCGGACGTCAATGTGGTGCAATTTTGCATTACCAACACCTTGCAGGTGACCTTTCGCGAACCGTTCCTGATCATCGGCTACTTGGTGACAATGTTCGCTATTTCGTGGGAACTGTCGCTCTTCGCGATTCTTTTTCTGCCCATCGTCGCGTTGCTGATCGGCAGCATCGTCAAGCGGCTGCGTCATCCGGCACGCACCAACCAACAACGTATGGGTGAACTGGTTAGCACACTCGACGAATCGTTGTCGGGCATCAAAGTCATCAAAAGCTACAACGCAACCGGATATATCAAACAGAAGTTTTACGGCATCAGTGCCGAACTGGCTCGACTGACCCTCTCGATGGCGCGCCGACAACAATTGGCCTCCCCGATGAGCGAATTCCTCGGCATCACGGCCGTCGGTGTGATCTTGGTCTTCGGTGGGTCACTGGTGGCCAAAGAGATGCTCAACCCGGGCGGATTTCTGGCTTTCATCGCCATTTTCACCCAGATTACACGTCCTTTGCGTACCTTCATCGACCAATTTGCCAACATCAACCAAGGTATTGCCGCCGGCGAACGCGTCTTCTCGATCATCGACACCCAGAGCGAAATCCAAGACAAGGCCAATGCGCGTGAGTTTAGCGGACTGAAAGACAAAATCGAATTTCGCAACGTTCATTTCTCCTACGACGGTAGCCGCGAGGTGATCAACGACATCTCGTTCGACGTGCGCCGCGGCCAAACTGTGGCGCTGGTGGGACCTTCGGGTGGCGGCAAATCGACACTCAGCGAGCTGATTCCGCGTTTCTACGACCCCTCGACGGGCGATATCCGCATCGACGGTGTGTCGTTGCGCGACTTCTCCCAAGAGAGCCTGCGCGCCCACATGAGCGTTGTCTCGCAAGATACCGTGCTCTTCAACGACACCATCGAGGGCAACCTCTCGATGGGAAAACCCAACGCCACACACGACGAAATCGTCGCTGCGGCCAAGATCGCCAATGCCGACTCGTTCATCTGCGAGTGCGAAAAAGGCTACCAAAGCAACATCGGCGACCGCGGAGCAAAGCTCTCGGGCGGACAACGTCAACGACTTTCGATCGCGCGCGCCGTGCTGAAAAATCCCGAAATCCTGATTCTCGACGAGGCCACCTCGGCACTTGACACCGAGAGCGAAAAGTTAGTGCAAGATGCTCTCAATAAGTTACTTGAAGGCCGCACGTCGATCGTCATCGCCCACCGTCTTTCGACCATTCACAATGCCGATAAAATCATCGTCATTGATCGCGGCCGCAACGTAGAGCAAGGCACCCACGCCGAGTTGATGGCGCGCAATGGCATCTACGCCAAGCTCATTGAGATGCAATCGTTTGAATAGCAATTATCCGAAGTCGCCTAACGAACCGACAATTCGGCCATTCCAGCGGAGAGTATAGACGTCAGTGGTAAGAAGCTTCTTAAATTTATTAGTTTCTTAATTTTTTTTGTATATTTGCAGGTTATCGGAAAATAAGCAACTGCAAATATGAAATTCAAGGAATACAAAGGCCTCGATCTATCAGGCGTAGCTACCGAGGTGCTCAGCGAGTGGGACGCACGCGACACCTTCCACAAAAGCATCTCCACACGCAAAGGACACCCCACCTTCGTCTTCTACGAAGGGCCTCCGTCGGCCAACGGGCTGCCGGGCATTCACCACGTGATGGCGCGCACGATCAAGGATATTTTCTGTCGCTACAAGACCCAAAAAGGCTATCTGGTTCACCGCAAAGCCGGTTGGGATACCCACGGGTTGCCTGTCGAATTGGGCGTCGAGAAGCAGCTCGGCATCACCAAGGAGGACATCGGCAGCAAAATCACCATCGAGGAGTACAACCGCACCTGCCGCGAGGCGGTGATGAAATTCACGGGTACGTGGGAGAAACTCACACGCCAAATGGGCTATTGGGTCAATATGGACGACCCCTACATTACCTACGACAACAAATATATCGAGACCCTGTGGTGGCTTTTGAAGCAGCTCTTCGACAAGGGGTTGCTCTATAAAGGCTACACCATCCAACCCTACTCGCCAGCCGCCGGAACGGGACTCTCGACCCACGAGCTAAACCAACCGGGTTGCTACCGCGATGTGAAAGATACAACTTGCACCGCACAATTCGAGATCGTCCGCAACGCACAGAGCGAGAAGCTCTTCGGTGATGCGGAGGGAACGCTCTACCTGATGGCTTGGACTACCACGCCGTGGACGCTGCCGTCGAATACGGCACTGGCCGTAGGCACTTCGATCGAGTATGTGGCCGTCAAATGCCACAACCCCTACACCGATGCGCTGCAAACCGTAATTTTGGCCAAAGAGCTGGTTGACAGCTATTTCACCAAGAAAATGGAGGGTACCTACTCCGTTTCTGAGCAAACGTGGACAGGTGCCGAATTGGTGGGTATCGCCTACAAACAGCTGATTGACTGGGTGAAGCCGATGGGTGATGCGTTTCGCGTCATTGCCGGCGACTTCGTCACCACCTCCGATGGTACGGGTATCGTCCATATCGCCCCAACGTTCGGCGCCGATGACGACCGCGCAGCACGTGCCGCAGGTATTGCACCGCTGTTTATGGTCGATCGTGCCGGCAAAAATCTGCCAATGGTCGATCGTACCGGCAAATTTTTCTTGGTCGAGGATCTCGATCCCGATTTCGTCAGAGACAACCTCGACAAGGCCAAATACAAGGTCTACGCCGGGCGCTTCGTCAAAAATGCCTTCGACGAACAGCTCACCGAGTCCGATTCGACGCTCGACATCGACCTTTCGGTGATGCTGAAGGCCGAAAACAAGGTCTTCCGCATCGAAAAACACACCCACTCCTATCCGCACTGCTGGCGCACGGACAAACCCGTGCTCTACTATCCGCTCGACTCGTGGTTCATCCGCACCACAGCCCTGCGCGACCGGATGATCGAACTCAACAAAACCATCCGCTGGAAGCCCGAATCGACCGGTTCGGGACGCTTCGGCAAGTGGCTGGAGGGGTTGGTCGATTGGAACCTCTCGCGTTCGCGTTTTTGGGGCACACCACTGCCGATCTGGGCCAATGAAGACCACACACAAATCAAATGTATCGGTTCGATCGAGGAGTTGATCGCCGAGATCGACAAGTCGGTTGCTGCCGGCGTGATGGCCGAAAATCCCTACAAAAATTTCAAGGTCGGCGATCTGTCGAAAGAGAACTACTCCATCGCCAACATTGACCTGCACCGTCCTTCGGTCGATGCGATCGTGCTGCTCTCACCGACGGGTGAGCCAATGCGGCGCGAACCCGATCTGATCGACGTGTGGTTTGATTCGGGCGCAATGCCCTATGCACAAGTTCATTATCCGTTCGAACACGGCGGACAAGAGTTCCAGACCATCTATCCGGCCGACTTCATCGCCGAGGGGGTCGATCAAACGCGCGGTTGGTTCTTCACACTGCACGCCATCGCCTCGATGCTCTTCGACTCGGTAGCCTTCAAGAACATCATTTCCAACGGTTTGGTGCTCGACAAAAACGGCAACAAGATGTCCAAACGCTTGGGCAATGCCGTCGATCCGTTCACCGTGCTCGACACCTACGGCGCCGATGCCACACGCTGGTATATGATCGCCAATTCGCAGCCGTGGGACAACCTGAAATTCGATACCGAGGGGGTTGATGAGGTGCGCCGCAAATTCTTCGGCACGCTCTACAACACCTACTCGTTCTTTGCCCTCTATGCCAATGTCGACGGCTTCACGGGTCGTGAGGCAGAGATTCCCGTCGAACAGCGCCCCGAAATCGACCGTTGGATCATCTCGTTGCTCAACACACTGGTAGCCAACGTCACACGATCGTTGGAGGAGTACGACCCAACCCCTGCGGCGCGCGCAATCCAAGAGTTCGTGGGCGAAAATCTCTCGAATTGGTACGTGCGACTCAACCGCAAGCGTTTTTGGGGTGGTGGTATGAGCGACGACAAACTGGCGGCCTATCAGACGCTCTACACCTGTTTGGAGACCGTGTCGATGCTTTCGGCACCCTTTGCGCCGTTCATCTCCGACCGCATTTTCTGCGATCTGAATGCCCTGAGCGGCCGTCACACCGACGAATCGGTGCACCTCTCGACCTTCCCCGAGGCCGACACACAACGCATCGACGCCAACCTCGAAGAGATGATGGCGCTGGCGCAGCAACTCTCGTCGATGGTGCTCGCACTGCGTCGCAAAGTGTCGATCAAGGTGCGTCAACCGCTGATGAAGATCCTCATTCCGGTGCTCGATCCGGCAATGGCAACACACATCGCCGCCGTTCAAAATTTGATCTTGAACGAGGTCAACGTCAAGCAGATGGAGCTGATCGAGCAGACGACAGGACTGATCACCAAGCGCATCAAACCCAACTTCAAAACCCTTGGGCCGCGCTACGGCAAATATATGAAGCAGATCGCCGCCCTGACGGCCGGATTCTCGCAGGAGCGCATCGCGCAAATCGAGGCGTCGGCGACATCGGTGCTCGATTTGGGGGGCGAACAGATCACCGTCACGCCCGCCGACTTCGAAATCACGTCGGAAGATATGCCGGGTTGGTTGGTCGCCTCGGAGGGCAAGCTCACCGTGGCGCTCGACATCACCCTCACCGACGAGCTGCGCGCCGAAGGCGTGGCACGCGAATTGATCAATCGAATCCAAAATCTGCGCAAAGATTCGGGTTTCGAGGTGACCGACAAAATTCGCGTCGAGATCGAACCGCAGCCCTTTGCTGCCGATGCCATTGCCCGTTTTGCCAGCTACATTGCCTCGCAAACGCTCGCCGTAGAGGTTCTCGCAAGCGATAGTCCGACGGGTGAGGTGGTTGTCGATGCCGAGGTCGATGAAAAGCCGATTCGAATTGCGGTGACGCGAATATAGTTTGTGCAAAATTTGGTGCTTCCAATAATAATAGCTATTTTTACATATAAACCTAATAGAGAACCACCACTATGGCAGAAGAAAAAACCAGATATAGCGATATCGAACTCGAAGAGTTCAAGCAGCTTATCTTAAAAAAACTCGAAAACGCTCGCGCGGACTACGAGTTGCTGCGCGCCACGATCACCCATACAGCAGACAACGATACCGAAGATACCTCCCCCACGTTCAAGGTGCTCGAAGAGGGCGCTGCAACACTCTCCAAAGAGGAGAGCGGCCGACTGGCGGCACACCAGATGAAGTTTATCCGCAACTTGGAGATGGCGCTCATTCGCATCGAAAACAAGAGCTACGGCATCTGCAAGACCACCGGCAAACTCATTCCGAAGGAGCGCCTGATGAAGGTGCCCCACGCCACAGAGTGCATCGAAGCCAAAGAGGGGCGGCGATAGACCAAGCAACGGCAGGCTGAAGAGCCGACAACAAAAGAGGGACGGCGATAGACAACGCTCCCGATTCGATCAAAAGAGATGACCTTTTCCGAAGGGTCATCTCTTTTTGTTGCGTCAAAAACAGCGCAGCTCCAATGCGTTTTTATACGTTTTAAACGAAAAATGCGTTATCTTTGACACAATGTATCCTCGGATCTGCATACTACTCATCACGCTACTCGCCGCGACAGTCACCTCTATGGCACACGGTGCAGCCCCCGATATGCACACTACCGACCGAATCGTCACCGACAACCACGACACGCGAGATACCCTCGACACCCGCACCACCGAACGCAACCAACGGCTCTACGACAGCATTCAATCGAAGACCAGCCGCCGCTCGGTGCCGCGTATGCTCTACAAACTCCTCTTCATCAAGAACCAACTCGACACCACCGTCAACGGCCGCGTGCTGGATGAGAGCCGACTAATGGCGCCATATACCGGCAAAACCATCGGCGAGATTACCATCGAACGCCAACAGACCTTCGACACCCTCGGCAACTGGTTCGAACGCAAAGGCAACAAAGTGCACGTGTTGACACGCGATCGCGTGGTGCGCCGTGACCTACTCTTCAAGTCGGGCGATCGGCTTGATCCTCAGACTCTTGTGCGCAACCAGCAACTGCTGCGTTCGCGCGCCTACATCTCCGATGCCGAGATCGTCATCCAACCCGATTCGCTCGATTCGACACGCGTCAACCTGCTGGTTCGCACACGCGACAGCTGGACGATCAGCGTCGATGCCACCTTCGGTTCCGAACACCACACGATGGTCGGACTCTCCGACGACAACATCTTCGGCACGGGAAATATGTTGAAGGTAATGACCAATTTCGACCGCAAAAACTTCTCCTACGGCGGCAATATGTTCGAATACAAGATCCCCAACGTGCTGGGAACATTCTTCACAGCCAAGGCCGCTGCCGGGCGCGATTTCTACAATTCGACACTCGATTTGACCCTGCAAAAGGAGTTTATTCGCCCCACCGACTACGAAGCAGGCGTCTCATACAGCAACCTCAAGGCCAAGCACTATATGATCGAGCAGGACACCTCGCTGGTCTTTCGTGTCCGCGAGTTCAACGCGTGGGGCGGTTACTCCCACGCTATCGCCTCCATTCGATCCAGTGCATTCATCACCGCGCGCTACAACAGCGTCACTTTTAGCGGCCAACCGACCATCAATCCCAGTGGTAATCCGGCTCTTCACAACCGCGATGCGCTGCTGATGGGGATGGGTCTCTATCGAGAGAAGTTCCTCACCACCAATATGATCTACGGATTTGGAACCAAGGAGTACTTGGCAACAGGTTACAAAGCCGAAGTGGTGACGGGTTATTCGTGGGGGCAATTCTACGACGAGGGGTATCTCGGTATGAGTTATAGCATCGGCGGATTCTGTCCTCGGGGCTATATTATGGGCGGCATCACGTTGGGTAGTTACATCGACTACAATAGCGGCACGTGGCGTCGTAGCGCCGTGGATGTCAATATGAGGTGGTTTTCCAACCTTTTTGTCTTTCGACGCAACCGGATTCGCCAATTTTTGGGATTCAACTACACCCAAGGCTGGAACCGCGGAACTGGCAACGACGAGAGCATTCGCTTCACCACAACCAACGGGTTGCAGGCGCTCAAGGAGTTTGCCATCGGCACCAATCGTGCAATTTTGAACACCGAAACTGTCTTCTTCACCCCCATTCAACCCCTCGGTTTCCGCTTTGCGTTCTTCGGTTTTGCCGATTTCGGACTGATCGGTTACTCGCCCAACATCTTCAAAAACGACTTTTTCACTTCGTTCGGCTTGGGGGTTCGCATCCGTAATGAACGATTGACATTCAGCACAATACAGATTCGCCTCGGCCTTGCATTCGGCAAACACGGACTGGTCGACACCGACTATTTCCGCGTCTCGAACAGCACGCGTCTCGAACAGTATCGCTACCGCCCCACACGCCCCGAGATCGTCGGCTTCCAATAGTTCACAACCTTTCTCACAGAAATAGCGGAAGCAGCCAATGGCTGCCCCCGCGTGAACATTCTATCTGCTTATGGTGTAACTTGAAGCCTATTTTCGCGTCTTGACGATCAGCACCCCTTCGCGCCCAGCCTCGCCGTATTTTTCAACAGCGCTGTCCCCTTTCAGGATTTCGAGCTTCCGAATCTTCTTGGTCCCAATACGTTGCAGCTCACGCTTGGTCGACTTTTGCCCATTGATAAAGACCAACACGTTGTCCG
>JAVVYP010000016.1:0-36290 GCA_036651015.1 Alistipes sp.
AGAAAGGTCTGTCGGAGCTTCGTTCGTTCGACTCGATCGACAACGCTCCTGAGGAGAAAGAACGTGGTATCACGATCAACACCTCGCACGTAGAGTACCAAACAGCCAACCGCCACTATGCGCACGTTGACTGCCCGGGCCACGCCGACTATGTGAAGAACATGGTTACCGGTGCTGCCCAGATGGACGGTGCTATCTTGGTTGTTGCTGCAACCGATGGCCCGATGCCCCAGACCAACGAGCACGTGCTGCTCGCTCGTCAGGTGAACGTCCCCAAAATCGTTGTTTTCTTGAACAAATGCGATATGGTTGACGATCCCGAAATGCTCGACTTGGTCGAGATGGAGGTTCGTGACCTGTTGAGCAAGTACGAGTACGATGGCGACAACGCTCCTATCATCCGTGGTTCCGCACTCGGCGGCTTGAACGGCGAGGCTAAGTGGGAAGACAAGATTATGGAGTTGATGGAGGCTGTCGATAGCTACATTCCGATTCCTACCCGCGAGAACGAGAAACCGTTCTTGATGCCTGTCGAGGACGTGTTCTCGATCACAGGTCGTGGTACCGTTGTTACGGGTCGTATCGAGACCGGCGTGGTTCACGTAGGTGATCCCGTTGAGATCATCGGACTCGAGGAGAAGACGATGGCTTCGACTTGCACCGGTGTTGAGATGTTCCGCAAATTGCTCGATCAGGGTGAGGCTGGTGATAACGTGGGTCTGTTGCTCCGCGGTATCGACAAAGCTGACATCAAACGTGGTATGGTAGTCGCTAAACCCGGCTCGATTACTCCGCACACCGAGTTCACTGCTGAGGTCTATATTCTTAAGAAAGAAGAGGGTGGCCGTCACACGCCGTTCCACAACAACTATCGTCCCCAGTTCTACCTGCGTACGATGGACGTAACGGGTGAGGTTCAACTGCCCGCCGGTGTGGATATGGTAATGCCCGGTGACCACGTGACCATCAACGTGAAGTTGATCTATCCCGTAGCACTCAACGAAGGTCTTCGTTTCGCAATCCGCGAAGGTGGCCGTACGGTTGGTGCAGGTCAGATCCTGTCGATCGTTAAATAATTTTCGATCCTATACCAAGGAGCGGTGCTTCGGCACTGCTCCTTCCATAGGAGCATAGTTCAAGGGTAGAATAGCGGTCTCCAAAACCGTTGATGGGAGTTCGAATCTCTCTGCTCCTGCCAATAGAATAATAAGAAACGAAAAGTATGTTCAATTACGCGAAAGAATCCTATAACGAGCTTGTAAACAAGGTGACGTGGCCTACGTTTCCTCAGCTCCAAAGCTCCACGATTGTCGTGATGGTAGCCTCAGCCATTTTTGCCATTATTGTGCTGGCGATGGACTTGACGTTCGAGAACCTGATGGGTGTCATTTACAAGACGCTTGGTAATCTTGGCCGTTAATAGCCGGTTGAAGCGATGAGTGAAATTCAAAAACAGTGGTATGTTGTCCGCGCCATTGGTGGTAAGGAGAATAAGGTCAAAGAGTATATCGAGTCCGAAATTCGCCACAATCATCTGGAAGACTACATAGCTCAAGTACTGATTCCTACCGAAAAAGTCTATATCATCCGCAACGGAAAGAAGGTCTCGAAAGAGAAGGTCTCCTATCCGGGTTACGTGTTGGTCGAGGCTGCTTTTGTGGGTCAGATTCCAATTATAATTCGTAATACTCCCAATGTGCTGGGTCTGCTCGGCGATACCAAGGAAGACGGTCGGAAGATGATCGCCACACCGCTGCGTCCGCAAGAGGTCGCGCGTATCCTCGGTCGTGTCGATGAGATGAGCGCTATGGAGGAGGAAAACGAAGTACCGTTCTTTGTCGGCGAAACTGTCAAGGTGACAGATGGCCCTTTCTCAAGCTTCCAGGGTACCATCGAAGCCGTCGACAACGAGCGCAAGAAACTCACGGTATCGGTGAAGATATTCGGGCGCAAAACTCCTATGGAGTTGAGTTTCACACAGGTAGAAAAAGAATAATTAACCAAGGAAAACTATGGCAAAAGAGGTTGCTGCATTTATTAAATTGCAGATCAAAGGTGGTGCCGCCAATCCTTCGCCCCCGGTAGGTCCCGCATTGGGTTCTAAGGGAGTCAACATTATGGACTTCTGTAAGCAGTTCAATGCACGGACTCAAGATAAGGCAGGCAAGGTTCTTCCGGTCATCATCACCGTTTACAGCGACAAGTCGTTTGAGTTTGTTGTAAAACAGCCGCCCGTAGCTATTCAGCTTAAGGAAGCAGCGAAAGCGCAAAAAGGTTCCGCACAGCCTAACCGCGACAAAGTGGGTAAGGTAACGTGGGATCAGGTTCGCCAAATTGTCGAGGACAAAATGCCTGACATGAACTGCTTCACCGTTGAATCGGGTATGCGTATGGTTGCCGGTACTGCTCGCAGTATGGGTATCAGTGTCGAAGGTGAATTTCCTAATAAGTAATTTGAGATGAGTAAATTGACAAAAAATCAAAAAACTGCCTACGCCAAGGTTGAAGCCAATACGGCTTACAAACTGCCGGAGGCTGCCGCTCTTCTGAAGGAAATTACCTTTACGAAATTTGATGCTTCGGTAGACATTGACGTACGTTTGGGCGTTGACCCTCGCAAAGCGAACCAGATGGTTCGTGGCGTGGTGACACTTCCCCACGGAACAGGTAAAGTGGTACGTGTGCTGGTTCTCTGTACTCCCGAGAAGGAGGCTGAGGCACAGGCAGCAGGTGCTGACTTTGTGGGACTCGACGAGTATGTTGACAAAATCAAGGCCGGCTGGACCGACGTTGATGTGATCATCTGCACGCCGAATGTAATGGGTAAGGTTGGTTCGCTGGGTCGTATTCTCGGCCCTCGTGGATTGATGCCGAACCCCAAAACTGGTACGGTGACGATGGAAGTCGGCAAAGCTGTGACAGAGGTGAAACTGGGTAAAATCGACTTCAAGGTCGACAAATTCGGTATCATCCATACGGCAGTAGGCAAAAGTTCGTTTTCGGTTGAGCAGATCGTGGACAATGCCCGTGAGGTGTTGAATATGATTTTCAAACTGAAACCGGCTGCTGCGAAAGGTTCTTATGTGAAGAGTATCTATATCTCGACCACGATGAGCCCCGGTGTGCAGATTGATGCCAAATCAGTAGAAACCAAATAAGAAGGAGGAGAGAAGAGATGACAAAGGAAGAAAAACAGGTTATTATCAATAGCCTCGCCGAGCAGCTCCAAGCTTATCCTCACTTCTATATCACCGACATCGAGGCGCTGAATGCCGAGCAGACTGCTGCTCTGCGTCGCAAGTGCTTCGAGAGTGATGTGAAGTTGGTAGTGGTGAAAAACACCCTGCTGGCCAAAGCACTCGAAAAGGTGGAGAAGGCGGATGCTGATCTGATCAAAGTATTGGAGGGTTCAACCTCGATTATGTTTACCCACGTAGCGAAAGCGCCGGCGACTCTGATCAAAGAGTTTCGCAAGCGTTCGCCGAAACCCATTCTGAAAGCAGCCTTTGCTCAGGAATGTGTCTACATTGGTGACGATCAGTTGGATGCTCTGTGTAACATTAAGAGCAAGGAGGAGCTTATCGGCGATATCGTCGCTCTGTTGCAAGCCCCTGCACAGCGTGTTATTTCTGCATTGCAGGCTAATGCAGGCCAAAAGATTGCGGGTATCGTGAAGACACTCGAAACAAGAAATTAACATAAGAATTTAAAACAACAATTTAATAAGCTTACAACTATGGCAGACGTAAAGAAACTTGCTGAAGAACTGGTAAACCTCAAAGTTACCGAAGTACAAGAACTGGCTAACATCCTCAAAGAGGAATATGGCATCGAGCCGGCTGCTGCCGCTGTCGCTGTTGCAGCTCCTGCTGCTGCAGGTGAGGCTGCTGTTGCCGAGAAATCGACTTTCGACGTGATCCTGAAGAGCGCTGGCCAAGCCAAGCTCCAAGTGATCAAAGTCGTTAAAGACATCGCAGCTCTTTCGCTGGGTGACGCTAAGGCTCTTGTTGATGGTGCTCCCAAGGCTATCAAAGAGGGTATCTCCAAAGAGGAGGCTGAGTCGATCAAAGGCCAGCTCGAGGAGGCAGGTGCTGAAGTTGAGCTTAAGTAGCATTGCTGCTTAAGTTCGTTTCGGACGAATCAGGTATAGGGCTTACCGACGTGTAAGCTCTATGCCTTTTCTTGCTAAAGATTGGAAGTGCCGAACAGGAGCTGTGTCCACTCTTTGGTTTTTGATGCTCCCCGGGTGTGATTTGCCTATATCAGGGAGCATTAGCAGGATAATAAACCTTGCATTTTGGGGAGCGTAACTCAACTAATTAGGATTTTACGATGTCCACAGTAAAGACAGAACAAAGAATTAGCTTTTCGACAGTTAAGAACCGTGTACTCTATCCGGACTTGCTGGAGGTACAGCTTAAATCATTTAGGGATTTTTTCCAAATGGACACTACCGCCGACAATCGCAAAAACGAGGGTCTGTACAAAGTGTTTCAAGAGAATTTCCCCATTACCGATACCCGGAACAATTTTGTTCTGGAATTTATTGATTATTATATCGATCCGCCACGTTACTCGATTGAGGAGTGTTTGGAGCGGGGACTTACGTATAGCGTCCCGCTGAAGGCTAAACTCAAATTGTACTGCACGGACGACGAGCACGAAGATTTCGGTGTTGTCGTTCAGGACGTCTATTTTGGTACGATCCCCTATATGACCGAACGTGGTACGTTCGTTGTCAATGGTGCAGAGCGTGTGATTGTATCACAGTTACACCGTTCGCCGGGTGTCTTCTTCGGACAAAGTTTGCACACCAACGGCACAAAACTCTATTCGGCACGTATCATCCCTTTCAAAGGCTCGTGGATAGAGTTTGCTACGGACATCAACAATGTGATGTACGCCTACATTGACCGTAAGAAGAAGTTGCCCGTAACAACGTTGTTGCGTGCCATCGGCTTCGAGGCGGATCAGCAGATTCTCGAAATTTTCGATTTGGCCGACGAGGTGAAGGTCACCAAGACCAACCTCAAGAAGGCTGTGGGTCGCAAGTTGGCGGCACGCGTGCTTTCGACGTGGGTCGAGGATTTCGTCGATGAGGATACCGGAGAGGTGGTCTCCATCGAGCGTAACAACGTCATCGTTGATCGCGAGACCTTGCTGGAAGAGGCGCACGTTGACCAAATTCTCGAAAGCGGCGCTAAGACGATTTTGTTGCACAAGGAGCAACAATCGGGCATCGACTTCTCGATCATTTACAATACTTTACAAAAAGACCCTTGCAACTCCGAAAAAGAGGCTGTGGTCTACATTTATAGACAATTACGTGCTTCGGAGCCGCCCGATGAGGCGACCGCACGCGATGTCATTGATAAACTTTTCTTCTCGGACAAACGCTACGACTTGGGCGATGTCGGTCGTTACCGCATCAACAAAAAGTTGGGTCTGAATACCGACACAGCGATCCGTACGTTGACCCGTGAAGATATTATCGCCATTATCAAGTACCTGATTCAGCTGATCAACTCGAAGGCTGACGTCGATGATATTGACCACTTGTCGAACCGCCGCGTTCGTACGGTGGGCGAGCAACTTTCGAACCAGTTCTCGGTGGGCTTTGTGCGTATGGCACGAACGATCCGCGAGCGTATGAATGTGCGTGATAACGAGGTGTTTACGCCGGTCGATCTGATCAACGCCAAGACCCTGTCGAGCGTGATCAATTCGTTCTTCGGCACCTCGCAGCTCTCGCAGTTTATGGACCAGATCAATCCGCTGGCCGAGATTACGCACAAGCGTCGTCTGTCGGCACTCGGGCCGGGTGGTCTGTCGCGTGATCGTGCCGGTTTTGAGGTGCGTGACGTGCACTATACCCACTACGGTCGTCTCTGCCCGATCGAGTCACCTGAGGGACCGAACATCGGTCTGATCTCGTCGTTGTGCGTCTTTGCGCGCATTTCGCCGATGGGATTCATCGAAACGCCCTATCGCAAGGTTACCGACGGCATTATTGATTTGGACAACTCGCACATCCACTACTACTCGGCCGAAGAGGAGGAGGGTAAGGTTGTTGCGCAGTCCAATATTCCGATCGGCGATGATGGTTCGTTCTTGGAGGCCGATCGTATCAAGGCGCGTCAAGGTGCTGACTTCCCTGTTGTTACAGCAACGGAGGTCGAGCTGATGGACGTGGCTCCCAACCAGATCGCTTCGATCGCGGCGAGCCTCATTCCGTTCTTGGAGCACGATGACGCCAACCGTGCGTTGATGGGCTCCAACATGATGCGTCAGGCAGTTCCTTTGATTACTTCCGAGGCGCC
This sequence comes from Alistipes sp., assembly GCA_036651015.1. Classification (GTDB taxonomy): domain Bacteria; phylum Bacteroidota; class Bacteroidia; order Bacteroidales; family Rikenellaceae; genus Alistipes. The sequence goes on from JAVVYP010000016.1 coordinate 6,321, forward strand.
GATTGTCGGCACCGGTATCGAGGAGGATATGATCTCCGACAGCCGTATTCAGATCGTTGCCGAGCGCAATGGTGAGGTTGTTTTTTCCGATGCTACGCGCATTGAGATCAAATACGAACGTACCGATGACGAGATTTTGACGTCGTTCGAACCGGAGATCACCACCTATAATTTACCCCGTTATCGGCGTACCAACCAAAATACTTCGGTAACGCTGAAACCGATCGTACTCACCAATGCCAAGGTGGTCAAAGGTCAGATCCTGACCGAGGGCTACTCCACGCAGCGTGGTGAGCTGGCTTTGGGGCGTAACCTGAAGGTGGCTTTTATGCCTTGGAAGGGTTACAACTTCGAGGATGCCATCGTGATTTCGGAGCGCATCCAACGTGAAGACATCTTCACTTCGGTGCACGTCGATGAGTATATTATGGAGGTGCGCGACACCAAACGCGGTGTCGAGGAGTTGACCTCCGATATTCCCAACGTGAGCGAGGATGCTACCAAAGACCTCGACCTGAACGGCGTAATCCGCATTGGTGCCAATGTGCACCCGGGCGATATTCTGATCGGTAAGATCACCCCGAAAGGTGAGAGCGACCCCTCGCCTGAGGAGAAGCTCTTGCGTGCTATCTTCGGTGATAAAGCCGGTGACGTGAAAGATGCCTCACTCAAGGCGCAACCGTCGTTGCACGGCGTGGTGATCAACACCAAGCTTTATAGCCGTGCCAACAAAGAGGGCAAAAAGAGCAAGAGTGCCGAAAAGGCGCAGTTGGATAAATTCGACGAGAAGTTTGCAGGCGAGATTTCGGAGCTGACCAAACGTCTTGTGGCCAAACTTTGGTCGGTGCTTCAAGGCAAGACGACCATCGGCGTTACCGACTACTTCGGTGCTGAGATCTATCCTTCCGGAGCCAAATTCACCCTCAAATTACTCGAGGAACTTGCTCGCAAGAGCACCGACGAGAAGACGGGTGTGGTGATGGGTTACCTCAACTTGGGTTCGTGCAAATGGACGGGCGATGCTCATCTGGACGCACTGATCGAGGCTACGATCAACAATTATAGCATCGAGTGGAAGAAGGCCGACGCCGCAATCAAACGCGAGAAGTACAACATCACCAATGGTGACGAGCTTCCGCAAACGGGTGTCATCCAAATGGCCAAGGTCTACATTGCCAAGAAACGTAAGTTGAAAGTGGGTGATAAGATGGCCGGTCGTCACGGTAACAAGGGTATCGTTGCGCGCATTGTGCGTGACGAGGATATGCCCTTCTTGGAGGACGGAACCATCGTCGACATCTGCTTGAATCCGCTGGGTGTGCCTTCGCGTATGAACCTTGGACAGATCTACGAGACGGTCTTGGGTTGGGCTGGTCGCGAGTTGGGTATGAAGTTCGCAACGCCGATTTTCGACGGTGCGTCGCTCGACCAAATCAACGACTATACCGCCAAAGCAGGCATTCCCCACAGCGGTCGTACCTATCTCTATGACGGCGGCACGGGCGACAAGTTCGACCAGCCGGCTACGGTGGGTGTGATCTATATGCTCAAATTGGGGCATATGATCGACGACAAGATGCACGCGCGTTCGATCGGTCCCTACTCCCTCATCACGCAGCAGCCATTGGGCGGTAAAGCTCAATTTGGTGGTCAGCGTTTTGGTGAGATGGAGGTCTGGGCGCTCGAGGGTTTCGGTGCTGCCAACATTCTGCAAGAGGTTCTTACCATCAAGTCCGATGACGTGATGGGTCGCGCCAAAGCTTATGAGGCGATCGTCAAGGGTGAGAATATGCCCAAGCCGGGTATTCCCGAGGCAATGAACGTGCTGCTGCACGAGTTGCGCGGTCTGGCTTTGTCGATCAAATTGGAGTAAGGTGTTTTTAGAGGATTAGAAAAAGGAGAATAAATATGTCAGTTTCCAAAGACAATAAAACGAACAATGGTTACAACCAAATCTCGATAAGCCTTGCCTCCCCCGAGGAGATCTTGGCGCAGTCGAGCGGTGAGGTGCTCAAGCCCGAAACCATTAACTATCGTACCTACAAGCCTGAGCGTGACGGACTCTTCTGCGAGCGAATTTTCGGCCCTGTTAAGGACTTCGAATGCCATTGCGGAAAGTACAAACGTATCCGCTACAAGGGTATCGTCTGCGACCGTTGCGGTGTGGAGGTTACCGAGAAAAAGGTGCGTCGTGAGCGTATGGGACACATTTCGCTGGTTGTGCCGGTGGTTCATATCTGGTACTTCCGTTCGCTGCCGTCGAAGATCGGTTACCTGTTGGGTATCCCGTCCAAGAAGTTGGAGGCGATCATCTATTACGAGCGTTATGTGGTGATCAACGCCGGTGCTGCTTCCGAACAGGGCATCGAGCGGCTTGCGACACTTTCGGAGAAAGAGTATCTCGATGCCATTGCTCTGCTGCCCAAAGGCAACCAAGCGTTGGACGACACCGATCCCAACAAATTTGTTGCGCAGATGGGCGCCGAGGCAGTCTTTACGCTGCTGAAGATGGTCGATTTGGATCCGATGTCCTACTCGCTGCGTCACAAAGCTTCGACCGAAACATCGCAACAGCGCAAGAGTGAGGCTTTGAAGTGCCTGAATGTCGTGGAGTCGTTCCGCGCCTCGCAAGGCCGCAACAAGCCCGAATGGATGGTGCTGAGTGTCATTCCGGTGATTCCGCCCGAATTGCGTCCGTTGGTTCCGCTCGATGGTGGTCGTTTTGCCACCTCGGATCTGAACGACCTCTATCGTCGTGTGATCATCCGCAACAACCGCCTGAAACGCTTGATCGAGATCAAAGCGCCGGAGGTGATTCTGCGTAACGAGAAACGTATGTTGCAGGAGGCTGTCGATTCACTTTTCGACAACTCGCGCAAGAGCAATGCTGTCAAAAACGAGTCGAATCGTCCGCTGAAGTCGCTTTCGGACTCGCTGAAGGGTAAGCAAGGTCGTTTCCGTCAAAACCTGTTGGGTAAACGTGTCGACTATTCGGCCCGTTCGGTCATTGTCGTGGGTCCCGAGTTGAAGATGCACGAGATGGGTATTCCCAAAGATATGGCGGCCGAACTCTACAAGCCGTTTGTCATCCGCAAACTCATCGAGCGCGGTATCGTGAAGACCGTCAAATCGGCCAAAAAAATTATAGATCGCCGTGATCCCGTCATTTGGGGTATTCTGGAGAATGTGATCAAGGGGCATCCGGTTTTGATGAACCGCGCCCCGACGCTTCACCGTCTGGGTATTCAGGCCTTCCAGCCCAAGTTGATCGAGGGCAAAGCTATGCAGCTCCACCCGTTGGCTTGTACGGCATTCAATGCCGACTTCGACGGTGACCAAATGGCCGTCCACTTGCCACTGGGCAATGCGGCGATTTTGGAGGCGCAGTTGCTGATGCTTGGTTCCCACAACATCTTGAACCCGGCTAACGGCGCACCTATCACCGTGCCGTCGCAGGATATGGTCTTGGGTCTGTACTACATCACCAAACCCCGCAAGGGCGTCAAAGGTGAGGGTCGTGTTTTCTATGGTCCCGAGGAGGCGATTATCGCCTACAACGAGGAGCAGGCTGAACTTCACGCTATCGTGAAGTGCTTGGTCGATGACATCGACGAAAAAGGCAATCCGATTAAGGAGTTGAAGGAGACGACCGTAGGCCGCATCCTCTTCAACCAAGTGGTTCCCAAGGAGGTAGGTTACATCAATGAAGTGCTGACCAAACGCTCGCTGCGCGATATTATCGCCGTGGTGATGAAGAAGGCCGGTGCCGACAAGGTGGCTATTTTCCTCGATGAGATCAAAAATATGGGTTACCGGATGGCCTTCCGTGGCGGTCTGTCGTTCAACCTCGATGCGGTGATCATTCCGCCCGAGAAAGAAAAACTCGTTCAAGAGGGTTACGATCGTTCGGACTCGATTATGGACGATTACAATATGGGTCTTATCACCAACAACGAGCGTTACAACCAGATCATCGACGTTTGGACGAATATCAACACCAAACTGACGAAGGTTGTAATCGACACGCTGATCAAGGATCAGGATGGTTTTAACCCTGTATATATGATGCTGGACTCGGGAGCCCGTGGTTCCAAGGAGCAGATTCGTCAGCTGAGCGGTATGCGTGGTCTGATGGCCAAGCCGCAGAAGTCGGGCGTCGAAGGTGGCCAGCAGGTCATCGAGAACCCGATCCTCTCGAACTTCAAAGAGGGATTGTCGGTGCTTGAGTACTTCATCTCTACCCACGGTGCCCGTAAGGGTTTGGCCGATACCGCACTGAAGACAGCCGATGCCGGTTATCTGACGCGTCGTTTGGTCGATGTGGCGCAGGATGTGATCATCAACGAGGAGGATTGCGGTACGTTGCGCGGTTTGACGGCTACGGCCATCAAACGTAACGATGACGTGGTGCAAACGCTTTACGAGCGCATTCTTGGCCGTACAGCACTGACCGATGTGATTCATCCGTTGACCGGTGAGGTGCTCTGTCGTGCCGGTGAGGAGATCACCGAGCCGATTGCGGCCGTGATCGAAAAATCGCCGGTGGAGTCGGTTGAGATCCGCTCGGTGCTCACTTGTGAGGCGCGTCGCGGTGTTTGTGCGAAGTGCTATGGCCGCAACTTGGCCACCGCGCGAATGGTTCAAAAAGGCGAAGTGGTCGGCGTTATCGCTGCCCAGTCGATCGGTGAGCCGGGTACACAGCTTACGCTTCGTACCTTCCACGTCGGTGGTGTGGCCGGTGGTTCGGCTGTCGAAACGAACGTTGTCTCGAAGTACGAGGGACGTTTGGAGATCGACGAGTTGCGTACGGTCAAGGGTAAAAATACGACCGGCACCCCCAGCAATATTGTTATTTCGCGTCAATCGGAGTTCCGCATCGTCGATACGACGACCGATATTGTGCTCTATACCCACCCCCTGCCCTACGGTTCGACGCTGTCGATGGCCGATGGCGACCTCGTGAAAAAGGGCGACCTGATTTGCGAATGGGATCCCTACAATGCCGTTATCATCTCGGAATTTGAGGGTCGTGTTGAGTACGAGAATATTTTGGAGGGCATCACCTACCGCGATGAGCGCGATGAGCAGACGGGTCTTTCGGAGAAGGTGGTCATCGAGTCGAAAGACAAGACCAAGAACCCCGTCATCAAAGTGGTCAACAAGGAGGGCGAAGAGGTTCGTCTCTACAACTTACCGGTTGCTGCCCACGTGGTGGTCAAGGACAATGCCAAGCTCAAAGCTGGTGACATCCTGATCAAGATTCCGCGTGCTGTCGGCAAGTCGGGTGGTGATATCACCGGAGGTCTTCCGCGTGTTACCGAGCTTTTCGAAGCGCGTAACCCGTCGAATCCGGCCATCGTTTCGGAGATCGACGGCGAGGTAACATTCGGCAAGATCAAACGTGGTAACCGTGAGATTGTCATCACCTCCAAACAAGGCGACATCAAGCACTATTTGGTGCCACTGTCACGTCAGATTGTGGTTCAGGAGAACGACTATGTGAAGGCCGGCAGTCCGCTTTCGGACGGCGCCATCACACCAGCCGACATCCTCAACATACTGGGCCCCACCAAGGTACAAGAGTACATCGTCAACGAGGTGCAGGAGGTTTACCGTATGCAGGGCGTGAAGATCAACGACAAGCATTTCGAGGTGATCGTCCGTCAGATGATGAGCAAGGTGCGCATCCAAGATCCGGGTGATACCCGTTTCTTCGAGGATCAGGTCATTGATAAGTGGGAATTTATGGACATCAACGACGAGCTTTACGACAAGGTGGTTGTGACCGAAGCCGGTGACTCCCCGACGTTGCAAGCTGGTCAGATCGTCTCGCTGCGTAAGCTGCGCGATGAAAATTCGAGCCTCAAACGCCGTGATTTGAAACCAGCTCAGGTGCGCGACATCGTGGCTGCGACTTCGACACAGGTGTTGCAGGGTATTACCCGCGCTGCACTTCAGACGTCGAGCTTCATCTCGGCCGCCTCGTTCCAAGAGACGACCAAGGTGCTCAACGAAGCCGCGATCCAAGGCAAAGTCGATCCGCTGGAGAACCTCAAGGAGAATGTGATCTGTGGTCACTTGATCCCGGGCGGTACCGGTTTGCGTCAATACAATAGTTTGGTTGTCGGCGCAAAAGCTGATTTGGAAACTCTTCAGCAGCAGGCTCAATAACCACGCGCTTATTTTGATTGAAAGCCGTCCTTTAACATTGGGACGGCTTTTTTTGTCTGAATCCCAATACGGCGAGCTACTTTTTCGGCATTCATCGGGTGGTTTTGCAATTTGTTTCTTAATTTTGTACCAAATTCAATGAATCTGTGAAACTGATTGAGCTACTTGCTCCTGCCAAAGATTTTCAATCGGCCGTGGCGGCCGTCGACTATGGCGCTGATGCGGTCTATATCGGCGGTGCAAAGTTCGGTGCGCGCAATGCGGCGTGTAACGATACCGACCAAATCGCACGTGTGGTGGAGTACGCCCATCGCTATGGGGTGCGCGTCCACGCCACGCTCAACACCTTGCTCTATCAGACGGAGTTGGGCGAGGCCGAACGACAGGCGCGTGCGTTGATCGCGGCAGGTGTCGATGCGCTGATTGTCCAAGATTTGGCCTTGCGGCGGATGAACCTGCCGGTGGAGTTGCACGCTTCGACCCAAATGTGCAACCGCACGACGGAAGGGGTGCGGTTCTTGGGTGAATGCGGCTTTTCGCGCGTGATCCTTGAACGCGCTTTGTCGCTCGACGAGATCCGTGCGATCTGCGCTGCGACCTCGGCCGAGGTTGAGTGTTTCATCCACGGAGCGATCTGCGTGGGGTATAGCGGTCGCTGTTTTCTGTCGCAATCGCTGTCGCAACGTAGTGGCAATCGAGGTGCGTGCAGCCAGCCGTGCCGATTGACCTACGACCTAACCAACGGTGCCGGAGTGCGTTATATCGTGGGCAAGCACCTACTTTCGGTGCGCGATCTGAACCTTTCGGCGCGTGTCGGCGAACTGCTTGACGCCGGCGTTACCTCGTTTAAGATCGAGGGACGGCTCAAAGATACGGACTACATCAAAAACGGAGTGGCGCACTATCGTCGTCTGATCGACGAGGCGCTCGCCGTGCGGCCGGGGCTGCAACGCTCGTCGGTAGGGGAGAGCATTCCGGACTTTACGCCCGATCCGTCCAAGAGTTTTACGCGTGGGGAGTCGGAGTATTTTCTCTCGGGTAAGCGTGCCGGTGTGGCCTCGTTTGATACCCCGAAATCGGTAGGTGAGCGCATTGGACGCGTGACACGTGCCGATCGCAACCGGTTTCAGCTCGATGCACCCCACGATTTGGCCTCGGGTGACGGCATCTGCTTTGTCACCGAACGCGGATTGGTCGGCACCAATGTCAACGCGATTGAGGGCGATTGGGTGTGGCCGAATCGTTTGGAGGGGATTGGTGTGGGAATCGAGATTTTCCGCAACTACGACCGGCGTTTTCATTTGGCGTTGGAGCGCAGCCGCACGCGGCGTGTGATTGTCACCTCGGCCGAGGTGTGTGTTGCGGCCGACGGTATTGTGCTGACCTTCACCGATTCCGAGGGGGTGAGCGCTGTTGTCGAGCGTCGTTTGCCGCTTGAGCGTGCCAAAAATCCCGATGCCAATGCAGCCACCCTGCGTATGCAGGCGGCCAAGAGTGGCGATACGATTTTTGTCGTGCGCACGGTCAGTGTCGTGGGTGCGGAGTGGTTTGTGCCGGCTTCGTTGATTGCCGAGTTGCGCCGCGAGGGGTTGGAACAGCTTTTGCAGGCACGTCTCAGGCGTCCCATTGCGCACCGAATTCTGCCCGAAGGTAATGCCAAATACCCCTCAGAACGCATTTCGGCCGAGGAAAATGTGACAAACAGCCTTGCCGAGGCTTTTTACCGTGACCACGGCGTGCGCGAGATCGAACGCGGATTGGACACGACGACTTTGGCGGCAGGGCAGCGCGTGATGCGTTCGGCCTACTGCATTCGCCGCGAAATCGGCCAATGTCTTTTGCAACACCCGACGTTGCGGGGCGAACTTTTTTTGGAGCGGGGCGCAGCGCGTTATCGTTTGGAGTTCGACTGCCGTCGATGTGAAATGAGCTTAGAAGCTGAAAAATAATAGATTATGCAACAACAACTTTGCCCCGATTTCGGCGATTACGAGTTGATCGACTCGGGCGACTTCGAAAAACTCGAACGCTTCGGCCGCTTTGTCTTGCGTCGTCCCGAGCCACAGGCCATTTGGCGGCGTTCGCTCGACGAGCAGCAGTGGCGCACCACGGCCGATGCCTCTTTCCTGCGCGATGCGCGCAACGACGAACGGGGCGAGTGGACACTGCGCACGCAGATGGGCGAACGGTGGATGGTGGAATATGGCTACAAAGAGCTGCATATCCGTATGCGACTGGGACTTATGTCGTTCAAACACGTCGGCATTTTCCCCGAGCAGGCGGCCAATTGGAACTTCATCTACGACAACTGTTGTGCGATGAAGGCGCAAGGGGTGACACCGCGCGTGCTCAATTTATTTGCCTACACGGGCGGTGCCACGCTCGCCGCGCGCGCTGCCGGAGCCGAAACCACACACGTCGATTCGGTGAAGCAGGTGGTGACGTGGGCACGCGAGAATATGGAATCAAGTGGGTTGTCTAATGCGCGGTGGATTGTCGAAGATGCGCTGAAATTTGTCCAACGCGAGGTGCGTCGTGGTAGCCGCTACCACGGCATTATCCTCGATCCGCCGGCTTATGGACGCGGCGCCAATGGCGAACGGTGGATTTTGGAGGATAGCATCTGCGAGATGCTCGAATTGTGCGCGCAACTCTTAGAGCCACAAGGGGCATTCTTGGTGCTCAACCTCTATTCGATGGGGCTGTCGTCGACCTTGGCACGCACAGCGGTGCGACAGGCGTTCGGAGCACCGCGCGAGGAGCAGTTTGGTGAGTTGTGCTTCACCGATCGCGCCGGCAAAGAGCTGCCGCTGGGAACTTATTATCGTTTTACGCGTTAAACAAAATAGAAAAAGATGATCCTATTGACTATTATGTTCGGACTGTTGAGTGGCTGCCTACTCTCGGTGCTGGTTGGTATCTTGGGCAGTCGCCGCCGCATAGGTTTCGGTTGTGCATTTCTGGCCAGCTTGATCTTGTCTCCGTTGGGCGGCTTGATCATCACACTGCTTTCCGATCCGCGACCCGACGATGGAATGCGCTGGGGCTGCATCGGAACCGGTATTGGCATTTTGGGTTTCCTGTTCCTGATAGTATGGGTTGTCTTGCTGGCGTTGCTGCTGTCGGCGGCTTAAAAATTAGGACAGCTTCTAAAACATCGGGAAGAGGTAGTAGATTCCGATGCCTGCCGCGGCTGCTAAGATGATCAGATAGATGGGGTTGATCTTGCGCCAAGCCCCCACGAAGACCCCTCCGAAGAGCAGCCAGCTCCAGCCATCGACGAAATTCTGATCGCCGGGGGCGGTACTGTGCGGAAACATCAGCAATAGAGCTGCCGAGGCGATCATTCCGATCACCACGGGGCGCATCCCGATCATAGCACCCTCGACATAGGGGCTGTGTTTGATCCGAAGGAAAAATTTGGTAACCAACAACATCAGCGTCAACGACGGTACGCAGACGGCAAAGGTGGCAATGAGTGCCCCCAAGATGCCGGCTCCGCTGCTACCGGCTTGGGCGCCGACGGTGTAACCCACGTAGGTGGCCGAGTTGATGGCGATCGGCCCGGGGGTGATTTGCGACACGGCGACGATGTCGGCAAATTCGGCGTTGGTGAGCCACGCGTGTTGCACGACCACTTCGTTTTGGATGAGCGACAGCATTGCATAGCCGCCGCCGAAGCCGAAAAATCCGATTTTCAGATAACTGATGAAGAGCTGATAGAAGATCATTTGCTCGATTTTTTAGCGATGTAAAGCGTCCAAAGAATGCCACCGACGGCCGCCACGGGCAGCATATAGATCGGCGACCAGCCCAACTTCCAAACGGCGAGTGCTGTGGCGACGATCACCCCCAGCAGAGGCCAGCGCAGCCCCTTGGAGAGCGACAACACCGGCACGATGATCAGCGCCACGACGGCCGGACGCATTCCTCGGAAGGCGGCATCGACCACCGGATTGTGGCGAATGTCGGCGAAAAGCGTGGCGATGATCAAGATAATCACAAACGACGGAATGACGATGCCGAGTGTGGCGGCTGCGATTCCGGCGTAACCTTTGGCTTTGTAGCCGATGAAGACGGCCACGTTGAGGGCGATCGGCCCGGGAACGGTCTGCGCAAGGGTCAGCAAATCAACAAATTCCGCCTTGCGGATGCCCCATCGGGTGTTGTCGGTAATCGCACGTTCGATGAGTGGAATCATTGCAAATCCGCCTCCAAAGGTGAAAAGGCCGATTTTGAGAAACGTCATAAACAACTGGAATAATTCGCGCATAATCTCCTCTGTGACTGATGTATCCGTTGATAACAGCGGTCATCACCACGGCCGTGATGGCGGCCGTCTCGGTGCGCAACCGTTGGGTGCCCAAGCTAATCTCTTCGAACCCGTTGGCGAGTGCCAAGTCGATCTCCTCGGGTGAAAAATCCCCCTCGGGTCCGATGAATATTTGTGCTGCTTCGCCCCTGCGTAGGGTTGTCGGCAGGTATTTTTTGCCGGCCGTGGCGTGGGCAGGATCGCAATGGGCGATCAGCCGTCGCCCGACAAAGGGCTGTGTGATGGACTCGCGGAAGGAGGTGATCGGCTGCAACTGAGGCCGATAGGCCTTCAACGACTGTTTCATCGCTGCCGTGATCACCTTTTCGCCGCGTTCGGGTTTGAAAACGCGCCGTTCGCTGTGCTGGGTCTCTATCGGAATGATCTGTGTAACACCCACTTCGGTGGCTTTTTCGAGAAACCACTCGAAGCGATCGGCATTTTTGGTCGGCGCTACGGCCATCGTGAGCGAGTAGGGTAGCGGCTCGAATTGAGGTTGTGTTTCGATCACCTCGACCGTGCAGTGCCGCGGATTGTCGTCGATCAGGCGGCCGCAAAATAAATTGCCTTTGCCGTCCGTTATATGGAGCTTGTCGCCACATTGGAGCCGCAACACGCGCACACAATGTTTCGACTCCTCTTCGCTTAACGTGTAGCGTGGTAGGGTAATATCGGGGGCGTAAAAAAGTTGCATACCTATTATTAATTGATTAACTTTGCTTCGAGGTATCTTGAAACAACAAAGTTACATAAAATAACACAAAATAGATGAAACACATCGCAGCTTTATTCACAACTCTTTGTCTGCTTATGACACTTGCATCCTGCAATTCTTCGAAAAAAATCGGAGAAAATCCATTTTTCAGCGAATGGGAGACCCCCTTTGGAGTGCCGCCGTTCGACAAAATTCAGCCCGAACACTTCTTGCCGGCTTTCGAACGCGCGATGTCGCTGCACGATGCCCAAATCGACGCCATCACCTCTTGCGCGAATGCGCCGACGTTCGATAATGTGATCCTTGCTTACGACAATTCGGGTCAGATGCTTTCGCAAGTTGGGCTGGTTTTCAGTATGTTATGTAGTGCTGAAACCAACGACGAGATGCAGGCTTTGCAGGAACAGGTGATGCCCCAGCTGGCTGCCCACGACGACAAAATCGGTCTCAATGCGCAACTTTTTGCCCGGGTGAAGGCCGTTTACGATCAGCGCGAGACGTTGACACTCACCGCCGAGCAGAGCCGTCTGTTGAAGAAGACCTACGACGCTTTTGTGCGTTCGGGCGCCCTGCTCGACGATGCGCAAAAAGAACAGTTGAAGCAAATTAATGAACAACTTTCGACCGCAGCCGTCAAATTCGGCAACAACATCTTGGCCGAAAACAACAATTTCAGCTTGGAATTGGGGCAAGATGATTTGGAGGGGCTGCCTTCGGGCGTGCGCGATCAGGCGCGCGAGAAGGCCGAGTCGATGGGCAAGAGTGGCAAATATATCTTCACACTCCACAAGCCGAGTTGGATTCCTTTCCTGACCTATGCCTCGAAACGGGAGTTGCGCGAGAAGATCTACAAGGCCTATTTGAACCGCTGCAACAATGGCGATCAATATGACAACAATCAGCTAATCAATGATTTCATTCGTCTTCGTACCGAGAAGGCGCACTTGCTGGGTTACCCCTCCTATGCGGCCTATGTGGTTGCCGATCAGATGGCTGGCACCACCGATGCCGTCTATGCGCTGCTCAACGAGATTTGGACGCCGGCACTCGAACGCGCCAAGGGCGAACTGGCCGAAATGGATGTGCTTTTCAAGCAGGATCAGCCCAACGGGGTCTTCGAATCGTGGGATTGGTGGTATTATGCCGAGAAGTTGCGCCGCCAAAACTACTCGCTTGACGAGGAGATGTTGCGCCCCTATTTTTCGCTCGAAAATGCCCAAGGCGGTATCTTTTTCTTGGCCAACCGCCTCTATGGCTTGACTTTCAGGCCTATTTCGGTGCCGATCTATCATCCCGATGTGACTGCCTACGAGGTGTTGGACGCCGACGAATCTCATCTGGGCGTGCTCTATTTTGACTACTTTCCGCGTGACGGCAAGGGGCAGGGCGCTTGGTGCGGCAACTACGTGGAGCAGACCTACAAGGACGGCAAACGCGTGGCGCCGGTGGTGAGTATCGTGTGTAACTTCACGCGTCCGACAAACAGCACGCCGGCGCTGCTGACGCTCGACGAGGTTGAGACGCTCTTCCACGAATTCGGTCACGCCCTCCACTTCCTGTTTCACGACGTCAAATACCGCGGCTTGACCGAGGTCGAGGGTGATTTTGTGGAGCTTCCGTCGCAGGTGATGGAAAACTGGGCATTCAACCCGGAACTGCTTAAACACTATGCTGTTAACTATCGTACCAAGGAGGTTATTCCCGAATATTTGGTCGAGAAATTGCACCAAACGGCGCTCTTCAACCAAGGTTTTGTGACCACCGAGTTGATTGCCTCCTCGCTTTCGGATTTGGACATTCACTCCACTACCGAATACAAAAAGTTTGATCCGATGACCTTCGAACGCCGCGCACTGGCCGAGAAACGCGGCTTGATTCCGCAGATCGAACCGCGCTACCGTTTGCCCTATTTCAGCCACATTTTCGATGGCGGCTATTCGGCCGGCTACTACTTTTACACGTGGGCCGAGGTGTTGGACAAAGATGCTTTCGAGGCTTTTCGCCAGAGCGGTGACCTGTTCAACAAGAAGATTGCCGATGATTTTCGCCGCAAATTGCTGGCACGTGGCGGCTCCGAGGACGGAATGTCGTTGTATCGCGCATTCCGCGGTGCCGATCCCGACAAACGGGCGATGTTGCTCGGACGCGGCTTGATCGACGAGCCGGCGCCGGTAGATTCGCTGGCGGCTGCTTTGACCCCACCCATTCAATAATTTTGAAACCTTAAACTGCTGAATACCTATGAAAAAAGTATTTTTGATGATGACTTTTTCTGCACTTGTTGTCGGATGTGCCGACAATGCGATTCCCAAGGCGCAACTGCCTGAATTAGACCTATCAAACCCCCTGTTGGCCGCGTGGGATACGCCCCACCAGACGCCGCCGTTTGACCAGATCAAACTCTCGGACTATGAACCGGCGTTTGATGCGGCGATCGCTTGTTCGCGAGCCGAGATTGACGCCATTGTCAACAACCCTTCGAAACCCTCCTTTGGCAATACAGTGGTGGCGCTGGAGCGTCAGGGTGCGCTTTTGGGGCGTATCTCGGGCGTGTTTTACAACCTTTTGGAGGCTGCCACTTCCGACGAAATGCAGCAAATTGCGCTGCGTGTTCAGCCCAAATTGACGGAGCTGGGCAATGATATTTCGCTCAATCCTGCCCTTTTTGCCCGCGTGAAAGCCGTTTGGGAGCATCCGGGTTGGGGACTCAAAAAAGAGGATAAAAAGCTGTTGGAAGAGACCTACAAGAGCTTTGCGCGTAACGGCGCGGCGTTGTCGGATAGCGACAAGGAGCTTTACCGCAAATACACTTCGGATCTTTCGGCGCAGACCCTCCAGTTTGGACAAAATGCCCTCGCTGCGACCAACGCCTTTACGCTCAACATCACCGACCCCAAAGCGGTGGCTGAGTTGCCCGACTTCGTCAAGGAGTCGATGGCTGCCGATGCGGCTGCTCGTGGTGAAAAGGGGTGGACGGTGAGCCTGCAAGCGCCGAGCTACGTCCCTTTTATGACCTATTCGTCCAATCGGGTGTTGAAAGAGCAACTTTGGCGTGCTTACAATTCGCGCGCATTGGGTGGTGTGAACGACAATACGGAGCTGGTAAAGCAGATTGCTAATACCCGTTTGGCTATTGCTCAACTGCTTGGTTATAAATGCTATGCCGATTACGAATTGGAGGAGCGGATGGCCGAGAAGACCGCAACCGTGCAGGCTTTCCTCAAAGAGTTGTTGGACGCCTCGAAGAGCTACGCCAACCAAGATTACCAAACGGTGGGCGACTACGCCACCTCGTTGGGATTCGAAGGGCAGCTGATGCCTTGGGACTGGAGTTACTATACCGAAAAATACAAGGACGAGAAATATGCCCTGAACGACGAGATGGTCAAACCCTACTTGCAGCTTGAAAATGTCAAGAAGGGTATCTTCCTGCTGGCCAACAAGCTCTACGGCCTGAGCTTCACACCCAACGATTCGATCACGGTCTATCATCCCGATGTGACGGCCTACGACGTGACCGATGAGCAGGGGCGTTTTGTGGCGGTGCTCTACCTCGACTTTTTCCCACGTGAGTCGAAGCGTTCGGGGGCGTGGATGACCGAATTCCGCGGCACGAAGATCGTGGATGGCGTCGAAACCCGTCCGCTGGTCTCGCTGGTGATGAACTTCACCAAGCCGACGGCGACCACCCCCTCGCTGCTGACTTTCGACGAGCTAACCACTTTCCTCCACGAATTTGGCCACTCACTCCACGGAATGTTGGGTGAAGGCAAATATGAGTCGATGACCGGCACGAACGTCTATCGCGACTTTGTGGAATTGCCCTCGCAGATTATGGAAAACTGGGCTACCGAGAAGGAATTTTTGGATCTGTGGGCTGTCAATTACCAAACTGGCGAGCCTATTCCGTCCGAAATTGTTGATCGCATTGTCGCTTCGCAGAACTATTTGGCGGCCTATCTCAACGTGCGTCAACTCTCGTTCGGCATTGACGATATGGCTTGGCATACGCTTACAGAGCCTTTCGTGGGTAATGTTGAGCAATTTGAAGTGGCTGCGATTGCACCGGCACAGGTGATGCCCGTTATAGGGGGTACAGCTCTTACGCCGGCCTTTAGCCACATTTTCTCGGGCGGATATGCTGCTGGTTACTACGGTTATAAGTGGGCTGAAGTGCTGGAGGCTGATGCTTTTTCGCTCTTCAAAGAGAAGGGAATTTTCAACCGTGAGGTCTCCGATGCTTTCCGCAAGGAGTTGCTTTCGAAGGGCGGCACCGATCATCCGATGACGCTCTACGTGAATTTCCGCGGACATAAACCCGAAACCAAAGCGTTGATCGACAAGATGGGGTTGGGCAAATAAGCATCCACCTCAGTCAAAAAAAATGGAGACCCACAACGGGTCTCCATTTTTTTTGTGGTTATATTTCGGGTTGTCCGAAGAGATGCAGGCGTTAAAACTCTTCCCGAAAAAGTCCGTACTTGCGGATCAGCCGCGAGATTTCGGGATCGAGGTTGCCCCTGAATTTGAGATTTTCGCGCAGTTCGACCGCACGCAGAAAGTGCCGCACGGCTTGCTGTTCATCGTTGAGACGAGCGGCGAGTATGGCCATCATATATTGCAGGTCGGCCGTGGTGGCACTGTGGGGTTCGGCGCGCAAAATGCGGTATGCGGCGGCATCGTAACCGAGTGACATATAAGCCAATGCTGTGTTGCGATCATCGTACTCACGCAGCACCGTGAGCGCCTCGTCGTAGTGCCGTTTTTTGAGCAACTCGACAGCGTGCATATAGCTTGAGTCGATTTCGGTCGTGTAGACCGTGTCCTGCTGCATCCCCCGACGGTGGAGGTTGAAGCGAAAATCGACGGCACGCATCTGTGGGTAGAGTTCGTCGCGCATTCGTGTGTAGGCCTTTGGATATTTGGCGCGAATCTGCCATTCACGGCCGTCGAAATTGCTTTCGGGCGAGAGCATCGTTAGCAGCTCTTGTTTATTGGCGATCAGCGCATCGGCCGCCACCAATTCGCGCAGACGTCTCCAATCTTCGGCCAACCACTTGGTGCGAAGGATGTTCGGCAAATTTGGAAGTGCCGTGTCATTGGTTTTTTTCTCCATTACGACCTTGCCCGAATCGTCGAGCGAAATGTTGGCCGCGATCTTCAGCGAGTCGTAAAGCACGCGAAAATCGGATACGACCACGTTGCGCAGCGCCTCGGCACGCTCGCGAGCCAGCCGATCGTTCTTTTGCCACGAACCCTCGGGGGAGGAGGTGGCGCGAAGGGTAATGCTGTCAATGATGTAGATCGGGTCGGTCATCAGCTTGCGCGTCAGCTCGCGTACGGCCGACAGCTGTTGGCGATTCTCGGCGCGCTGTGTGTCGAGCGTCGATTTTCCCTTGGGGAAAATAAAGTTGTAGCGCGCATTGGCTTCGGCATCGCGCAAGACCACACGCTGCATATAACGGGGCGTTTCGTCGATAAAAGTGGTCATCGACGCCACGTTATACATCAGTGTATCAGATTTATGCAGCTGATAGCTGTTGCCACTTCGATTTTTGACATTACCTGCTAAGTGCAGATAGAGGCGCGATGTATTTTCGTCGGCAGCGACCTGCTCGGTGTAGTGATAGTCGATTTTCCCGTCCACGCGGCGAATGATCGTGTCCAGTCGCGCTTCGGATGGATAGGGGTGGCGCACCAAGCGTGAAAATGCGTAATCTCGGCGGTTCCATAACATTTGGTTATGATAGACTTTATTTTTGCGCAGCACATTTTGCCGTAACTCTGCGGTATCCAGCTTGTTGGCAAGTTCGATCTGATCGGCTGCAAATTGCTTACTTATCAAATAATTGATGAGCATTGCGCTGTCGCTCATTGCGCGCAGCAAGCCGCAGACCTTCGCGCGCTCGTAACCGCTGTAAGTTAGGCGCTCGACAGCCACGCGGCGCAGCTTTTGGTTGGCGGCGGTGTTTACCTCGCGTTTGACCCTTTTGCGCGCCACCACCAACGAGTGGAGATACTCCTCGCGGTTGCAGTCGAGGCTGTCGGGATAGTGGCCGCGAATGCGCGTGTAGGTGGCACCGCCCGGGAGAACTTCGATTCCGGGGTAACGATAACGTGGCGCAAAATAGTCGTTTAGGTGATCGAATTTGTCGTCGGGAGTGGCTGTGTAGGTGACTCTGCGTACCATTTTGCGATCGGTTGTGCGTGCATAACTGCGCATCAACGCCTCTTGACGGCGCCGCTCGCGTTGTGACGACCAACCCACCTTTTTGTCGAACATCGCTTGCTCGGGGGGCATCGACTCCAAACGTTGCAGCTTGTAGGCGTAGGTGTTTTGATTTTCGACTGCGTGGTTCATATAACGTTGGTAGGCGCCCTTGTCGCCGAAGCGTTCGAAATATTGGGCGCTGTCTACAATGCGGTCGAGATAATCTGTATAGCGTTCGTATTCACGTGTTTGCATCGCGCGAAATTGGCTGCCACTATACACCAAAGGGGCGAAAGTCAAGGTATCAGGGCCTTTTCGAAGCTGCGGATTGAGGGTCAATTGCCACTTTTCATTTTGAAATTCCTCGGGTACCGTGACCACAAATTCGACGTTGATCTTGCCGTTGCGTTCAACGAGGTTGCGGCGGTTGGAGGCCGAAATCACCACCTCGTCGATGGCTACCGTCATCAGCTCCTGTTGGGTGAGCGAGTCGATGGTTACGGGGGCTAAAAACACCTCACTGCCGTCTTGCTTGCGGTAGGAGATGATTTTTTGGGCGCGCGTTGTGTCGGGCACCTCGACCACTTGATCGGATTTGACGATTTGGCGCATCTTCACCTCGGGGTCGTTTTTCTCCAGCTTGCGGATCGCTCCGCAGCCTGCCAAAATGACGCCCGTAGCCAGACATACGGTCGTATAGATTATTGTGCGTCGCTTCATAGGGTGCGAGTCGCTAATTTCGATCTGTGTCTACTGCGCCGTTGACGTCGACCGTGAAGACGCGCCGCTGATCACCCGGTGAAATTTGTATTTGACGCAGTACGAGGGTGGCATTAGCCATCCACTCCTCGTAGGGAACATCCATCGAGTAACGAACGATTTGCTGCGTATCAATATTGCCGGGAATAACGGCATATGGTTGACGTTCAACCCAGTAACTGCCTGTCAAACGACGCTTCCGCTCCATCATATGCTGTTGGTATGCTCCATTAATCAGCACGTGGGGAAACAGCTTAACCGACTGTCGGTCGGCCGTGCTCAGTTCGGGAATAATCGTCCAGCTTTGCGAACGGGTGACGGCGTGGGGACTTACAAGAATATCTAACTCTATATGTAGCTGTCCATTACGCTGCGTTAGCACTTTGCGCGTCACACTGACCTCACCCACGATTTGTGCGTGCACGGAGAGTGTCACCAAGGTGAAAATCAGGAGAATGTAGTATTTTTTCATCTTTGATTGGGCTATTTTTTGGAGTTAAACAGATAAACCATCGAGATTCCGGCTTGTGTGGGCCCGAAGTAGTTGCGCGAAATTTTGTTGGCAGGAAAGTCCGTGCGGTGGTATCGCAAGCGGGCATAACCCACGCCCACTACAGCTTCCAAACTCCAATGAGGACTGATGTAAAAGTGGTAGCCGTAGCTGATTCCACCACCGATGGCCGAGCCTTTGTAGTGGTGTGTGGCAAAATTGGGCAGCAGGTTGAAGGGGAGTTTGAATCCTCCGATTTCGAACTGGCCTCCGATCAGATGGGCACCGAAGAAACTTCGGGTGAATTTTTCGCTGAGCCAGTAGCGATATTCGGGTTGAATGAACCAATGTTGGATCTTGGCGTCTTCGCCTATTGTCCAAGGGTTGTAGTTGGCCGAAATGCTTACGGTGGAGTGGTTGCTTAGGGCAAATTCAACGCCGAGGTTTGGTGTTGTTGTTGCCCAATAAAGTAAATTTGTTTTAACGGCGATCTGCTGGGCTGATGCGCCCAAATAGCAACTCAGGGCCAAAATAAGCGATAAAAGTGTCTTTTTAGTCATGAATAACTGTTATTTGTGTTTAGTTACAAATGTATTATTTTTTTTGATAGTATGGTAATAATGTTGATTTTAATTTTTAGTGTATTTTAGTGTGTTTTTTATGAATCTTTACGCCGAGATGGGGATCAAAAATGCGTTTAAAATACCCAATGTGGCTGTACGCATTTGTGAAGCGACTATTTGAGTGGACAATTGTTGAGAACAGGGGGACTTGTGCGCAACTTTGGAGATCGTATTAATATACGTTTTTTGTGACAACAATTTCGTTATGTGGTCGTTTCGGCGCGCATTGATTCTCTCCGGTAACCCGAATCGGGGATGATAGCTTCTTAGACGGACGCCTATTTTGTGGGGAGTGGGGCTGTTGTACGAGGACATTGGGCACAAAAAAAGCCCTGCAAATTTTGCAAGGCTTTCGATGTTGAGCTACTAGGACTCGAACCCAGAATAACAGAACCAGAATCTGCTGTGTTACCATTACACCATAGCTCAATTTGGTTTTGGTGCTGCAAAAGTAAAACTTTATTTTCCAAAAGCAAAGAATTTTTAGAATTTTTTTTTGTACATTTGTTTTTATCTTCATTTTAACCGAAATTTCAAGCACGTCAATAAACCAATCATAAATTACATAAAATCAACTTATTATGGGTGTTAAATTTCGCCTTATTGTCATGAACTTCCTGCAATATGCCGTTTGGGGAGCGTGGCTGATTTCATTGGGTGCCTATCTTGGTGGCGGCCTCCATTTTTCCGGATTGCAGATCGGTAGCTTTTTTGCCACGATGGGCGTGGCTTCGCTGTTTATGCCGGCCGTGATGGGCATCATCGCAGACCGCTGGCTTCCGGCGCAGAAGTTGCTGGGTATCTGTCACTTCATTAGCGGCTGTCTCTTGGTCATTGCCGCATCGCAGACCTCCTATGCGTCGCTTTACAGCTGTATGCTGTTGAGTGTGATGTTCTATATGCCAACCATCGCGCTCTCCAATTCGGTGGCCTATAACGCCCTCGATTTGGCCAAATTGGACGCGGTCAAGCATTTCCCACCCATTCGCGTGTGGGGTACCGTGGGCTTCATTTTTGCGATGTGGTTTGTGGATTTAGTCCATATTGATGGTGTGCAGATCAAGCTCACTGAGTGGCAGTTATATGTCTCGGCACTGCTGTCGTTTGTGCTGGCGGCCTATTCGTTTACCTTGCCGGCCTGCTCCATTGCGCCGCACGTGGAGCGCAGGTCGTGGATCGACACCTTTGGGCTGCGTGCTTTTGCGCTCTTCAAAGAGAAGCGGATGGCGATTTTCTTCCTCTTCTCGATGTTGTTAGGTGCCGCTTTGCAGATTACCAACGCCTTTGGTGATACCTATATTCAAAGTTTTGGACAGATGTCTCAGTACGCCGATTCGCCGATTGTCAAGCATTCGGTGATCTTGCTTTCGCTGTCGCAAATGTCTGAAACATTTTGTATCTTGTTGATTCCATTCTTTTTGCGTCGTTTTGGAATCAAAAAGGTTATGCTGATTTCGATGTTCGCGTGGGTGCTGCGCTTTGGTTTCTTTGGCCTTGGTAATCCGGGTTCGGGAGCTTCGCTGCTCATCCTGTCGATGGTCGTCTATGGTGTGGCGTTCGACTTCTTCAACATCTCGGGTTCGTTGTTTGTCGAGAAGGAGACCAGCCGCGATATTCGCTCTTCGGCGCAAGGCGTCTTTATGATTATGACCAACGGATTTGGAGCGTTCTTTGGTTCGTATGCCGCCGGTGCGGTGGTTGACGCATTCCATTGGCCGAATTCGTGGTTCATTTTTGCAGGCTACGCGTTGGTTGTCGCCGTTACCTTTGCCTTTGTTTTCCGCTACAAACATACGCCTGAGGCGTTGGCGAAATAGTATGAATATAGCGATTTTGGAGAGCTGCATTCGTTGCGGCCGTTGTGTGAGGGTGTGCCCGGCGCAGGTTTTTGAACAGGTTGCGGCCGGCAAGGAGGTTGCGGTGTCGAAGCCCGATAGCTGCATCGGCTGCGGCCATTGTGCGGCGGTGTGCCCCACGGGTTCGGTGGCACACGAGTTATTTCCGGCCGATAAGGTGCACGCCATCGACTATGCTAAGATGCCGACCCCCGAGCAGGTGATGCTGCTCTGTGCGGCACGACGGTCGAACCGCGCATTCTCGAAGCGCCCGGTGCCTATTGAGATGCTCAAACGCATCGTCGAGGCCGCCAATCGCGCCCCGACGGCGACCAATGCGCAACAATTGGCCTACACGCTGGTGACCGATCCGGCGCTCGTGCGTGCGACGACGGAGTTCACGCTCGGCGTTTTTGGCAAGGTGGTGCGCAAACTCGAAAATCCGCTGCTCAAGCCGTTTTTGAAGCGCATAATGCCTGCCGTTTACGGTTATCTTCCGCACTTCAAACGGATGCAGGTGGAGTTCGCCGAGGAGGGGATTGATCGCATTTCGCGCGGAGCAACGGCGCTGTTGTTTATCCACGCACCGCAGGCGAGTCGCTTCGGTTCGGAGGATGCCAATTTGGCCTATCAAAATGCGTCGCTGATGGCCGAATCGCTCGGTGTGAGTCAGGTTTATATGGGTTTTGTGCTGACCGCTGTGCGACAAGATCCGAAGGGACTTGCGCGGATCTTGCACCTTGAAGGCCGTCGCATTTGTGCAATTATGGCGTTGGGAATGCCGGAGATGCGCTATCCGAACTACATTGACCGCAAAGCAGCCGAGCTGACAATCCTACATTAAGATTTAATTAAACAAAAAAAAGGCAATGCACTGTATGAAAGTGTATTGCCCTTTTTTTGTGTCTGCCTTGCGGCGATTATCGAGCTTGTGGTTTCTGAGTTTGACAAGGGGTCGAGCGGTTAGCCGCGCGGACGAAGTTAATACATATTGTCGTACATACTCTGGCTCTTGTCGTACTTCAGATCGGCCAGCGAGGCGGCTTTGACACCGATGTTGAAGCTCCAGCTGCGGTGGTAGCCGAACGGAATCCACGAAAAGGACATTTGCCAGCAGTGCAAATCGCGCGAAATGGAGATCGACGAGGTGGTGAGCTTGCGCTGCATCACGTCGAAACCGCCTTGGAAGGTGATACCCGTTTTGGGCGTGATGTTGACGCTGCCGTTGAAGCCCACGGTTTGCGTGACATTTTTCTTGTAGCCGGTCGTGCCGTTGTTGGTGTAACTGATTGAGTAGTTGACCGTATAGTTGAAGCCCAAGTTCCACGGCAGCGAGAAATCGTAGTAATTTTGCGCCATATATTGCCGTCGCAAAACCGGATCCATCTGTCCGTAGGGATCGTAGTAGGGGTTCATATACTCGGGCGGAATGCTGGTGATGTCGTTGACGGCCATCTCCGAGCGATCCTCGCGCGATTTAAAGGTATAGCCGAACGACCAGCCCGTGGAGATGATACGTCCCGGGAAGAAAAGTTTGTTGTAGCGTTTGCCCTCGGGCGTGACGCGGTAGGGGTCGAGCGTAGCCGAGAGGTTGATGCCGAAGTTGCCGAAGAGCGTGGTGCGGAATGAGATGGGGATGGTCGAAAGTCCCATCGAGTCGGCTAAAAAGTTGTAGGAGCCGCTGATGCGCAATTCGTCGATCAGCTTGATTTTTTTGATGCCCGACGTGTCGCGTTTGCTCAGGATTTTCATTTCGAGGTTCTGCGACAGCGAAAAGTTCATCGACGCCGAGCGCCCCGAGCTTGGAACGCCGTAAGCATTGCCCGAATAGGGCGAATAGGTGGTTGTGCGACCCGTGGAGTCGACCTGACGGGTTTTGTAGTAGCCGTATTTCTGCTTGCTGAAGTCGGGGGCGTAGGAGAAGCCGATCGAGGGGGTCAGCGTGTGGCGAATGGCTTGGATCTTGCGGTCGCGGCTCTTCTTGGTGAAGTCGTACATACCGTAGAGGGTTGTCGAGGCCGAGACGCTCGCGTTGTAGTTGTAGAGGCGGTAGAAGCCGTATTGCGAGGGCAGCGTGTCGGTTTGGTTGGTGACCGGGTTCCAGTCGAATTGCACCCGTTTGAAGTACCATTTTTCGGTGTAGTTGAACGACGGCGAGACGTTGATGTAGTTCAGTACGTTGAACGATGCCGAGACGGGGATCGAGTGTTCGATGCCGTTTTTCATGTTGTCGAGCGTCTTCTTGGAGAAGACATCCGATTCGGTGGTGGTCACCGAGTTGGTCATCTTGCCGGTGTACTGCATCGAGATCTTTTCGTACCAACGGTCTTTGCCGCTCTTTTCGCGGCGTTTGAAGGGGTAGAAGCGCGACACGTTGAAGACCAGCGTGGGCAGCGTGATGGCGATACTTTGGTTCTGGGAGTTCTGCGACACGGCCATATTGGCCGAGAGCGAGAAAGGGGTGCCTGCCCAGTTTTTCGAGTAGGAGACCGTGGAGTTGGTCTGCGTTGAGAGAATGTCGTTGAGGTTGGTGGCCGAATACTTGCTGTAACCGCTTGTGGCGAAGTTCACCGAGGCCGAGAAGGTCGAACCCGGGTTGGCCTTGGGGTCTTGGGAGTGAGTCCACTGAACGCGGAAGTTGCTCTGTTTGATGTAGTCGGCCTCGCCTTTTTCACCCGTTTTGATGCTCGAATACTGCATATTGAAGCTGCCGCTGTATTTGTAGCGCTTGATGTAGCGCGAGGCGGCCGAGGCCTCCCACGAGCCGAGTGTGTAGATACCACCGCGCAGCGCCAAATCGGCGTAGTCGCCCAAGGTGAAGTAGTAGCCCAAGTCGCGCAGGAAGAAACCTTTGGAGTACTCCTCGCCGTAGGAGGGCATCAGCAGACCCGATTTCGGTCCCGAACTGATCGGAAAGAAACCCTCGGGAATACCCAAGAAATAGATCGGCACATCCTCCATCACCAAATAGGCCGGCCCTGTAACGACTTTTTTGCCCGGAATGACCTTGGCCTTGGACATCGCCAAGTAGAAGTGAGGATGGTCGGTCTCCTCGCAGGTGGTGTATTTGCCGTGCTCGATGTTCACCGTGTTGTCGGGCATCTTCTTGACGCTGCCGCCTACCAGCCAGCCATCGCCCTGCTGTGTGGCTACTCCCTTGATCTTTGCCTTTTTAGAGGTGAGATTGTAGGTGATTGTATCCATCTTGTAGGAGGTGCCGCCCTCGGTGAATTCGGGTTTGGTGACGATCGGTTTGCCTTCGAGCGAGTCGGGTTTACCGTAGGCGTAGATCATTTTGTCGCTCATATTGATGCGCATATAATCGGCCTTGAGGTTGCTATTTTGGTAGGTGACGTCACCTTCGTTGTAGATGTAAACCAGTTTGTTGCGGACATCGTAAACCAGCGAATCGGTGCTTTTGCCCGAAATCGGATCGGAGAGGAAAGCGCTGGCTTTTTTGGGTTTTTTGACCGAATCGCGACGGGTGGAGTCGGCGTTGTGCGTCGTGAGTGAATCGGCTTTGTACGCCACCAAGGAGTCGATTTGGGTGCCGAATAGGGAGTCGCGTTCGCTTTGCGACAGGGTGTCTTTGGGCTGTTGCCCTGCGTTGGTGCGCTGGGCGTGTTGCTTCAGTCGTCGTTCGCGACGCGATATTTTGGAGGGCGTGATGACGGAACTGTCGGTTTTTTGGAGGTCGGGCAGGGTGTCGGTCACTTGCACGGGGAGAGCGCCTTGGGGCGTGGGATTACCCAAAACAAATGAGGCGAACAGTAGAACCACTGCCGCCGATAAGATATATTTCGCCCTAAATTTACCCAAAATTCCAATAATTTTTTGTACCTTTGCCGACGAGTCGGCAAAAACGATAGAATCAATGCCTCGGCACGCTCTATCGGCGTTTTTTCGCCCGACAAATATAGCTAAAAATTATAGAATGCTCGCATTTGAGCCTGTTAAATATGTGCATACGACAATTCCTTACACTTCTTCTTTTGCTCGCATTTGTCCTGAAAAACGATGCGGCGGCGGCACAGGCGGCGCAGGGTGTTGGCGTGGTGGTGATTGACGCAGGCCACGGCGGCAAATTTCCCGGTGCACGCTACGGCGGACTTTGCGAAAAGGAGTTGACGCTGAAGGTGGCTTTGCGGTTGGGGGCGCTCATCGAACAGCAGATGCCCGGGGTGAAGGTGGTCTATACGCGCACAACCGACCGTACGCTGGGTGAGACGCTGGCCGACGATTTGCAGGCGCGCGCCAATATCGCCAACAAAGCCGGTGGCGATATTTTCGTCTCGATTCACGCCAATGCGGCGCGTTCCACCTCGGCACAAGGGGTCGAAACGCTCATTATGGGTGAAAGCTCCAAGGAGCAGCGCTACAACGAAAGTGCGTTGTTTGACAACAACCGCGAGGATCTGATTGATATGTCGGACGAGCGGACGGCGGCTATCGTGCGTGCCTATATCCAAAATCTGCAATTCACTTATGGTGAGTATAGTATGGCGATGGCTCGCTGCATTCAAAATAATTATCAAAAGGCCGGGCGCACCTCGCGTGGCATCAAACCACAACTTTTGAGGGTGCTCTATGCCACCGATATGCCGGGTGTGCTGACCGAAATTGGTTTTATGTCCAATGCGCAGGAGTCGGCTTTTTTGCGCTCCGATGAGGGGCAGGAGCAGATTGCGCAGTCGCTCTTTCGGGCGGTGAAGGAGTATTCGGACTACGTGTTGGGAACGCGGATGGCCGAAGAGATGCCGGCGCAAGTTCCGGGAGTGGAGAACGTGGGGGTGGCAACGGAGAATTCGGTGACGGAGAGTGCCACAGCGTTGGCCGTGCAGGCCGAGTCAGCCGAGTCAGCGCCGCCGATTCGCAAGCCGATTATGCGCTCACCGGCTCTCAATCCCGAACCGGCACCGGCGGCTGAGGCAGTCGAGACGGAGGAACAGCCCGATACCGCGGTTAAGACGGTTAAGGCGGTTGCGTCGGCCAAAAAATCGGCACCTGCGACCCCTCGCGAGGATGTTGCGGCGTCGGTGCGCTATGCCGTGCAGATTGCGGCTTCGGTGAAAGCGGTGTCAACCTCTTCGTCGCAGTTCAAGGCCTATCGCGGCAAGGTGCGACAATACACCTCCGAAGGGAAGTTCCGCTATAAATATTGTGTGGGTGAATTCGATACACCGCAAGCGGCGCAGCGCATATTTGCAGAGGTGCGTCGGCTCTTTCCGGAGGCTTTTGTGGTCAAATGTTGTGCCGGGAAAATTGTAAAATAAAATACAAAAATATGAAACGAGAGATTAAAATTGGCATTTTTGCCGTGTTGATGATCGGTGCAGCGTGGGCTGGAATCCGATTTTTGAAGGGCTTTGACATTTTTAGCCGCAACACCGAATATTATGCCGCTTACGACCAAATCAATGGTGTGCAAGCTGCCTCGCCGATTATGATGAGGGGCGTGAAAATCGGTACGGTGACGGGTATTTCTTTTGATCCGACGCGTAGTGAAAAGGTGGTTTTGCGCTTCACCATCAAGCGACAATATCACATTCCGACCGACTCCGAAGCCAAGATCTTCAGCAACGGATTTATGGGCGCCAAAGCCATCGAGATTACCTATGGCACCGCCTCGACCTGCCTGAGTGAAGGCGACACGCTGCGTTCGAGCCGCGATCGCGACTTGATGGATATGGCTGGTTCGGAGTTGGACTTTTTCAAGCAAAAATTTTCGCAGGTCACCACCGATCTGTCGCGCGTGATGGACAATATGAACCGCCTGATGGAGGCCAATGCGCAGAATATCAGCGGTACGATCGGCAACCTGAATGCCTTGACGGGCGATATGGCCGGCATCGTGGGTGCTGAAAAGCAGAACCTGAAAGCGGCGGTCGAAAATCTGACCAAATTCTCGACGATGTTGGGTTCGAATGCCGGACGGGTCGACAGTATCCTTATGGGGCTGAATGGCATCACCACCCAACTCTCCGAGCAGGATGTGGTGCGTAAAATCGCAACAACGGTCGATGGGCTGAATGCGCTGATTGTCAAAATAGACCAAGGTGACGGCACGGTCGGCAAGCTGATGAATGATCCCGAGCTTTACAACACGCTCGACGAGGCCAGCCGCAATTTGTCGTCGTTGCTGGCCAACTTGCAGCAATACCCGGGACGTTACGTTCACTTCTCGCTCTTTGGGCGTAGTCCCGAAAAGATGCAGGCCAAGGCGGAAAAACAGGCTGCCAAGGCCGAGGTCAAAGCCCAACGCGATTCGCTCAAGCGGCTGAAATAACACGCTGATGATGATTTACCCTGCGACCTTTGAGCAAAAGATAGGTTTCGACCGGCTCCGGGAGCAGGTCGCAGCGCTGTGCACAATGCGTGCAGCGCGCGAACAGCTGGTGACGGAGGGTTTTTCGACCTCCACACGCGAGATCGAACGACGCCTTGCGCTGGCCGATGAGATGCGCCAGCTGCTCGAAATGGAGCAGGAATTTCCGGGCGGCGAGTATCCCGATACAGACGAGATTGTCGCTAAATTGCGCGTTGAGGGGACTTTTCTCGACATCGAACAGGTCGTGGTCTTGCGTTTGGCGCTGACCACCATTGGCCACGTTATCTCCTTTATACGCAATCGCGAAGGGCGCTATCCGGCGCTTTTTGCGCGTACGCGTTCCGAAGCGACATTTCCCGAAATCGTGCAGCGCATCGACGCCATCATCGACTCTTTGGGCGAGGTCAAAGACAGTGCATCGCCCGAGTTGCAGCAGATTCGACGAGCCATTCGTGACCGCGCAGGGCAGGCCGCCAAGCGACTGCAACAGGTACTTGCCGCGGCCAAAGGAGCCGGCATTGTCGATTCGGATGCACAGCTTTCGTTGCGCGACGGTCGGGCTGTGATTCCCGTGGCGGCGGCTAACAAACGTAAATTGCAAGGTTTCATCCACGACGAATCGGCTACGGGTCGCACCTTCTACATTGAACCGGTCGAGGTGGTGGAACTCAACAACGAACTGCGCGAATTGGAGTATGCCGAGCGGCGCGAAATAGTTCGCATCTTGACGCTTTTCAGCGATGAGGTGCGCCCCGACGTGGCGTTGATCGCAGCCTCGGGCGACTATTTGGCCGAAATTGATATGTTGCGCGCCAAGGGACGCTGGGCGTCGAACAACGGTTGTGTGAAGCCAATCCTTTCGACCGACGATCGGCTGGTGTTGCGCAATGCGCGTCATCCGCTGCTGCAACAGACCCTGCAACAACTTGGACGTCAGATTGTACCGCTCGATATGCAGCTCGATACCCACAAACGTATCTTGGTCATTTCGGGACCCAATGCTGGTGGTAAATCGGTCTGCTTGAAGACCGCCGGCATTGTACAATATATGTTTCAATGCGGTTTTTTGGTGCCGACATCGGAGCTTTCGGAGTTGCCAATCTTCGAAAATCTCTTCATTGACATCGGCGACGAGCAGTCGATCGACAACGATCTTTCGACCTATTCGTCGCACCTGCTCAATATGAAAAATATGCTGGCCGGTGCCTCCAATCGTACTTTGGTGCTCATCGACGAGTTTGGATCGGGCACCGAACCGATTTTGGGCGGAGCGATTGCCGAGGCCATTTTGGAGCGGCTGCTGGCCAAAGGGTGCTACGGGGTGATCACCACCCACTACTCCAACATCAAATATTACGCCTCGTCGGTCGATGGAATTGCCAACGGGGCGATGCTCTTCGACGTGCAGAACATCCGTCCCTTGTTTCGACTTGAGATGGGCAAGCCCGGCAGCTCGTTTGCTGTGGAGATTGCGCGCAAGATCGGCCTGCCCGAGGAGATCATTCGCGTGGCCAGCGAAAAGGCCGGTAGTGACCATATCAACATCGAAAAACAGTTGCGCGAGATTGCGCGCGACAAACATTATTGGGAGCAGAAGCGCGATCGGATTCGTGTGACCGACCGCAAGGTTGAGGAGCAGGAGCAGACCTATACCGAGCTGCTGTCGAAGATCAAGGCCGAGCGGCAGGAGATTTTGGATCGTGCCAAACGCGAGGCGCAGCAGTTGATTGCGGCGGCCAACAAACAGATCGAAAGCACGATTAAAACCATTCGTGAAGCGCAGGCTGACAAGGAGTTGACGCGTATGGCGCGTCGCGAATTGGACGATTTCCGCCAAGCAGCCGAACGCGCCGATGAGGCCGAGAAGAATGCCCAAGTGGCGTTGGAGATCGAGCGCATTGAGCGTCGTCGTCAGCGCCGAGCCGAACGCAAGGCGCAACCAGCGACGACCGAAGTTCCGGTGGTTGAGGTGCCCAAACCGCGTGTGATCGAGGTCGGGTCGAAGGTGCGTATGGAGGGGCAGGATATGGTCGGCGTGGTGCAGGCGCTCAAGGGCAGAAAGGCGCAGGTGGCCTTCGGACAGATCTTGACGTCGGTCGATAAAACATCGCTGACGATCGTCTCAAACAACGAATTTCGTGATGCCACGCGTCCGCAAAGTGCGCGTACGGTGGTTTCGGTCGACATCTCGGCACGCAAACTGAACTTCACAGATCATATTGACATTCGTGGAATGCGCGCGGCCGAGGCGTTGGAGGCGGTGCAGAACTTCATCGACGACGCCTTGATGATGGGCGTGGGTTCGGTGTCGATTCTCCACGGCAAGGGCACCGGCGCGCTCAAAGAGGAGGTGCGCCGTTATCTGCGCACCATTCCCGAGATCGAGCGCGTGGCCGATGAACACGCTGATCGGGGTGGGGCTGGAATTACTATTATA
Organism: Alistipes sp.; assembly: GCA_036651015.1. Lineage (GTDB taxonomy): Bacteria > Bacteroidota > Bacteroidia > Bacteroidales > Rikenellaceae > Alistipes. Next base: position 36,202 of record JAVVYP010000016.1, read on the forward strand.
ACTTTTATGAATTAAAAATTGAATTGGAAAACGTTTTGTTGATGTCCTTTTTCCGGAAAAAGGACTAAAAAGCGTCGCAAGGCGGAAAT
>JAVVYP010000017.1:0-31904 GCA_036651015.1 Alistipes sp.
GCATCGTCCTGTTCGCTGCGGATAGATATCACCTTGCCGTTCAAGGCCGATTCCACGGTTGAGCGAACCTCAGCGTGGGCTTCGGCAAGCCGCTTGTTCGCTTGGTCCAACTGCGCCTGTGCCTCTTGCCACTCTTTGTCGTCCATATACTGACGGGCACTGTTCAGCCCCTTACGTGCCGCATCAATTCCCACAGCAGCAGCTATTAAACCCTCACGCACAGCACTCTCGGTAGAGCGCAGCGGCACAGCAGCAGCGGCTTCGGCGGCAGCAGCGCGTTTGGTCGTGATCGCAACCACTCCCTCCACACCGCGCTCTTTGTATTTATCAAACAGCGGGCCACTTTTAAAGATGCTCATACTACTAATCTCTCCCGGATTGAGATCATTCACATTGCCCATACGCTCCTGTCCGTCGACAAGATAGAGCAATTTGGTATCGACTTTTCCGCTGCCCTTTGCCGAGCAAATCACCATCGTTTCCTTTTTCACCTGACCCGAAGAAGCCTGATTATTCGCACTCCCCGTGGTATAGGAGTAGCCCTGCTTCGACATCACGACCTGCGCGTCATCGTCACCAGAAACGGTCACCTCCACCGATTTTTCACGCTGTTTTTCGTCGGGCACATCGCCCCTCTTCGTGGTCACATAGATCACGCCGTCCTTGGCTTTGTCGCCGTAGCGGAGCAACTCCGCAGAGTCCTTAACCACGCGAATCGACGCTATCTGCTTCGGCTTCAGAGCGTCCAAACCGCCCACAGATTCCTGCCCATCGACAAAAACCAGCGGCGTTTGCTTCACACCGCGCACAGAGATATCCGATCCGGAGATGCGGATCGCAACATTTTCTTTTTTGCCCTTCTCTTCGGGAAAGACATAAGTCGTTCGCGCGAAAGCACCCAATGCAAGGAGCGTAATCGGCAGGACAAAGAGCACCTTGGCGGCTGCCCAACGGGAAGATTTCTGACGTAACATCATCGTAATACGGTTTTTAAGTTTACTTGTATTGAAACTGTTGGCCACCGAATACCACCGGCCGCCAACCGCTTTTTTGATCAACAGAAGTTGGTATTGACGCGCATCGACCCCACTGTCGAGCACAGCTTGATCGGCCTCGTATTCGTGGATCGCCCGCAACTCGCGACGCAGCAGCCACATCGCCGGATTGAACCATTGAAGGCATCCGGCCAGATCGGTCACCAGCAAATCCAGCGAGTGATGCAGCCGCAGATGCGCCTGTTCGTGGGTGATAATTTCGGTGCCACTCTCGGCCAGATCGCGCTCCGAAATCACGATATAACGTCCCCAGCTAAAGGGCGTAACAGACTGCTGCATACGCACCAACACCGATCCGTCGGCCAATTGTTCGCGCCTTCCGCGACCAATCAAACGCACCACGCGCCACAGCGAGCAGAGCGTGGCCAGCAGCATTCCGACAGCTCCCAGCAGAAAAATGGCACCGACCAGCTGCTCCCACGGAAATGGCGCGGCGGTGACGGCCACGCTTTGCGTCTGCGCAGAGAGCGGCTCCGCAGGCAGGAGCGGCAATTCGCGCACAACGGTGATCACGCACAGCGGCAGCACAAACGAGAGCACCATCGCGCACAAAAGCACAATGCGATTGAGCCGATGGAGGGTTACGCGGCTCATCAACAGACAGAAAAACAGATAGAAAACCGCCAAACAAGCTCCAACTTTCAGACTGTAAATCAGCAGGTCATACATAGCTACGGATGATTTTGTTCTTCGATGTGGCCGATCAGCGCGCGTAGCTCCTCGACCGAGATTTTCTCCTCCTCGACCAGTGCCGACACCGCTTCGAGGTAGGAATTTTCGAAATATTTACGGATCACGCCGCCCAACGTCTGCCGCGAAAACTCCTCCTCGCTCACGATGGGATAATATTGATAGGTGCCGCCAAAGACGGTGTGACTCAGATAACCCTTCGCCTCCAAAGCACGAACCATCGTCGAAAGGGTGTTGAAATGAGGCTTCGGATCGGGCGACAGAGCGACCAACTCGCGCACAAACAACGCTCCGTGCGCCCAAAAACCGCGCATCAACTCCTCTTCACGTCGTGTAATTTTTTCCATTTTTGTCTCTTTTTCGCCGCGCCGATGGTTCGGCACAGCTTTCGAATACAAAGGTAACTAAAAAATCTTCACACGCAACTATTTTTTATAGTTCGTTAACTATATTATTTAGTTTCCGAAAATTTAAACACTTCCAAGCGCAAAAAAATCGAGAAAATGGCTCATAAATTGGTTAAAATGTGTAAATTTGAATGTAATCTATCCAAAGAGCTATGGCCAAATACTTTTCCGAACGCGAGATACGTGCCGTGGCGGTATTTCTGCCGCTCGCAGCCTTGGTGATGTTGGGCATCTTCCTCGCACAACCAAAGGCCGATCACTCGGCTGCTCAACGTATTACAGCCGAGTTGGAGCAACGCGCCGACTCGCTCACGCTCCAGCCTTTTGACCCCAACACAGCCGATTTCGACGAGCTGCGGCAACTGGGGTTGTCGAAATATGAAGCCGTCAGTCTGCTTAAATTTCGCGCCACGGGCAAAATTTTCCGCATTCCCGAGGATGTGACGCTCTGCTACGGCATCAGCGACTCGCTCTACCGCGCCCTCGCGCCCTACATTCGCATCGGACGCAAATACGCCATCGCACCCCAAGATTACCGCACCGAGCGCATTGTGGTCGAGAAAATGGCACCTTCACCGTTTCGCATCGACACGGTGAGCGTGCGCTATCTGCGCGCAATTGGCGCCCTGTCCAAACGGCAAGCCGAAGCCTTCATCCGCTGGCGCGACCTGAGCGGCATCTACGATATGGAGGAGCTACGCGCGTGCTACGTGGTCAACGACTCGGTGGCAGCCGCACTTGCCCCCTACGTCATCTTTCCCGAACGCAAAGCTCGGCCGATTGATGCGCCGATCGAAATCAACACGGCCGATTCGGCCACCCTACGTGGCGTTGTGGGCATCGGGGCGCGAACCGTGACGGCGATCCTGCACTACCGCGAACGGCTCGGCGGATTTCACCGCGTGGAGCAACTCTCAGAGGTTCCGGGGGTCACAGAAAGCAACTATGAGAAAATTTTGAAACAAATTTCTTGCGATAGTTGCAAAATTTCAAAAATAGATGTTAACTTTGCATCTCCGAATCGAATAGGACGGCATCCCTACATAGCCCCCAAAACACTTCGGAAATTATTGAGAACAAGACAGTTGAAAGGAGGTTGGAGTACCACTGAGGAGTTAGTTGAAGACAACATATTGACACGCGAAGAGGCAGCAAGACTGTCTCCATATCTGCGATTCACCCCTCAAAGCGGTTCCGACGACCATTAAAATCGTCACTCCGGGCTTGGCATCCTGCGCGATGCAACCCAAATTTCACCGATTCAACTTGTTTTGTAACGTTACAGAACAAAATTTAAACGTAAAAAGTAAAATAGTTATGATTATTATGCCGATCAAAGAGGGCGAGAACATCGAACGCGCTCTGAAAAAATTCAAACGTAAATACGAGCGCACGGGCGTTCTGAAAGAACTTCGCCGTCGTCAATACTTCACCAAGCCTTCGATCGTGAAGCGCGTGGCGATGCAGCACGCTGTTTACGTCGAGCATATGTACGGCGACGAGGAGTAGCCGAACAAATAGCAACAAAAACACGGAGGATTCTTTGCTGAGTCCTCCGTGTTTTTTTGTGTTAAGCCGTGCAAGACGCTACTTCACCCTACTTGCGACCTTCAACCGTGAATGTTTGACGATCGACACCTACACCTTTGAGGGTCAAGCTCCGCCAATGCGCAGGCAGCACCGATGGCATTTGACGGATTCCGTCGGGGGTGATCTGCAAACCACCGAATCCGCACAAAACAGCTTGGAGTAAACCGCCGGCACCGGTCATAAAGTAGGGGTTTTGGCTGGTCGGCGTCTCGGCAAATACGCCGAACGGAGGACGTCGATTGGGGCGATAGCAGCGGTCGAACATCTCGGTCGCTTTGTCCAACAACCCCAGTCGTGCATATTGAATGCAGAAGACCGAGTAGGACATTGCCGGGCCATTTTTGGGGTCAATTCGATTCTCATAGTAGTTCAAATCGCGCAACAGCTGCGCCTTGTCGGTGATCAAATCGAGCGGATAACCGAGCAAATTGGCATCGGCCTGCTTGATCATTTCGCCTTTATAGGTTGCGTGTTCACGCGTGACGCCCGAATCCTGAAAGACCGGAATTCGCAGGTTATCAGCAATTTCACACCATTGAGGATCGACACGCTCGCCGCAAACCGACGCAGCGGCTGCCGCAAACTGCAACGCACAGCGCGCAGCGCCATTGGTAAAGGCGTTGTCGGTGACACCCGAAGCATATTCGTCAGCGCCCACCACATTGCAGATCGAGTAGCTGCCGTCGTCATTCTTCGACACGCGATCGCACCAAAACATAGCGACCTCGCGCATCAACGGAAATCCCTCACGGCGCAACCACCCCTCATCACGCGTCGCGCAATAATAGTTCCAACAAGCGATGGCAATGTCGGCCGTGATGTGGTGTTCGAAAGGACCCGTCAGCGCGTGCGTCGGCGTCGATTCCTCGCCCCAAACATCTGATTCCCAAGGGAACATCGCCCCACGATAGCCCAAAGAGTAAGCCCGTTGCCGAGCCGGTTGCAGCCGATCGACACGATAGTCAAGCATTGCACGCGCCATCTCGGGTTGAAGCATCAACAAAGGGGGAAACATCCAGATTTCGGAGTCCCAAAAAATGTGTCCATTGTAATTTTGCGACGACAGACCCATTGGCGCAATGCTGCAACGACTCCCGGCACAAATCGACGAATAGAGGTTAAAGAGCGCAAAACGCACATCCAGTTGCGCCTGCGGATCGCCCTCGATGACAATGTCGCTCTGCCACAAGGCAGCCCACAAACGTTCGTGTGCAGCCACAACGCGCTCCATACCCTCGCGCGCCGCATAGATCACCTGACGCTCCGCCTCGTTCCACGGATCGACGTAATCGGCTGTCGTACAGATCGAACCGATCAACGTAAAAGAGGCCTTGTCACCCTTGCGAAGCTTCGCCTCCACGCGTGAGGGGGTCAGCTGCCGCACGCCATCGCCGCAGAGAAAAGCCGATGTAGCGACCATTTGATCCGACACGCCGTCGTAACGGCCAGCGGCAAATTGCAGCTGAAGAGCCAATTTTGCACGACGCGCAGCACGCTCCTCACGCACCGTATCGCAAAGAGTTTCGGGAATCAGATGCCGGTTATCGAAGCCACACGCAACATCGCGAAGTGCCTCTATATCAACCTCAATCGACGCCGCATAAGGCAAATTTCGCAAGGCTCGAATCCGATAAGTTACCGCCACATCACGCGTTGAAAAAGTGGTGGAATGAACCGCGCGTGCCAAATCAATTTGCTGGCTCCACGTCCGGAACATCGCAGCCGAAAGCGTGGTGCCGTTGATCTGCATCGTCAGCCCCAGCGGATTGATGCCGCGAACAATTCGGCTCACACGCTGGCGATCGCCACGTTTGAAAATGTTGTTGAGAACGACCTGCCGAATGGCAAAAGGTTCTTTCCAAACCACAAGTCCCATTTGTCCGTTTGCCATACAAACGCCCGTATAATCGGTGGTATCTTGGGCTGTTAAACACCAGCCATTCTGCTGGTTATCCGCATAAACTACGCCAAACAGCAGAATGCTGATCACGCAGAGGAACATCCGTTGTCTCATTATTTAAATAGGTTTTTAGGTTTAAAACTCACAGCTTGACCGCCACCCGACGCCATCGCCACATCAAGCGAATCGGCTGCCGTCACCTCGCGCTCCGAAATGAGATAAGAGGTGGGATTCGTCTTCCAATCGGCATTAGCGCCATCCGCATAAATTGTTGCGCAATAAGTGACTCCCGATTGCAGAAAATCGAGTGCAACATTCACAGTACGTGGTGTTTCGTTGGTCGTTGCACCCAAGAAATAGTCATCACCGGCACGGCGTACAACCACCACAAATTCGCCAATTTCGCCCTGCAAAGCTTGCGACCAATCACAATCAGGATTGAAATCGCGGAAAAATTGAAAGGCAGGATGACCGGCATAATTTTCGATTAAATCCGAAGCCATTTGCAACGGTGAATAGAGGATCACCCAGTTAGCCAGCTGTTTACAGAGGGTGGTATGGACACGGGAATTGCCCTGATCCTGATCGTTCCACTTGCGATGCAGCGGCGAGGTACGCGTCTTTTCGAACAAAATATCGAACGTCCCGGGCGTGTAGTCCATAGGTCCCGCTAACAATCGGGTAAAAGGCAGCAACTCTGTATGTTCGGGCGGATTTCCGGCGCTCCACGCGTTCCACTCCATCCCACGCGCACCCTCGCGCGTCATCATATTGGGATAGGTGCGACGGATGCCGGTCGCCTTGATCGGTTCGTGCACGTCGAGGGTCGTATGATATTTGGCTGCCGTCTCCACAACGCGCTGATAATGATTAACTCCGTATTGTCCGTGATGCGAATGACCGGCAGGAAATCCACCGGCATAACCCGTCTTCACGGTATGAATACCTTGATCGGCACACCATTTATAAGCGACCTCCAACTGCTGTTCGTAGTTGGGAATGTTGCCGCCCGTTTCGTGGTGACCAATCAGTTGCACGTTTTTTTCGGCCGCATAGCGAACGATCCGGGGCAGATCGAAGTCGGCATAAGCCTTCGTAAAATCGAACGACTGGCGGCCGCCCCAGCTCTCCCAACCTTCGTTCCATCCCTCAAAGAGCACCGCATCAACGCCATTTTGCGCAGCGAAGTCAATGTATCGCAGTGCGTTAGTCGTCGTTGCACCGTGACGGCTGTCCATTGTCCAGCTCTCCACGCCCAAGTGCATTCCCCACCAAACACCAACATATTTCATCGGATGAATCCAGTCGGTCGACTCCAATGCGCAAGGTTCATTCAGATTGAGAATCAGCGAGGAGTTGATCAGTCCAACAGCTTGACGAGCAACCTGCATCGTGCGCCAAGGCGAGATGAAATGCCCCACTTTACGCACTTTCACGCCGTCAGGCCACGGTGCCAACTCGGCTTTGAGTCCGTCACCCTCTTTTTTGAGCGTCATCTCGCCAAAATCATACAACGCAGCCTCGTGAATACTGCCATAGACACCTGCTTGGTTTCGGAAGGTAAACGGCGTGTTGGCCGCCTCGACCTGCTCGAGAGGCAGGGTTCGGTATAGCAATTCGTAGGTATCGTAATTGGCAGGTATAGACCACGATACGCACGTATCAGAGAGACGAAAGGCAGTCAATTCGTCGGTTATATGCAGCGAATCGCAGGGCGTCGCGTATTCGTAGCGGAAACCGATTCCGTCATCAAACAGGCGAAATCGCACGATCAGCGCAACCTGCTCATCATTCTCCAGATTCACAGCGAGTTCGTTGTAGTGGTTGCGCAGGTTTTTGTTCTCACCCCACGGCTGCGACCACGCCTCATCAACAGTCTTGCGATCGACACGTAGAATGCGAAATCCATCGCTCAAATTGGTCTCCGAAGCCACGACGCCAAGCGCTGACGGCAGCACAAATGGCTGCTGGTCAACCTCTACCGCATACGTCATTCGGCCACGATCGTCGAGTGCCATCCGCAAGGCAATTGTCCCATCCGGAGAGCTTACTTCGGGCTGTGAAGGTTGGCACGACACAAGGCCGATGGATAGACACACGACCACGGCCAAATAGCTTGAATAGAGGAGTTTGGCATTCATAACGAGACAATTTAGAGCAACCGTTAAAATTTAGAAGCTGTTTCTAAAGACAGCAACTGGTGATCAATTTGATTTGTTGGTCAGGCTCAATGGTGATGTTGCGCTCCGAAGCAGGCACCAATACCGTTTCGCCCTGTCGAATTGTAACACGCTGATTTTCACTATTAACGATCGCGCCCGAACCCTCAATGCAGACCAGCAACAAGAACGAATCCTGCGTCGAAAGATCAATCGTCAACGGCTGATCCACGTCATAGAGCTGGGTCGTAAAATAGGGACACGAGGCCAACATCACCGCGCGATTTTTCTCCATCTGGTAGTGCGAACGGTAATCGGGCAGCACCGTGTAGTCGATAGCGTCCTTGGCCAGTTGGGTGTGCAGCTCGCGGCATTTGCCATCGGCACCCACGCGATTGAAGTCGAAAATGCGGTAAGTAACGTCCGAGGTCTGCTGAATTTCGGCAATAAAAGCTCCGGCGCCGATGCTGTGGATCCGCCCTGCCGGCAGGAAAAACAGCTCTCCGGCGTGGATTTGGTAATCGTGCAGATAATCTGTAATCGTCCCTTGTTCAACACTTTGCTCATATTCATCGGGAGTCATCTGGCGCGAGAGTCCCGAACGCAGATGCGCTCCTTGATCGGCCGCAATGACGTACCACATCTCGGTTTTACCTTTTTTGTGGTGGCGTTTTTCGGACAGGGCATCGTTGGGATGCACCTGAATCGAAAGATCTTGACGCGCATCAATAAACTTCACCAGCAACGGAAATTCGGTACCGAAGCGGTCGAAATTGTGCTGTCCGACAAGCTCGCCCTTGAGTTGAGCGACCAAATCAGGCAAGGCGACACCGGCATATTCGCCCTCAGAGACTACTGATTCTGAGCCTTTTACACCCGACAACTCCCAGCTCTCACCGATTTGGTGCTGGTCAGTTTGCACCCCTTTGTAAGGGGCAATTTTTTCACCGCCCCAAATGAGCGTTTTGAAAATTGGTTTGAATTTGAACGGATACATCTATTTATATTTTCTATTCGTTACTTAACATACTGAGTGCAAAGACATAAGCACCAACCGAAATGGCTTTGCTGGCGCCCAACGTCGAGATCGCCACACCCACGCGTTTTTGGGGATCGTAGGCCACAAAACGATCTGTGCCATAGACTTTCAACACCTGCGCGTCACCTTTGGCGAACTCCTTGAATTCGGTTTCGTTGTCCAGATCGTAGACCTTCATTTGCACCCGATTCAGCTCTTCGCCCTTGAGGGTCTGCATCTTGCTGCGCAACTCGGCGAGCAGTGCCGGCATAATATATTTGCGCGCTGCGGTGATGCCGCCGCCGATGACAATCAGTCCGTCGATCAGCGTGACGGCCGTAGCCATCGCGTCGCCGGCAATCTCGCCCAATTCGGCAAAAGCACGTTTGGCCGCCTCAACGTCACCGGCACGTTTGCCGTCGGCAATATCGCAGATGTCTTTGGGTTCCAACGAGGTCTTGTCGCCCGACAGCTCGGCATAAACACGTTTGATGGCACGCACGGCAACTCCCTCTTCGACCAAAATATTGGGCAGCTTTTTGTGTTTCAGGCAGAAAGTCTCGACACACGAATTATCGCCGCGGTTCAATTGATTGTTGACCACAATGCCGATTCCGAAGCCCGTTCCAAAGGTATAACCGATCAGATTTTTGTAGCATTTTTTGCTTCCTGCGGCTGCCAAACGGGCATTCACATCGGGCAGCACACCGCCCAACGCTTCGCCATAAGCAAACAGATCGCCGTCGTTGTTGATGAAGACCGGAATGCCAAATTTATACTCCAAGAACGGTCCTAAGGCCACACCCTCACGAAACGAGGGGAAGTTGGGCAGGTAGCCGCCGATGATGCCGTTGGGATAGTCGGCCGGCCCCGGAAAGGCAAAACTAATGGCCACCGGTTTGGTGTCCAACTTGTCGATGACGGCCTGAAAGCCTTCGACCATCGTCGCCAAACAGCGATCGAGATCATCTGCGTGGGAGGGAATCGAGATCGGCTCGACGATGAAACGGTTGGCCTGCATAGCGCCAAAAACCATATTTGTACCGCCTGCATCGAGGGTCAGTACGATTCTGTTGTCGTGTTGATATTGGGACATAGTATGAAATTTTTTAACGGTTTTACACCCTATAAAGATAGTAATTTAGCTCGTGAGACACAAGGTTTTTCGATGAAAAAACACAACTCGACGCAAAAAAGGCAGTACAAAGAGTCTGCACTGCCTTTTAGAAGCTGAAAATATCGGATTACAACTCCACCGTCACCCCGTTGTAGGTGATCGACTGATGAAGTTGGTTGTCCAACGCCGACCACACAATCTTCACATCGGGCGAAGGATAGAGCGTTTTGTCGTAGTCCATAAAACCGGTGAGCGAGCTGCGCTCCACGCCATCGAAATTTTGCGTAGAGCCTCTGTATGTGCCATTTTCGATCACATAGAGCATTTCGACCGGCGATTTACCGTCGAAAGAGTAAAAAGATTTTCCCGACGCATTGCCGGTAGCCTTGAACTCCTTGCCTTTGCAGAGCGAATAGGTCAAACTTTGGTCAGGCGGAACAAGGGTAAAACTACCCGACCAATTTGAATTGATGTCGTACTCATCCATATTGACAACGCTGCCGGTCACAGCTACCGTGTAGCCACCGGAGCCGTTGTTGCAAAGCGTAGCCGTACCACCCTTCACGTTGAGCGAGGCCGTACCCGAATTATTCATAATTTGGATTGCAAACTGATCGGGAATGATCACCCAACGGTTTTCGGGCGTGGTTTGGCTCAACTGCGCCGCACCATTGGTGTTGACCACCAGCGAACCTTTGAAGAAGTAACCCGACGGAGTTTGAATACCTTGCGTATAGGTGATTTTGTAGCTATTATCGCTCACTTTTTCCACCTTGGTATCCAATCCGAAGAGTGTGTTTTTCACGTTCTGCTTGTTGAACTCCACCTTGGTGAAATCCTCCTCGCCATCGGCCTCGGCGAGCAGCATCGCCAATCGCAAACCGGCATCTGCCTGCTGCATCGAGATGATATTCTGATTGAGTGCCGAAGCATAGATATTCAGTCCCGGCAACACCGGCTGCAATTTTTCATAGGTGTCATCACCCTTCATACAACTCGTGAATGTCAGTGAGATCACGGAGATTAAAAACAAGATTTTTTTCATCGTATTCAATTCAATTTTTTTAGAAACTTATTAGGACAAAACGGCTTTCAAGGCCGATATATTTCATGCGGGCGAAAAATTTCGTCCAATGGGTTCGACTGTATGTGCGGCTACTCAGCAAAACCAATGGAGATAAAAGTCAACACCGAAGGCATAGCCTGCTGCCAATAACGCCACGTATGCGAGCCATCGCGCACGCGAAATTGCAGCGGAATATTTCGCTCACGCATAAGGTTATAGAAGCGACTATTGCCCTCATAGAGAAAATCGTCATCGCCACAATCCACCCACCAACGCACCGTGCGCTGTTGAGCAACCTGCTCTTCGGTCATCTCCTGCAATAGGCGAACAGCACTATTTTGAGCCACCGACTGCACAAAGACCGGATCGTAATCGGTTTTGCGCGACAGGGTGTCGATCAGCGCACTCAACGGACAGGCCGAGCCGAAGCGTTCGGGGTGGCGCATCGCATAGAGTGTGGTGCCACCGCCACCCATCGAGAGGCCGGCAATCGCGCGTTGCGCTTTGGAACCGACTGCGCGATAATGCTGCTCAACAGCTGGCAGGAACTCCTCAAAAAAGAAGGTTTCGTAGTTCCAGCCGGGAACATTGAAATAGCCCATATGTTTGCCAATCAATTGCTTGCCTTCACCGGCAGCATCAGGCATTACCACGATCATCGGCAGAGCCGTGCCCTCGGCAATCGACTCATCGGCCAGCTGCTGCAACGCACCTATGGTCAGCCAATTGGTATGACAACCGCCTGCGCCATGGAGCAGGTAGAGCACCGGATAATGTTTGTCGGAGCGATCGTAGCCATCGGGCAGGTAGACCGAGCAGACTTTTTCGACCCCAAGTTGCGCACTCTTCACGCGAAATTCTTCGATACGGCTTTGCGCAGAAACGCCAGCTGCCAAAACCATTGCAACCAGCAACATCAGGATTTTTTTCATCGTTATAGGTTTTTTAGAAGTTGTTTGAATTTGTTACCAAAGTTATTTTAGTGCTATTTTTACTTCAGGTTTTGTTCTGTGAATCCGATTTTAGTATGCTAAATGAGGATTTGCAGGGCGAAAACTGGGGCAAAAAGAGCCGAAAAGAACGAGATTAATAAATTTGAAACAGCTTCTTATTCAACATAAAGCACCAACCCTTTGAGGTATTCGCCCTCGGGATGGTAGATATTGATCGGATGATCAGCCGGTTGGGTTAGCTGATGCAGGATGCGGACTTTGCGACCGGCCATCGCCGCCGCCGAGAAGATCGTCGTGCGGAACAGCTCCTTGGAGACTGCCTGCGAGCAGGAAAAGGTGAACAAGATGCCACCCGGTCGTATCTGCGACAGGGCACGCGCATTGAGGCGTCGGTAGCCCTGCATTGCATTGCCCATCACCTTGTGATGCTTGGCAAAAGCCGGCGGATCGAGGATGATCAGATCGTATTTGTTACCAATATCTTTGAGGTACTCCACCGCATCGGCCACCACCGAACTATGTGGCGCGTCGGCTCCGAAGTTGAGCTGCACATTCTCATCGGCCAGCACCACAGCGCGTTCCGAAGAGTCCACCGAGCACACTTCGCGCGCACCACCGGCCAAAGCGTAGACCGAGAAGCCACCCGTATAGCAGAAGGTGTTGAGCACCGTGCGCCCCTTCGAATAGCGTTTGACCAATTGGCGATTTTCGCGTTGATCGAGGAAGAAACCGGTCTTCTGACCCTTCTCCCAATTGACCAAAAATTGATGTTCATTCTCCAATACCACCTGCGAAGCGTGGTCTGAGGCGCCCCACAGATAGCCGTCAACGGCCGTTTGTAATGCACCAAGGGGCAGCGTCTGCGAACTTTTGTTGTAGATGGCCGTCAGTCGATCGCCATAGGCAGCACGCAACGCGCCGACGATCTCCATACGGGCGCCATACATACCTGTCGAATGACATTGCACAACGGCCGTCGAGCCATAAATATCGACCACCAAACCGGGCAAACCATCGCCCTCGCCGTGGACAAGGCGGTAGCAGGTTGTTGCAGCGTTGTCCACCACACCCAGCGTCCGACGTACATCGAGCGCCACCGCAATGCGATGCGTCCACCACGCAGCGTCGATCGTCTCCTGTTCGAAGGAGAGCACGCGCACGGCAATCGAACCGAGCTGGTAGTGGCCTTGGGCGATGAAGTTCTCGGCGTGGGTGTAGACCTCCACCAAGGCACCTTCAGCGATTTCGCGCTCATCTTCGGCTTGTATGTAGTCGATCGCTCCCGAGAAGATCCACGGGTGACAGCGAAGCAGGGACTCCTCTTTGCCTTTGCGCAGGAAAATTTGCGGTATCATAGATTGAAACTCTTTATTTGATTTTCGGTGTACGTTGCAGCCGGTCGTAGATCCTCACGCAAGCCCACGCATCGGTAGCAGCGTAAATTTGCTGCTTGGCGGTGAGCGTCGTGGCCTCCCAGTTGCTCAAGCGTTGGGCTTTCGACACGCGTTTACCCAGCACGATGGCCGAGAGTTTACGCAGACTCTTCTCCTCAATACCCCACGCCGAGGCGATGGTTTGCAGATCGACAAACCCTCCGTCGCGGAAGTGCCGAAGTTGACGCAATGAACGCAGATCTCCGGCCACATCGGCACCGATCTTGAGGATCGTCGTGCTCTCCAAGAGTTGCAGAAGCGGTTTGGCCAAAGGAATCCGATTGAGCCGAAACAGGTAGCAAACTTTGGGGGTGGAGAGTTGCAGCAGCGACACGCGGTAGCTCACCCCCACTTGAAACGAGGGACGCGTCTCGGTATCGAAGCCGATCACCGAGCACGCCGCCAAAGAGCGGCAAGCCTCCTCCACCTCGTCCTCGTTGTCGACAATGCAGATGTTGCCCGTAAATTCGATGACAGGAAGCAAGGCGGTCTGTTCGTTGCTTATTTTGTTGATAAATTGATTTTCAGCGCTCATTTGGATAAAAATTCCTACAAAAATAGGCATTTTATCCGGAAATTCCCTGCTTACGGCTGAATTTTTTCAATTTGGCCATCGGGGCAGGTGCGAATCAGCCGCTCATCAAGGAGCAATCGCAGCAGTTCGGCCACCCGTTCGGGGCTGGTTTGAAGCGCCTCGCAGAGCGCTCGCGGATCAGACGGAGACTGCTCCAAGAGGCGCAGCAACGCTTCGCGCAACGTGTCTGGGGTGGATTTTTTCGCGGCTCGTTTGCGCGCCAAGCACACATCGCAAACGCCACACGCCTCGGGTGACGCCCCACCGAAATAGGTCTCGAAGAGGGTGCTGCGGCATCGCTCCTCGTTGGAGGCATAGGCGATCATGTGTTCAAAGCGCTCGCGCATCAACGCCTGACGTTGTTTGTAGGTTTCGGGGGCAATGTAGAGGCTGGTTCGCGGCAACCGCTCTTCGTCCAGAAAGAGGATCGGCGAACGGTTCGAGGGCACGTAGCGAATCACGCGCAGCTGCCACAACCGTTTGAGAAGCTCTTTGACGCGTTCGAGGGTGTAGCCGCTCCACGTGGCCAATTCGCCCTCGTCGATGGGTCGAAATTCGGTGAACACACCGTTGTAAAGGCGCAGCAACGTACGGATGAAATGGTCGAGATCGTTGCGCTGCACACGCAATTTGTAGAGGTCGTCGCGGCTCACACAGAACATCACGCGCGCCGGATTGTCTTGGGCGTCGGTGAGGGTCATATAGCCGTTTTGCTGCAACAGTTTGAGCGCACTGAGCACCGTGCCGGCATAGAGATGCTCGCGCGAACAGAAGTCGTAGAGGTTGAACAGCGCAGAGGCTTGTGCTCCGTCGCCAATGCCGATTTGGAGGTAGGAACAGATCTGCTCGTAGATGTCTTTGATCTTTTCGAGCGGCGGAAACTCCTGCTCAAAACGGCGCACAATGCGTTCCGAATCGTCGTCAGCCACCAGCAGCAACGCATAGCTGCGCACCCCGTCACGACCTGCACGACCGGCCTCCTGATAGTAGCTTTCGAGCGAATCGCACATCGAATAGTGCACCACAAAACGCACATCGGGTTTGTCGATACCCATTCCGAACGCGTTCGTGGCCACCATCACACGGGTCTTACCTGCGAGCCACTCCTCCTGTCGCAGTGACCGTTCGGCGTGTCCCAACCCACCGTGATAAGCGGTGGCCGTGATGCCCTCGTCACGCAAAAAATCGCTCACCTGCGTCGTTCCCTCGCGCGTACGTACGTAAACAATGCCCGAGCCGGCCACGTTGCGCACCAAGCGCAGCAATTGGCCGTTTTTGTCGTCGGTATGACGCACGCTGTACGAGAGATTGGGGCGCGAAAAACTGCTGCGCAATAGGTGAGGTTCGGCAAATTGGAGGTGGCGCATAATATCTTCGGCCACCAATTTTGTCGCCGAGGCCGTCAGCGCCAACACCGGCACACCGGGCAGCTGCTTGCGCAACTCGGCAATCCGCAGGTAGGCCGGCCGAAAGTCATAGCCCCATTGCGAGATGCAATGCGCCTCATCGACGGCCAGCAGCGACACATTCATCCGTTGCACGCGCAGCCGAAAAGCCTCCGTGGCCAGCCGTTCGGGCGCCACATACAAGAATTTCACATCGCCGTAGACGCAGTTATCGAGCGCCATATCAATCTGTCGCGGTGAGAGTCCCGAATGGATCGCCACGGCCGCGACTTGACGCCGGCGCAGTCGATCGACCTGATCTTTCATCAGCGCAATGAGCGGCGTCACCACGATGCACAAACCCGGCTGCACCAACGTCGGGACTTGGTAGGTGAGCGACTTGCCGCCACCGGTGGGCATCAAGGCCAAGGTGTCGCGGCCGGCCATCACCGAGCGGATAATCTGCTCCTGCACAGGTCGGAACTCCCGGAAGCCCCAGTAGCGCTCCAGTACGACGAAAATTTGATCCTCGGCTTGTTCCATCGTTACAAAGATAGGTGAAAATTAGCAGTTTTCAGGATTTTTTTATACTTTTGCAGCGGATTATTCGTTCATCTAAAAAGAAAATGAGACTCAAAAGAGCCATATCGCTACTCCTGCTTGCCGTCTATCTATTCGCGACAAGCGCCTCGGCGTATGCCTCTATGTCGTGCGACTGCATCAGCAAGCACGTCCACACAACACACGTTTGCGGCTGCTGCTGTTCGCACAGCGAGCCGGTCTCCACCGCCAAAGAGTCGTTGAGTGCCCCCTGCTGCTCCGACCACCACTCGACCCAAATCGAGCTTTACACCCTCACCTCGTCCGACCACCAACGCCTCACGTCCACCACCCTACTCGACCTGTTGATCGCTTTGATTGCCGATTTTGCGGCCGAGACCGATGCCCTCACGGTCATCTGCGGTGTGGTCACAGAACGGCGCACCCTATTTTCACAACAGGAACACATCCTTCCTTCGGGTCTTCGTGCCCCTCCCGTATTGGCTTAAAACCGCTTTCGGACAAGGTGTTACGCGCATCTGTCCGACAAACAAGTTTTAACCAACAACGGAAAATCAATGACAATTCCTAAATTCCTCGTTATCTCTATTTCAGCCCTCGCCGTCTGCGGCACCGTGCGTGCACAGGATCTGCGAGGCACGGTTCTCGACACCGAGCACCAACCCCTGATCGGCGCATCGGTACACTGGGCAGGCACCACCGTCGGCGCAAGTACCGACGCCAAAGGGGCTTTTCTACTCCACAAAGTCAAAGGCTACGACCGTTTGGTGGCCTCCTATTTGGGCTATGTGAACGACACACTGCACGTCACCGAGTCCATTGAACCACTCGAATTCGCCCTGAAATCGGAGGGCGTCTCACTCGAAAGCGTCACCATTGCCGGCAACGTGAGCGGCAATTTCGTCAAGCGCGACGGCTTGGTCAAAAGCGAAATGATCTCGTTTGCCGGACTTTGCAAAATGGCCTGCTGCAACTTGGCCGAGAGTTTCGAAAACTCGGCTTCGGTCACCGTGGGTTACAGCGACGCCATTTCGGGCGCGCGACAGATCAAGATGTTGGGGCTGGCCGGCACCTACACCCAGATGCTCGACGAGAACCGCCCAATTATGCGTGGGCTGAGTTCGCCCTACGGCTTGAGCTACACGCCCGGGATGTGGCTCAATTCCATTCAAGTGTCGAAGGGGGTGGCCTCGGTCACCGCCGGACACGAGGCAATCACGGGTCAGATCAACCTCGAACACCGCAAGCCCACCGACGAGGAGCGGCTCTTCGTGAATCTCTACCTCGACGACGAGTTGCGCCCCGAGGCCAACATCTCGTCCGCATTTCCGGTCACCAAAAACAAGAAGTTGTCGAGCGTCATTCTGCTCCACGGCTCGATGGATACCGACGTGCGCAAGATGGATCACAACAACGACGGCTTCCGCGACCTGCCCAAGGCGGATCAGTTCAACGTGGCCAACAAATGGCTCTACGCCGCCGACAACGGCACGCAGATTCGTTGGGGCTGGAAGTATGTGCAGGAGAACCGGTTGGGCGGAATGCTCGACTACAAAAAGTCGCTCTACGACCGAATGGTCGAAAATTGGGACAAACCCGGAACGCCCTACGGCTCCGAGATCCGCAACCGCAACGCCAACGGCTATTTCAAAATCGGAATGCCGATCGGTGCTGCCGTCTACGACCGCGATGAGCAGAGCGAAATGCGCTCGAATTTGGCCTTTGTTGCCGACTTCGACCACTTCAACGAAGATGCCTATTTCGGGCTGAACAACTACAAAGGCACCGAGAATGCGCTGTCACTCAACCTGATGTATAGCCACTACTTCACCTACCGTTCGTCATTGATCGTCGGGGCACAGGGTCAGCTTCGCTCGTTCGACGAACAGCTGCTCAACCGCACGCCGTGGATTACGCACCCCAGCGGCACAAACTCGACCACCTCGGCACAAACCGACGCCCAACGTTTCGACCGCAACGAGAACGAGGTGGGCGCCTACGCCGAATACACCTATTCGATCAAGGATAAATTTTCGATTGTGGCCGGTCTTCGCGGCGACTACAACAACTTCTACGACCGCTTCTTCCTCACGCCGCGCGGCCACATCAAGTGGAACATCACCCCCACAACCACCTTCCGCGGTTCGGCCGGTTTGGGTTACCGCTCGACCAATCTGATCACCGACAACATCGGCATATTGGCCACCGGACGCAGGATCAACCTGCCTGCGGACTTTCGCAATTTTGACCGTATGGAGAAGGCGCTGACCTTCGGCGGCAGCCTCACACAGTCGTTCGGGCTGGTCAGCCACAACGATGCCACGCTCAGCTTCGACTACTTCCGCACGCAGTTTTACAACGCTGTGGTGGCCGATCAAGAGCAATCAGCCGATCAAATTGTCTTTTACAACACCGACAAACGCTCCTACACCGACACCTATCAGGTCGATTTTTCGTGGACGCCCATCGAGCGGTTCGACATCTTTGCCACCTTCCGCTACACCAACAGCGAGATGACCCTCAACCGCGCCGATGGTTCGACAGCACGCATCGAGAGACCACTGGTCGGACAATACAAAACGCTGCTCAACATACAGTATGCCACCAAGTTCCGCCGTTGGGTTTTCGACGTCACAGCGCAGCTCAATGGGGCGTCGCGCATTCCGACACAGACGGGCAATTTGGCCGACAGCTACTACTCGCCGCGCTATCCGATGTTTTACGCGCAGGTGAGCCGCAAGGTGGGCAAATTCGACCTCTATGTAGGTTGTGAAAACATCGCCGACTACCGTCAACACGACCCGATCCTCAACGCTTCGCAGCCCTTTTCGACCGGATTCAACTCGATGAATATTTGGGGTCCGCTGATGGGTCGCAAATTCTACGCAGGGATGCGGTTTAACCTCTATTAATCAGTTGCATTAACCTCAAAAACAGCATAAACAATGAAGAAATTACTATTGATGAGCCTCGCCCTGATGATGGGTTTAAGCCTCTCGGCCGCGCCGAAAACCGCGAGCAACAAGAAGACCGCGACCACGGTTTTTGCCGCCAAAATCGACTGTGATCACTGTGTCAAGAAGATTATGAACAATGTGCCTGCGCTGGGCAAAGGGATCAAGGATGTGCAGGTTGATCTGCCGAAAAAAGAGGTGACGGTCGTCTACGACCCCACCAAGACCGACGACGAGAAGATCGCCAAAGGCTTCGCCACGCTCAACATTGCCGTCACCGCGAAGCCGCACACCGCACAGCAGTAACCGCACGTAACCGCACGTAACCGCACGTTTCTAACGAACGCAAAAACGGAGGAGTGATTGATCACTCCTCCGTTTTTTCATTATACCGGCAAGAATATTTTGCGCGGTAAACCAAGCATCCGCTATTTGCGTTTTGCGCGCGGCTGCGAATTTTGCGATCCTTGCTGGCTGAGAATCTCCTCGTAACGCTGCTGGAACTTCGATTTCTTGCCATTCGATTTTCGGGCTGCATTGGCCTGCATAATGGCATTGATCTTCGTATCGTCGATCATTCGTCGAATGATGAGCGTCTGGATGATGGTGATCAGGTTCGAAAGGAAGTAGTAGAAAGTCAGACCGCTCGAATAGCTATTGAACCAGAAGAGCATCATCACCGGCATCATATAGACCATCATAAACTTCATACCGGCCATCTGCGGCTGCGACGAGGCTGTCTGTTGGTAGTTGAAATAGGAGTAGCCGAACAGCGCAAAGGTCATCAGCAGCGCGAAAAGACTCACGTGGTCACCGTAGAAGGGGATCGAAAAGGGCAAATTGAGCACACTATCGTAGGACGACAGGTCATCCGCCCACAAGAACGATTGCCCACGCAACTCGATCGACGCGGGGAAGAATCGGAACATCGCAATCAGGATCGGCATCTGAATCAACATCGGAATACAGCCTCCCATCGGGTTGATGCCCGTCTTTTTGTAGAGTTCCATCGTCGCCTGCTGGCGTTTGACAGCGTCCTCTTTTTTGGGGAATTTCTTGGTCAGCTCGTCCACCTGCGGTTTGATCAGGCGCATCTTGGCCATCGAAACGTAGCTCTTGTAGGTGAGCGGCGAGATGACCAATTTGATGAGCAGTGCCAAGATCAAGATGATGATACCGAAGTTGTCGATGTAGTTGCGCAGGAAGTCGAAGACCGGAATCACACACCAGCGGTTGACCCAGCCAAAGATGCCCCAACCGAGCGGAATCAGCCGTTCGAGACGCAATTCGCCGCCATCGCTGTCGACGACCTTTTTGAGGATCGAATATTCGTTGGGGCCAAAGTAGAAGGCGAAGTTGTAGCCTTCGGTCTGCAACGTATAGGGAACGGTCATCTGCGCAGCGAACGATTTGAGCAGCTGCGACCCGGGTTGCGCCGTATCGAACGAAAGGTTGGCATTCGACACATTTTGGGGCGCGATGAAGACCGATGAGAAGTATTGTTGCTTGAAAGCCACCCAGTTCAATGAAGTGGTAACCTCCTTGGACTTAGCGCCTTCGCTCATACTCAACTCCTCGATGGCCTTCTCACCCGGAAAGCGGTAGGCCAGCGTGGTGTACATATTTTCGTTCGTGAGACCCTTCTCGTTCGGGTAGGAGGTGTTCGACCAGTCGATGCCGATCGCAGTTTGGTTGGCCATCTGCGGCGCCATATTGACCATTCGCACGTCAAAATCAACCAAGTAGTCGCGAGCAGGTGCCTGTGCATTATAGATTTGGTAGCGATACTCCAAATAGGATTCGGCGGCCAAAGGAAGGCGCATCACAACGCTTTGGGTGCCGTCGGCTGCCGTCTGCACGCCCTCGGTCGTAAAGACGTAATCCATCGTATTGACCTTCACATTGTTCAGGCCATTTTTGACGTAGAACGAAAGACCGAAACGAGCCGTCGCCGGATCAAATAATTCGATCAGCTTATCTCGTTTACCACGCGGAGCATATTGGGTGAAATCTTTGAGCGTCACGCCAGTGACTTGTCCGCCACGGGTCGAGAAATGCACCGTCATCACCTCGTTGTCGACAACAACCTCCTCGGAAGCAGCTTGTTGTGCAGCGGCCAACGCCTCGCCCAACACGGCGACCTGTCCTTCGCGCGCTGCGGCTGCCACCGAATCGGGCGACAGGGGCGCAGCTGCATCCAGCACAGCCATTGCCGAAGAGTCAACAGCAGGCGCCACAGGACGATTGGCCGCCGCGATCGAGTCCTGCTGGGCTTGATAGAGGGCCATCTCGGCCTGATATTTCTCTTGTTGTTTGGTGTTGATGTAGGCAAATCCCAAAAAGAGAACTGCCACAACGACAATGCCTATGATTGATTTTTTATCCATTTACTATTTTTGAAAACTCTGTTTTGATTGATTATTTCTTTGCTACATAGGTCAAAGCCGCCTTCACAAAGGCCACAAACAGCGGCGAGGGGCTGAGCACTGTACTCTTGTATTCGGGGTGATATTGGGTGCCGACAAACCACGGATGATTGTCAACCTCAACGACTTCCACCAAATTGGTTTCGGGATTGATGCCGACGGCTTGCATACCGGCAGCCTCGAATTGTCCGAGGTACTCGTTGTTGAATTCATAGCGATGGCGATGGCGCTCCGAGATCGTGAGTTTGCCATAGGCCGCAGCCACCTTGGAACCTTTTTTCAAGAGACAAGGATAGGCGCCCAGACGCATTGTACCGCCCTTGGCGGTGACCCCTTTTTGCTCCTCCATCAAGTCGATAACCGGATGGGGTGTTGCCTCCATTTCGCTCGAATTGGCATCGGCCAACCCCAATACATTGCGCGCAAATTCGATCACGGCGCACTGCATACCCAAGCAAATACCCAAGAAAGGGATGTTGTTTTCGCGTGCAAAACGCACCGCTTCGATCTTGCCCTCGATGCCGCGGTTGCCGAAGCCCGGAGCCACCACAATGCCGGCCATCTTGCCCAACTTGGCAGCGACCGTTTCGGGGGTTACCTTCTCGGAGTTGATGTAGGTCAGTTTGACTTTGCAGTCGTTCATCGCACCGGCGTGGATGAACGATTCGCAAATCGACTTGTAGGCATCGGGCAGCTCGGTGTACTTGCCCACCAGCGCGATGTCGATCTTCTTCGAGGGATTCTCCACCCGCTCGACAAAATTGCTCCACGCCGCCAGATCAGGCTCTTGCGAAGCCGGAAGATCCAATTTTTCAAGCACCACATCGTCCAAATGCTGCTCGTGCATACGCAGCGGCACTTCGTAGATCGTCGGCACGTCGATCGAACCCATCACGGCCTTCACATCGACATTGCAGAAGAGCGCCACCTTGCGTTTGATCTCGAGCGAGAGCGGATGTTCCGACCGAAGCACCAAAATATCGGGCTGCAAACCATTCTCCAACAGCACTTTGACCGAATGCTGCGTAGGTTTGGTCTTCAGCTCGCCCGAAGCAGCCATATAGGGGATGAGCGTCAAATGCACCAACGCCGAATTGTGGTAACCGAGCGAATAACGAAGCTGACGCACCGACTCGATGAAGGGTTGCGACTCGATGTCGCCCACCGTGCCACCGATCTCGGTGATGATGATGTCGTACTCCTTGCGCTGCGCCAGCATCTGGATGCGGCGCTTGATCTCGTCGGTAATGTGGGGAATAACCTGCACGGTTTTGCCCAAATACTCGCCTTTGCGCTCCTTCTCGATGACGCTCTTATAGATGCGCCCCGTCGTCACGTTGTTGGCCTTCGAGGTCGGTTGGTTGGTAAAACGCTCGTAGTGCCCCAAATCGAGGTCGGTTTCAGCACCGTCTTCGGTCACATAGCATTCGCCGTGTTCATAGGGGTTAAGCGTTCCCGGATCGACATTGATATAGGGATCCAACTTTTGGATGGTCACCGAAAAGCCGCGCGCCTGCATCAAGCGAGCGATCGACGCCGAGATGATCCCTTTGCCGAGCGAAGAGGCCACACCTCCCGTGACAAATATGTACTTGGGTTTGGAAAGTTTCATTACTATCAATTATTTTTCGTTGTTTGCTGTCTGGTTCTCCTCACGTGCCTGTCGGTCGATCAACTTCACCTTTTCGATGGTGGCGACCATATCTTCGCGCGCACGGTCGATCTTGGCCTTCACCTCGGCGATGAGCGCCTCGGCACCCTTCGATTTGGCAAAGAAACCGATATTATTCTCCAACAGCGCAATCTCTTGCTCCATCTGGCGCACCTTGGTATAGAGTTTTTCACGCTCCGAGTGCATCCGTTTTTCGCCCGAAGACTTCAACGACGACACCTTCTCGCGGAAACGATTCATCGAGCGGTCGCGCTCGGTGCCGCGCAGGGTGTTGAATAGCGCATCGGCCACCTCTTTGTAGCGCTTTTGGATGGCGTCTTTCTGTTTGATGGGCACAAAACCGATCTCGCCCCAGCGACGTTGGAACTCGCGAATCACATCGAAACCGCCGGCCTTGACATCGGCGGCAGCCATCTCTTCGAGCAAGGCCAATTTTTTGCGCAGATTCTCGTCGTGCTCACCGTCAACGGTCGAAAAATGGGCTGATTTACGCGCAAAGAACTTATCGCACGCCGTCCGGAATCGCTTCCAAATGGCATCCGAATGGCGACGCGAAACAGCACCTGCCTCTTTCCAGCGAGCTTGCAAAGCGACCAACTCTTCGGTGGTCTTCTTCCACTCTTCGCTATTGATGAGCGACTCGGCAGCCTCGCAGATCTCGGTTTTGAGTTGCAAATTGTGATCCATCTCACTCTTCACGTCCCCATAAAACTGGCGTTTGGCTTCGAAGAAGTGATCACAAGCCGTACGGAATCGCTCGTAGATGCGACTATTGTCTTTCTTGGGGGCAAATCCGATCGTCTTCCACGTTTTTTGAATCTCCAGCAAACGATCGCTGGCCGCCGCCCACTCTTTGCGCGAGGTCAATACCTGCGCCGAAAGCTCCTCGGTGGAGACGCAAAGGGCTGTTTTCAGGTCGAAATTTTTGATCTGCTCGTCTTTCAACGACTCGAAATGCTCCTGATGTTGTTTGTTGATACGGCTCGATGCCGCTTTGAAACGCTCCCAGAGCATCTCCTTATATTCGTTGGCCACAGGTCCCGTTTCACGCCACTCATCGTGGAGCTTCTGCAACTTGTGGAAAGCCTCCATCACCGACGGCTCCATCACCAACGCCTCGGCCTGCTCGCAAAGCGAGAGCTTCTGTTCGTAATTCTTCTTCAGGTCAAGATCACGCAACTCCTTGTTGATCTTGATGAAGCTGTAAAAATTCTCGACGTGAAGATTGTAGGTCTCCCACAGATCTTTCACATTGGGCTGCGGCACGATGCCGGTATCCTTCCAGCGTTGTTGCAACTCGCGGAACTTGGTAAAGGTATGGTTCAGGGTCTCGTCGGAGGTGACCAACTCTTTCAACTCCTCGATGATGCCCAACTTGATTTTGAGGTTTTTCTCCTTCTCTGCATCCAAATTGGAGATAAATTCGTCACGCAGACGGCGGTACTCCTTGAACAACTCTTTGAACTGTATCTCGACATTGTCGGCAGCTGCTGCAAATTCGGCTTCGAGACCCCCTTGCTCCACAAAAGCTTGGCGTGCCACCTCGATTTCGAGACGGCGAAGTCGGTAAAAAGCGATCTTCAGCGCCTCGACATCCCGGCGAATCGCCTGCACGGGCAACTCTTGGATCATCTTGGCAAACAGCGCCACCAGCTCCTCCTTGCTCTTGTCGGCAAATTTGTCTTCGACCACGGTCGTCTCGGTCGCCAATTGCTCGGCCACAGCCTCTTCGGAGGTCTCATCCTCCAGCTCCAAACCGGCATCCTTGGCCGCCAACGCCGCCTCCTCGTCGGCAAAATCGACCTGCACACACGGCGCAGCATCGGTCTGCTCATCCGTCGCAGCAGCAACAACTGCGGCAGGCGTAACGGCCACAGCAGCTTTGATGCGCGCACGCGGACGCTTGGGTTGCGGCTCTGCCACAGCAGCCGTTTCGGGTTCGGGGACTTCGGCAATCTTCGCGGAAGTCGCTTCGGAGATCTCCTCCGAAATCGCTTCGGGAGTCACCTCTGAAGTCGTTTTGGAAGTCGTTTGCACATCTTCAGCAAGATTGCTGACTTGCTCCTCGGGAGCAGGGAGATTTGAATTTTCAGTAGCCATCACAGTACACATTTTTGGTTCTCGAACGAAGCCGAGAGTACATAAATCTCGCAAATATAACCATTTTTCCCGGGCTGCCGAACGTTTTCATCGGAAATTTGCTATCTTCGCAGATAGATACGCAGAAGCGGCCTTTGCAGGGTGTGCGCACACTGCCACCGTCCAGAAATAGTTTCACAATTCCGAACCACACTATGAGCCATCGAATTTTGTTGGTCGATGATGAAATCGACATTCTTGAATTTATCCGCTACAACCTTCTGAAAGAGGGTTATGAGGTCTTCACAGCCCAAAATGGTGCCGAGGCTTTGACGCTGGCTGCCACCTGCCGTCCACACCTGATTTTGTTGGATATGATGATGCCCATTATGGACGGCGCACAAACCTGTCGCGCCATCCGCCAAAATCCACAACTACGCGACACGATGGTGGTTTTTCTGTCGGCCTTGGGCGAAGAGCAACAGCAGATTGCAGGCTTCGACGTCGGCGCCGACGACTACCTGACCAAGCCCATCAAAATGAAGCTGCTCATCAGCCGCGTGCAGGCCATTCTCAAGCGCATCGACGCCGGCAAACGGCCGACTTCGGCCGGCATTAGCATCGACCGCGAACAACACACGGTGCTCTGTGACGGCCGCGCTATCGTCCTGCCGCGCAAGGAGTTCGCATTGCTGGAGCTGCTGTGCGCTTCACCCGGGAAGCTCATTTCGCGCGAGGAGATCTATACCAAAATTTGGGGTTCGGAGGTGATCGTCGGCGATCGCACGATCGACGTTCACATTCGCAAACTACGCCAAAAAATCGGAGAACAACGCATTTCAACAGTCAAAGGCGTAGGCTACAAATACGAAGTTTAATCGACAAAAAAGACATTTGTTGCACTAAAAACGGCAAGAAAAGAGATGATTTGTAATCATTTTTTTCGTAAATTTGCATTGTTATCAAAATTATACCTATATTTAACTTATGATTCGTGAATTACTGGCCGTGGGCATAGGCGGAGCATTGGGCAGCGTGGCGCGCTACTTGATCTCCTATACACTTTTGGCGGGGCATACCCTCCTTGGATTTCCTGTCGGCACGTTCACCGTCAATGCAGTGGGTTCGCTGCTGATCGGGGTGCTGCTCTCGGTGATAAATTCGCAAACAGCAGGCTGGTTGCTTGTGGTGGGTTTCTGCGGCGGATTCACAACTTTTTCGACCTTTTCGGTCGATGCGGTGCGACTGTTGCGGCTGGAACAATACGGCTCAGCTGCGCTTTATATCGGTTTGAGCGTGGCGATATGCATCGCTTTTGCAGCGCTCGGCCTATGGATTGGAACAAATTTTAAAAATTAATTATAGCCTAAAAAATGGTGATTTTAGTATTAAACTGCGGTAGCTCCTCCATCAAATATCAGGTAATTGATATGGAGAGCGCGTCGAGCACACTGCTCGCAAAAGGACTTGTGGAGCGCATTGGCTTGCCCGAAGGCGACCTGACGCATAAACCAGTCGGCAAAGAGAAATTCGAGCTGCATCAACCAATTCCCGACCACACGACCGGCATCAGCTTGGTGTTGAAAGCGTTGACCGATCCGACACACGGCGTCATCCGTTCGTTGGACGAGGTGAAGGCCGTAGGTCATCGCGTAGCCCACGGCGGCGAATTTTTCCCGACCAGCTGCATCGTCACCGAAGAGGTCAAAGCCAAAATCCGCTCGCTCTTCGAGATCGCTCCGCTGCACAATCCGGCCAATATGGAAGGGGTGCTGGCAATCGAAAAAGTGCTGCCGCAGGTGCCTCAGGTGACGGTTTTCGACACTTCGTTTCACCAGACCATTCCGGCGAAAAACTATATGTATGCCCTACCCTACAAATATTACGAGACCTACCGCGTCCGCAAATACGGATTCCACGGCACAAGCCACAAATTTGTGGCACGCGTCGCCGCCCAGTTGGTCGGGCTTGATCTCGCGACCTCCAAAATCATCACCTGCCACATCGGCAACGGCGGTTCGGTGACGGCCATTCTCAACGGCCAATCGTTCGACACCTCGATGGGTTTTTCGCCCTTAGATGGATTGGTGATGGGCACACGTTGCGGCAGCGTCGATGCCAGCGCAATCACCTTCATCGGCCAAAAAGAGGGGTTGACCTACCCCGAATTGGACACGATGATGAACAAACAATCGGGTGTGCAAGGGTTGACCGACCTGTCGAGCGATATGCGCGACATCGACCGCGCCTACGACGAAGGCAATCCGCGTGCGATCTTGGCGCGCGATATGTATTACGGTCGCATTCAGAAGTTTATCGGAGCCTATGCGGCCGAGATGGGCGGCGTGGATCTGATTGTTTTCACGGGCGGCGTGGGCGAGAATTCGTGCGAAATGCGCGAAGAGGTCTGCACCGGACTCGAATTTATGGGCGTGAAGTTCGACCACGCAGCCAACAAAGGGGCACGTGGCGTCGACAAGGTGCTCTCGACGGCCGACTCAAAGGTACGCGTGGCGGTCATCTCGACCAACGAAGAGTTGGTCATCGCAACAGATACTTATAATTTAATCAAATAAATCACACATTATGATTCAACATCTGACAGACGTCGTCGAAGAGGCGCGAAAAAAGGGCAGAAAACGTTTGGCCGTAGCGTACGGACAAGACGCACACACGTTGGAGGCCGTCTATGCCGCTTACCAAGAGGGACTTGTGGAGCCTACGCTCTACGGTGACAAGGAGACGATTCGCCAAGTTTGTGAGCAGAATAACATCGACATCAAGGCCTTCAACATCGTGGACGAGGCCAACGACATCAAGTGCGTGCAGCAAGCCGTGGCAGCCGTGGTTGCCGGCAATGCCGACGTGCTGATGAAAGGATTGGTTTCGACCGACAAATATATGCGCGGCATTCTCAACAAGGAGGCCGGTATGTTCCCCCCAAAGGGCGTTCTGAGCCACGTTTCGATCGTCGAAATGGAGTGCTACCACAAGCTGCTGATCATCTCGGACGTCGCTGTCATTCCGCTGCCCGAGTTCAAACAGAAGATCGTTCAGATCGGTTATTTGGCGCGTATCGCCAACCTGATCGGGATCAAAACCCCGAAAATTGCCTGCATCGCCCCCTCGGAGCAGCTGCTGCCTACCGTCATCTCGTCGACCGAAGGCGCATTGCTGGCCAAGATGGCCGATCGCGGACAGCTGGGAAACGTCATCGTCGACGGCCCACTATCGCTCGATGTGGCGCTTTACAAGGACGTTGCCGAGCAGAAAAAAGTCAAAGGTTCGAGCGTAGCCGGAGATCCCGACTGCCTTCTGTTCCCCAATTTGGAGTCGGCCAACGTCTTCTTCAAATCGGTATCGCACCTCTGTGGCGGCGAATTGGCGGCTATGGTGATGGGCACCAAAGTTCCCTGCGTGCTGACCTCGCGCGGCGACACGAGCAAGACCAAACTCTTCTCGATAGCACTGGCCTGCCTCGCCGTGAAATAAAGAATTAAAACTATTAAAAACCTGAACCGAGAAATTATATGGGGTACAATATTTTAGCAATCAATCCCGGCTCAACATCTACCAAAGTCGCCATCTACCACGATGAGAGGCCGATTCTTGAGCTGACTCTGCAACACACACTTGAACAAGTTGCCGCTTTTGCCAACGTTGACGACCAAATAGATTGGCGTCGCGAATTGATTTTAGATGCACTCAATCGCAACCATTTTGACCTGAACACGCTGGCGGCAATCGTCGGACGCGGCGGCTTGATAAAGCCCATTCCGGGTGGCGTTTACGAGGTAAACGAGGCGATGAAACAAGACCTGCACACCGCAAAAATGAAGCACGCCTGCAACTTCGGCGGACTTTTGGCGGCCGATATTGCCGCAATGGTGGGCGTCAAAGCCTACATCGCCGATCCGCCGGTGGTGGACGAGATGGACGATGTGGCGCGACTGACCGGCCTGCCCGAATGCACACGGCGCTCCGTCTTCCACGCCCTCAACCACAAAGCCACGGCACGGCTGCACTGCAAACGCACAGGCACGCGTTACGAGGAGACGAATTTGATTGTGGTGCACCTTGGCGGCGGCATCTCGGTGGCGGCGCACAAACGGGGTTTGATCGTCGATGTCAATAACGCCCTGAACGGCGACGGACCTTTTGCCCCCGATCGTGCCGGAAGCATTCCGTCGAATGAACTTATAAATCTCTGTTTTTCGGGACGTTATACGCTCGAGGAGCTGATGAAAATTGTGTCGAGCAAAGGCGGTATGGTGGCCTATTTGGGTACCAATTCGATGATTCAGGTCTTCGAACGCATCGACGCCGGAGACGAGCAAGCGCGCAAGGTGGTCGAAGCGATGTGCTACAATGTCGCCAAACAGATCGGCGCCACAGCAGCCGCTCTTGCCGGCGAGGTCGATGCCATTGTGCTCACCGGTGGCATTGCCCACTGCACGCAGGTGGTTGACTACCTCCGCGATCACTGCGCATTCATCGCCCCGATCGCGGTCTACCCGGGTGAAAACGAATTGGAATCGCTGGCCAACAACGCATTGATGGTGCTGCGCGGCGAAACCACAGCAAAGGTCTATCGCTAAGAAGCAGTTCTAATGTCCCGACTGAAAAACCTGTAACTGTTTTTCAGTCGGGACATTTTTTTTGCTATTTTTAAGAATAACACCCCTTTATGAGTATTGTTCTTAAAAAACTTTTTATATCTTTGTAAAGCAACTTGCATTGATTGCGAGATGCGGACATATAGAAAGTGTTTTCACGCTGTCCTTATATGAGAATGTGGAAGTTTTCAAAAGTAACATGGACGATGAACAGAACTCATTTCTTGTTTAGATTGGAGCAGGTGTATTTTACCCCTATATTCCACATCTATTCAAGTGTGGGGTATTGCACCGCTTATTGTTACCGGATCATTCCACAACTTTCATACAGATAGACGAAACCGACTCTACACTTTCTTTTTATTACAAGACCATCGCATTGGAGCCGGACGGTAAAATTGAAACCTATTGTTTAACCCAAATAATTCAATTTTATTATGAAAAAACTATTCGTCATCGCTTTGGCAATGTTTGTCGGAGCAACCAGCGTTTATGCGCAAACCCAGAAGGAAATTACCAAAGAGCGCAAGGAGATCGCCAAACTCTCGAAGAGCGAGTTGAACTCCCGGGCGAGTAAAGCGGCTCGCAAGGCAGCAAAAGAGTACGCCAAAGAGGGCTGGGTGGTCGCCCCCGGAGCGTTGCCGCTGGAGAAACAACTGGACCGCACCTTCAATATGCAGTATGAATACGATGAAAATGCCTTCCCGAAATATCTGATGGGTGAGGCGATGTCCATCGGAGAGAATTACGACGGTGGCAAGATGCAGGCATTGGAACTTGCCAAGCAGAATCTCGCCGGGCAGATTCAGACCGAGGTAACGGCTCTGATCGAAAACAGCGTGGCCAATAAACAGCTTGCGCAGGAGCAGGCCGCCACGATTACGGAAACGGTTATGGCCAGCAAGAATCTCATCTCGCAGAGTATCGGCCGTGTTATTCCCGTTGTGGAGTGTTACCGGATCAAGAGCAACAAGAATAAAGAGGTTCGCGTACAGATCGCCTACAATTCGAAGATGGCTCTCGATGCAGCGAAGAACGCCGTGCGCGAACAACTCGAAAAGAAGAGCGACAAACTCCACGAGCAGCTCGATAAGGTGTTGGGCTTCTAATCCGAAACCTTATGCTGAACAGAACGCTCATTCTGTTTGTTCTGCTGACATATTCGCTGGTGTCGTCTGCACAAAAGGTGCAGACGATCACTGGCGAGTATACCTATTATGCGCCCTCTACCGTCAGCCCCGAACAGGCAAAACAAACAGCAATCCACCGTGCGCAAATCGCCGCACTGGCCGACGTTTTTGGCACATATGTCTACCAGAACAACACGACGACTGCCAAACTGACCGATGGCCATTCCACGCTGGATTTCGAATCGGAGGGCGGTAGCGAAGTCAAAGGCGAGTGGCTCGACAACGTCAAAGAGCCGGAGGTGCAGATTGTCGGCTACGAACAGAATATGTTGATCGTACGCGCGCAGGTTCGTGGTCGCGCACGGGCTCTGACAACCACTTCGATCGGTTTCACGGCACAGATACTGCGCAACGGAACAGAGCCGCGATTCCAAAGCGACGAGTTCCGTGACGGCGACGAGTTGTATCTTTATTTCAATACACCCGTTTCGGGGTACCTTGCCGTTTATCTGGTCGATAATATGGATACAGTCTATTGCCTGCTTCCGTATCAGCAGGATCGAGACGGTAAAATGCCGGTGGACAATACGCAAAAATATCTCTTTTTCTCCGCACAGTTGGCCGGCAAGGAGTTGCAACCGCTCGTCGATGAGTATGTGCTGACCTGCGACCGCTCCATTGAATACAATGTAATCTACATTATTTTTTCACCCAACGAATTTGCCAAGGTCGGAGATATGGCCTCCGAAGATCGCGCCTTGCCGCGCCAGTTGCCATTCGCCCTGTTCCGCTCGTGGCTGTCGAAAAGCCGCATCCACGACCCGAAAATGACGGTCGAGCAGCACCGAATCACGATTCGCAAATAGCGCCGTCAAAATCTATAAACAAAGAAACGAATGAAAAAAATTTGTACTATATATATAGGTCTACTGCTGTCCCTGCTGTTCTCGGCCGGCGCGGCACACGCCCAAAAGGCAACCAATGTCGATTTCGAACAGCGTGGTCATCAGATTGTGGTAACCTACACGTTAGATCGCACGGCAGATATTGAGGTTTACTGCTCGGAGGATGGAGGCGCAACCTTCGGATCCGTGCTGCAACAGGTCACGGGAGACGTGG
>JAVVYP010000018.1:0-31677 GCA_036651015.1 Alistipes sp.
GGGTATAGACGGGCGGCGCTAACAGGTCGTCCTGAAAACAGTCGGTGAGTGCCGAAGCCTCATCGCCAATGGCTCCCGGAATGACGCGCACCACCGAATCGGCGATGACGCAAGCCGCCAACTCGCCACCCGTCAACACGTAGTCGCCGATGGAGATTTCGCGCGTGATGAGGTGCTCGCGGATGCGGTGGTCGATGCCTTTGTAGTGGCCGCAGAGGATGATGATATTGTCGAGCGTCGAGAGGTAGTTGGCCTCGTGTTGGTCGTAGCGGATGCCGTCGGGCGAGGTGTAGATGACCGCGTCGTAGTGTCGTTCGGCTTGCAGCTTTTCGACCAGCTCGAAGACCGGTTCGCACTTCATAACCATCCCTGCCTCGCCGCCGAAAGGGTAGTCGTCGGTGGTTTTGCGACGGTCGTGCGCATAGTCGTGGAGGTTGTGCACGACGATCTCGACAAGTCCGGCCACCTGCGCGCGCTTGAGTATGGACTCATTGAGCGGCGAGGTCAGCAGATCGGGAACGACGGTGATAATATCTATTCGCATAATTTTTTGTATCTGAAAATCAGATCTTTTGTCGATGCCTCGGTGTACGGAATTTCGGCTCCTCGATCGAGGAGCAATCCGCGGTAGCCCATTTGGGTGAAGAGCGCGACGATCTGCCGACGGTTGTCGCCGCCCGTCTCGATCAACACCGTGGGATGAAAACGTTCGAGCAACGGGCGCAGTTCACCCATCACCACCACCTCGTAACCCTCGATGTCGCACTTGATAAAATCAAGGTGTTTCAAGGTGGAGAAGAGTTCACTGCCGCGACGCATCTGAGCCGAAAATTCTATTTCGGAGGTTGCATTGCTCTCATTGACAAAGTTTTGCCCTGTGCCGAAATAACCTGTTTCGCGTGCCGAATCGTTGGCCATACGGATCTCTTTGTTCTCCAAACCCAAAGCATAGGGCAGGATCTCGACGTTGCGGCAGTCGCGCACGTTGTGGCGCAACACCTCCAAAATTGGCGGTACCGGTTCGACGGCGTAAACTGCGCCCTGCGACCCAACCAACCGCGATAGCGTGCGCGTGTAGTAGCCCAAATTGGCACCAATATCCACGACCGTATCGCCTGCGTGCACCAGTTGCGGTAGGTGGTAGACATACTCCGTAGCCGGGGCGTAGCGGCCGATGCCGAGCCTTTGCCACAGAAAAAACATCCGACTCACGGCGCGCAAATAGCCCTTTAAGGGCAGCGTGCGGTAGAGTAGTTTATGAAGGAGCGTTTTCATTCGTTTTTGTAATTCACCTGCTCGTTGATGACCTCAACGACAAAGGGGTTGTAGAGTGTTTCGTGGCCGATGGTGGTCTCGGGACCGTGACCCGGATAGACGCGCACGTCGTCTCCCAGCGGAATCAGCTCGTCGAGGATCGAGCGCATAATCCACGAATAGTCGCCGCCCGGCAGGTCGGTGCGGCCGATGCTCTCGCGAAAAAGCGTGTCGCCCGTGAAGAGCGCCTTCGAGGTGGCGTCGTAGAGCGCCACGTGGCCGGGGGTGTGGCCGGGGGTGTGGATCACGCGCAGGGTGGTGTGGCCGAAGTGAACTTCGGGTGTGGTGTCGAGGTCAATATCGACCGTGGGCATTGCCCCGACCTTCACCCCGAAAATGGTGCCGCTTGTGGCTGCATTGTCCAGCAAAAACTGGTCTTTGCCGGCCATCGCAAATCGAATTCCGTAGTGTTGCTTGAGGTGCTCAACGCCCAACGTATGGTCGAAATGACCGTGCGTATTGATCGCCAAAACAGGTTTCAGGCTGTGTTCGGCGATGAAGTTGTCGAGCGCGGTGTCCTCGCGTGGAGAGCTGTTGCCGGCATCGACGACCACGCACTCCAGCGTATCGTCCCAGACGACATAGGTATTTTCTTGGATCGGATTGAATTGCAGACAGGCTAACTTCATAGGATAGGATTTATCAATCTATGTGTGCAAAGATAGTGTTTTTTGCGGGATTTTTCCTACCTTTAATCTCTCAAATACCGATTTATGATCAAACGACTTTTTCTCCTGTTCTGCGCGTTTGCGGCCTGCTGTGTCTCGGTCAGAGCCGAGGATTCGGCCTACCGCACGGTCGAAAATATCGCCTACCGCGCCCCGTCGGATAGCGCCTATTCCGACTCTCTGTGTCGGCTGGATCTCTATTATCCGGCATCTGGCAAAGGTTTCGCCACCGTCGTCTGGCTCCACGGTGGTGGGTTGACGGGCGGCCGCCGCGAGCTTCCCGAGGGGCTTCGCGACAAGGGGCTTGCTGTGGTGGGGGTGGAATACCGTCTTGCGCCCCGCGTGAAGGTCGCCGACTGCATCGACGATGCCGCCGCTGCCGCTGCGTGGGTGGTGAAACACATTGCTGAATATGGTGGCGATCCGCATCTGATCTTCGTCGCTGGGCACTCGGCTGGCGGATACCTCACGGCGATGATCGGTCTCGATAAGCGCTGGATGGCTCCCTACGGACTCGATCCCGATGAGGCATTCGCTGCCCTGATTCCTTACAGTGGGCAGGCTGTGACCCATTTCGAGCGCCGCCGCGAGCTGGGTATTCCTGCCACGCGGCCACTCATCGACGATATGGCTCCGATGACCTACATCCGAGCCGACTGCCGCCCGATGCTAATTCTCTCGGGCGACCGAGAGCGAGAGCTGCTGGGGCGCTACGAGGAGAACGCCTATTTCTGGCGGATGTTTCAGGTTGCAGGGCATACAGACGTGCAGCTGATGGAGTTCGACGGCTTCGACCACGGCAATATGCCCCAAGCAGGGCACTATGTTGCCGTGCGTTATATTCGCGATTATATTAAGAAGCTGTTGAAACGATAGCAGCTTCTAAAACAGATATTTTTCGTTTTTAACTTTGTTGACCAGTCGGTGAATATCGGCCCACGCATCTTCGCCAAAGGTGGTGCCAACCACTTCGATTACTTTGCCGGCCGTGATGGCGCCGATGGTGCCGCATTGGCGCAACGACAATCCGTCGCAAAGACCGGCCAAGAAACCTGCGGCGTAGAAGTCGCCGGCGCCGGTAGTATCGACGCGTTTGGCGGCGGCCATAATGCCGACGTGCACCACTTCGTCCCCGTGTTTGATCAGCGCCCCTTTGATGCCGATCTTGACAATGGCCAATTCGGTCAACTCCGAGATGGCTTGCAGCGCGTTGAGCGGCTCTGCCTCACAGGTGAAGGTCTTGGCTTCGTCTTCGTTGGCAAAGACAATATCGACATATTCGCGCACCAAATCGCGCAAAAATTCGAGGTTTTCGGCCACGATATTGAAGCTCGCCAAGTCGATGGCCACCTGCAATCCGCATTTTTTGGCCGTGCGTACCGCTTTGAGAATCAATTCGTGGTTTTGAACCAAATACCCTTCGACGTAGAGGCAGTCGTAGCCCTCAAAAATCGCTGGATCAATCTCTTTGGCCGTCATTTGGAGGGCGGCACCCAAATGGGTGACCATCGTCCGCTCGCCGTCGTGCGAGATGAGCGACACACATTTGCCCGAACGTTCCGAACCGCGAAAGATGATCGGCTCGATTCCCAAGTTGGCGAGTGCCTGCTCGAAGAAGTCGCCGGTGGTGTCTTTGCCGACTTTGCCGATGAAACCGACCTTGCAGCCCAGCTGAGCCATCGCGCGGATGGTGTTGCCGGCCGAGCCGCCGAGCGACAAGGAGTAGGGATAACCGGCTACCGATTTCGAAATTTCGGTTTGTAATGTCGTATCTACCAAGCTCATTGAGCCTTTGGCTAAACTGAACCGGCTCAACACTGAGTCGGTTTTGAGGTTGACCAGCATATCGGTCAAGGCATTACCAATGCCTATTACGCGTTTCATTCACAAATTCGGATTTGGGATTCGGATTATATGGAGAGAATTTTTACTAAATCAAGGTCATCGCGGTCGATGCCTTTGTTGTGGCGGATGGCTTTGGCAAAGGGAACGTAGACCGTTTTGCCGTTTTCGACGCCGATCATCACGTTGCGTTGGCCGTCGAGAATCGCCTCGATGGCCGCCTCACCCATACGCGAAGCCAAGATTCGGTCGATGGCCGTCGGGGAGCCACCACGCTGGATGTGTCCCAAAATGGTGACACGGGCATCGTATTGCGGAAACTCCTTCTTGACCCGTTCGGCCAGTGCCATAGCACCGCCCGTCTTGGGGTTTTCGGCCACAATGACGATCGCCGAGTTCTTGCTTTTGCGGAATCCGTGGTTGATCAGCTCGCCCAATTGGTCGACTTCGGTATCCATATCGGGGATGATTGCGGCTTCGGAGCCGGTGGCAATCGCACCGTTAAGCGCCAAATAGCCAGCTGTATGACCCATAACCTCGACAAAAAACAGACGCTCGTGGCTCGAGGCCGTGTCGCGCAACTTATCGACAGCCTCCATAATGGTGTTGAGCGCCGTGTCGTAGCCGATCGTCGCATCGGTGCCTCCCAGATCGTTGTCGATGGTGCCCGGAAGACCCACAATCGGCACGTTGAACTCCTGTGCAAAGACACCGGCGCCGGTCAGTGATCCGTCGCCACCGATGACCACCAGCGCGTCGATGCCGGCTGCGACCATATTGTCGTAGGCCGTTTTGCGTCCTTCGGGTGACTGAAATTCCTGACAACGCGCCGTCTTGAGGATCGTGCCGCCGAGTTGGATAATGTTGCTTACACTCTGTGATTTAAACTCAACTATTTCGTTGAATACAAGTCCTTTATATCCGCGCATAATGCCTTTCACGGCAAAGTCGTTGTAGATTGCGCTGCGCGTCACGGCGCGTATAGCCGCATTCATACCCGGAGCGTCACCGCCCGAGGTCAGAATGCCGATACATTTGATTCTTGTCATATTTTTTCGTTCTAAACGTAAAATCGTTCAAAGGTAGTCATTATTTTAATTTTTTCAAAATAAACAACGGCGTGCTATCCGACAAAAGGAGGGGCGATTGGTCAAAAAAACCATCGCCCCTCGTTCTGTGTGATTGTTGCCCAACTCGCTATTTTTCACGCGGCTTCCCCACCTCGAAGCCCAGTGAGAGCATCCACTCCTCAGTCGCGGCGTCGATGTGTTCATTGCGGTCGAACCAGCGGCGCTCCTCAATGAGCTGCTTCTTGTGCCGCTCGATGCGTTGCAAGACCGGAAAGTCAGGACGACGCAAGGCGCTTTTGGCGGTGCGAATCGACGGACGGATCTGCCGATCGAAGACCTCGGCCTGCGTGGGTCGGCGTTTGCCCTCCCAATGGAAATCTTTGAGGAAAGGCTCTTGGGTCTCGGGTATTTTGTTCATCGGATAGATGTTGTAGATCGGATTGTTGCGGTAGGTGATCTGCGAGATCTGTTTTTCTTCGATGTAGAACGATATTTCGCCGCTTTTGATGACCCCCATACCGGTGATCTCGGGCGGCTCGCCGTCCTGCATATAGTAGATTGTCTCCGCGTTGCCGTTCACATCGTTGCGGTAGATGGCGTTGTCGTGGAAGAAGGCCACCATTGTTTTGCCGGCCACTTGGTTGTAGTGCAACGTGTCGAGCAGACTGACCATCATCGGACTACCGACAAATTCAGCGCGTACAATTTGCTGATTTTTCGTAAAAATGTCCATCACTTTTGAGGTGATTTGGTTGTTTTCGTTCCACAGCACCGGTTTGATATAGAGGTGAATGGTCGAATCGGTGCTGATGGCTACGAGTGAATCGCTGACCGATTGGAAGTCCGAACGGTAGATTTTCACGTTGCGATAACCCTTCACCAGTCGGTACATACTGTCGAGGGGCACGGCCAGAGAATCGAGCGAGTCGGCCTGCACGGCGAGGCTGTCGGTGTGCAGTGAGTCGGCTTGGAGGTTGAACAGCGAATCTTGCTGTGCAGTGTTTTTATCGATCAGAGAATCAATTTGTTGCAGAGCGGTGGAATCGACGGCAAGCGTCTTGCCTTTGCGCGCGGCGCGTGCCTGTCGAGCACGCAGTTTCGACTCGATTTTCAGTCGGCGCGCTGCCAAGCGAGCCTCTTCGCGTTCGGCCTCGGCCTTCAATTTGGCGGTGGTCTTCTCTTTGCGGCGCGCGGCAATGGCGTCGAGTTCCTCTTTGTCGGCTTTTTGGGCAGCAATGCGCTTTTCGGCAGCGGCCTTTTTTGCGGCCTCCTTGAGTTGCGCTTTGCGCTCGTTGGCAGTCAGTTGCACGGTGTCGGCCGCATTGGCTATGGAGGTCGAGTCGCGCAGTGAATCGACGGGTGACGCGGCCAAACTATCGGCTGTGGTTAAACTATCGTACTGGGCGGCTTCGGTTGGTGGTCGGTGAGCCGCCAGTGAATCTGCACCCAAAGTGTTCAAGGCGGCCAATGCAGCTGCCCCCGACGTTGCGCGTTGCGTGGAGTCGGCAGGCGAGAGTGCTGTTGAGTCGGCGGCTATTCGCGTCAGCGAATCGGCGGCGGCAACCTGCTGCTCGTCGCGGCGGAAAATGGTGTAGAGGAACATCGAATCGGCGCGCATAAAGAGCGAGTCGCCCTGCGAAAGGTCGTAGCTGACGACCGATGGCCGTCGGGTGAGAAAGGCGTTGCCCGGCTCCTTCCAATATTCGCCGTACTCGCCGAAAGCCAGCACCTTGTGTTCCGTGTCGTCGATTTGGATGTCACGGCGCAAAACGACGTGGTTGGCGGCGCGGTGGTAGTCGATGCTGTCGCTCCACATCTCCTGTTTGTCGGTCAGCACATAGCCGTTGCGCGTCACCAAATAGAGCGAATCGGCCTTGTGGTAGGCGCCTCGATCGGCATAGAGATAGTCGCCGTCCTTGTTCCAAATGTTGGTGCGATCGAAAAACTGGGCGTTGTCGCTCTCCATATTGTAGACCACCGAGTCGCCTCGAAGTTGGTATTCGTCGTTGCGCATCTCGACCTGATCGACGCTGATCAGCTCCTTGGTGTTGGCGTAGTAGAAGCCCCGAATCGACTCCAGTCGGCTATCGCGGTTGATCATCACACCCCCGTCGCCAAACTGGCCGATGTTGTCTTTGGTGTTGAAGATGAAACGATAGGTGTAGAGCGTGGCATCGCCATCGACGACCTTGATCAGGTCGGAGTAGACACGCGCCTCGTTGAGTTCGCCGTCGTAATCGGCGCGATCACCATAGATGTAGGTCGTATTTTTGTTGATCAGCACATTGCCGAAAAAGACAATATGCTTGCTCGAATAGCGCACCGCACTGTCGCAGGTGATCACCGCGCCGTTGTGCTGTGCTGCAAAGTTGCCCACCAGAAAAATCGCCGAATCACCCGGAGCGATCGGACCCGAAAGATCCGATTTAAGCTCGATAATCTTCATCTCACCCTCATCGGCAGGCGTTGTCGGCTGTGCAGATTGCGAGCGACCACGAGCCAAAAACATCCCGCCGCCGACCAGAATAACAAGGGCTATGGATAAAAATCTACGCACCGACGCCTATTTTACCCAGTGTTTGTTTTGGAACGCACCCTCTCGAAACTCGGGCGTAATGAAAACGTACATTCCGTCGATCTTCTTCGACAGCCACTCGGTGAAAATGCGCTCTTTCTTGGCACTGAGCGCCATCTCCTCCAACCGCAGGTAGTCGGCATTGAGCGAGGCGGAGTGGGTCGGAATGATCTCGACCAATTTGACGACCTTGCCCAGCTGATTGCCCATAATATCTGTGGTCAGGAAGGCATCGGATACTTCGTTGATTTTGAGTTTGCTCAGCGCATTGAAGTCGTCCAAGGCGTTGAAGTGTGCGAAGTCCTCTTTGAGAAATTTGGTTACCGTCAACTTGGCATCGAAGGCGCTGTAACGCTCCAAAATATCGTGGTTCGAGACCACGCCGCCGTTCATCTTCGAGGTGGCGTCGTCGGAGTATTTGAGTGCTGCCTTTTCGAAGGTGATCGAATCTTTGTGGATCAGGTTGGCCACGCTGTCCAGCAGGTGAACCGTGGCGGTCAACTCTTCGACCGTATAGACCGGACGCAGCAGGATGTGGCGGAAGTGGAAGAGGTTGCCGCGTTTGTCGAGCAGCTCGATGATGTGGAATCCGTATTGCGACTCCACGACCTCCGAGATTTGCCCGGGTTTCAACGGCTCCAATGCCTTGGCGAATGCCTCATCGAGACCGGCCAGCGGCGAAGGATCCATCTCACCGCCACGCATCATCGTGCCGGGGTCTTGCGAATACATTCGCGCCAAGTTGTCGAATTTGGCCTTGCCGCCGATGATGCGCTCGCGCATATCCAACAGCCGCTCCTTGGTGCGCTGCTTGGCGGCGGTCATCGACTTGGGGAATTTGGTGATTTGGGCGTAGACATACTGCTCGGCGATGGTCGGCAGGCTGTCCTTGTTGATCTTATTGTAGAAGCGATCGACCTCGCCCGGGATTACCGTGACTTTGTCCACCACCTCGCGCTGCATTGCATTGGCATAGGATTGCTCCTCGTAACGCTGACGCATCATCTCGCGCACGTTGAAGATCGCCATGTGGTGTTTGGCCTCCAATTTGGCAATCGAACCCTCGGTCTCGACCATCTGTTGCACCTGCTCCTCGACGCTGGTCATAATGTCGGCATCGTTGATCTTCACCGAGTCGATTTGCGCTTGGTTGAAGAGCAATTTTTGGGTCATCAGCGCCTCCAAAGCCTCGTTCATCGGGTCGCGATCGGTGGTGTAACCCTCCTTGCGACGCTGATCGACAAGTTGTTGTGCATAGTCGTCTACCTCGGAATAGAGAATAGCCGACGAGCCTACCACGGCCACTACTTTGTCGAGCATCACCTGCTGTTTCTGGGCAAACGTTCCTGCAAAAAACAAGACGAGGGCCGCCGGCAATATCATTTTCTTCAACATCATTATTTCGTTTATCTATTTATCAATTTTAGTTGTTCGTGTTGTGTCGGCTGCGATGGCCGTGCTCTCAAAAACCTTCAGCTTGCCGTTTTCGACCGCCTGTTGGTAAAGCTCCTCTTCGTGTGCGCGGATGATCTCGCTCTGACGTTGGTTGAAGAGAATCCGACGAATCGTCGAGCGCAACCGTTCGGCAGGAATCGGCTCGCCCACACGGCGCACGTCGTCAATTTGGAAGTAGTAGTGCGACTGGCTGTCGCGCATCTCCTGCACGGCCGACGAGGTCAGCACCGAGTCGTAATTTTGGGATTGAAGCGTGGGCAAAAAGCTCAGAAACTCGGGGAAATCAACCCATTGCTCGCCAAAATCGCTCACCGTAATGTTGTTTTTTTCGCAAATATCGCGGAAATCCTGCTGTTGAGCCGAGGATCGCGCCGCCATCAGCGTCTTGAGTTTGCCCGACTGCCGATAGCCCTCGGCAAAACGCACAATGCGACCGCGAACCAAGGTTTGGTCGAGTCGGAAATCGGTTTTGTGGGCGTTGTAGTAAGAGGCTATCTCGTTGTCGGTGAAGGTGGTATCGACCGACCGATCGACATAGTGCTGATCCAACTTGCGGATCAACAGCGCCTGCCGGTACTCCTCGACCATTTGGTCAATATCTTTTTCGGACGACGAAAAGAGGATTTCGGCCTCCTGCAATTTGAGCTGTTTGCGCACCCACCGATCGACGTAGACCTTCAAAAAGGCCACGCTGTCGCCCCCCGTGACCCCCTGTGGAACCACCGACGCCACGTCGCGCAGTTGCAACGACTTGCCGCCGATCTTGGCCAAGGTTGTATCGCTGGCAAAATAGGCGGGCAACTCCTGACAACCGATCAGAAGCAATGTGCCGATAACGGCCACTATTTTCGATTGCAAATTCATCTTTCGAGGGGCAAAGGTAGTGTTTTTACCTATATTAAACGCAACGCACGGCGAGATTATTACGCTTGAGGTTGATTTTTCTCCGCCTCTTTCAGGCTCCGGAGCTTGCGCAGCATCATATAACCCGAAATCACAAAGATGGCCGCGGCCGCAATGTAAATCAGCACGTAGAGCGTACGGCTGCCAACCAAATCAATGATCATCATATTACCGCCGACCCAAAGCAGCATCACGTAGGCGATACCATTATTTATAGCGTGGAGAATAATCGACGACCACAGTGAACCCGATCGGAGGTAGATGAAACCCAAAATAAGACCGATGAAGAAGGCGTTGACGATCACCGTCGGATGACCGTGGACAATGCCGAAAATAAGCGATGAGATCAACCACGCGCCCATCACGCCGTATTTCATACGTGCCGATTCGAGGATTATACCCCGAAAGATCACCTCTTCGAACAGCGGAGCCATCACCACCAAGGTCAGAAACGCCCACACACCGCGTCCATAGACGTTCGGCACGTCGGGCAGCAAGGCCATCAGCGGCTCCAGTACCACCGAGGTGGCGACCATGAAGCAGACGCCCCACAGCAGCAGCGCAGGGTTGAGTCCCCGTGCCGAGAGATGCACCTCCAATTGCGGAGCACGACGACGCGAGCGATAGAGGAGAAATCCAACCAGCGTGAACGACATCGCAACGACGTAACAAATGGCGTTGAAATGTGCCGTTGAGAATTGTGCTGCTTCTCGAATAGCCTGATCCTCACTGGCTAAAGCCACTGCATCGGGCAGACTGCACCCCACAAAGAGTGCCACGGCCAGCCCCACAACCTGCGCCAAAAGAAATATCCCGAGGAAGACCAGCAGGTCGATCCCCGTGGGGAATTGACCCTTCATCCAACTGGGTTTTTGGTTCGCGGTCTCTGCCGCGTGTGATGACTCCACGTGCGGAGTCTCCGATTCTTTTTCTATCATAAGAGCTATACAATCAATTCATTCCGAGTACACTACTCCATTTTGCCGTATTCCGTTCAAAAAGCTTCTAATTTGTTGGTAAAGGTAATATAAACAGCGGGTAAAACCAAATTTATTTAATCGACAGACGATCAGGCTATCGAAGATAAAGGTGTGCATTTTTCGACAACAGTTGCGGATTTTCATTTAATTTCATTAATTTTGTCCGATTATAAGAATTGATTGGAAATATGGCAAAGGTTATTGCATTGGCAAATCAAAAAGGTGGCGTGGGCAAAACAACTACGGCCATCAACCTCGCGGCTTCGCTGGCGCTACTTGGCAAAAAAGTACTGCTGCTCGATGCCGATCCGCAGGCCAATGCCACCTCGGGTTTGGGGTTTGATATTGATTTGGAGGGTATCTACGAATGTATTATAGGTACCAAACAGCCACAGGATGTGCTCTTGCAAAGCCCCGACATCAAGAACCTTTGGTTGCTGCCTTCGTCGATTGACTTGGTGGCTGCCGACACCGAATTGGCCAAGATGGAGAACGGTCACCACGTGATCAAAAGCATCGTTGAATCGGTGCGCGAACGCTTCGACTACATCTTCATCGACTGCTCCCCCTCGTTGGGCTACACCACCGTCAACATCCTGACTGCCTGCGACTCGGTGCTCATCCCCGTTCAGTGCGAATACTTGGCACTCGAAGGGCTTTCGAAGTTACTCAACACCATTCGCAAAGTCAAAAGCAGCCTCAATCCCTCACTCGAGATTGAAGGCTTCCTGCTGACAATGTATATGCGCAATCGACTCAATAACCAAGTGGTTAACGAGGTGCGCGAACATTTCGGCGAGATGGCTTACGATACAA
This sequence comes from Alistipes sp., assembly GCA_036651015.1. Classification (GTDB taxonomy): domain Bacteria; phylum Bacteroidota; class Bacteroidia; order Bacteroidales; family Rikenellaceae; genus Alistipes. The sequence goes on from JAVVYP010000018.1 coordinate 11,624, forward strand.
TAATTCAACGCAATATTCGTTTGGGTGAGGCTCCCTCACACGGAAAACCCGTGATGCTCTACGACGCTACCGCCGTGGGTTCGGAGAATTACTTGGCACTTGCTCGGGAGGTGCTCAAACGCAACCGCAAAACCGCGCAAACAACCGTAAAATTATGAAACAGCAAAAGGGATTAGGGCGCGGATTGGACGCCATTTTCGGAGCCGACAACATCGACGCCAAGCTCAAACCAATGAGCCAAATGACCGAAATCGACATCGCTGAAATCTCGCCCAACCCCAACCAACCACGTACGCAATTCGACGAGGAGGCGCTCGACGAGCTGGCCGATTCGATCCGTCAATTGGGCATCATTCAGCCTATTACGGTCAAAAAAAGTGCGCAAGGCAAATACATTATCATCAGCGGCGAGCGTCGTTGGAGAGCGGCTCAACGAGCCAATCTGAAGACGCTTCCGGTATACGTTCGCGAGGTGGACGACGAAAATCTCCACGCAATGGCGCTGGTCGAAAACATCCAACGCCAAGACCTCAACGCCATCGAAATCGCCTTGGGACTGCAACGCTTGGTCGACGAGTGCAACCTCACGCAGGATGCGCTGTCGGAAAAGGTAGGCAAAAAACGCTCCACGGTCTCAAATTATATGCGTCTGCTGAATCTGCCCGATGAGGTGCAACTGGCACTCAAGGAGGGATTTATCTCGATGGGACACGCCAAAGCGATCGCCGGCGTTGCCGAGCAGCATCAGCTGCGACTGCTGAAAAAGTGTATCAAAAAAGGGCTGTCGGTGCGTCAAACCGAGGAGTTGGCGCGCATTTTGAACGATACCTCCATCAAAGTGCCGATCAATATGGAGGATGAGGAGTATCCCGACAGCTATTCGCTGCTGATAGAACAACTTGAAAGGGTGTTTTCGCAGGAGATCAGCATCAAACGGTCGAAAAAAGGGGGCGGCAAGATCGTTATCGGATTCGACAACGACCAAGACATTGAACATTTCATCCAACAATTCAACCAGAGATCGTAACCCACGATGAGCGCTTTCCGTCTCAGATATCTATTGGCAATGATGCTCGCCGTTGTGGTGTGGCTGCCCGCCGAGGCGCAGCTTCATCGCGGTGCGCGCACCGTTGTGCGAGGTGGTATGCTCGAACGTCCCGACACGCTGCGACAACGTCGCGATTCGCTGCGTCACGCGCGTCTGCTGCTCGAATTCGACTCGGTGGGAAAGGCGAGCTTTGCGACCGATTCGACGATCCTCACAGCCCTGCGCACCGACGACATTCACACCACAGACTCCATTGTCCGCACACGGCTGGCCGCAGGTATTTCGGCCTTCGATACGACGGCGCCACGCCCCAATAAAAAGGGGTGGTTCATGAGCGATTCGATGTCGTTGTCGAAGGTTTGCTGGATCTCGACCGTGTTGCCCGGTTACGGACAAATCTACAACAAACAATATTGGAAATTGCCGATTCTCTACGGCACGGTGGGTGCCGGTTTGGCGATGTTTATCCACGAAAACAAGACATTCAAACCCCTCAAACGCAAATACGAGGCCATTACCGACATTAGTTTGGCGCGCACACCCGAACTCGATGCGCTGCAAACCAAGATGATACGCAGCAATACGCGTCGGCAGATGTATTTGGGCTTGACGCTGGCCTCCTATATCTATTTCATCGGCGATGCGGCGGTGAGCTACAAGACCAACGAGGTGTCGGATGTCAAAAAAGCGACCACGCTGGCCTGCATCTTCCCCGGTGCCGGTCAGATCTACAACAAAAGTTACTGGAAAGTGCCCTTTGTCATCGGTGGTTTTGCGTCGATGATCTATTGTATCGACTGGAATAACCGAGGCTACCAGCGCTTTAAGAAAGCATACACGTTGCTGTCGGACTACGAACAAAATCCCGACAAATATCCCGACGGCTCGACCGACGAATTTCACGGGCGTTATTCGGCCGATTTCATCCGAAACCTGAAGAACAACTACCGCCGTAACCGCGACCTTTGCATTATCATCTCGGCCGGTCTTTACGTGCTGCAAATCGTTGACGCCCACGTTGATGCCCACCTGAAAGACTACGACATCTCGGACGACCTGACGATGAACATCGAACCGCTGGTCGACTACGCCTTTGTGCCCTCGGTCGGAGGTCACCGCCCGGTATTCGGATTTAACCTAAGCTTAAAATTTTAGACAATGAACCACCTGCTAACCATAACCCTGTTGCTCACTGCTTTCGTTACACAGACCGTCACCGCAGAGCAGCGTCCGCGCAACCGGCGAAAAAAAGCCAAAACAGAGGTTGCGCAACCCAAAACAACCGCCCCTCCTGCCGCCAAAAAAACCGTCTGTCCGATTGCGCCGATTGATCTCGAAGGTCCCGAAGCCATTGAGGTGGGTCCCGATGAATTGATGCCGGAGCTGTCGGCCGAGCAAGCCGACTCGCTGTTGGCTGCGTGGCGCGAGCGTCAGCGCGATGATGCCTACCACGAATTTTTCGACAACTACATACTCATCGAGGTGCCGACGGTCGACACCACCCCCGATTCGATCTATATCAACCGTCTGCGTGCGCTGGTTTCGCCCGTTCAACTTCCCTACAACAACGTCGTCAAAGGGTATATCAGCCGCTACACCGATTCGCGCTACGGCACCATCAGCCGCGTGTTGGGTATGTCGCAATACTACTTCCCACTCATCGAAGAGGAGTTGCTCAAGGCCAATATGCCGGTCGAATTGCGTGCGCTGCCGATCATCGAATCGGCACTTCAACCTACCGCCGTATCGCGTGCCGGTGCCACCGGTTTGTGGCAATTTATGCCCTCCACGGGTAAAAGCTACGGGCTGGAGATCAACTCGTTGGTCGATGAACGCCGCGATCCGATCCGCTCGACGCAAGCTGCGGTTCGCTTTCTCAAAGATCTGTACAGCATCTACAACGACTGGTCGTTGGTGCTGGCGGCCTACAACTGCGGTCCGGGCAACGTCAACAAAGCCCTTGCACGTGCCGGCGAGAAGAGCCACACGTTTTGGGACATCTACGACTACCTGCCGCGCGAAACACGGGGCTATGTGCCGGCTTTCATCGGTGCCTCGTACGCCTACGCCTATCACCAACAACACGGAATCACCCTTTCGCCGGCTCCGATGCCCCTTTCGGTTGACACCCTGCGGATCAACCGACTGATGCACCTTGGGCAGATCGCCTCGACCATCGACGTGCCGATCGAGACCCTGCGACAACTCAATCCGCAATACAAGTTGGACATCATTCCGGCCACCACCAAGGCCTACACGTTGATCCTGCCACAACGCAACATCACGCAATATATCGCCCACGAAGCCGAAATTTTCGCCAAGGATTCGACCTATCTCAAAGAGTATCTGTGTCCGGCCAACCTCGATCAGAAACGTCAGGAGCAACCCGACCGGCTGAGGGCGACTTATTATACCATCAAGCGCGGCGACACGCTCGGCTCCATTGCTCGGCGTTACCACGTCACCACCACCCAATTGATGCGTTGGAACGGCATCAAAAATGCCCACCGAGTGCAAGTCGGCAAGCGGCTGCGCATCGAACGATAATTATGGTGCCCGATCACGATACCATTGTCGCCCCGGCAACAGCTGCCGGAGGTGCGATAGCCGTCATTCGACTCAGCGGCGGCGATGCTTTGGCCATTTGTGACCGCTTTTTTTGCGGACAGTGTCCGCTGACGCAGGCCAAGGGCTACACCGTGCACTACGGCCGCATCACCGAGGGCGACTGGACGCTTGATGATGTGCTGGTCACCGTGTTCCGCGCGCCGCACTCCTACACAGGCGAAGATTCTGTCGAAATTTCGTGCCACGGCTCGCAATATATTGTCTCCGAAATTCTGCATATGGCTCTCGCCGCAGGTGCTCGTATGGCCACGCCCGGGGAGTTTACCCTGCGTGCCTACCTCGCCGGGAAACTCGACCTTGCGCAAGCCGAGGCGGTGGCCGACCTGATCGCCTCGTCGTCGGAGACCGCTCATACGATGGCTATCAATCAGATGCGTGGCGGTTTTTCGTCCTCTCTTGAGACTTTGCGCGACAAATTGCTGCGCCTAACCTCTCTCCTTGAACTCGAACTCGACTTCTCGGACGAGCAGGTGGAGTTCGCCGACCGCACTTTACTGCGCGACATTATGTTGCGCATCTCAACCGAGATCGACACCCTGCGCCGATCCTTTACGCTTGGCAATGCGATCAAAGAGGGTGTGGCGGTGGCCATCGTCGGTGCTCCCAATGTCGGTAAAAGCACGCTGCTCAATCAATTGCTGAACGATGACCGTGTGATGGTTTCGGAGATTGCCGGTACCACGCGCGACGTGATCGAAGAGAGTACCAACATCGCCGGTGTCATCTTTCGCTTTCTCGATACGGCCGGCATTCGCGCCACCGATGACCAACTCGAACAAATGGGCATCGAGCGCACGATGAAAAGTATCGAACGGGCGCAAATCATCATCCGCCTGTTGGATGCGACGCAACCGCTGCCCACCAGCGTCCCATTTGCGGTGCGCCCCGATCAGACGTTGCTCACGCTGGTCAACAAAATGGATCTGGCGCCCACACTGACACTGCCTCCCTACGCATTTGCCCTCGCCGCCAAACAGGGTGAGGGCGTCGATCAACTGCGTCAAATATTGCGCGCGGTGGTCAACACCACCGCCCTCTATGACGGTGATACCGTGATCTCAAATAGCCGCCACTACGAAGCACTCTCTGCGGCGCGCACGGCACTGGACGGTGCTCTGGATGGTCTTCGCGACCAGCTGCCGACCGATCTGTTGAGCGAAGAGATCCGCCACGTCATTAGTCACATTGGCCTGATCACCGGCCGCGGTGTTATCACCTCCGACGAGGTCCTCCAAAACATCTTTTCCAAGTTCTGCATCGGCAAATAGAACAGATACGCTGATTGATGCTTTAAGCGCTCTTTGGGAGGCATCGGTACGTGTTACGCACCATTTTCTGAGCGAAGAAGATATTCAAAAACTTAGAAGTTAAACCAGCAGATATTATACCCAATCGGGTGTAATATCAAGGTATATAAGTAATTTTATACCCGATAGGTTGTAATTTATATACGAAAAGCAACTATGAATAGCTTCTAATAAAAGAGCGGTCGGACACCTAAGTCCGGCCGCTCTTTGCGTGTGAATTGTGAATTATAAATTGAAGGGTTTCTATTTAAAACAGCTTCTAATAGAACTAATCTTGTATCAATTTAAATTCCGGAGCAAGCTCATACATCTTAACATATTCGAACTTACCGTCTGCGACAAGTTTGAATTCGAAGGCGTGGGTTACCCGACCCGTGCTCGATCCAATATTTGAGGTGTAGAGCATCATTTGCACCGTGTAGACGATGTCGATTCCTTCGATCATCTTAGCATCGTGGTGCATCACACCGAGTGCGGCACTCATCGTCTCGCCAAAACGCTTCTCGGCTTCGGCATAGAATGCCTCTTCGCAAGCGCGAATGACACTCTTGTCGGCATCGGCCGGGTAGATGTAGGGTTTTACGGCCTCTTCGCCTTCTACCGCTTTCCAATAGTAAACAGGCAGCGTGTTGATGCGCCAGTTTAGGTTGCAATAGCCCGCTGCGCAACCGCTGTAATACTCTTGATCTTCATATACTTTACCGCTACGATTGTCGGTGCAGTAGAGTTTATCCTTGGTGGCAAGCACATAATCCACAACAGCTTGATAATAACTCTTCGAGAAGGGGCTCTTGTCGGGATTTAGTACGATTGTCAAACTCGGGTTGTAGGTCCATACGCCATCTTTTTTGATAAACCGGCCGGCCTCCGATGTGATGTTCAATGTCTTGGTCCAAACCGTGCCGTCGAAGAGATATTGGTCGGCGTGCAACTCAATCTCTTTTTTGCCTTTGAAGTGATAGAGTACGAACATCTTATCTTCAGCAGCAGCATAGGGGAAAGTGAGTTTCAAGAACGTAGGCAGATAGGTCTCGGGTTGATCCGATGAACTGAAGTTTGCATAGGAAAGTCCCATCGACTTGTAGTCTTCGGGATTGACCATCACGGTGTTTGAAGCCTGCTCCCACGTTGTGCCAGTATAGCTGTAAACTGCATAACGCGCCTTGGTTACCGCAGCACGCGTAGAGAAGGCGCCCGGAGCGACTGCCAATGCTTCGGCAATCTCCGTGACCATCGTATTGATGAACTTACCGCTACTGCATCCAAGGACATAACCGGTGACAACGACCTTTTTGTCTTTCAATGCGGCTACATTCAGTGCGTCGTTGGGGTTGGAGAGACTACCTTGCGCCTTAGCTGCTTCGTCATTCTCAACGTTGCAGTATGTTTTACCGCTATCGTTGGTGGTAATTCTTAAGGTGCCTGTGTATTTCACATAATTGACACTCGACAGGGTAATATAGGCGTCCATAACGGCACCAGTCATCTCTTGAGCGGCTGGGTGGACGAATGCAATCGCTTCGGTGTTCACCTTCGCCGTCGTTGCACTTCTGGGGAATTGTATCAAACCGTCACGTAACTCAGTAGTTCCGTCGATGGTTACAATATCGCCCGGCACAAAATTCACAGCTTTGCCTACGTACATCAAAATAGGACCTGTACCGTCATTGATCACGAAGCCCTTGGTGTGGGTTGCTACAATAGAACCTTTTACTTTGTAGGGTCCTGTTTTTGCAGCGGCAACGATGCCCGTTGGGGTGTAGGCGGCTGTTGTGCCCTCTTCAAAGATGGAGGTGACGATCGTATTGGCGTATTTCTTACTGCTTACCGAAGACAAGTAACCCGATACAACGACTTTCTTGCCGTTGAGAGTGGGATCAATCTGTGCCGGATTGGGGTATTGGAGGCTTCCCTGTGCGGTGGTTGTGCCCTCGACGGCAACGTTGTAATACGTCTTACCCTTATTGGTGGAGATGGACAATGTACCCGTGTAGGTGACATATTTGATGGTCGGAGCCGTCAAATAAGCATCCAATGCTGCGCCGTTCATAGTTTCAGGGGTGGGGAAGGTGAATTCCGGCGTGCGTGACAGCAATGTGACTTCAGCTGTATTGCCGAATTGGAAACAGCCATTGTATTGGGCAACCGCGCCTTTGACCTTCAGCACATCACCCAACGAGTAGTTGGGTACAGCATTCAGATAGAGAAGAATAGAACCGCTCTCGTCGGAGAGAATCACACCGCGAGCATACGTAGCCGAGACCTTGCCTTGGATAATGTAGTCACCCACAGCGACAATCTCGCTGATCTTGTTGATCACCTCCGCAGGTTCGCCGCCGCCGGTCGAAGGTTCAGCATCGGAGTAGGCGTACGAGGCTACTGCGTAGTCGCCCTCTTTGTTCGTCGTGAGTGCCTTTTTCAGAATACGCGGCAAATAGGAGTCGGCAGGTTTTGCAGGGGTGAAATAGGTTGCTGCAACCTCACCCCAAGCCACGGCATAGTCTTCGGCCGTGAGGGTGTAGGTCTCGGAAGCTGCCAGCGGAGCCAGCTCTTTGGGCAGATTGATCGCTTTGCCGTAGGTCACTTCAATGTTCGATCCATTGGTCAGGTAGGTGTCGTAGCCGGCTTTGAGAAATGCAGGAAGATATTGTTTGGCTGTGATAACCTCGGTGAAGCATTTTTTCTTCGCCAAGTCCTCGAGAGCCTTGACGGCATCTTTTCCAGCTGCCTCAGCAATTGCTTTATTCTCTTTGTTGCTCGCAATTGTTTTGTAGTCGGCATCGGTGAGGGTATATTTCAACGATTCGATGTCGGTGATCCCGGGATTGGCATCAAAGCCGGGCAGGTGGTCTTCGTTGTAGTCGTTGTAGTCGCAACTCACTACTACGAAAAGAGCCAGAACGGCAAATAATAATTTTATGATATTCTTCTTCATAATGGTCAATGGATTAGAAATAAAGTTTAAGTTTTACGGAGTAGGTGCGACCGAAGGAGTACATTACAGCGTAAGCATTCTGCCAAGTCGGCTCTTTCTCAGCGGCACATTGTGCGTCCATAATGTAGTTGTAGTCCAGCAAGTTGTTGACATTGCCGTACACGGTGGCGCGGCAGCTGCCGACCTTGAATGAGTAGCTGGCCGAAAGGTCGATCTGGTGTCCCCACGGAATTTTCCACGGATTTTGAACATCAATTGTTTTGTTTGCATCGGCTTTGGTCGAAATAAAGAAGTCGGCGTAGTTGTTGGCCGCAGCGATCCAGTCTGCACTGACGCGCAGGCCTTTCATCGGGCGGAAGTTCAGACCCAACGAAGTGGTGGTCTGTGCCGAACCGCCGACTTTGATCCCTTTTTGATTGATCATCATCCACGCGTGGTCTTTGGCCTGAATACCCGAAGCGATCGTACCGTCGAGCTTGGAGGTCAATGGCTGACCCTGTGAGTCGTAGTAGTAACCCTTGGCATTGCTGTCCCACTGCCAGTCGGCAACGGATATGGCTCCAGTAATGTCTAACCAACGACTGGCACGAACCACGAAGTCAAGTTCGAGACCCATATGGCGTGCATCAACACCGGCCATATTCAGACTGGCATAATCGCCGTTATTCATCGGAGATGAACGAACCATAGTCTTGTCCATCCACATCGTGTAGTAACCGTTCAAATTGGCCGAGAAGAATTGCGAGTTGAAGCCGTAACCAAGCTCTACCGAGGCAACTTTCTCATTCAGCGGATTGGGGTTGGTGGCGTGGCTGGTCTCGTTGCTGAGGAATACGCCTTTCGAGAAGAAGGGGGCGCGGCTAATGTAACCGGCATTGACAAAGACGTTGTGATTTTTGGTGATGTTGTAGTTGACACCCGCTTTGACGGTGAAGCCGAGGAAATTCTTGTGCTCCGACTCAGCGTGCTCCGCATCGTAGTAGAAGCGGTCTACACGCCAGTAACCGGTGTTCGAGAGTGAACCCGAAACAAAGGCGTTGAGCTTCTTCTTGCTCCACTCCAACTGTGCAAACAGACCCTCCGAGTGGGTGTGTCCGTCGTAGTCGCGATAAACGCCGTCACCAACTTGCAATTTCTCGTATTGCCAATTGGGATCGAGTGCTGCGCTGTTGTTGCTGGGCAACACATTTTTACGGTTATCGTCGTTGATAAAATATTTACCATTATAGAGGTCGTTGATCTTGGTCTGATGTTCACCGATATAGTAGCGGACGTCGACACCGGCCGAAAGTTCAAGATTGGGGGTGATTTGGTTGCTGTACGTTGACAACAAACCGTACCACATATGGTTGTTGATGCTCTTGGCCATTACCATTTTCGAACCGTCGGCACTCTTCTCGTTGAGGTCTTGGATCATATCGTAGCCGAATGTGCCGTCGACGTGACGGAATGCCGTCTGCAAAACACCGTAGGAGGCGCCTTTCCACATACTGCGGTCTGCGCTGGTGCGACCTTGTCCCGAATAACCACCACCGCGGCCGATCGACACGTAGAGTGCCGTAGACAGCGAAGATTTGTGGTCGATTTGCCATTGGTGGTTGAGCGAAATCTGCGGTTTGTGGTACTCGTTGACGTTCATATTGCGCTCTTTACCGCTTTTGTCGAAACCGTAAGCGGCGTTGTAGCGATAGGGGCTTTTGCCGCCCATATAGTTTTTCACCTGCTGCCAACCTTCGATGTTCAACCCCTCGTTGAGTGAGTTGCGCTTGTTGTGTTTTTGGGGTGCACCCAAAACCGTCAGAGACAGTTGGTGGTGGTCGTTGATACGTTTGGAGATGTTGGCGAAGTAGTTGTAACCCTCAAAGCCGGTGCCTTGGATATAGCCGTCGCCCCAGCTTTTACCTCCGAAGAGGGTCATTGCCCAGCCGTTTTTCGACAGACCGGTGGAGACGCTGAACGATATCCCCTGACGACCATCGTTGCCGATGCTGTACGATACCGAGCCGCCGCGTTTGGCGTCAATCGAGTTGGTTACGATGTTGATCGAGCCACCAACCGAAGGTGACGAGATCTTCGATGCGCCCAAACCACGTTGGGTCTGCATACTGCGTGTGACATCCGAAAGACCGGTCCAGTTGGACCAATAGATGCCGCCCCACTCCATATCGTTGACCGGCACACCGTTGACCATAACGGCCACGTTGGCGGCTTGGAAACCGCGCATATTGATCTTCGAGTCGCCGTAACCGCCACCGTCTTTGGTCACATAGACGCCCGGTGTGGTCTTCAAAATTTCGGGGAACTCCTGACCACCAAGTTTAAATTGAATGTCATCGGCCGACACGGTTGACACGGCAACCGGTGTTTTGCGTTGAACAGCTAATGACTGCGTGATAACGACATCTTGCAGCGTTACAGCGTCGGGAACCAACGTGATGGAACCGATATTGCCACCTTTACCGTTGATTTTTTGCGTTGTACCGACGTAACCGACATAGGTAATTTCGATGGCTTCGGTCTTGGGTGTGATCTTCAGACTGAAGTTTCCGTTTACATCGGTGCTTGCGCCTTGCGATGTTCCCGGAATTGAAACCGTGGCTCCGATCAAGGGAGCAGCGTTTTCATCCACAATTCTACCTTTCACAATCGACTGCGCGATGGTGGCAGAGGTGCAGAATAGGGTCAGCACTCCCACCAAGAGGAAATTCTGTAAATGTTTTCTCATACTTTTTGGATTAGTTGTTATAAAAATGATTATAAATTTGGTTTACAAGGGAGAGATAGTAAATATTTAATAATATGTGGTTTATGTATTTGTCATTATTTATTAATGTGCGTTAAAAATTGAAATTTTTGTACATCTATTACAAAAGAACGATTTTCTGCGATAATAACCAAATATATTGTGTGAAAAAACAGTTTTAAGTTGTGATTTGCAATTTTGTGAGGCGCGTTTGTGCGGTAAAAAGAGGATAAGAGAGGGTGTGGCCGCAAAAAAAGAGCAACCGACTGTTGGGTCGATTGCTCTCGCTGCTCTCACTGCTCTCGCGCAGGTATCTTTTAGGTGGTGAAGGTCAGCGCGTCGTTGGCCACATCAATGTGGATGGGCAGCGCGCGGTCGATTGAGCCGGCCAAAATGCGCTTCGAGAGTTCGTTGACGATTTGTCGCTGAATCACCCGTTTCACCGGTCGTGCGCCGTAGAGCGGATCAAAACCTGCGGCGGCCACCCATACGCGCGCGCGATCCGTATATTCGAGCCGGATGCCGTTCTCGGCGAGCATTTGGCGCACGATGCCCAGTTGAATGTCCACAATACGCTCGATCTGCTTACGGGTCAGCGGCTCGAACATCACAATCTCGTCGATGCGGTTCAGAAATTCGGGTTTGAGCTGCTGCTTGAGCAGGTCAATGACCGCAAGGCGCGTCCGTTCGATGACCTCCTCGGAGAGCGGTTGCCCGTCAACGGCCGCTGCAAAATTCTCCTGAATGAGTTGTGAACCCATATTCGAGGTCATTATGATGATTGTATTGCGAAAATCGACCGTGCGGCCTTTGTTGTCGGTCAGACGTCCGTCGTCGAGCACCTGCAACAAGATGTTGAAGACGTCGGGGTGTGCCTTCTCGATCTCGTCGAGCAGCACCACCGAGTAGGGTTTGCGGCGCACGGCCTCGGTGAGCTGCCCACCCTCGTCGTATCCGACATATCCCGGAGGGGCGCCGACCAGTCGCGACACGCTGTGACGCTCTTGGTATTCGCTCATATCAATACGTGTGAGCATCCCATCGTCGTTGAACAGAAATTCAGCCAATGCCTTGGCCAGCTCGGTTTTACCCACGCCCGTCGTGCCGAGGAAGATGAACGAACCGATGGGTTTGTGCGGATCGTTAAGCCCGGCACGTGAGCGGCGCACGGCGTCGGAGATGGCTGCAATAGCCTGCTGCTGACCCACAACACGTTTGTGCAACTCCTCTTCCATATGCAGCAACTTTTCGCGTTCGGAGGCCAGCATACGCTGCACCGGAATCCCCGTCCAGCGCGACACCACCTCGGCAATATCTTGTGCATCGACCTCCTCCTTGATCATCGAATCCCCGGAAGCGGTGGCCTTGTAGCTCTCTTGGAGGGCGGCCATCTGCTTCTCGGCCATTTGAATTTTGCCGTAACGAATTTCGGCTACCTTGCCGTAGTCGCCTTGACGCTCAGCCTGTTGTGCCTCAATTTTAAGCTCCTCGATTCGATCTTTGTTGGCCTGAATTTTCCGCAGCAAGTCGCGTTGCCCCTGCCATTTGGTGCGCATTGCGGCATCTTTGGCTTTCAGCTCTTCGATCTCGTGCGTGAGGTGTTCGACGCGCTCCTTGTCTTTTTCGCGGCGAATCGCTTCGCGCTCGATCTCCAACTGACGCACCCGACGATCGAGGGTGTCGATCTGCTCGGGTACGGAGTTCATCTCCAGCCGCAGTTTGGCAGCGGCCTCGTCGACGAGGTCGATGGCCTTGTCGGGCAAAAATCGCGCTGTAATGTAGCGCGTGGATAGCTCCACGGCGGCCACAATCGCCTCATCCTTGATACGCACCTGATGGTGGTTCTCGTAACGATCCTTCAAACCGCGCAGGATCGAAATGGCATCTTCGGCCGTAGGCTCGTCGACCATTACCTTTTGGAAACGGCGTTCGAGCGCCTTGTCGGTCTCGAAATATTTCTGAAATTCGTCGAGGGTCGTGGCTCCGATCGTGCGCAGCTCACCCCGCGCAAGCGCCGGCTTGAGGATGTTGGCCGCATCCATCGCTCCCGACGATTGTCCGGCACCCACCAAGGTGTGGATCTCGTCGATGAACAGCAGAATTTCGCCCTCGCTGTCAACGACCTCCTTGACAACATTTTTTAGCCGCTCCTCGAATTCGCCTTGGTATTTGGCGCCGGCGATGAGCGCCCCCATATCGAGCGAAAAAATCTGTTTCGATTTCAGGTTTTCGGGCACGTCGCCATCGACAATTCGGTGGGCAATGCCCTCGGCGATTGCGGTCTTGCCGACACCGGCTTCGCCCACAAGGATCGGGTTGTTCTTGGTGCGGCGCGAGAGAATCTGCAACACGCGGCGGATCTCCTCGTCACGGCCGATCACCGGATCGAGCTTGCCCGAACGCGCTTGTTCGTTGAGGTTGATGGCGTACTTGCTCAATGCGCCCAACTCCTTTTCTGTGTTTAATGTGTTGATGTTCATATCGTCTGAATTTTATGTTTGTGATTTTTGGGATCTGTCTCTGTTTGCCGCAAAACGCTTGCCAACGCTGTTTTTATGTCGTTGTGTCACTGTTTGTCACACAGCGACTGTCAAAGCGTGTCAAAAAGGCAGGATTTGCGCGGCTTGCGGTGTGAAATAATTTTTAATTTTTAATTTTTAATTTTTAATTTTCTTATCTTTGCACTATTATGAGTGATTTCATCGTCAGTGCACGCAAATATCGCCCCGCGACCTTCGCATCGGTTGTCGGGCAAAATCATATTACCTCGACGCTCAAAAATGCTATTGAGCGCGGTCAGTTGGCGCACGCCTACCTCTTTTGTGGTCCGCGCGGTGTGGGCAAAACCACCTGTGCGAGAATCTTCGCCAAGGCTATCAACTGCTTGTCGCCCAACGGTTCGGAGGCTTGCAACGATTGCGAGTCGTGCCGGAGTTTCGACCAAGGACGCTCGATGAACATCCACGAGTTGGATGCCGCGTCGAACAACTCGGTGGAGGATATCCGTACGCTCATCGAGCAGGTGCGCATCATTCCGCAAGTGGGACGCTACTCGGTCTTCATCATCGACGAGGTACATATGCTCTCGGCATCGGCTTTCAATGCCTTCCTCAAAACCCTTGAGGAGCCGCCTGCACACGCGATTTTTATCCTTGCGACGACCGAAAAACACAAGATCATCCCGACGATTCTTTCGCGCTGCCAGATCTACGATTTCAACCGCATTCGGGTCGAAGATTCGGTCGGATACCTCAAATATATCGCCTCCGAGGAGCATATCACCTACGACGACGAGTCGTTGAACCTCATTGCGCAGAAGGCCGACGGCGGTATGCGCGATGCGTTGTCGATGTTCGATAAAGCGGTGTCGTTCTGTGGGCAGCAGCTCTCGTTGCACGAAGTGGCGCAGACGCTCAACGTGCTGGATTACGACATCTATTTTGGAGTCACCGAGATGTTGTTGGCAGGCAATTACGTCGATACGCTGGTTGCCTTCGATGCGGTACTCTCCAACGGATTTTCGGGTCAAACTTTTATGGCAGGACTTAACCGTCACCTGCGCGACCTGCTGATGGCCAAGCGTCCCGAGACGCTGCGGCTGATCGAAATGACGGGCACGTTGCTTGAACGATACCGGACGCAGGCTGGCGCCTGCAGTGCGGAATTCCTGTTCGGAGCGATCTCCATTTTGACGGAGCTGGACGGACGAATTCGACAATCGTCGAACCAACGATTGCTGGTTGAGCTGGGCCTGATGAAAATCTCGGGTCTCGGCCAAAAAAAAAATGACGATCTAACACCCTTCGGGGCGTACCCTCTTCCCTCGTTAACACCCCATACGGCACCTGTTGTTGCGGCGTCTGCGCCGGTTGTTGACACCCCTGTGGTGGCAACTCCGGCAGTGGCTGCTGTTGCGGCGCAACCTGTGGCACCCGAAACGGTGTCTGTGCCGGTTGCTGTTTCAGCGCCAGTTCCAGCGCCTATTTTGGCACCGGCACCAACGCCAACGCCAGCCCCGGCGCATCGGCCGACGATTTCGGGCGGATCAATTTCGGAGTTGCTTGCGGCGGCTGGTGAGTCAGACGACGATGCCGAGGACGAGATTTGCGAGCAGACCGAGTCGGATGCCATTGATCCGGCGTGTGCCGAGAAGCTCGAGGGTGCGCGTGAACGCATTTTGGATCTGATCAAGGAGCTTCGGCCGCGCTTTGTGCCCTCTTTTGAGCGGATGACTTTTTGCGGTAACCGCATCGACGTGAGTGTGCCGACGACCGAGCTGCGCGACGAGATTCTGCGCAACAGAACAGCGATGTTGCTGCGCATTGTGGCACTGGCCGACATCACGGGGGCGGTAGAGTTGCAAATCACGGTCAACGAGCAGATTCGGGCGGCGCGTCCCATCAAGTTGGAAGATCGTGTCAAATTCCTCAACGAGAAGAATCCGCTGGTGGTGGAACTTCGTAAGGCGTTGGATTTAGAAGTAGAATAATAAAATAATAAAAATTGATATAGTTATGGCAACAAAGAATTTTATCGAAGAACTCGAATGGCGCGGAATGATCCACACCATTATGCCCGGTGCGAAAGAACAACTCGAAAAAGAGCTGACAACGGCCTACTTGGGCATTGATCCGACGGCCGATTCGCTGCATATCGGACACTTGGTGGGGGTGATGATCCTCAAACATTTCCAAATGTGCGGCCACCGTCCACTGGCGTTGATCGGAGGTGCCACGGGTATGATCGGCGATCCGAGCGGCAAGTCTCAAGAACGCAACCTGCTGGACGAGCCGACGTTGCGCCACAATCAGGAGTTCATCAAACGACAACTTTCGAAACTGCTCGACTTTGAATCCGAGGCTCCGAATGCTGCGGTGATGGTCAACAACTACGATTGGCTGAAGGGAATTTCGTTCCTCGATTTCATTCGTGATACGGGTAAGCTGATCACCGTCAATTATATGATGGCCAAAGATTCGGTGAAAAAACGGTTTAGCGGTGAAGGTGAAGGAATGTCGTTCACCGAATTTACCTACCAATTGGTGCAGGCTTACGACTTTTTGCACCTTTTCGAGACGATGAATTGCAAAATCCAGTTGGGCGGTGCCGACCAGTGGGGTAATATCACCACGGGTACTGAGCTGATACGTCGCAAGTTGGGTGCCGAGGCCTACGCCATCACCTGTCCGCTGATCACCAAAGCCGACGGCACAAAATTCGGCAAAACCGAGAGCGGCAACGTTTGGCTCGACGCGCGTTACACCTCGCCCTATAAGTTCTACCAGTTTTGGCTGAACGTCAGCGATGAGGATGCCGAACGCTACATCAAAATCTTTACGCTCTTAGATCGTGCAACCATCGACGCACTATGTGCCGAGCACCGAGCAGCGCCCCATCTGCGTGTGCTGCAAAAGCGTTTGGCACAGGAGATTACCACGATGATCCACTCCAAGGAGGAGTATGATAAGGCGGTTGAAGCATCGGCGATTCTCTTTGGAGGTGCCACCTCCGAGGCGTTGCACAGGCTCGATGAGCAGACGCTGTTGCAGGTCTTCGAGGGGGTACCGCAATTCCGCATTAGTCGCGCCGCATTGGGGGCTTCGTTTGTTGATCTTTGCACCGATCTGACCGAAATTTTCCCCTCGAAGGGCGAATGTCGCAAGATGGTGCAGGGCGGCGGCGTGGCGCTCAACAAGGAGAAAGTTGCCGATCCGCAGGCTGCGGTGTGCGATTCGGAGTTGATCGCCGGTAAATATTTGCTCGTTCAAAAAGGTAAAAAGAACTACTACTTGGTCATCGCCGAATAGAGATGGAGTATCGTATCGTCCTTACACGGATGGAGTTCCGTGCTTTTCACGGCTGCTACGAATTGGAACGTAAGGTGGGTAACCGCTTTACGGTCGATTTGGAGATCACCGCGGAGTTGGGTACCATTGCGGCCGAAGACAGCGTCGAGCAGGCGGTCAACTATTTGACGGCTTACGAGGTGATTCGCGCGCAAATGCAGATCGCGCAGCGCACCATAGAGCGGGTGTCGATGAACATCATCGAGGCGCTTTACGCGGCTTTTCCGCAAATTCGGCACATTAAATGTACCGTTTCGAAGTTGGCGCCGCCGCTGGGTGGTAAGTTGGAGAAGGTGAGCGTCGTATTGGAAAAATAACGAGTTCTGAGTCCTATGCATCACGGAGAGAACCGCGCCCTTTTGGGGGGTAAATTGAGCGCCATACTGGTCGCTGCCGGAAGTTCCGTCGGCTTGGGTAACATTTGGCGCTTCCCCTATGTGGCCGGTGACAACGGTGGTGGGGCTTTTCTGGTGATCTATATTGGTTGTGTGCTGCTGCTGGGGCTGCCGATTATGCTGGCGGAATTTGCCGTTGGCCGCAGCGTGCAACGCAATGCGGTGGGTGCCTACCGCACCCTGAATCGCAATTGGAGTTTTTTGGGTTACAACGGGGTGTTGGCGGCCTTCCTGATCTTGGGCTTCTACTTCGTGGTGTCGGGCTGGACGGCCGAATATATGGTGCATTCGCTCACAGGCAGCCTCACGCATTTCACCACCGCCGAACAATATAAAGGGGTCTTTGAGACCTTTATTCGCAATCCGTGGCGTCCGGTGCTCTACACCTGTTTGTTTGTGCTGGCGACCCACGCGATTATCGCTTTGGGGGTACAAAAAGGGATCGAACGGTCGGCCAAAGTGCTTATGCCACTGCTGTTTTTGGTGCTTATCGCGCTGTCGATCCACTCGTTGTTGATGCCGGGCGGAGCTGCCGGATTGAAATTCTTCTTCACCCCCGATTTCTCGAAAGTCACCGCCACGACTATCCTTGTAGCCCTTGGGCAGGCGTTTTTTTCGTTGTCGATCGGTTTGGGGTGTATGGTCACCTACGCCTCGTATTTCAAGGCCGATACCAACCTGCGACAGACGGCGCTTAGCGTCACACTACTCGACACGTTGGTGGCCGTTTTGGCTGGTGTGGTGATCTTCCCGGCGGTCTTTAGCGTCGGTATCGAACCCACTTCGGGTCCTTCGTTGGTCTTCATCACCCTGCCCAGCATCTTCAACGGGATGCCGTGGAGTATGGTCTGGTCTACGATTTTCTTTCTGCTGTTGGTGGTTGCGGCTCTCACTTCGACCATCTCGTTGCACGAGGTGATCACGGCCTATTTCCACGAGGAGTGGCACTTGAGCCGTCGCGCTGCGGCGTGGACGACCACCGGCGCAACCGCTTTGTTGGCCACCGTGGCCTCGTTGTCGTTGGGGCTGCTGAGCGATTGGACGATCTTTGGAACGAATTTCTTTGACTCGCTCGATTTTATGACGGCCAACATTCTCTTGCCCGTCGGTGGTTTCTTTACCTGTATCTTTGTCGGTTGGAAGCTCGATCAACGGATTCTCCGCGAGCAACTTACCTCTTTTGGACAGCAGCCTTTCCGACTGTACGGCCTTTTCCGCTTTCTGCTCCGCTACTTCTGTCCTGCGGTGCTGCTCTTGGTCTTTCTCGACAATTTGGGGCTGTTAGGCTTCCTCCATTAAAATGCTTGGTTATAGGCTTCGAGGGCTTTCGAAAGGATGAAGAGTGCACGCTCAAGATCCTCTTTTTTAAGTACATAAGCGATACGAACTTCGTCGCGACCTAAATTCGGGTCGGAGTAAAAACCCGATGCCGGAGCCAGCATCACCGTTTGACCTTCGTAGCTAAATTCCGAGAGGCACCACGCGCAAAATTTGTCGCTGTCGTCAACCGGTAGCCGCGCCACGGTGTAGAAGGCGCCCATCGGGATGGGCGAGTAGACCCCCGGAATGCGGTTCAGCCCGTCGATCAGGCACTTGCGTCGTTCGATGTACTCTTCATAGATGTCGGTGGCGTAGCTGCGTGGGGCGTCGATCGACGCTTCGGCGACGATCTGACCGATCAGCGGCGGCGATAGACGCGCTTGACAGAACTTCATCACCGCATCGTGCAGCTTTTTGTTCTTGGTGATGAGCGCCCCGATGCGGATGCCGCATTCGGAGTAACGCTTTGATACTGAGTCAATCAATACTACATTTTGCTCGATGCCCTCCAGATGACAGGCCGAAATGTAGGGGGACCCGGTGTAGATAAATTCGCGGTAAACCTCGTCGGAGAAGAGGAAAAGATTGTGCGTCTTGACCAGATCGCGGATCCGATTCATCTCCTTGCGCGTGTAGAGGTAGCCAGTGGGGTTGTTGGGGTTGCAGATCAGGATGCCTCGCGTGCGGTCGTTGATAAGTTTCTCGAACTCAGCAATATCGGGCAA
Organism: Alistipes sp.; assembly: GCA_036651015.1. Taxonomy (GTDB): domain Bacteria; phylum Bacteroidota; class Bacteroidia; order Bacteroidales; family Rikenellaceae; genus Alistipes. The sequence continues at coordinate 30,571 of JAVVYP010000018.1, forward strand.
TGCGAATCCCTGTTCGATCGACGAGACGACGGGACGTATTACGGCGCCTGCCGAGATGGCAAAGGCCATATAGTTGGCGTAGGCCGGCTCGGGGACGATGATCTCGTCGCCCGGATTCAAACACGACATAAAAGCGAATAGAACAGCCTCTGAGCCGCCTGTGGTGATGATAATCTCCTCGGGTGTGAGCTTGATTTGGAATTGTTCGTAGTAGCCGACGAGCTTTTCGCGCAGCGAGCGGTATCCGTCGCTGGGGCTGTATTCGAGCACCTTGCGGTCGATGGTTTTCAGCGCATCGAGACCCACCTGTGGCGACGGTAGGTCGGGTTGTCCGATGTTGAGGTGGTAGATTTTGGTGCCTCGAGCACGTGCGGCTTCGGCCAGTGGAACAAGTTTCCGAATTGGGGAGGCCGGCATCAACTCGGCGCGTTGCGAAATTTCGGGCATACTATCTTCTTAGTCGATTTTGACCACAGAGCGAAATTTAACCACTTCGCGGGGCGGAATTTTCACGGCGGCACCGGTGCGCGGATTGCGACCTATGCGTGCCGGTTTTTGTTGGATGCAAAAGCTACCTAAACCTGTGAGTGTTAGTCGATCCCCTTCGTGAAGGGCTTGCACGGCTACACGAAGTGTGGCGTCGATTACCTTGCGTGCTGCGATTTTGGTAATGTTTGCGTCGAGGGCAACAGCCTCAACCAACTGCGCTTTGTTCATAGCTTGTGGTGTGAATATGTAACTTCAGTTTTAAATCGTTGACATTTATTCTGTTGGGCGAGAGTCGCGATGCTGATTCGATCCGCCTGAGTGCCTCTGATTGCAGGCAAATATAACGATTTTTCCCTTATGAATGCAAAAATGGACGATCAAATCGCATTTTACGTGCTTTGTTCGAGAAAAAGGGGCTAAGATTTGGCGAAATGAAAAATCCATACTATTTTTGCAGCCGGGAGAGATGGCAGAGTGGTCGATTGCGGCGGTCTTGAAAACCGTTGAGCTGCAAGGCTCCGGGGGTTCGAATCCCTCTTTCTCCGCAAACAAGCTTGATAATCAAGCAGTTACAGAGGTTACACGCAAAATTACACGCAATAATGTGGTTTTGCGTGT
>JAVVYP010000019.1:0-11712 GCA_036651015.1 Alistipes sp.
ACTCATAATATACCTATTGTCAAATATTTACAGCCGTTTTACCAACTGTTTTTTACCATTATATCTTTTTTGTTGATATTTCTTCTTGATAAAACAGATTGTTCCACGTGGAACAATCTGCTACCGACCAAATTTTACCAGCAGAACGTTGATGTCGGCCGGCGAGACGCCCGGAATCCTTGAAGCTTGTCCGATGTTGGAGGGGCGGAGGCGTGATAGTTTTTGTCGAGCCTCAATGGTCAGAGAGTTAAGCAACGAAAAATCGAAGTTGTCGGGAATGCAAATATCTTCTAAACGATGTAATTTTTGTGCAATTAACTTTTCTCGCTCGATGTAACCCCTGTATTTTATTTGAATTTCGGCCTCTTCAATTGCTTCCGCATTAATTTCGTTGTTGTCAATGAATTTTTGCAACTTGGGCAAAACCTGACACAGGGCGTTAATGGTGACAAAATTACGCGTCAAAATGTCGTTAAGCTTGCGACCTTGCGTCAAAGGCTCCGAATTTATTGATTTTAAATAGTCGTTTATTTCCGCTGCTTTGATACTCTGCTCGTGTGCATAGGAAATAAGCGATTCTACAAGCGTGTTTTTTTTGCTGAATTCTGCAAATCTTTTCTCCGAAATCAATCCGATTTTGTGTCCAAGAGGTGTTAACCGAATGTCTGCATTATCTTGTCGCAGCAAGATGCGATATTCGGCGCGCGAGGTGAACATCCGATAAGGTTCGTCTACCCCCTTGGTGACAAGGTCGTCGATCAACACCCCGATGTAGGCCTCGTCGCGCTTGAGCACGATTGGTGGTTGGTTGTGTAGTGATCGGTGGGCATTGATGCCGGCGATCAACCCTTGTGCTGCCGCCTCTTCGTAGCCGGTGGTTCCATTGACCTGCCCAGCAAAATAGAGTCCCTCTACCCGTTTTGTTTCGAGTGAGTGATGAAGTTGTGTCGGCGGAAAATAGTCGTATTCGATCGCATAACCGGGGCGAAAGATGTGCAAATCCTCAAATCCGCTGATTTTATGCAGGGCTTGCCATTGAACATCCCACGGAAGTGAGGATGAAAATCCATTTAGATAATATTCGTTGGTTGAGCGTCCCTCGGGTTCCAAGAATAGTTGGTGTTGTTCTTTGTCGGCAAAGGTGCGTAATTTGTCTTCGATGCTCGGGCAGTAGCGCGGTCCGATGCCTTTGATCGTTCCATTGAACAGGGGCGACAGGGCAAAACCGCCACGAAGTATGTTGTGAACTTCGGGCGAGGTGTAGACCGAAAAGCAGGGCAATTGATCTTTTACAGGCTCGGTGTCTGTCGAAAAAGAAAATTTTGCAGGATTTTCGTCTCCATATTGCGGTTCGAGATTTTCAAAGTTGATGGTTCGGGCATCCAGCCGAGCCGGAGTCCCTGTTTTCATCCGTCCGCTTTCGAAGCCGAGCTTTAGCAAACTTTGTGTTACGCCGTGCGATGCCGCATCCCCTGCTCGGCCGCCTTCGGCATTGGCTGCGCCGCAATGCATCAACCCCTCGAGGAATGTTCCTGCGGTGAGTACCAGCGCGTTACACGAAAATTCGACGCCCATACGCGTTCTGACGCCACGCACACGCGGTCTTTCACGCGTGGTGTCGAAGAGTAATTCGGTTGCCGCGTCTTGCCATATATAGAGGTTCTGCGTGTTTTCCAGCGTGTGGCGCCACTCCTTGGAGAAGCGAGATTTATCGCATTGTGCCCTCGGGCTCCACATTGCCGCTCCTTTCGAGATGTTGAGCATTCGAAATTGGATCGTCGTGAGGTCGGTAATGCGCCCCATTTGCCCTCCAAGCGCATCTATCTCCCTGACAATCTGACCTTTGGCAACACCGCCGACGGCAGGATTGCACGACATCGCTGCCATTTTATCCATATCCATTGTCAAGAGCAGTGTTCGCGAACCCAGTCGCGCGGCGGCAGCGGCAGCCTCGCATCCGGCGTGACCTCCGCCGATAACAATCAGATCATAACTTAAAATCATCGTTGTTCCTCCCAAAATTTGAGGTGTTTGTCCTCTTTGTGGTGCATTTGCGCATTGGTTCGGGGCGTTTTGTCGCCCTGACCACAGAGGTGCAGCAGCCCGTGAACAACCACGCGGCGCATCTCTTTGAGCCGTGTGGCGTCGTATTGTGCGGCGTTGTCGGCGACTGTTTCGACGTCGATGAAAATGTCGCCGGCGAGTGTGTGTGTCCCGTCCAAGTCGCTGTCGTCGAATGTTATAACGTCGGTGAAATAGTCGTGTCCGAGGTATTGGCGATTCATCTCAAGCAGGCGTTTGGCCGAGCAAAATATGTAGTTGACGTCGCCTACAATGTAGCCTTCTGCTTGCGCAACCTCGCGCAGCCACGCTGTTGTAAGGCGTTTTTGTGGCAGTTTATAGGAGCAATCATCTGTGTAATAACGAATTGCCATACTGATTTGTTTTTGTGAATCTATTTGCGGAAACAATCTTTAGCCCGAAGAGTGGTACCCGGAGAGGGCGGATAAATGCCGAAAACAAGCTTGTATTCGGTCTCCATTGTCAGCACGTTAACCGCAGAACCGATGGTGCCGATAGTTTGGTTTTTGGCTACTTTTTGGTCTTTGTCGACACACACCGAACCCATATTTGCATAGGAGCTTATGTACTCACCGTGAGCTACATAGACGTCGTATTTGTTGGTGATTCGGTTGCGTTTGATGTCCACCACTTTGCCCTCGTAGATCGAGATGACCTGTGCCCCCCGTGGCCCTGTTATTTCGGCCATATTCTCCATATAACGCTTCACGTTGCCCGACTGAACCGGAAGGCGTAAACCCGAAATTTTGGACGAAAAGGAGTCGCCTGCGGTGTTGCCTTTGGTGAGTTTGCGCAGTTCGTTGATCGCCACATCCAACTGCTGCTCTTTGGCCATCTTCTGCTGAAGCATTACCTTCTCTTTTTGACTCATCTGGCGAATGTTGGCGCGTGCCGATCGTTCGTCTTGCTGGAGTTTTGTGCGCTGATTTGTCAATTTGCGTGTCGCTGCATCGAGGGATATTTTGCGGCGATCGAGTTGTTCTTTTTCGCGTTTTACCTGCGCCGAAAGAGCGGCAATGTCGTTCAATTTACGTTCGCGCATTGCGGCGACTTGTCGTAAATTGGTGATTTTTCTAGCAACATCGGTAAAGTCACGCGACGAAAAAATATAGGTTAAGTAATTGTTGTGTCGGTAGTTGCGATAGGCCTCGCGCACCATCTCTGCGTATTGTGCCCGGTTGCGCGTCAGGGTTGTCTTCAAGTCGCCGGCCACGCTATCTGTGTGTGAAATCTGTCCGCGCAGCAGCTTTACCTGCTTCTCGCGTTCGACCAGTAACTGGTTGCGCGAATCAATTTGGCGCGCCATTCGGCGAGCGCGCTCCTCGGTGGCGGCGCGTCCCTGCTGGATTTTGGAGATCGCCTGCTCCTCGGCGGCAATCTTCTTTTCGAGCGTCTCGATGACTTGCTTTTGCGCCTCGATTTGTTGTTCGTTTTGTGCCCACGAAGGCACCGAAAACAACAAAAAAAGTGCTAATATCCGCAGCGATTTCATGGGTGGGTCTCCTTCTTGGGGCTTTTTGCGGCATCCAGTCGGTGCGCGATTGCCTCGGCGTTGTAGCCCTTTTCGAGCGCTTTGCGCCAGTAGGTTTCGGCCATAAATTGCTCCCCCAAGGCGTGTAGAATGTCGCCGTAATGAACCATCAACGTGGCGCTGTTCTGCCGATCGAGGGCAAGCGCCTGTTGCGTGATTTTCTTGGCTTCGGCAAAGCGCCCCAACTTGAAGAGAATCCAGCCCTGCGTGTCGAGGTAGGTCGAATTGTTGTCGGTGAGCGCCAAGGCCAAGCCGGACATCGTGAGTGCCTTTTCCAATTCCCGCTCCTCAAGCGATAGAAAGTAGGCGTAATTGTTGAGTACCAGCGGATTGTCCTTGTCGTAGCGCAGGCTACGATCGTACGCCGCATAGCACTGTTTCATCCACTTGCGATAGCTCGCCTTGCTGCCGGCAGTGCCGGTTTGCAAGACCAAGCGCTCTTCCCAGTCAGGCTCTCCGGCCTCGGCTTTCAGGTGCCACGTGTCGCCAATTAGCCCCCAAATTGCGGCCCGCAGCGAGTCGGTTGCTGCGTAAGGAAGCGATTGTTTGTAGGCCTTTACCGCTTGCGTGTGCTGCTTGGCGTAGTTGAACGCATTGCCTTTTGCGAGGTGAAACTCGACCTGTTGGGGAAAGAGTTGCAGGGCGCGTGTTATGTAGACAGTCGCCGAATCGGGGCGTTGCAGGTAGCTTTCGATGTCGATCACGGCGCTAAAAAATGCGGCATTGGGCGGCGTGTCGCGCAGGTGCAGTTTGTAGAGCGTGAGCGCCTGCTCCATCTCGCCCGAGGCGATCAGGTGGTGGGCAAAAAGCTCCACAACGCGTTTGTCGTTGGGATAATGAATGGCCAAAGTCGACGCCAAATCATTGAGCTGCAAGTAGTTGTCGCGATAAAAACGCAGATCTGAGGTGAGTAGCTCGAAGCGCGTGATTTTGGTTTCCAAGGGCAATTCATCCAACAAAAAGAGCTGTTTGGTTACCGCCAACAGGGCGCGGTAGTTGTGGCGTCCCGTGTGAAAATCGGCCAAGGACATCAGCGTAGAGATGTTTGTGGAGTCGATTTGCATAGCCAGCGCATACTCGGATAGCGCGAGCGAATCTTTGCGTGCATAGCTGTAAAGATCGGCCAACACCACGTGATGTTCCGCCTCATAGGGCGCCGCGGCAACCATTGCCAGCGCCTCGTCGGTGGCCTTGTCGATCTGCCTTGTGGCGATCAACAACTGTCGTTTCATCGCACTCAGTGGCGGTATTCGTCCGAAACGAATCTCTGCCGAGTCGAGTGTGGCCAACGCCATATACGGATCTTGGAGTTGCTCATAGAGCGCCGCCCGAATGCGGTAGTTTTCGGGATCTTTGGGGTTTTCGACATTCAGCTGCCGAAAAACCGCAAGCGCTTGGGGATACTGCTTGGCAAAGATGAGCGCCTGACCGTAGAATTGGTGGTACCATTTGTTGGTGGTGTCGATCTGGTAGGCGCGCCGAGTCAGCTCCACAGCCTGCTCGGGTGAGGCATAGAGACCGTTTGCCGCCAATTCGTAGTAGGCCGGAGCAAAGGTCGAGTCGTTGCGGATTGCCTGCTCAAACAGCTCCTTGGCGCGCAGCGAATCACCCCAAATTGTGCAGGCTTTGATTCCCTCGGTGTAGTGGTAAACGCTGCGCAGCGAATCGGGGTGCTCGGGCACCACGACCTGCCCTTTTCCGGTGACAAATGCCGAGCAGAAGAGGAAGCAAAGAGCGGTTATCGCAGTCAGTCGTCTCATAGATAAAAGTAGTGTAAAACAGTTTCTTAAAGCGCTTGATCGAATTGGTGAAGGAAGCGCACGTCGTTTTCGAAATACAACCGCAGGTCCTTCACGCCGTATTTGAGCATTGCAATGCGCTCAATACCCATACCAAAAGCGAATCCGGAATATTTTTCAGAATCTATGTTGTTTGCTTTCAGCACATTGGGATCAACCATACCACAGCCCATAATCTCCAACCAGCCCGTACCTTTGCAGACCGGGCAGCCTTTGCCGCCGCAGAGATTGCACGACACATCGACTTCGGCCGAAGGCTCGGTGAAGGGAAAATAGGAGGGGCGCATCCGGATCGCAGCACCCTCGCCGAAGATCTCTTTGGCGAAATAGAGCAGCGACTGTTTCATATCGGCAAACGAAACTCCCTCGTCGATATAGAGTCCTTCGATTTGGTGAAAAATGCAGTGTGCGCGGTAGGAGATGGCCTCGTTGCGGAAGACGCGACCCGGGCAAATGACGCGGATCGGCGGTTTCTGGTGCTCCATCGTGCGCACCTGAATCGACGAGGTGTGGGTGCGCAGCAGTATATCGGGGTTCTTCTCGATGAAAAAAGTGTCTTGCATATCGCGAGCCGGATGTTCGGGCGGAAAGTTCAAGGCCGAAAAGACGTGCCAATCGTCCTCAATTTCGGGTCCGTCGGCCACCGTGTAGCCCAAGCGCGAAAAGACCTCAACGATTTGATTTTTGACAAGGGCAATCGGATGACGCGAACCCAGCTCTTCGGCAGAACCCGGACGGCTCATATCACCCGAGGCCGCAAGGGTCTGCTCGCCGCCATTTTGCAACTCTTCGCGCATTCCGTTTATGCGCTCCATTGCTTTGGTTTTTAGCGAATTGAGCTGTTGACCCATCTCGCGTTTGATTTCGGGTGCCACCGTTTTGAACTCCTCCATCAACAGAGTCAGTTCGCCTTTTTTACCGAGCATTTTAATGCGGAAATCCTCAATTTCGGCCGCAGCTTTCGGCTTAAATTCCTCTACGCGCCGGAGCAGCTCGTTGATTTTATCGGTCATATTTTGATAGTTTGTTCTTTTTTCTCTACTTTTGAAGGTGCTATAACGTGCAAAGTTATAAAAAAATTGAGAAATGTTGTGTAAATACCTTTCATTTATCTTCGCGCTACTCTTGTTGGCGCCGGCCGGAAGTGCTGCAACGCCAAGTGCAGCCGATGCTTCCCAACACGTGGGCGGCGTGGGTTTAGTTATGAGTGGTGGAGGCGCCAAAGGGCTTTATCACGTTGGGGTGTTGGAGGCGCTGGAGCAAAACGGCGTGCCGATTGATTATGTGGCCGGAACTTCGATGGGCTCCATTGTCGCGGCACTCTATGCGGCTGGTTACTCGCCTGCCGAGATGCGCTCAATCGTGATGTCGGGTGTTATCAAGGAGTGGATCACGGGTCGCATTGACCCCAATCAGTTTATGGCCTACTATCGTCAGGTCGGACAAAATCCTGCGGCGCTGACAATGCGGCTCGATTTCCGCAATCCCGACGGTAAGAGATTCCGCACCCCCAAAAACCTGATCTCCTCAACGCGTATTGATATGGCGCTGACCGCGCTTTTTGCGCCGGCAACGGCTGCTGCCAAGGGCGATTTCAGCAAGTTGATGGTGCCTTTTCTGTGCGTGGCCAGCGATATGAATGCGCGTAAACCCGCGGTTTTGTGCCACGGCGAGCTGAGCGAAGCTGTCCGCTCGTCGATGTCCATTCCGCTGGTTTTTAAGCCGATGAAAGTCGATTCAATGTTGCTTTACGACGGCGGAATCTACGATAATTTTCCGTGGAAACCCCTCGATGAGCAGTTCCATCCGCAGCTGATCATCGGCAGTATTTGCACAGCAGGGAACATACCGCCCAACGAGAATAGTAATATTTTGGATCAGGCCTTTATGTTGGCGATGCACGACAGCGACTACTCTTTGCCCGAGGGACGCAGCGTTCGCATTGCTCGTGCCGTGGATGCCAATATGCTCGACTTCGACCACGCCGAGGCGATTATGAATGCCGGTTATGATGATGCGATGAAGGCAATGCCGCAGATCCTTGCGCAAACCACAGCGCACACAACCGCCGCGCAGTATGTGGCTCGTCGTGAAGCCTTTCGCGCCCAATGTCCGCCGTTGGATTTCAATGACTATCAATTTGAGGGGCTGACCGCGGCGCAGTTGTCCTATATGCGTGATTTTGTGAATGTAGATCGGCGCACGCCCGGCATTCAGCGCCCGATGAAATTTGCGGAGCTGCGCGACAATCTTTTCGAAGTGCTTGTCAGTGGCGACTTTACGATGGATTTTCCCCACACAACCTACGATCCAACCACAGACCGTTACTCTTTCCGGGCGAAATTCGGCAGCAAACCCAATTTCAAGATCTCCGTCGGTGGCAACATCTCGTCAACGGTTTTCAATCAGGCCTACATTGGTGTCAACTACCAGACGCTTGGGCGCGTGGCACATCGTTTGGGTGCAGACCTCTACTTGGGGCCGATCTATACGTGGGGCAAGGTGGGTGGTCGCACCGATTTCTATATGTGGAAGCCGCTATTCATCGACTACTCCTACAATTTTGCCGTGCGTAATTTTCGCCACGGCTCGTTCGGCAACGTCTCTTCGATCGACAACGCCGTGGAGGTGAAAAATAGCGAAAGCTTCTTCTCGCTTGGCTTTGGTATGCCGCTCACGCACCGCAGTTTATTTATGTTGCGAGCCAATAGCGGACACGTCAACTACCACTACGACAGCGATGTGCATTTTAGCAACAACCGCGACCATACGCGTTTTCTGTTCTTCGGTGTGAAGGCCGAGGTGGCGCTCAACACCCTCGATCAGTTGAGTTTTCCGCGTAAGGGTTCCGATTTGCGACTCTCCACGATTTTTATGGTCGGACACGACAAGCTGGAGCGTTATTACGCCTCGGGTTTCATCTCGCGCTATACGCGCAGTTGGTTTGGTGGCCGCTTCACGTGGAATAAATTCTTCGATATACCCCAATGCAGTTGGTTCTCATTCGGGTTCAATGTCGACGCGGTGCTCACCAACCAACCCAAATTCTCGACCCCGGGAGCGACGCTGATGTCATTGCCGGCATACGCCCCCATCTCCCACGCGCAGATGATTTATATGCCTGATTTTCGCGCCAAAAGTTTTGTGGCCGGCGGTGTTATGCCGACCTTCGATATGATGCCCAACTTCTTTTTGCGTGTGGGTTTCTATGCGATGTTCCGCGACAAACACGACTACGCACCTCACCTTGACCCAACGGAGGAAGATCGGCGAATGCACTACATTACCGAGACCTCGTTGGTTTACAAAACACCCATCGGGCCGGTGAGCCTTGCGCTGACCAAATACGATCTGCGCAATTGGAAGAATATGTATTTGACGTTCAACTTCGGCTACGCGATTTTTGCACCGCGCGGAACCTTCTATTAGCCTATTAGCCGCAGATTTTACTCCAAATTTTACTTCAGAAGCAGCTGAGTTGCCACTGGATAGTGATCCGACGGTGTGCGCAGTTGCGCTTGCCCGTCAGCGTTTGTGCTCCAATAATGGTCGGTTAAAATGCCGTAGCGAACCACTTTGATCGCCGGATCAACCAAGATGTGGTCAATGCGCGCGTCGTCTTTGCCCATCGGGTCAAAATTGTTGAAGGTTCCGTTTTGGGCGTAGTGAATTTGCGCCGTGCAAAAAGCATCATCAAGGTGCCCTTCGCGCGTGAGAATACGATAGACCTCATCGCTTTGGGGGGTGTTGAAATCACCCATCAGAACAACGGTGCTGGAGCCGGCAATTTGCTTCATCTTTTTGAGAATCAGCCGACAACTTTCTGCCCGAGCAACAACTCCGACGTGGTCGAAATGCGTATTAAAGAGGTAGAAAATTTTGCCCGAGGCCTTGTCTTTGAACTCGCCCCAGCTGCAAATGCGTGTGCAAGCGGCGTCCCAACCCAACCCGGGGGTTTCGGGGTGCTCGTTAAGCCAAAAATTACCCGACTTCAACAACTCCAAACGGGCTTTTTTGTAGAATATGGGCGAGTATTCGCCCCCTTGACGCCCGTCGTCGCGTCCCACGCCGATGAATCCGTAATCGGGCAACGCGGCGAGCAGGTCGTTGAGCTGCCCGTTCATAACCTCTTGGGAACCAAACAGATCAAAGTCGTGAAATTGAATCAGCTTGCTGATTACCGGCAGCCGATTTTGCCAACCATTTCCCTGAAGGGCATCACCGGTGTTGTTGTTGTTGCGCACGTTGTAGGTGGCCACGTTGAGTGGTTGTGCGACGGCCGTCGAGAGCGCGCACGCGCCGATCAGCGTCCATAAAATAAAGATTTTTTTCATAATTGGCTTACGATTAATCTTCGATGAAATCAATGTTTACCTGACGCTGGAACGACTCCTGCAACGAGATGAAGGTCTCGGTGGTGGCAACCCCCGGGGTGCGGAGAATACTGTCGAAAATGGTTCGCATCAAGTGTTCGTTGTCGATACAGTAGAGTTTGATCAGAATATTACCCTTACCGGTAACAAAATGACACTCAACAATTTCAGGTATTTTTTTGAGGTGTTCAACGGTTTGGTTGAGCAGCTGTGGGTCGGTGAGTGTGATGCTGATATGTGCGCAAACATCAAAGCCCATCATCTTGGGGTCGACAACCAATTTGCTGCCCAAAATCACCCCCGACTCGTTGAGTTTGCGGATGCGCTGGTGGATGGCTGCGCCCGAGATGCCGCATTCGCGCGCGATCTCCAAAAAGGGCATTCGCGCGTTTTTAATCAGAAATTTTAGGATTTTGCGATCGGTCGCATCCAAGACAACTTTGGCCATATTGTGCATTATTTGATGACGTTCAACGCTTTGCCGATCTTGATGAAGGCGGCCATACAGCGATCCAGCTGTTCGGTGGTGTGCCCAGCCGACACTTGCACCCGGATGCGTGCTTGTCCTTTGGGAACCACCGGGAAGTAGAATCCGGTGACAAAGACACCCTCTTCTTGTAGCTTTGCGGCGAACTCCTGCGAGAGTCGGGCATCGTAGAGCATCACGGCGCAAATGGCTGATTGCGTGGGTTTAATGTCAAATCCGGCCGCAATCATTCCCTTGCTGAAGTGGGCCACGTTGGCCACCAGCCGATCGTGCAATTCGTTGCTTTCGGCGAGCATTTTGAAGGTCTCGATGCCGGCACCGACAACGGCCGGGGGCAGTGAATTGGAGAACAGATAGGGGCGCGAACGCTGACGCAGCAGCTCGATAATCTCCTTGCGACCCGTCGTGAAGCCACCCACAGCACCGCCAAAGGCCTTGCCGAGGGTTCCGGTCAGAATATCGACCTGTCCGCGACGATCGAATAGTTCGGTGATGCCGCGACCTGTTTTGCCGAGAACGCCGGCCGAGTGACACTCGTCGACCATCACCAGCGCATCGTATTTTTCGGCCAGCGCGCAAATCTTGTCCAGCGGCGCGGCATTGCCGTCCATCGAGAAGACTCCGTCGGTGCAGATAATGCGGAAACGCTGTGCTTGTGCTTTTTTGAGACACTCCTCCAAATCGGCCATATCGGCATTGGCGTAGCGGTAGCGCACGGCCTTGCACAGACGCACGCCGTCGATGATTGAGGCGTGGTTGAGCGCGTCGGAGATAATGGCATCCTGCTCGCCCAAAAGCGGCTCAAAAACACCGCCATTGGCGTCGAAACAAGCGGCATAGAGGATCGTGTCCTCGGTGCCGAAGTAGTCGGCAATCGCCTTTTCCAACACCTTGTGCATATCTTGGCAGCCGCAGATGAAGCGCACGGACGACATTCCGTAACCACGTTTGTCCATCGCCGCTTTGGCCGCCTCGATCAGCCGCGGATTGTCCGACAGCCCAAGGTAGTTGTTGGCGCAAAAATTCAACACCTTGCGTCCGGCCACTTCGATTTCGGCGCGTTGGGGCGAGGCGATGATACGCTCTTTTTTGTAGAGGCCGGCAGCCTCGATTTCGGCAAGTTCTTGCTGCAAATGTTCCTTGATTTTTCCGTACATGTGCGTTATGATTTGATTAAAATTTCAAGCCTAATGATCTTGTTTCATAGCAAATGTACAATTATTTTCTCGAAAGTGGCTGTTTTCTAACCGTTTTTTTGCCTTCTCGGTTACAAATTGATAGCCGCGCCCCAAATCCGATCGAATTGTGATTTGCTCAGAAGCTGTTTTAAATTTATGACTCTCGTTCTTTTCGGCTCTTTTTGCCCCAGTTTCCGCCCTGTAAATCCGATTTTAGAAAAGCTAAATGAGGATTTACAGGACAAAAACCGGAACAAAAATA
>JAVVYP010000019.1:11722-31464 GCA_036651015.1 Alistipes sp.
TAACAAATTCAAACAGCTTCTAATTGTTTTTTTGTATCTTTGTTACCTATTAAAATTTTCGCATATGAAAAAATCGTGTGTTTTGGTCAGCGGCGGAGCCGGCTATATTGGTTCTCATACCGCTGTGGAGCTTGTTGAGGCGGGCTTCGATGTGGTTATTGCCGATAATCTCTCCAACAGTGACTTGACCGCCGTTGAGGGCGTTCGCAAAATTACGGGTGTGGATATTCCCTTTGTGCAGGTCGATTGCTGCGATAAGGAGGCTTTCCGCAAAGTCTTCGAAGCATATAAATTCGACTCGGTGATCCATTTTGCCGCCTCGAAAGCCGTGGGTGAATCGGTTGAAAAACCGATGATGTACTACCGCAACAACCTCACGTCGCTGATGAATGTCATCGACCTGATGCACGAATTCAAGCGTCAAAACATCGTCTTCTCCTCCTCGTGTACGGTCTACGGTGAACCCGATGTGCTGCCCGTGACCGAGCAGACGCCGCGCAAGCCGGCAACGTCGCCCTATGGCAATACCAAACAGATGTGCGAGGACATTTTGCGCGACTCACTGGCCGCATACGAGGGTTTGAAGGGCATCGCCCTGCGCTATTTCAACCCCATCGGAGCACATCCGTCGGCGCTGATCGGCGAATTGCCGCGCGGTGTGCCACAGAATTTGGTGCCCTATATCACCCAAACGGCTATCGGTGTGCGCGAGTGCCTGAGTGTCTTCGGTGACGACTATCCGACCCCCGACGGCTCCAACATCCGCGATTATATTGACGTGGTCGATCTGGCCAAAGCCCACGTGGTGGCGATTCGGCGTATGATCGAAAACAGAAACAAACAGAAATACGAGATTTTCAACATCGGCACCGGTCGTGGTGTGTCTGTTTTGGAGTTGGTGCGCCGCTTCGAACAGGTCAACCACGTGCGTGTCAACTATAAAATCACGAACCGACGTGCCGGAGACATCATCGCTGTGTGGGCCGATCCGACGTTGGCCAACACTGAGTTGGGTTGGACGGCACAACGTACGCTCGACGAAACGTTGGCGGCCACTTGGAAGTGGGAGAAGCGTGTTCGCGGTGTCATCGCCTAAGAGGCTATTTTAGAAGCTGTTTTAAATTATTGCAACGCGGCGTTGTCGTATTGTGACGATTTAGACCAAAAATCCGGAAGTGTGTCAGACAAAGAGACGCTTCCGGATTTCTTATGAATTACAACTTGTTTTATTGAGCCATTTTTTCTATGTAATCTATGGCTGTCAATAAGACAATAGAGAGGAAAAATGTCACGGCCGCCATACACAGGGGGATGAATCCCTCCCAAGCTTCGCCCTGTATCATTGTCTGGGACGAAAACGAAAACAGCGCTTGCATCAATACGGTGGAGGCCCATATTAGCCAACCTAATCGAATCTTATAACGATTGATTCTCCGTTGTGCAATCTCTGTTTCACGATGAGATTCGACGTGAAAAATTAGAGGATAGATCGTCACCGGCCACCAAAAAAGTAGTGCTGCCGCGATGTAGATCCAAAACGGAAAACTATGGCGACGGCTCTCTTTGTTCAGATAGATTGCGGCGATCCCGAAATTTAAAGCGACAAATAAAATCCACCAGATGCTCATATCTTTATCTATTTTATCCCAGACAATACAATCCTGTCAACACCCCGTTGGTAGTTGACATTGGTAGCCAATACGCAAAAATACAAAATATAAATTTATCTGCTTTAATTTTAAATTCGCAAATTTTAATTATTTTTCATATCTTTGTCGCCCAAAGCAAGCGGAGTTGGGATGCGGTCGGAGAGATCGCATTGAGAACCGCCCAAGGTAACTTATTAAAAACAAACAAATTATGAAAGTACTTTCGATCAAAGCCACGAAGCGCGAAGACTTCGGCAAAAAAGCAGCCAAAGCTGTACGTCGTGCAGGTCTTATCCCCTGCGTATTGTGCGGAAACGGTGAATCGCTCACCTTTTCGGTGGATCCCGTTGCTGTAAAGCCACTGATCTACACCCCGAATTCCTACATCGTTGAGTTCGAAATCGACGGCAAAAAGGAGCAGGCTGTGCTTCGCGAAACCCAGTTCCACCCCATCCGCGAGGAGATTCTTCACCTCGACTTCTTCCGCATCGCAGCCGGCAAACCCGTCTCGATCGCCATTCCGGTTCACTTGGTCGGTAATTCCGAAGGTGTGAAAGCCGGTGGTAAACTGATCCTGTCGGCTCGTAAACTTACGGTGAGCGCATTGGTTGAGAATTTGCCCGATGAGATCACGGTTGACGTTACCGCATTGAGTGTTGGCAAGACCATCTTCGTTGGTGATTTGGAAATCAAAAACTTGAAGTTTATAACTCCTGCAACGGCCGCTATTTGCGCTGTGCGTGTGACCCGTGCATCGCGTGATTCCGACGACACGACCGCCACTCCGGCAGTTTAAGAAACTTTTTAAAGTATGAAATACCTCATTGTTGGGTTGGGCAACATCGGCGCAGAATATGCCGGAACCCGTCACAACATCGGTTTCAACGTGTTGGACGCCCTTGCTGGGGCGTCCAACCTTGTTTTTACCACAGCGCGCTACGGTGACGTGGCCGAGCTGAAACACAAGGGGCGCACGTTGCTGCTGCTCAAGCCCTCAACCTATATGAATCTTTCGGGCAAAGCCGTCCGCTACTGGATGGATGCCGAGAAGATTGCGCCCGAGAATTTGCTGGTCATCTCGGACGACATTGCCCTGCCGTTTGGCACCCTGCGACTGCGTCCCAAAGGAAGTCCCGGCGGTCATAACGGATTGAAAAATATCACGGAATTGCTTGGTTCCGAGGAGTTTGCCCGAATGCGATTCGGCGTGGGCGGCGATTTTGCCCGAGGCCACCAAGTCGACTATGTGCTGGGCACGTGGGATGAGTTGGAGCAGAAGACGCTCCCCGAACGGTTGAAGCTCTTTGGCGATGCAATCCTCTCGTTCTCGACCAACGGTTTGGAGCGGACGATGAATCTTTTCAACAAGAAATAGCAAAGCACAGTCCGCCTTAAGCGATTGCAAATCAACGCTTTTGGTCTCTTCCGAGCGCTTGGTGTCTTGCGCTACTCCTCCTCGTCGTCGTAGAGTTCGCCCATCACCGAATCCAAGTCGCGTCGCTCCTTTTTGGTGGGGCGTCCCGTGCCTCGATCGCGTGCGATGAAGATGGTTTCGCGCGGAATGTTGAGTTTGGCCAGCTCCTCGGCAGGCGTGATGTTGAGGCAATATTGTGCGACATCCTTGGCCGGCAGTCGGCTCGACACCCGATCGATCACCTTGTATGAATAGGTCACCTGCACCTTGCGCACGCTGACCACGTCGCCGATCCGCACCTCTCGCGAGGGCTTTACCGGCGCGCCGTTGATCTGCACTTTGTTGGTTCGAATGGCTTCGGCGGCATCGCTGCGGGTCTTGAAAATCCGCACCGCCCACAAATATTTATCTAATCGTATCTCCTCCATCTCCGTTATTTTTCATAGATTGTCTCCGCTTTCGGCGTGTCGTGTGACTGCTCTTCGTTCTGCCGGCTGACGCTGAGGATCATACCCAACGCAATGGCGGTGAAGAGCACCGACGAACCGCCGCGCGAAATGAGTGGCAGGGTCTGACCTGTTTCGGGGATCAGATTGACCGTCACCATAATATGCAACAACGCTTGGCAGGTGATCAACAGCCCTGCGCCCAAGACCAGCAACCCGGGAAATGCCGTGCCGCAACGACGAAAAATCTCGATCGTGCGGAAGAAAATCCATAGATAGAGCATCAGCAATCCTACGGCAAACAAAATGCCGTACTCCTCCACAAAGAAGGCGTAGGCGTAGTCGCTCTCGGGATGAATCATCTCCACGCGCATTGTGCTCTGTCCGGCGCCCTTGCCCAGAATGCCGCCGTTGTGGATGGCGATCATCGAACGCTCGGTGTCGGTGAGCATCTCGACTGGTTTTTCGGTCTGCGGCTGTGTCCACAGGTGGATCCATGTCCCGACGCGCCCCTCGGCGGTCTGGCTGCGTCCGAGATTGAGTGTTGTGATCAATAGAACGGCGGCCACAGCCCATCCGACCAACTTCATCAGCTCCCCGAAACGCACGCGGCCGATGAGCATCATCACCCACGACGTTGCAAAGACCAGCACCGCCGATGAGGTGTGTGCCGGAAAGATCACTACACACGATATGATGACCGGCATCAGGATCGGCCACGTGCCCTCGCGCCAAATGCGGCGTTGCTTGGGTGAGGAGCGCCACGTCCAAAATCGCCACGAGGGGACAATTCGAATTTGGTCGATCTTACTTTGTCGGCTGGCTAAAAGTTGCGCCAAAAACATCACCGTGGCGACTTTTAGCGCCTCGGAGGGTTGAAATTGAAAGGGACCTATTTGGATCCAGCGCGCCGCGCCGTTGGTGGGGTTGCTGACAAAATAGACAGCGATGGTGAAGATTACAGACAGGAGATAAATCGGCAGCGCCCAACGCCCGTAATAGCGACAATTGATCCGCTGCACAATGGCAAAAGCCGCCAAGCTGCAAATTAAAATCATCAGCTGTTGCCGCAGAAAATGCGCGGTAGTACGTGCTGTGTGGGCGTCGTACGCCATTTTGGCCGTTGACGAATAGACCACCAACACCGAGATGATGGCCAGCACCGCGACGATGATCCACAACACGCGATCACCGGTGATCGGATGCCGAAGATACTGCATACAAATCGTCCAGATGTCGGTATTTGTGGTCTGGGAACTACCCGAAGCGCCACCGGTTGTGGTCGCGTCCTCCGTGTCCGCAGCTCTCTGTGCCGCTTGTTTGTGTTCGTCCGCCTCCATCGTCCTACGCCTTCTCGTTTACCCACGCCTTGAACAGGTCGCCGCGGTTTTCGTAATTTTTGAAGAGGTCAAAACTGGCGCAAGCCGGTGACAGCAGCACCACATCGCCCGGGTGTGCCGCAGCTTTCGAGGCGTCCATTGCCGCTTCGAGCGACGATGTGGAGATGATTTCGGGCACCACGCCCGTGAAGTCGCGGATCAACTTGGCGTTGTCCACGCCCAGACAGACCAGTGTGTGAACCTTTGCGCGTGCAAAGGCTTTCAACGGCTCGTAGTCGTTTCCCTTGTCGGTGCCGCCGGCGATCCACACCACGGGGCGTTTCATACTCTCCAAGGCGTACCACACCGAATCGACATTGGTGGCCTTTGAGTCGTTGATCCACAGCACGCCACCGACTTCGCGCACGGGTTCCAAGCGGTGCTCAACGGGGGCAAAGGCGTAGAGCGAGCGCTGAATCACCTCGGGCGCGACCCCTGCTGCCAGCGTCGCCAGCGCTGCTGCCATTGCGTTGTAGGCGTTGTGAAGACCTCCGATCTGCATCTTTGTTGTGTCGATCTCAACCGAGGTCGATCCCACCGCGGCGGTGAATGTGCCCTCCAACAGGAAGGCGTCACCGGCACCGCTTGCCACGGCCGTTTTGGCGGCAAAAGGCAGCTGCTTGGCGCGCAAATCGTGGTTGGGTAGCTGCTTCCAAATCACCTCGTCGTCGCCCGAGTAGATGAAGAAATCGCGCGATGTTTGGTTCTGCGTAATGCGCATTTTGGCATCAACATAGTTCTGAAAACAGTGGTCGTAGCGATCCAAATGGTCGGGTGTGATGTTCATCAACACCCCAATGTGGGCGCGGAATTTGTACATCCCGTCCAGTTGAAACGAACTGAGTTCCAGCACATACCAATCATAATCGCCAGTGGCTACCGAGTAGGCAAAACTCTCGCCGATGTTGCCGCCCAAGGCCACCTTCAGCCCAGCGTCGCGCATAATTTGGTAGATGATCGAAGTGGTTGTTGTTTTGCCGTTGGAACCGGTGATGCAGATGCACTTGGCACTTCCCAAGTAACGCCCGGCAAACTCCATTTCGGAGATTACGGGGATTCCGGCGGCGCGAATTTTCTGCACCATAGGTGCTGTTTCGGGGATGCCGGGGGATTTGATGACCTCCGTGGCGGCCAAAATTCGCGCCTCGGTGTGGGTGCCCTCTTCGTAGGGAACAGCCCACGCGTCGAGCTTGGCTTTGTAGCGGTCGGCGATGTGTCCTTTGTCCGAAAGGAAGACCTCAAATCCCTGTTTTTTGGCGAGAATGGCCGATCCGTAGCCGCTGATGCCGCCGCCTAAAACGACTATTGTTTTCATATTATCGTATCTTCAACGTTACCAATGTGATGGCTGCCAACAGCAGCGAAATGATCCAAAAACGCAAGACAATTTTGGTTTCAAATTGCCCTTTTTTCTGAAAATGGTGGTGCATAGGCGCCATCAGCAAGACGCGTCGCCCCTCGCCGTAACGGAGTTTGGTGTATTTGAAATAGCTTACCTGCAACATAACCGACACACTTTCGGCCAGAAAAACACCGCACAACAAGGGCAGCAGCAGCTCCTTGCGGATGCAGAGCGCAAAGACGGCGATGATGCCGCCCACCGAGAGCGAACCGGTGTCGCCCATAAAGATCTGCGCCGGATAGGAGTTGTACCACAAAAAACCGACCAACGCACCGATCAGCGCCGATGCAAAGACCACTAACTCACCACTTTGAGGTATGTACATAATGTTGAGGTAGTCGGCATAAACGATGTGCCCCGAGAGGTAAGCCAAAACGCTCAACACAGCCACAATCGGCACCGAGACCCCCGTCATCAGACCATCCAGTCCGTCCGTGAGGTTGGCGCCGTTGGAGACCGCCGTGATGATGAAGATGGCCACAATGACGTAGAGCAGCCAAGCTGCCGTTTCGTTACCGCCGGTCAACTGGTTGTAATTAAGCTCGTTGTTTTTGATAAACGGGATGGTCGTTTGGGTGGTTTTGGTGCTCTGGGAGCTTAGCAGGACGGTACTCTGCACACTCTGAACATCGCTGCCGTCGGTATTTACGTAGACCGTTTCGAGGGGTTGGGTGACCTTGTCACGCACCACAATTTCGGGCGAAATCCACATCGTTGTGCCGACAATGATACCCAAACCGACTTGTCCCACAATTTTGAAGCGCCCTTTCAGCCCCTCTTTGCGGTGGCGAAAAACCTTGATATAGTCGTCCAGTCCACCGATAAGTCCCAGCCACACGGTCGAGACCAGCAGCAACTGAATGTAGATGTTGTCGAGCCGCCCCAAGAGCAGTGTCGGCACCAAAATGGCCAGCAGAATGATCACGCCGCCCATCGTGGGGGTGCCACCTTTTTGCAGTTGCCCGTTCAGCCCCAAATCGCGAATCTCCTCACCGATCTGCTTGCGACGCAGAAAGTCGATGATCATCCGTCCGAAGATGATGACAATGAGCAACGAGAGAATGATGGCCGCCGCTGCCCGAAACGAAATGTACTGAAACATACCGGCGCCCGGCATATCGTACGCCTCGCCCAAATACTTGAATAGATAATACAACATAGCGCTATATTTTTAATTTTTAATCAATGTGAAGGCTTGGCGCACCTGCTCCCGATCATCGAAATGGTGCTTCTCGTCGCCAATAATTTGGTAGTCCTCGTGCCCCTTGCCGGCCAGCAAAATCACATCGCCGGCGTGGGCGAGCATCACGGCCGTGCGAATGGCCTCGGCGCGGTCGGCAATGCGCAGGTAGCGGTCGCTGGGTAGCAGGCCGGCGACCATATCATCGAGAATCGCCTCGGGCGACTCGTGACGCGGATTGTCGGAGGTGAAAATGGCCGTCGAGGCGTGCTTCACCGCGATCTGTGCCATCTCGGGGCGTTTGGTGCGGTCGCGGTTGCCGCCGCAGCCACAGACCACGATCAACTGTTGCGTGGGGGTGCGAAGCTCGGCGATGGTCTGCAACACGTTTTCGAGGGCGTCGGGGGTGTGGGCATAATCGACGATAGCCGTGGTGCCATTGTCCGCTCGCACCATCTCGAAGCGGCCACTCACCGCGTGCAGCGAGCTTAGCGCGCGCAACACCTCGGCGCGATCGAAGCCCAACAGCACCGCCGTGGCGTAGACAGATAGCAGGTTGTAGGCGTTGAAGCGTCCCAACAATCCGACCCAAACCTCTTGTTGGTCGATGCGCAGCAACATTCCATCGAGGTGTAGTTCAACGATTTTACAACGAAAATCGGCCATCGAGCGCAGGGCGTAGGTCTTCACCTCGGCCGCGGTATTTTGCACCATCACACGGCCGTTGCGATCGTCGATGTTGGTCAGGGCAAAGGCGCCCTTTTCGAGTCCGTCGAAGAAGAGTTTTTTGGCACGAATGTACTCGGCGAAGGTCTTGTGGTAGTCGAGGTGGTCGTGGGTGATGTTGGAGAAGATGCCGCCGGCGAAGTGCAAACCGCGCGTGCGCTCCTGCACAATGGCGTGCGACGAGCACTCCATAAAACAGTATTCACAGCCGGCATCGACCATATCGCGCAACATCGCATTCAGTCGAATCGAATCGGGCGTGGTGTGGGTGGACTCCACGGTGCGCTCGTCGATCTTGTAGATGACCGTCGAGATCAATCCGGCGCGGTGCCCCAAGGCGCGCACCAGATCGTAGAGCAGCGTCACCGTGGTGGTTTTGCCGTTGGTGCCCGTAATGCCCACCAACTTCAAGGCGCGGCTCGGGTGGTCGTAGAATGCAGCCGACATATCGGCCATTGTCCCCGACGAGTCGGCCACCACCACATAGGTCACCCCAAAGGTCATCTTCTCGGGCAGCTTCTCGCAGACGATGGCCGAGGCGCCCTTTTCGATGGCCGCCGGGATGAACGCGTGTCCGTCGCACTGGGTGCCCGACACGGCAAAAAAACAGGCGCCGGCGGTAACTGTGCGAGAGTCGTAGGTCAACGAAGAGATGGTGATTGTGTCGTCGCCACGCAGCGAGAGCGTGGTGGTTTGGGTTAAAATTTCGGCAAGTTTTTTCATCTTATCCAAGTGTTATAATCACGCCGGTTCCGGGCGCAATGCGCTCTCCGGCAGGTATGCTTTGTGTGGTGACGGCGCCTTGTCCCGAAAAGCGCACCTTCAAACCGCGATTTTCGAGCAAAAAGAGGGCGTCTTTGAGTCCCATTCCGCGCACCTCGGGCATCGTCGTCGCGCTCTCTTGCAACGAGGTGATCGAGACGTTGTCGAGGCTGTCGATCGCAACTCGCCCCCAACCTGTGCGGTGGTCAAACGAGGTGCGTGGCGAAAAATGATCGGCTATGCGGCGAATTTGGGCAATGTCGCCGCCCTTGATCCGATCGGGGTGGCTGTGTGCGTTGCCGTGGGGGGTGCGCCCCGACCAGTCGTTGCCGCGGTTGTAGATGTAGTCGACCACCTGCTCGACCACAGGCCCGGCCAAGGGGCCTCCGTAGAAAGCCTTACCCACCTGTGCGCGCGTCTCGATGGTCGTCAAGACCGTGTAACGGGGTTTTTCGGCCGGGAAATAGGCGATCACCGAGCCTAAATACCCGTCGCGGATGCCCGGATCGGTGATCTGTGCGGTGCCGGTTTTGGCCGCCACGCGCAGCCGTGTTGTGTCGCGGAAAAAGTTGACTGCCGTTCCCTCGGTGCAGACCGCCTCCAAACACGTGCGCACGGTACGCAAGGTCGAGCGAGAGCAGACGGCGCCGACCAGTGTTTGGCTCTCGAAACGCTCCTCAACGTGGTCGCCGCGCCGAAGTTCGCGCACCAACACCGGAGAGATCATCCGTCCGTCGTTGGCGATGGCGTTGTAGAGGGTGATCATCTGAATCGGGGCAAGCCGCACGCGGTAGCCGTAACTCATCTTGACCAGCATCACCCCCGGGTCGGCGACCTTCCAGTCGGTGGTCACCGACGGCCGCCGCTCGCCCAGCCGCTCCAGTCCGACGGTCTGTCCGAGGTGTAGCTTTTGGTTGAGAAAGTCGCTGTACTGCTGTTTTTTGCCGGTGATTCCGTAGCGATCCCAAACGGCCTTGGCGAAATAGACGTTCGACGAGGCGGCGACCGCACGACGCAGGTCGACGACGTGGTCACCACGGTGGGAGTCGCGGATGTTGTTGGCCGGGCCTACCGACACCGGATCGCCGTTGTGGGTGTCGTAGGTGGTCTTTGCAGCCATTCCGGCGTCATCAAGCAGGGCGATTATCGTGGCCAATTTAAAGGTCGAACCCGGCTCCATACTGCGCGACAGGGCGTAGTTTTCGCGTTCGGCGAAGGAGCCGTCGGCACCGCGTCCCAAGTTGACCATCGCGAGAATTTCGCCCGTCGAGACCTCCATAACGATGGTGGTGCCCCAAATGGCATTTTGACGAACCAGTTGTGCACGCAGAATTTTGTCGGCCACATCCTGCAACCCCACATCGAGGGTGGTCACAAGGTCGAAGCCATCCACCGGATCCACCGATTCGCCTCCGACAACGCGGCCGGAGAATCCGCGTGCAATGCGCTGCCGCAGGGCGTGGCCATTGCTGCCGGCAAGCTCCTCCATATAGGCTTTTTCGATGCCGTAGTTGCCTTGGTCGCCGGTCAGTCCGATCGTACGACGTGCCAACTCACCTTGGGGATAGATGCGGTCGTCGCGCTCCACCAAATTGTAGGTCATTCCCATATTCCAATTGAACAACGGGTAGCGACGCAACACCTCCCATTCGGCATAGTCGATTTCGCGTGGCAGAACATTCACCGGCGTGTGGTCGCGCAGGGTGTCGTAAATTGTGTGTTTGATCTGCTCCTCGCCTTGCATCCGATCCCACCAGCGTGCAAAGCGCCCCTCGGAGCGGTAAAACGTTGTGTCGCGTGGTCGAACAAGACGGTAGCGACGCGCGTGTTGTTCGCGAAAAAAATGACTGTATGCCGAGGCCGGTTTATCTTGAAAAAAGGCGGACAAGAGCTTCGACAGTGAGTCGGCTTGCTCGTGAAAGGTTTTCAGCGAATCCAAGCCGGGTGATGCAAAATCGAAGGCCACTTGATAGCGAAAAATCGAGGTGGCTAACGGCACCCCCTCTCGCGAGAGGATGTTGCCGCGTTGTGCCGGAAGGGTGTCCACGGTGAAGATGCGCGCCGAGAGCCGCCGGGCGTTGGTGTCAACCTCTGCGCTGAAGGCTTGCACCCAGATGAGCCGTGAGAGCACACCGATTCCTACCAGCATAAACAGCACATAAAGCAGTCGTACGCGCAGCAGAATATCGCTTTTTATCTTGGAATGCTCCTGTTTCATGGTTTAGTTTTCGATCGTCTCACCCGGGGCTTCGGGGTCATAAAGCTCGATGCCGCGTGCGCGCAGTTGCTCGACGATGGCCGAGTGGGTGGTGCAGCGGTAGCGTTGCTCTTGCAGGCGAATGGAGTGCTCGCGCAGAATTTGTACCTCGCGCTCGAGACGTGTGTACTTTTTGTCCCAGTGCAAAGCGGTGAACATCACGGCGATACTCAGAAAAAACATCACGGCGATGGCAAACATATAGGGGTAGTATTTCGAAGCACCCCGGTGAACCAAAATCGTTCCGGTCAGGAGCTGCCAAAAAGTGCTGGCGGAGCGGCGATGTTCGCGTTTTTGCAGCTCTTCGGTCGCCTCCTTGGCCGCCTGCTCTTCGGCTTGATCCAACAGCAGATCCTCATCGGCCTTTCCCTCTTGGACGCGCTGCATCTCGTGGCGCACCTCGCGGCGTACACGACGTGAAAGCTCGGCGGCTCGCTCTTGGGCGGCCAACTCCTCGGGGGTTATCGGGTCAAATTCGTGATCTGAGAATGCCATTTTTTAATTCAAATTTCTGTGTTTTTTGTTGCTTTTGTGTCTGCCGAAAAACTGCTTCTTAATTCTCAATGGTCTTTATCGCTGCGCGCAGCTTGGCCGATCGCGAACGGGGATTGCGCTCCAGCTCCTCATCGGTGGGGGTGAGGGCTTTGCGCGTGACCAACTCGAAGGGCACTTGGGCGCGTCCGAAGAAGTCCTTCTCGACTTGTCCCGTGAAGTTGCCGCTGCGCATAAAGTTTTTGACCAACCTATCTTCGAGCGAATGGTAGGAGATCACCACCAAGCGTCCGCCCGGGCGCAACACCCGAAGACTCTGTTCCAGCGCCATTTGGAGTGCGTCCATCTCGCCATTGACCTCCAGCCGCAACGCCTGAAAAAGCTTGGTCAGGAACTTTGATTCGTCTTTTTTGGGGGTGCAGGGTTTCACCGCCGCCACCAATTGTGCCGTGGTTTCGATCGGCGCCACGGTGCGTGCTCGAACCAAGCAGTTGGCTACCTTCCACGGGGTGTCAATCTCGCCCCAATCGCCCAACACACGCGTCAGCTCCTCGGCGGAGTAGGTGTTGACAAGGGTCGCCGCTGTTTGCGTACCGCGTTGATTCATACGCATATCCAGCGGTGCGTCGCCGCGAAACGAGAAGCCGCGCTCCACCGCATCGAAGTGGTGTGACGAGACCCCCAAGTCGGCCAAAATGCCGTCCACGGCCGTCACGCCGCGCAACCGCAACGCGCCGCGCAGAAAGCGAAAGTTGCTCTCGACAAAGTGAAAACGCGGATCGTCGGGGCAGTTGGCGCGCGTGTCGCTGTCCTGATCAAAGCCGTAGAGACTACCCTCGGCGCCCAACATTTCGAGAATGCGTCGCGTGTGACCGCCGCCGCCGAAGGTTAGATCGACGTAACACCCCTCGGGGGTGACTTCGAGCAACTCGACGGACTTTTCCAAGAGCACCGGAGTGTGGTATGATGACATAATTAAAGGTCTATTTGGGGGTAAAGTTAGCGATTTTCCCAAAAAGAATACCTATATTTGCAGATATAATTTTCCAAATACCTATGCCCAAAATTGATATTGGTGCCGTGTTGGCCGACAAAGCACCGCGATTGGCTCCTTGGATTCCTCGCTTCGCCGTCAACTGGCTGCGTCGCACGATCTGCGAAAAGCAGATCAACTACATCCTCGAACACTACTGGACTTATCAGCCGCAGGAGTTTATCCGTGCTTGTTTCCGGGAGTGGAAGGTCACCTATTCGATCGAGGGGCTGGATCGGCTCGACCGCCAAGACCGCTATCTGTTCGTTTCGAACCATCCGTTTGGTGGGATGGATGGGATGATGTTGGCCGACAAGCTGATCGACTATTTCGGCGATGCGCGGGTGATTGTCAACGATTTGCTGATGAACGTCGAACCCCTGCGGCCGCTGTGGATTCCGGTCAACAAACACGGCACACAAAACACAGCCTACGCGCGCAAGTTCGACGAGGAGATGTTCGGCGACCTGCCGGTGCTCACCTTTCCGGCCGGTCTCTGCTCGCGCCGCATTGCCGGCCAAATCACCGATACGCCGTGGCACATCAACTTCCTGAAAAAAGCATATTCTACACAACGTCAGATTGTTCCGATCTTTGTCGAAGGGCGTCTGTCCAACTTTTTCTACCGGGTCGATCGTCTGCGCAAGGCGTTGCATATTCCCTTCAACCTCGAGATGTTGTGGCTGCCCGACGAGATGTTTGCGCAAAAAGGCAAACACTTCCGCATTATAGTCGGTGATCCGATTCCGCTCGCGGAGCTGCAACCCCTTGGTTCGCTCCACGATCAGGCGGAGTGGGTACGTAAAAAGACTTATTCTTTAGAAAAAATGGTCAAAAAAGGTGAAGTTACGCGTTAAATCACTACTTTTACCCACGTAACGCACCCTATGAAAATGGAACCGATTCTGCCGCCCGTTGCGCGGGCTCAACTGAAAGCGGAACTTACGCTTGAGCGTAAAGTTCGCGACACCAACAAGGCGTCGAACGAGATTTACATCTTCTCGGCGCGCGAATGTCCGGCGCTGATGCGCGAAATCGGACGATTGCGCGAAGAGGCATTTCGTGGTGCCGGAGGAGGTACGGGCTTGGCCACAGACATCGACGACGAGGATTTGGCTGGTGACGGTTACTACCAACTCATCGTTTGGGATCCCGAGGCCGAGCAGATCGTCGGCGGCTACCGCTTCATCGTCTGCACCACCGCCCAGCCGCGGCACCTCTCCACGGAACACTACTTCCGCTTCAGCGACAAGTTCCGCAATGAATATCTGCCCTACACCATCGAATTGGGGCGCTCGTTCGTGCAACCGGGCTACCAATCTCGCGCCAACGCCAAGAGTATATATGCCCTCGACAATCTGTGGGACGGAATCGGGGCGCTGATCGTGTTGAATCCTTCGGCCAAATACCTCTTTGGCAAGGTGACGATGTACACCAGCTACAAGGCCGTGGCGCGTAACGCGTTGGTTTGGTTTCTGCGCCGATACTTTCCCGATCGCGATCGGCTGGTCGAGGGCATCAACCCCTTGACGCTTGACCTTGACGACCCCTATTACGAGCAACTTTTCACCGGTGACGATTACCGCGAAAATTACCACATTCTGATCCAGAAAATTCGCGAATTCAACGAGAACATTCCGCCGTTGATCAATGCCTATATGAATTTATCGCCCACGATGCGTGTTTTTGACACGGTGTCGAATCCCGACTTTGGCGGTGTCGAGGAGACCGGAATTTTGGTCACCATCCCCGACATCTATCCCGATAAACGCGACCGCTATACGCGCTGGAAGGGGTGGCAGGCCAATTTACACAATCGGCGCGAACTCTTCCGCGAGCGACTGCGCGAACACATCGAACGAATCCGAAAAAAACGAGGCGAATAGCTTCGTTTTTTTTGTGATTGTGGTCAGACGGCGTAAATATTGCACGTTGTGTGCAGTAAAATGACAATTGTCGGTTTATATAGAAGTTCAAAATTAAATCTGATGAAAAATACATTTCGACTTTTTTTGTGGGTCTTCCTGCTCGCTGGGCTGGGGGCTTGCAGCGACGACGAGACTACGGTAGGTACGCTTAGCGTCAACAATGGAACGACCTTTTTGTCGTTCGATGGATTGGCTCGCTCGGGCAAGATTTCGGTTCGCGCCTCGGCGCCGTGGCGCGTCACCAGCTCGGCCGCGGACAAGTGGTTTACCCTCACCCCCAACCAAGGGCCTGCCGGTGAGACCGAAATAGAGGTGCGCCTGACGGCCAACGAGGGCGACGCTCGCACCTCCCTGTTGGGTTTCTCTTGCCACGATACTTTTGTGCCCTTTCGGTTGTCGCAAAGCGCCCAAAATGTCGGATTCAACGACGTCGACTACTGTTTCTACGCCACCTTTGGCACCCTGCCGACCCTCTATGCCGGTCTGCACCTGCTCACGCACGACAAACCGAGCTATGTCTATTACAGTCGCGCCCGAACCTTCTCCCCCTCGCTCTTTCCGGCTCACGCCACGGTGCTGACCGCCGAAGACCAAGCGCCCTCGGCGACGCCTGAGGACATTGATAAGATGTATGCCGAGATGACGCGCCACATTCGCGAGATCAACCGTGTCGATCCGACAGCGGTCTTTGGTCTCTATGTTGATGACCTGCGCAGCCGACTGGGCTACGACTGGTTTGTCGCACAAGGCATTGATTCGGCACGGGTGAAGGTTTCGCTGCTCTCCGACGGCACAGGAACCTACAACAATTTCTACAACTATTTCGGCGATGCGGCCTCCGCCAAGCAGAATTGGGACACCTATGCTGCCGAGGTGAACGCCCTTGATTGGAACCACAACGGGCAATTTCCCGTGACGCGTGCCGTTACGATCGACTCGTTTACGTGGCCGTTTTATATGGCTACGCAGCCCAATTATCGGCTGGTTTTGCAGCACGCAGCCCTGCTGCAAGCCTCATCGGTGATTGATGCCGAGCGCGCGGCGATGCACCTGCGCGACACGCAGCCCTACGAAATTCTGACTTCGCTCTCGGCTTCGGCCAAGAAGCAGTTCTATCAGATGGCCTCGTTCGATTACGACAAATTTGCGGCGTTGTTCGATGCCTCTCCGAAAGAAAATCTCATCATCATCGGCACAAATCCCCGGGATGCCGATCAGGCGCAACAGCAGCGCGATTATGTGGGGCGCATTTTGGAACAGCACCCCAACGAAGACCTCTTTTTCAAACCGCATCCGGCCGATATCTCTTCGGCCGACTACGAGCAGAGCTTCCCCGGCTTGACCTTGCTGCCCGGGCAGATGCCGTTCGAAATATTCGTCTGGTCGCTGCTGGATCGGATTGATCAGATCGGCGGCTATCCATCGACGGTCTTTCTGACGGTTCCCATCGACAAGGTCGGTTTCATCTTCGCACCCAACGCAGAGAGTCTTATCCGCCCACTCAACCTGCTCTTTGCTGGTGTTGAAACGGTCGAGTGGATGCAATAATATTAAGTAACGCAATCCTACAAAATGGGTCTGGAGATTTCTCCGACCCTTTTTTTGTGGGGTGATGAAAATAATTTATCGAAAAACGATAAATATTTTTTGATATTCACATTTTATTCCTATATTTGCCGGTGCAATACGCAAAAAACATAATAGATAGACTGTAACTATGGATTTACTAACAGTAGAACACGTTACCAAGCGTTACGCCAACCATACGGCGCTCGACGACGTATCGCTTGCTATTCCTAAAGGCTCTGTATACGGCTTGCTGGGTCCCAATGGCGCAGGTAAAACCACCCTCATCCGCATTATCAACCGCATCACGGCGCCCGACAGTGGACGGGTGTTGTTCGGCGATCGCGAAATCACCCCCGACGATGTCTACCGCATCGGCTACCTGCCCGAAGAGCGCGGCCTCTACAAAAAGATGAAGGTCGGCGAGCAGGCCGTATTTTTCGCGCGGCTCAAAGGACTTTCGCGCCGCGAAGCCGTCGTTCGGCTCAAAGAGTGGTTCATCCGCTTCGGCATCCAAGATTGGTGGGACAAGCGCGTTGAGGAGCTATCGAAAGGTATGGCACAAAAGGTGCAATTCATCGTCACGGTGCTCCATAAGCCCGAATTGCTGATCTTCGATGAGCCGTTTTCGGGTTTCGATCCGATCAACGCCAACCTCTTGAAAGAGGAGATTCTCGCCCTGCGCGACCAAGGCTCGACGATCATCTTCTCGACCCACAATATGTCGTCGGTGGAGGAGATTTGCGACCACATTACCCTGATCAACAAATCCAAAAATATCCTTTCGGGACGCGTCGAGGACATCCGCCACCGCCACGGCAGCAACATCTTCGAGGTGGCTTATCGCGGTGAGGATGCTGCTTTGCGCCGTGCCCTCGAGGGGCGTTGCGAGATCCTCGACGGCGATCAGGCGCAGTCGCAGTCGATCTACCCGACACTCAAACTCCACGTCGAAGATGACCGCGATGTTCGTGCGGTGATCACAGCGGCCAACGAAGCGATCGAGCTACGCTCGTTCCAAGAGATCATCCCCTCGATGAACGATATTTTCATCCGTGCCGTGAACGGTAACCTTTAAAAACACGCTAACTATGTCAAAAATAGGAATCATCATCGGTCGCGAATTCAACGAGCGCGTCCGCAAAAAATCCTTCATCATCACCACCCTGCTTATGCCGGTGCTGATGGTGGGTCTGATGGCCGCCCCGGCGCTTATTATGCGTTTTTCGCGCGGCGACACCAAACACATTGCCGTCATCGACGACAGCCACCTGATCGCACCCAAGTTGGAGAGCGGCGAGGAGTTCGTCTTTGAGCCGACCGATCTGTCGACCGACGAGGCGCGTAAGCAGCTGACCGACAAATTCGGCGTGCTCTACATCGGGAGCGACGTGATGACCAACCCCGGCAACGTGAAGTTCTATGTCAACTCGTCGTCGTCGCTGACCATCGAGGAGACGATCACCGACCAGATTGAGCAGATCCTCGAAACCGAGAAACTCAAGGGCTACAACATCGAAAATCTCTCGCAGATTCTCGATCAGGTGAAGACCACGGTTTCGATGCAGACCTTCCGCAACGACGAGTCGCAGGAGGCTGATTCCCAAGCACAATCGTCGTCCGTGGCCACGGCGGTCGGTCTGGTGCTGGGTATGATCCTCTATATGTTTCTGCTGATCTACGGCTCGATGGTTATGCAGTCGGTCATCGAGGAGAAAAATAGTCGCGTGCTGGAGGTAATGGTCTCGTCGGTGCAGCCCTTCGAATTGATGATGGGCAAGATCCTCGGCATCGCCTCGGTGGCTGTGGTGCAAATCCTGCTCTGGGGTGTGCTGATCTGCGGTATCGGCGCGCTGGTAATGCCGATGCTCGTGCCGGCTGACGTGATGCAGAGCGCGCAAGCGATGCAGCAAGGGGTGCCCGATGCGGCTGCGATGTCGGGAATGAGTCCCGAGATGTTGCAAGCCGTCTCTGCGGTCACCGACTTGGGTTACATTGCCCAAATCTTCGTCTACCTGCTGCTGTTTGTGGTGGGTGGCTACCTGCTCTACTCGGCGATGTTTGCGGCCGTAGGTTCGGCCGTCGATAGTGTGCAAGATGCCCAACAACTCCAAACGCCGATCACGCTGCCCATTATCCTCTCGCTGCTGGTGATGATGACCGTCATGAAAGACCCCAATTCGCAGCTGGCGTTCTGGTTCTCGATGATCCCCTTCACCTCGCCCGTGGTGATGATGGCGCGCATTCCCTATGGCATTCCGCTGTGGGAAACGGCACTCTCGCTGGTGATTCTCTATGCCTCGTTTGTGGCGATGGTATGGTTTGCGGCCAAGATCTACCGCGTCGGCATCTTTATGTACGGCAAAAAACCGACACTCAAAGAGATGATTCGCTGGGTGCGGTACAAATATTAAAAATAATTCATAAATTTGCATCCGCAAACACGCACGACAAAATTTATTTAATTAGATAATCTAAAACGTAAAGAATTATGTTCGCAATCGACAGTTACGATTTCAAAGGCAAACGCGCCATTATCCGCGTAGATTTCAATGTGCCCCTCGATGAAAAAGGTCAGGTGACCGATGACACGCGTATCCGCGCCGCGATCCCCACCATTAAAAAGGTGCTCGAAAAGGGTGGTTCGGTGATCCTGATGTCCCACCTTGGTCGTCCCAAAAAGAACAATGACCTCAAATATTCGCTCCAGCAGATCGTTCCTGCTATCGAGAGCCGACTGGGTGTGAAGATCCTTTTTGCGGGTGATTGTATGGGCGAGAAGGCCGCCGAAATGGCCAAAAACCTCAAACCCGGAGAGGTGATGTTGCTCGAAAACCTGCGTTTCTACGCCGAGGAAGAGGGCAAACCCCGCGGCTTGGCCGAGGATGCTTCGGACGAGGAGAAGAAGGCTGCCAAAAAAGCACTCAAGGCCGGTCCTCAGCAGGATTTCACCAAGCGTCTGGCCTCCTATGCCGACTGCTACGTCAACGACGCCTTCGGCACAGCACACCGCGCACACGCCTCCACGGCACTCATCGCCGCGCTGTTCCCCAACGACAAGATGTTCGGCTACGTGATGGAGAACGAGTTGAAAGCCATCGACAGTATGCTCGAAGCGCCCAAGCGTCCGTTCTGCGCCATCATCGGCGGCTCGAAGGTTTCGACCAAGATCACCATCATCGAAAAATTGATGGAGAAGGTCGATTCGATCGTCATCGGCGGTGGTATGACCTATACTTTTGCAGCGGCTTTGGGTGGCAAAATCGGCAACTCGATCTGCGAGCCAGATATGTTCCCCGTAGCACTCGAAATCCTCAAAAAAGCCAAGGAGAAAGGGATCGCAATCGTCACTTCGCCCGATGCGTTGATCGCCGATGCTTTCTCGGCTGACGCCAACACACAGGTGGCTCCGGCCAACAACATTCCCGACAACTGGGAGGGTGTGGACATCGCCGAGCAGGGCAAGAAGATCTTCCGCGAGCACATCTTGGGCTGCAAAACGATCCTC
>JAVVYP010000020.1:0-30853 GCA_036651015.1 Alistipes sp.
TTGACGCGCGCGAAGGGTGATATTATAATAGAGGGTCTGATTTTCAATTTTGGGGTCGGCATTGGCCGAGGCTACCGTCACGGGCAGCAGGTATTCACCGGGTGTTAAATCTTTGGCTAAAATTCGGATACGGCGCAGCAGCGAACGCTGACCGTCTTTGGTCACCTCAAGGGTCTTCCCGTCGGGAAAATCGTAGTTCACCTCGGGCAGCAATGTCCGTTTTTTGTCACTCGACTTGTTGTACTGGTCGAGCAGCGTGCCGTCGATCCACATCTCGAGCTTCTGATCAGCCGGCGTGGGTTTGGTGATCTGATAATAGATATTATCACTCACAAAACCACTTCCCTCGGTCAGCAGCAGATCAACCGTGTTCTCGGTGGAGTTGTTGCTACGCAAAAATCCGTAGGTATTCTCCAGCCCCTCCTTGTCGGGCAATTTACCGCCCTTCATCTCCACTGGGTCGGTGGTGCAAGCCGCGAGACTCGTCACCATCGCCACGGAGAAAAACATCCGCAGTAGATGGGTTATTTGATTCTTGATTTTCATAATATTAGGTTTTTATAGTTAAATTCTATTTGTTGATCGCGATTTCGATACCCTCCGGCCAAATCAAATCCTTGGGCGCGGTGGCGTCGTTGCCATACTGCGAGTTGTCCTTGATCACGTTACCCTCGCCCTCGTTGCACTTCCAGTAACCCAGCAAAGTGGCAAGGCTCTTGGGGCTGTCGATGTTGAACATATTGGCGGCAATCTGCTCGGCAGTGCGCGCCTCAGACCATACACGCACCTCGGCCACCTTGCCGTTGAGCGGTCGATCGTCGTTGTAGGAGCGCCCCACAAAGAACTGGTAGGCCGAGCCCAACTTGTCGTAGCCCTTTTTGGCGAGATCGTTTTTCTCACCCTCGGTGGCGGCATTCTCCCACTTGTCGAAGAGGGCACGCATCGCCAAGTTGATGCCGTTGTCGGCGGTCTGCGTCAACGGTCCCACATCAACAGCCTCGCTCTGAAGCGCGCCGTCGACATAGATGCGCACGGTGCGCTCAGTCTGATCGAAGACGCAAGCAAGGTGATACCAGCGACCAGCCTGAAGTGCCTTGGTGGCATCCTTGCCCGGGAACTTGCCGAAGCCGACACCCGAGCCGTCGAACTGGATCTGCTGACGCTCGAAGTTCGAGTCGCCGATACGCAACAACAAATACTGCTCAACACCCATCACCGATGTGATCGTGACCGGCACGTCCTGCGCCGTCTTGGTCTTAAATTCGTCGAAATAGACCAGCGTCTCGTAGGTCACAGCTCTCAAGCCATTGAAGACAAGACTGTTTGGCGTGGCTTTGTCGAGCGATGCGAAATAGAGCCAGTTGTCGGTCAGCTGCACGGCCGAGGTGACTGCCGAGGAGCGTTTGACCACGTAATAGGCTGTGGCCGAGCCGTCCAACACCGCCATCGAAGAGTTGGCAATGCGCACCGGCACCAAAAAAGTCTCGTCGAGAGGCAGCGCACCAGTCTGCGCGTCGCCCTCCCCGGTCAACTCTTGGAGGTGGAGCATCGCCACATCGGAGGTCGTCTTACCGGCCGGGATGGTGACGTTGGTGGTCGCAAAGTCGAAATACTTGGCGTCGAGCATCGGCCACTGCGTGCCGTAGCGCGCATTGTAAGCCGCTACCAGCGACGGATCAATGGCCAGCGAGACCGTGACATCCTGCGCCGCCGGATAGGTCAGCGTGGCGTGCAGCAGCTTGTCGACGGTGGTTTTGTTGTTGCTGAAAATCGCAGGTTGCACCTGCGTGGTCTTCGAGACGTCGAGATAGACGACGTTGTCGAACTTCTTGTTGTCGGCATCGTAGTTGTCACAAGCCATAAACGAGGCTGCAACCACAACGAGCAGAGCAAGCATAAAATTATAAGTTTTCATAGGTCGCATTATTTTGAAGGATTCAACGTCTGAATCGCTTGGCGAATCAGCCGATAATTAATATCCGAATTGTAGTAATCGCCACTGATGTTGTAGACGCCCAGTCCAGCCAAAGGTCCGGCGGAGATCACCCGGCGCGTCATCTCGGCAATGGCCGGCTGCTCCTCGTTCTCCTCGTTGTTCAGCGGAGCGTCGATCTCGGCAGCCAACAGCAACTTGGTGGCCGGCACACCGACAACCTCCACAGCGTAAAGAACTTGCAGCTGCACGTCCAAAACCTGCTCGGTGCGCTCGGTGTCGAGCACGAAGTAGTCGATCTTCGCACGGTCGGCCTCGGCCACGAAGAGCGGATTGCCCTCGAAGACCAGCAGCTTCGTCTCATCGGCGCCCAACTTGCTCACCAGCAAAGCCGCAGCAGCTTTCGAAGCGGCATCTTCCATACGCAGTGCTCCCGTGAAAGAGTAGCCGTCCAATCCGCGGGCAGCCACAGCAGCCACCACCCCATCGAGGTAGGTGCCCAAGGCCGTCGCGTCGGCAAATTCGGCAGCTCGCGCCGCGTAGTCCACCTGATAGAGCACGCGCGTGCCCTTTTCACGCATTACCGTGAGGTCGTCGCCGTCGAGTGCCGAGAAGTTGTCGGCATTGGTCAGCGTGACCACGTCCAACGAGTCGGGCAGACCTCGCATAAAGTCTTTCTCACTGGTGGCCACCTTCGGCGAGTTGTTCAGACGCGCATAGACCAGAAAATGATCGGTCTGCTTGTAGGCACGCAGCGCCGCGGTGTATTGCGCCCACAAGGCAGGATCTTGCTCCCACGGCTTGCTGACGTTGCTCTCGACAGGCTCCATCTGTGTCCAGTCGCTGCACGAAGTGAACGCGCAGAACAGAACGAGAAGTAGCGAGAAACTGGAAAAACGAATTATTTTATACGCTTTCATAGCCTTTTATTTGTTATAAGGTTTGCAATCCCACCATACGCGAGTACCCATAGCGTCACCCTTGCGCGAGCCTTGCGACTCTTGGTCGAGCAGACCGATGGCCTCTTGCAGATTGGCGTTGTTCTTTTGGTACTCCTCGATCGGGTAGCTCATACGGCGCGCTCCGTGTGCAAGGTCAACCGTGCCGTTCGACTTGTCCTCGATGGCCGGCAGCAGCCGCGGATAGCCCGTGCGGCGGTATTCCGACCACCCCTCGACACCCAACGGGAAGATAGCGATCCATTTTTGGGTGATGATACGCTCCAAATTGCGCTCCTTGGCCATCTGGATCACATCGTCGCCAGCACCCTCGGGCGTTGCATCCCAAGCAATGGTGATCAAGCTCTGAGGCTGCTTTTCGCTATACTGATTCAGCGGATCGACATAAGGCTCGGCCACCAACTCGGCGTTGGTCAGATACTCCTTGGCACCGTTGGCACCGCGCTCCTCGAAAGAGAGCGTCACGGCCTGCTCGTAGAGCGTCTTGGCGGCCTCGGTGGTACCCCAGCGAAGCTCATATTCGGCCTTCAGGAAGGCAACCTCCGCAGCATTGAGCCACAGGTAGGGCGTCTTGCTGTTGACGATCATATTCGAACTGTACTTCACGGCAGCATCCTTGCTGGCCACGTCGATGCCAATGCGAAGACCGGCAAATTTGCCGCTCACGTTGGGCAGAAGCATCTTCTCGCGGCGCGGATCTTTGTAGCCATTGAGGTAGTTGACGATGTCGGCACCCACGCGTGAGTCCTTCCAGTCGTTGTAGATCAGCGTCGTGCGGTTCTCGGCAGCGTGCATCGCTGCGTTGTCGGCATTGGCGGTGATCACACCCCCAGCAATGGCCTCGGCAGCCTTGGCACGTGCGATCTCGGGTTTGACCTCCGACAGACGCATCGCCATACGCAGCTTGAGCGAATTGGTGTACTTGACCCACTGCGCGATGTTGCCGAAATAGACGGCATCGTAGCGGTTCCACGCCTCGACAGGCAGCGAGAGGTTGCGGCCAAAGAGCACCAGCGCCTCGTCCAACTGCGCCAGCATCCGGGTGTAGACCGCCTCTTGGCTGTCGTATTTGACGGTGATCGACTCGTTGTTCTCCAGCTCGGAGTAGGGAATCGGGCCGTAGGAGTCGGTCACACGCTGCATAATGGCCACGCGCAGCACCTTGGCAAAGGCCAAAGCCACCTCGTCGTCCGTGCCGTTGATGATGCCGCGGTAGGGCGTGTAGGTCTCGGTGATCACATTGGCAAACGGCCACTTGCGCCAGTCGGCCGAGGGGTTGAAGGTCTCGAACTTCGTGCGCCACGTGTCCACCGTGGAGCTAATGTAACCGGCAAACGGCCCGCCGGTGAGGCTCTCGTTGAATTGGTAGAGGTGCTCTTCGACCGGTATGACAAGACTCTGAAGTGACCGGATTTTTGTGCCCACCTTGTAGTTCATAACGTCCATTTGGTCGTCGGTCACTTGGTTGGGGTTGCGGTTCATATCCTCAAAATCCTTGGTGCATCCCGTCAGACTGAGCAGCACAACTGAAAGCAGCAGTAGCTGCATATTTGATACTATCTTTTTCATGCTGTTCGTTATTAAAATTCAAATTTCACGTTGAAACCCATACTGCGCAACGAGGGCATCATAAAGTAGTCGATGCCTTGGTAGCTCAGACCCGTCGAGGCCACAGCTTCGGGATCGAAGGGTGCCTTGCAGTAGATCATCCACAGGTTGCGACCCACCAGCGACACGGTAAGCCCCATCTTGTTGCGGAACCATTTGCGCGGCAGCGTGTAGCCCAGCGACAGCTCCTGAAGACGCAGGTTGGTGGCCGAATAGGTGTAGTACTGCGGCAGTCCCGATTGCGAACCGATGGCTTGGAACCACTTCTGGGCGTCGACCATCTCGCGGCCGTTGATCATCATACCGCCGGCATCGCGCACGGCAGCCGAAGCCTCCGAAACACCGTACAAGTCCATATTGGCTTGCGTGGCCGAGTAGCAGATGCCTCCGATGCGAGCCGTGAAGAGAACGCCGAGGTTGATTCCCTTGTAGCGGAAATCGTTGCGCCAAGCGAGGTTGTATTTCGGGAAGACGGAGCCTAAATAGATCTGGTCACCCTCGTCCGTGAGCACCAAATTGCCGCCCTTGTCAACCTCTGCATAGCCGTTGTCGTTGAATTGAATGTCGGAAGTTGTGTAGAGATCGCCCAACGAGCCACCCTGCTTGAGGATGTATTTGGCTTTACCCAACCCTTTGATGTCCAGCTCGGTCAGATTCAGTGCCTCGCCCGTGACCGGGTTGACGGCATCGCCAGCCAGCTCGATGATCTCGTTCTTGTTCCACGAGAAGGTGACGTTCGACGACCAGCCGAAGCCGTGCCACTCGTTGTTGTAGCCCAACATCGCCTCAACACCGGTGTTGCGCACGCGACCCGTTTGCAGGTAGATGGTCGTGAAACTCGACGACGGTGCCAGCAGTGGATCGAAAGTTTGGTTGTAGGTGTCGGCGCTGTACCACGAAGCACTCAGGCTGAGCGTCTTCCACAGACGAGCGTCGATACCCACCTCATAGGTGCGCGTGCGCTCGGGTTTCAGGTTGCCGATCGGATAGTGCGTCTTGTCCTTCCAGACTTTGTTTGTGGCATCGTATTCATAGGTCGGCGTGGTCAGAAAGCGCGGAAAGGGAAGTCCCACCGAGGCGATCGAACCGCGAACTTTGAGGTAGGTCAGCGCGTCGCCCATCTTCCAGAGCGAGGTCGGTACCCACGACAGACCCACCGAGGGGTAGAAGAACGACGACGACGAGGAACCTGCAATTTGCGAAGCCCAGTCGTTACGTCCGGTGACGGTCAGGTAGAGCATCTGACGCCAGCCCACCTCCACCGAAGCGAAGATAGATTGTGTCTGGTCGTGCCAGCCGCTCTTCTCGGCACGCTTTTTCGTGTCGTCCAGATCGAAAACATTGAAGATGTTGGGCAGACCGTTCTCCTGAATCGGACCGCGGTAGGAGAGTGCATCGGTTTTGATGTTGTTGAGCGAGGCGCCCACGTTGGCCTGCAACGACCAATCGTCGCCGAAGGTCTTGTTGATGTTGACCATCACGTCGGCATAGGTCTGCGTGTCGTAGGTGCGCGACTCGGTGTAGTGACCGTTGCGACCGCCATCGGTGATGGTGGTATTCGACGAGGCATAGAGCTTCTGGGTGTAGAGCGAGTTGGAGTTGTCCAATCGCACACGGCCGGCAACATTCAACCACGGCAGAATGTCATAGGCCGCCGAGAAGGAGAGCATATAACGTTTCTTGTCCGTGTTGCGCAAGTTGCGGTTGGCGATCCAGTAGGGGTTCTGCATACGCAGGTCTCCGCCCTCCATATCTCCCGACCAAAATTGCTCCATCAGCTTGGTGCCCGGGTTGTAACGCTCGAACTTCTCGTAGAGCGAGAAATCCTCGCCGCGCGGAAACAGATAGGCCGAAACCAACGGGTTCGAATAGACGCCTTGGTTGGTCATATTCTGGTCTTTCTGGTAGATGTAACTCGCACTGGCATCCAGCTTGAGTTTGTCGTTCAGAAAATAGGAGGTGTTGCGAAAGGTGAAGTTATAACGGTCGTATTCGTTGTTGGGGATGATGCCGTCCGAGTTGACCGAGGAGGCCGAAAAATAGGTCTGGTTCTTGTCCGTACCGCCCGAAACGCTCAAGGCATTGGTGTAGACGTGACCCGTCTCGAAAAAATCATCGGGCGAATAGCCGTACTGCGCCGCCGGACGAAGTGCCTCGCCCCAGCTGTAGATACCCGAACCGCTGCGAACGCCCTTGCTACCTGTGCCGTAGCGATTTTGAAACTCCGGCTGCACAAAGGGATTCAGAAACTCCGTGTTGCTCGACAGCGAGACCTTCAGCACACCCGACTGTCCTTTGCGCGTGGTGATCATAATGGCACCGTTGGCAGCATTCGAACCGTAGAGCGCTGCCGCAGCTGCACCCGTGAGCACCGACATAGATTCGATGTCCTCGGGGTTGATGTCCGCAATGGACTCGGTGGTGCCTTTGGAGTCGAACTCCTGTCCGCCGCCACCGCCGAAGTTGTACATCGGAATGCCGTCGATCACGTACAACGCATTCGACGACTGCGAGATGGATTTGTTACCGCGAAGAATGACCTTCGAAGCACCACCCACACCCGACGACGAGGCGTTGATCGTAACACCGGCAACCTTACCGGTCAGCGAATTGATGAAGTTGGCGTCTTTGACCGTCGTGACATCCGAAGCCTTGACCTGCTGCACATTGTAACTCAGGGCTTTCTGATCTCGCTTGATGCCCAAGGCTGTAACCACAACCTGCTCGATCTCCGACGAGGACTCTTTGAGCGTCACATCGAAGGTGGTGCGGTTGCCGACCGCAATCTCGACAGGCTCGTAGCCCAAAAAATTGATCGCTAATCGCGCGGTGGCTGCCGGCGCTGGTACCTGCAACGAAAACCTACCGTCGGCACCCGTACTGGTGCCCGTGGTGGTGCCTTGCACTACGACCGCCGCACCGATGATCGGCTCCCCGTTCGACCCCAAAACACGCCCCTTGATCGAAACCGGCTTCTCGGCCGCTTTCTCCGCAAGGATGATGTAGGTGCCATCTATTTTGTAGGTGATCGGCGAATTTTTTAGTAGCTGATCCAACACTTCTTGGATCGTTTTTTGCGAAAGATTGACGCTTACGGTTTTACTGGTGTCAACGCCTTTGCTGATAAATAGGTATCGTGTTTGGTTTTCGATCTCTTTCATAACTTGCGATATGGAGACATTATCCATATTTAACGTTATGTGGACGGCCTGAGCTCGGACTGTTAGAATGCTTACACTCAGACAGATTGTCAAGACGAATCCAAACAGTTTTCGAAATTCTTTGAAGAATACTGTTTTATTCATACTTTTGTGAAATTAAAGGTGATAGATTAGGTTTAGTTGGCAAAAACTCATTTAATCTGTTATCCTCGCCTGCGGAACTCCTTTCCGCAGGTTTTTTTACGAATTAAATGAGAGGATCTTGGTGTTATCCGTCTCTCATAGGCATAGTTTGTTTTTGAGGTTTAGCATTTCAGAATAGGTATGTAATTATTGAATGGTCACAACATTGGTCTCGACATTGCGCTCATAGGTGAAGTCGGCCGCGTATTGTAAAATGTGAAGGGCGTTTTCGATGCCGTCGTTCACGCGAATTTTGCCGCTAATGGCACCCAAGGCAGGTGACGTTTTGCGCGTGACGAGGATTTTCACATCAAAGACCTGTTCGAATTTGGACATCAACTCGTTGAAAGAGAGTCCACTGATGTTGACCAACCCCTGTGTCCAACACAGAGATTCGGCATCTTTCATCGTCTCAACATACAGCTGTCCGTTGGCAAGATTGACAACATCGTTGGGTTTCATCTTGATTTTGTCTTGTCGCGGATTGAGCAGGTTGGTGACCAACACCTCGCCTTGCAACAACGTTGTCGAGAAGCGATCGTTAGCCTCATCCGCATTGACATTGAATTTGGTACCCAACACCTGAATCGTGGTTGCAAAGGTCTCGACATAGAATGGACACTCACTGTCGTGCTGCACCTCAAAGAGCGCCTCACCCGAAAGTATGACTTTGCGCGCGTTTTTCTTGAAAACAACCGGATATTCAAGCTTCGCACCGGCATTCAACCACACCCGCGACCCGTCGGCCAACGTGATATTGATACGCTGCCCATAAGGGACCTGCACACGATTGATTTGGTTGGAGATCGAATTGTAGGTCGATTGCCGCGCTACATAGCCCCCAACCAACACCAACGCCACAACTGCCGCAATGCGCAAAGCGTAGGTGGCCAAGTGTTTCAAGGATAAATTCCGGCCACGGGGGCGTGCCACAGGCACCGACTCATCGCCGTGCAATTCGGCCATTTGGTAGAGAAAATGAACTTGATCCAACACGTACTGATGCGCCGTGGGATTCTCTTCCATCCACGCTACAATTTGCAAATCCTCTTCGGCCGTCGTTTGACCCTTGATGTAGCGGTATAAAACTTCTTCTTTCATCCTTTGCTGTCGTTAACCTATAAATGCCAATAGCATCTAATGTGCTTTATATATACAATGCACCGGACAGCCGAGTGGACAGCAAAAAACGACCTTGGAGTGCTAATAAATATTCTTACTATTTTAACAAAATTATTTACTAACGTAAAGCGCTTGGTCGTTGACAGATGCACGACAAAACACCCGACAGCCACCCACGCTGAAAAACAACGATTTCGGCACACACCACCCGAGCAAATTCGACAAGAGGGCTTGTAGTTTGCAAAAAATTAGTAACTTTGAAGTTAGAACCTGCCTAAGAAGCTGTTAAAACCACCACTCTTTAATGGACAAACCGGATCCTATGCTCACGTCTGACGAATTTGGAAAATTCTTTTCCGAATACCGACCTCGTTACATCCGCATTGCCTATTCATACGTGCACAATATGGACGAAGCACAGGATTTGGTGACCGAAAGTTTTATGAATTTATGGGAGCATCGCCACAAATTGACTTGGGGCGAGAGCATCAAAGGATACGTATTTCGATCCGTCATCAACCAGTGTTTGATGCATTTACGAGAACGGAAAACACGACTTACAGCACAAGACAACATCTCCAAAAGCGAATTTTGCAAACTGCAAACCAGCCTGAACACGTTGCAAAACGACGAGCTAACCGAAAAACTGTTCCACGCCGAAATCATTACCATTTATCGCAACGAACTCGCAAAAATGGACGAGCAGACGCGCGCCATCTATTTGGCAAGCCGACAGGAGGATCTGACCTACCAACAAATAGCCGAGAAATTCCAATTGACAATCCGCCAAGTGCACACACAGATGCAACGCGCCCTGCAACTGCTGCGCATCTCGCTCAATGATTATCTCGGGGTGATGCTGATGATTCTTCTGCTTCGGTTTTCGCTGCTCTGCTCCGTTCTACCA
Source organism: Alistipes sp. (assembly GCA_036651015.1). GTDB lineage: Bacteria > Bacteroidota > Bacteroidia > Bacteroidales > Rikenellaceae > Alistipes. The sequence continues at coordinate 9,874 of JAVVYP010000020.1, forward strand.
TAGGCACAAAAAAATCGGTACAAACCGAACTCCACGAGGGATCTCCATTTGTACCGATTGAAATTGAAAAGGTGCCGCAGCGCCCGCAAAAAAGCAGCGAATTACTCCTCGTCCGCCTCTTTCATATTGTGGTAGACATTGACCACGTCGTCGTCCTCTTCCAGCCGTTCGACAAGCCGTTCGATCGACTCGCGCCCCTCGGCATCCAACTCCTTGGTATCGGTCGGCAACTGCACGGACTCTCCAGAGATAATTTCGAATCCCTTGTCGTCCAGCCACTTTTGGATATTGCCGAAGGCATCGTAAGGTGCATAGATGGTGATTCCGTCCTCTTCGGGATAGAACTCGTCGACATTGAGGTCGATCATCTCCAACTCCAACTCCTCGGGATCGACACCTGCCGGAGCCACAAAGCGAAACGTACATTTGTGCTCAAACATAAACGCCACACTGCCGCTGTTGCCCAACGTGCCGCCGCACTTGTTGAAGTGCATCCGCAAATTGGCTACCGTACGGTTGGTGTTGTCGGTGGCGGTCTCCACCAAAAAAGCGATTCCGTGGGAACCGTATCCTTCGTAGATGATCTCCTTGTAGTCGGCCGAATCCTTCTCGGTGGCACGCTTGATGGCACGCTCGATATTCTCCTTGGGCATATTTTCGGCCTTGGCATTCTGAATCAGAATGCGCAGACGTGTGTTGCCCGTCACATCGGGACCCGACGCCTTGACGGCGATTTCGATCTCTTTTCCCAATTTGGTAAACGTGCGGGCCATATGACCCCAGCGCTTCATTTTCCGCGCTTTACGATATTCAAAGGCTCTTCCCATATGCTTTGTATTTTTCTTTCGTGCTGCAAAGGTATAAAATTCGAATGAAAAAAGAGAATCTGTTTAAATTTTTGCAAAATTTAAACAGATTCTAAACAGATTCCCGATTGGTTTGAACCACTAATATACGTAACTAACGCCCTCCGACCACGTGTCGGTGCGGAAAGGCTCGGCCGGAAGTCCGGCACCATTTTGGAGATTGGTTGTCGGGGCAATCAACATCGCATAGCGCACCTGAATGTCGCGTGCGGTGGTTGTCGCTGTCACCACTTCGGGGCAAGAGAGCCACACCTCGGAACCGTGGATGGTGGCAACAGTGGCGTGGAAACGGTGCTGCGCACCGGTAGCGGCCGCCACATAGAAATGGACGGGAGCCTGCGCATCACGGGTCATTAGCCCCTCGGCATTATCGAAGGCGATCTTGACCACCGAAGCCTCAACCTTCAAGCTTTTGTAGCGTGGGCCAAGGCATTTGACCTCGCTGCGTCCATACGTTTGATTGAGTGCCAAACGCGCCAATCGCTCACCAACGGGACGTTTATTGATCGGGTGGATGTCATTGGCGTCGCCAACATCCATCGTAACGGCCATACCGGTTGCAGCGACCTCATTGCGAATTTTGGTCTGCGCCTCACGCAGTAAAAAATAGGGATACTGCTGCGCATAGAACATTGCCGGCTGCGAAACATCGGTGCCCATCGCCCACGGAGCAATCTGCACACAGTAGAACGGCACCGTGCCACAACGAAAATTCTGTCGCCACGCCGTCATCAACGTCTTCATCAGCAGTGGGTAGATGTCGTAATCGCCCCAGTTACCCTCGCCCTGATACCACGCCACGCCGCGGATCGAAGCCCCCAATATCGGGGCGACCATCGCGTTGTAGAGCGCTGCCGGACGCTGCAACGGATTCATACCGGGTGTAGCCGAATCAACGAAGGTCGTTTTGAGCGCCGGGTTATCACGCAAGGCCGATATGGGTGTATAGGCTTGCGCCGTAGCACCTCCGTTCGAGGTGTTGATCAAACCCACGGGCACACCCAACTCTCGGTGCAACATCTGTCCGAAATAGTAACCCACGGCACTCATATCAGCGGCCGAAGAGGGGCTGCACTTACGCCACGTGTAATATGATTGGGGACGATCCAAACGCCACTCCCACTCCGGCCGATCGGCATCGGTGGGGTACATCGAGAAAAAACGGATCTGCGGATGGTCGGCCGCAGCAATTTCGGCCGCGTGGTTGAGCACTTGGCCCATCTTGAAATCCATATTCGACTGTCCGCCCAACAACCACACCTCGCCGATCAACAGATCTGAGAGACTCACGGTTTTTTGCGAACTGGCAACGGTGATGCTTTGCGGCGCATTGTCGGCCGGTGCCGCCACCACAGGTAGAGCAACCTCCCAAAGTCCCTCCTTGCTCGCAACGCAGGTGACTTTTGTCGAAGCCCAGCTTCCTGAAGCCGTTAACTCGATGCCCGGAGTGCCGCGCCCCCACAAACGAAGGGGTTGGTTTTGTTGGATCACCATCCCGTTTTGCAGATAAGCGTGCAGCCGGAAGTCGCCTTTCACGGGCGGCGTGGGTGGCTCGCCCTCGACCGATGACGAGGAGCAAGAGACCCAAAACGCACTGATCACAAGCAGGGCAAAATAGCATTTTTTCATATACTTAATCGTTTAAGTGTTGGTGAATACAAATATATAGCAAAAAAACGGATGACCAAACAACTCGATCAAAAATTTATCGCATAATTGGCAATCTTTGTGTATTTTTGTGCAATTATCAAACGCAAAATTATGGAGATCAAAAGCCGATTCGACCATTGCAATATCAACGTCACCGACCTCGAACGAAGTCTGGCATTCTACGACAAAGCACTGGGACTGAAAGAGATCAAGCGCAAGAATGCCGACGACGGGCGATTCATATTGGTCTATTTGGGCGACTGCGAAACCTCGTTCCGGCTCGAATTGACGTGGCTGCGCGACCACAAAGACGCCTACGCGTTGGGCGAAAACGAAAGCCACCTATGTATCCGTGTAGCTGGTGATTACGCCGCCACACGCGAATACCACCGCGCAATGGGGTGCATCTGCTACGAAAACCTCGAGATGGGACTTTACTTCATCAACGACCCCGACGATTATTGGATTGAAATCCTGCCAATCCTATAAATTCGCAAACTCGCCCAAAATGTCGGCAAGGGGTTTGCTTTTAGAAGCTGTTTGAATTTGTTACCGACGTGATTTTTTAGCGCTTAGGGGTTGTGTGGATTTCACACTGCTTTTCCGCCTCCAGCTGTGCACGCGATTTGGATTTGGTGACCAGCCACACGCCGACAAAGATGCACAAGGCGGCGGCCGCCTTGGTGAAACCAAAGGCGTCAAGTCCGATGGCGACCGTGAAGAGCACCGCCACAACGGGCTGGATGTAGTTGTACATACTGACAATGGTCGGGCGCAGGTAGCGCTGTCCGATGGGAACCATCAGGTAGGAGATGAACGTTGCGCCGATGACCACATAGGCGATTCCGGCATAGGTGGTCAGTGAGAGAGCGGCGTAATCGACGGCCACAAGTGGTCGATAGTAGATCACACTGGCAACCACGGCGGCAAACAGGAACATCCACTTCATCGTTGTGATGGGCGAATATTTGACGATCACGTTGCGAAAGGCCGTGAGGTAGGTGGCATAGCTGATGGCGCTGACGATGCACAGCACATCGCCCATCACGCTCGATGTATGGCCTGTGTCGTGGGTGCTCATCAGCACCAGTGCCACGGCTCCGGCGCAACCCAGAAAGACACCACCCGATTTGAGCCACGTGATTGGCTCACGCAGAAAGAGCGTCGCCAAGATCATCGTCAGCACCGGCACCACCGTGGCGATGATCGACGAGTCGATGGGTGAGGTGAGCGACAGACCCCACAGAAAGAGCATTTGGTTGAGCTGGATCCCGAAAACGGATGCAAACAACAGCCACAACATATCGCGTGGCGCGACCCGTTCGCGTGGGCAGAAGAGCGATACGGTCCAAAACAGCAGGCAGGCGCCGACCATCCGGTAGACGCTCAGTGCAAAGGGGCTAACCCCCTCGGGGTGCGCCTCGGACCAGAGTACGCTCTTGCAAATCGGTGCGTTGAGTCCCCACACAATGTTGGCCACCCACAATGCCGTATGTCCTTTTAAGACTCCTTTATCCATAGTTTTCTTTGTCGGGGCAAAGATAAGGAATTTTTTGGTGTAATAATTGCCCACACTTCTGTTGTGAAAAAAATGCGCTACCACCTCGACCTGATCTTTGCCAACCTCTTTTTTGGGGCAAATTTCTCGTTCTATGTGTCACTCACGCGCAACTACCTCGATTTTCAGCAGATTTTTATGTTACAGGTGCTCTCGGCGGCACTATTTTTCATTCCCTTCGCCCTCTTTTCGCGTCGTTCGTATAGCATTACGTGGCGCGATGCTAAATCCATTGTGATCGTTTCGCTGTTGGTGGTCTACGGCTGGATGTACGTGCTGTTGTGGGGCGCCTCCTACACCTCCCCGATTGATGCTTCGGTCATCGCGGTGTTGGGGCCGGCCTTTACGCTGATCGCCGACCACGTGCTGCATCCGCGTAAATATGTCATTACACGGGTCGTGGGCGTGGTTTGTGCAGTTGTGGGGGCTGGGATATTGATTTTCGGAAACGGATTTGTGGTGACACACGGCAGCCGAGCCTACGGCAATTTGTTGGTAACGGTGGCCGTGGTCGCGATTGCGGTCAACACGGTCATCATCAAACCGCAGCTCGAAAAATTAGGGGCATTGGTGGTGATGGGCTGGTACTACATTATCGGACTGGCCATCACCGCGCCGTTTTTTTGGAAATATATCGCCCACACCCATTTTGAGCGGCTGCCACTCTCGGCGCAGGTCGAATTGGGCTATATCTTGATTTTCGGAACTGTGTTGCCAATGTATCTTTTGTATCGCGGCACAGAAAAACTCACCTCGGTGCATACGGCGCTCTATCGTTATCTGCAACCCATCATTGCCGGCATTCTGGCCGTCACACGGGGGCAGGCGCATTTCACGCCGACCAACCTGCTCTCGATCGGATTCATCTTTGCCGGGATCATCTTGGTGGTTATCGGCTACCAGCACCACACGCAAAGCGGCGTGCCGGCACACGCCTCACTACTGCGCAAGTAACCGTTCGCGCCACAACTCGGGCACGGGGGTGCTGTGCTGCTGCGCAAAGTCGAAAACCACCATCACCGAGCGGCTTTCGCTACGCACTTGGTCGTCACACCACAGCTGCTGAAAGAGCGTCAGGCTGCTGTTGCCAATGCGCTCGCAGGTGGTGGTAATGTGCACCCGATCGTGCAGCCGCACCTGCCCCAAGTAGGAGGTGGTGGTTGAAACGGTGACAATGCGCAGGTTGTGAAGCAACACCTCTGCGCCGAGCACCTTGTCGTAATACTCCATCTTTCCGACATCGAAATACATCTGTTGCGACACGTTGTTGACGTGTTGAAACGGATCTATATCCGAGAATCGCTTTTGGATGGCAGTTTCGATCGTGCGGCTCATCTTACGGCCGAATGACTTTCACCGTACCCTCGGCACTGAAAGCGATGATCGACGAGGCTTTTCCCGTGGGCTTACCCGCAAAACGTGGGTTGACGACAAAATCGACACCGTCGATGATCGCACGTGCCACGTCGGGCAGCCCGACGGGAGTCTGCTCACCCGAGATGTTGGCCGAAGTCGAGACGATCGGCTTACCCAACATTTTGAGCATTCGCTGGCAAAATTCGTGGTCGGGAACGCGCACGCCCAATGTCTCCTCGTCGGGAATCAGGTTGGCGGCAAGCCCCACCGCTCCGGGCAGAATCAACGTCAGGGGCGAGGTGGCTAACTCCATCACCTCGAAGGCGATGCCGGGTGCTTTGTTGACGTAGCGCACGATCATATCGGCCGAGGCGCACAACACCAACATCGACTTCTTGTTTTCGCTCTGCTTGAGACGATAGATGCGCTCCACGGCCTCGACGTTGGTGGCGTCGCAGCCCAGTCCCCACACCGTGTCGGTGGGATAGAGGATGATGCCACCCTCGCGCATAATGCGGACGGCGCGGTCGGCCTCCTGCTGTAAATCGGATTCTTTTTGTGTAGCCATATTCTTGTGTAATTACTGTGGGTTAACGATTGTATTTTCCGCTGATGCTATGTCAGCTTATTTAGAAGCTGCTTTTTGCAGCCCTCTTTTGGCTGCCAACTGCTCCAATAGGGCGAACGCAGCATCGTATTCATTGGGGATGTCGCCATCCAAAATAGCGTTTTTGATCACCTCTTTCATCTCGCCAATGGCACGACAGGGACTCAAGCCATAGAGTTCCATAATCAGCTCGCCGGTGATCGGAGGTTGAAAATTGCGGACGCGGTCGCGCTCCTCGAGGTCCTTCATCTTGGTGCGCACCAGACAGAAGTTGGCGAGATAACGCTTGACCTTGGAGTCGATGCCCGAGGTAATGTCGGCTTCGCAAAGCGTCATCAGACGATCCACATCGTCGCCGGCCTCGAACAACAGCCGCCGCACGGCCGAGTCGGTGACCAGATCTTCGGAGAGAATAATGGGGCGCAGGTGGAGAAAAACCATCTTCTGCACAAATTTCATCGATTCGTTGAGCGGCAATTTCAGGCGCCGGAAAATCGCCGGCACCATCTTCGAACCCAATACTTCGTGTCCGTGAAAAGTCCAACCCAACTGCGGATCATAGGCCTTGGTGAGTGGCTTGGCGATGTCGTGCAACACGGCAGCCCAGCGCAACCACACGTCGTCGCTATGACGCGCCACGTTGTCCAACACCTTGAGTGTGTGGACGAAATTATCTTTGTGGGCGTGGCTGCCGCGTCTCTCAACGCCACGCAAATTGTGCATTTCGGGGAAAATAAGTGCCAGCAAACCGGTCAGCTCCAGCAAATCGAAACCGATCGACGGCACCGGCGACTGAACGATCTTGGTGAGTTCGGTGGCAATGCGCTCGCCCGAGACGATTTTGATCCGCTCGGCATTGCGGCAAATGGCGTCGAAGGTCTGCTCCTCGATCGTGAAACCCAGCTGCGAGGCGAAACGCACGGCGCGCATCATACGCAGGGGGTCATCGGAAAAGGTGATGTCGGGATCGCACGGCGTACGGATAATGCAGTGCTCCATATCGTAGAGTCCATCGAACGGATCGAGCAATTCGCCGAACGTAGGCTCATTGAGCGACCACGCCAACGCATTGATGGTGAAGTCTCTTCGCCGCTGATCATCCTCCAATGTGCCGGCTTCGACCTGCGGTTTGCGCGAATCGGAGGCGTAGGATTCGCGACGCGCACCGACAAATTCGACCTCCACTCCCCCCGTGCGCAGCATTGCCGTGCCGAAGGTTTTGAAGACCGAAACCTTGGTGTGCAACTCGCGACCGAGCGCCTCGGCCAAAGCGATGCCACTGCCAACCACAACCACGTCGATGTCTGTCGAGGGTCGATGCAAGAAGTGATCTCGCACATAACCCCCAATAACAAAAGCCTTTACGCCTTGCGCATCAGCCAAGCGCGCAATGCGCCTAAATATCGGTTTGGACAGCGGCACGCGCTATTTCACGTATTTTTCGATGGCCGTTTTCCAAGCCAAATAGCCGGAGCCCATCAGATGAAGTCCATCGTTGGAATAGCGTTTGTCGAGCATCCCTTTGTTGTCGACCAACACCTTGTAAAGATCGAGATAAAGCACCTCCTTTTCGAGGCAAATTTTCTCGATCATCTTGTTGGTAGCGACAATCTCGGCGCCCTTTTCCCAATGACTTTTAGGCGAACATTTCATATCCACTCCATTGACCGGCAGGATGCTCTGCACATAAATTTTAGTCCACGGCGACTCTTTTTTGAAGCGGTCGATCACCTTGCGGATATTGGCAGCCACCTCGGCAGGCGTACTGCCGGCAGCCAAATCGTTGGTTCCGATCATCAGAAAGAGCTTTTTGGGATGGCCGGCGATGAGTGTATCGAGTCGATCGAGCATCCAGCTCACGCGGTCACCACTGATGCCGCGATTTTTGACGTGGCGGTTGTTGAACAACTCCGCCCACTCGCAGCCGTCGGTAATGCTATTGCCCAAAAATACAATATCGTTCGAATGCACCGGGAGCACCTCAAACAGGCTGCGTTTCTGATAATTGTAGGGGTTTTGGGCTGATGCTACAACCCCGATCAGCAGGGCGGCGGCCAGTAAAATAAATCGTTTCATACCGAAGATTTTTATATTTTTTAAACAAGTTCGCGTTTGTAGAGTTGTACCGCATTTTCCAGCCCCAAATCAAGGGCATCGCAGATCAACGCGTGGCCGATCGAAACCTCGTCCGTCCAAGGAATTTGCTCCACAAAATAGCGCAAATTACACAGATCAAGGTCGTGGCCGGCATTGAGTCCCAGACCCTGTCGGCGAGCTTCGTTGGCCGCCGCCAAATAGGGCGACAAAGCCGCTGCCGCACCCTGCGCATAGAGGCGTGCATAGCTTTCGGTGTAGAGTTCGACACGATCGGCGCCGCACGCCTTGGCGCCGGCAACCATCGCCGCCGACGGATCGACAAAGATCGAAACACGGATACCTTTGGCGTGGAAACGGGCGGTCACTTCGGTCAAAAAAGCGCGGTGGACAAGGGTATCCCAACCAGCGTTGGAGGTCAGCGCATCGGTAGCATCGGGCACCAAGGTGACCTGCGCAGGGATCACCTCCAGCACCAAGTCGATGAAACTCGGAATCGGATTACCCTCGATATTGAGTTCGCGGCTCAGCACTGCTTTGAGCGCACGCACATCGTCGTAGCGGATATGGCGGCCATCGGGACGCGGATGCACCGTAATGCCGTCGGCACCAAAGCCTTCGATCCGCAGTGCCGCACGCACCACATCGGGACGATTGCCCCCACGCGAATTGCGCACCACAGCGATCTTATTGATATTTACACTCAGCTTTGTCATAAAATTTGTTATCTTTGCACGTAAGAAACGTCGCAACGACACTCCAAAGAGTATGTACTGCGTTTCGGCGTGGTAAAGTTACTTAATTTTTTGAGACTTCACCGATGAAAATCATACTTTTTTCCAATCGACACCTTATCCATACCGCCGAGGAGATCGGCCAGTTGATCGACGCACTTCGCCTATTCAAATTCGACTACGTGGTCAACGAAGAGTTTGCACCGGTCATCCGCGAGCTGACCGGCATCGTCATTCCGCCCGAAAAAATCTATGGACAACGGGTCGGCACACAACCCGCAGGTACCGTTATGGTCTGCTACGGCGGCGACGGCACGCTACTCGAAGGGGTGCACCGACTCGACGGCGCCCCGATTCCGGTGATGGGTATCAATGCCGGCCATTTGGGATTTCTGACCAGCGCCCCGAGCGCAGGATTGGAGCGAATCTTCGGCGAAATTGCGGCCGGAGAGATCACCACCGAACCGCGTGCAATGCTCTCGGTGACAGGTGCTTTTGCCGAACAATCTGCGTCATTGCTATCGCTCAACGAATTTGCCATACAACGTCACGGTGCCGGAATGATTTCGGTCGAGACCTTTGTGGACAACCAAATGGTAGCCACCTACCACGGCGACGGGGTAATCGTCTCGACGCCAACAGGTTCAACGGCCTACTCGCTCAGTGCCGGAGGCCCGGTCATCGCCCCGACGTGTGCTTGTCTGGTCATCTCCCCTTTGGCGCCGCACAACTTGACGATGCGTCCGGTGGTTGTTCCCGACTCGAGCGTCATCACGCTACGCGCCCACGCACGCCACTCCGACGCCTTTGTCACCCTCGACAACCGCAGCTATCCCATCCAAGCCGAAGCATCGTTCACCGTCAAACGCGCTGAACAGATGATATTTTTGGCCGTTCCACACAATATCTCTTTTTACGACACGTTACGTAATAAGATGATGTGGGGAATCGACATTCGCAGTTAGAAAAGAGAAGTGACTCCTTCGTAAAACAGTGTAAAGTTGTTCATTAAAGTAGGTATTTTTCATTTTTATTGCCTATATTTGTGCCCTATATGAGCGAATCAAAACGCATACCACAACACGTTGCCATCATTATGGACGGTAACGGCCGCTGGGCAGAGGTGCACGGCAAAGAGCGCTACGAAGGCCACGCGGCTGGCGTCGAGCCGGTGCGTGCATCGTTGCGCGCGGCAGCACGTTGGGGTGTGAAATACTTGACACTCTATGCTTTTTCGACCGAAAACTGGGGGCGTCCCGAGCCGGAGGTCGATGCTTTGATGGAGCTTTTTTGCAAAAGCGTCGTCAACGAAACACCCGAACTGATCCGCCAAGGGGTCGAGATTCGTATGATCGGCGACCGCAGCCGCTTCTCGGAAAAGGTGCAACGCTACCTCGCCGAGGCTGAGCAGCGAACCGCCGGAGGCAAGACATTGACGCTGATTTTGGCGTTGAACTACTCGTCGCGTAGCGAAATTACACGCGCCGTGCAGCACATCGCCGAACGCATTAAAAGTGGAGCGTTGGCACCCGACGAGATTTCGGAGGCGACCATCAGCGCAGCCCTTGACACGGCACCCTACCCCAATCCGGACCTTATCGTCCGCACAAGTGGCGAGTGTCGGCTGAGCAATTTCCTGCTCTGGCAAGCCTCCTACGCCGAACTCTACTTCCCGGCTGTGCTATGGCCCGACTTCACCGAACAGGAGTTCGACCGTGCCATAGAGGAGTACGCCCGACGCGATCGACGTTTCGGACTGGTTAAATAAATGAATTTGATAGATTTGAATAGATGAATTATTTCGGTAAGGTATTCACGGCAGCCGCACTTCTTGTGTTGGGTTACTCAAGTATATTTGCTCAGGAACTGCAACCATCGGACACGACGGCAGTCGCGAAATCGGCATTTCCCGAAGATGCTCCCGTCTTGCGGCGGGGCGACAAGCAGACGCTCTACTACATTCGCAACGTCAATATCAATGGCGTGCAATACCTCAATCCCGACATTCTCAAGTCATCGGCCGGTTTGATTGCAGGTGATTCGGTCTACTTGCCGAGCAACTTCATCTCCAACGCCATCTCGCGTCTTTGGAGCCAGCGTTTCTTCTCCGACGTGAAGATCGGAGCCGAAATCGAGGGCGACAGTCTCGATTTGGAGGTCTTTCTCAAGGAGCGCCCAAGGGTCTACAACTGGGAATTCGAAGGCATCTCGAAGGGCAAGAAAAAAGATTTGATCGACAAACTCAAGCTCAAACGCGGCGGCGAACTCTCCGATTACGTCATCGACAAAAACAAGAAGCTCATCAAGATCTATTGGGCTGAAAAGGGCTTCCGCAACGCAGAGGTTGAGGCGCGCATCGACAACGATACGCTGCGTCCACAGGCTGTGAATGTGACCTTTGTGGTCGATCGCAAAAACAAGATCAAAATCGGCAAGATCAACTTCAACGGGAATACGCAATTTTCGGACAAACGGCTGCGTAAAACCTTCAAGAAGACCCACCAAAAGAGCATCAACATCTTTCGCGGCACCAAACTCAACGAAGCTGACTTCGTGACCGACAAGGAGTTGCTGATCGACTTTTACAACTCACGCGGCTACCGCAACGCCACCATCGTTCGCGATTCGGTCTACTCGATCGACGAAAAGCGACTGGGCATCGACCTCGAGGTGACCGAGGGTAACAAATACTACATCCGCGGTGTGTCGTGGGTCGGCAACTCGATCTACGAGACCGATGAGCTGCAACGTATGTTCGGCGTCAAAAAGGGCGACACCTACGACAAAAAGTCAATGCACAAACGTCTCGGCATCGGCAAAGAGACCGATCCCGAAGCTGTTTCCGTGTCGTCGCTCTACCAAAATGACGGCTACCTGATGTCGCAAATCGAACCGGCCGAAACCATCATAGGTCCCGATTCGATCGACATCGAAGTCAAAGTTTTCGAGGGTAAGCAATTCACCATCAACGAAGTCGGTGTCACCGGCAACCAGCGTGTCGACGACGAGGTCATTCGCCGCGAATTGTACACGCGGCCGGGTGAACTCTACAACCGTTCGCTGCTAATGCAAACCATCCGTACGTTGGGTACGATGGGACACTTCAACCCCGAGGCCATTATGCCCGACATCAAACCCGTCTCGAACGAGTTGGTGAACGTCAACTGGCCTCTCGAGGAGCAGGCCTCCGACCAGTTCAACGTCGCCGGTGGTTGGGGTTCGGGAACCTTTGTGGGTTCGGTGGGCATCACACTCAACAACCTGTCACTCAAAAACTTCTTCAAAAAAGGTGCTTGGCGTCCCTATCCGATGGGACAAAACCAACGGTTGTCGCTCTCGGCACAGACCAACGGTACCTACTACAAAGCCTTTGCCTTCAGCTTCACCGATCCTTGGATGGGTGGCAAGAAGCCCAACTCGTTCACCTTCTCGGCTCACTACTCCGATCAGAACGACGCCTACTACGTCTGGCAGAAGAGCACCCAACATTTCCGCACCTATGGTATAGCGGCCGGCTTGGGCAAGCGTCTGAATTGGCCTGACCCCTACTTCACATTCTATGCCGAGGCCAACTACGAGCGTTACAACCTCAAAAACTGGTCGTCCTTTGTGATGACCAATGGATCAGCCAACTTGCTGTCACTCAAATTGGTATTTGCTCGCAACTCGATTGATCAACCGATCTATCCGCGTCGTGGTTCGGAATTCAGCGCTTCGGTGCAGTTTACACCCCCCTACTCGCTGTGGGACGGCAAGGATTACAGCCGCAAAGATATGAGCGAGCAGGATCGCTACCGCTGGATCGAGTTTCACAAGTGGCAATTCAAAGCACAATGGTTTCAGGCGCTCTCGAGCAACTCGAACCTTGTGTTGATGGCCAAAGCCGAGATGGGTTACCTCGGTAGCTACAACAAACATAAGGTTTCGCCTTTCGAACGCTTCGAAGTCGGCGGCGACGGTATGTCGGGCTATAATATATATGGTATCGACATCATCTCGATGCGCGGTTACGAAGACGGAGCGCTCGACCCAGTGACCGAAAACTACGCCTGCGCCTACAACAAATACACCGTGGAGTTGCGCTATCCTGTGATTCTCAAACCCTCGTCGCAAATCTACGTCCTCGGATTTTTGGAGGGCGGTAACGGTTTCGACTCGTGGCGCAGTTTCTCGCCCTTCAAGATCAAACGTGCAGCCGGCTTCGGCGTCCGTCTCTATCTTCCTGTGGTGGGTATGTTGGGTATCGACTGGGGTTACGGATTCGACGCTCCGGCCGGTCAGAACACCAAGAGCGGCAGCCAGTTCCACTTCGTAATGGGACAGCAGTTCTAAACTGCCTCAGCAGTTTAGAACTGCTGTCCGCGAGGGCATATAGACAAACCCTCTAAATCTCCCTTTGAAAAGGGAGACTTTGGAGACAAGGAAGAGCAGTTTAGAACTGCTGTCCGTGAAGGACAACGATATTTTCACGGTTGACGGATGTTCAAGAACTTGGCAATAAATTTGAAAGAAAAGAGTTATATTACAACAGCGATCCGAATAAAGGGCAAGAAAAGTTAACTTAAAAACACAAAGAGTATGAAACGTCTGGTTTTAATGGCAATTTTAGTTCTGACAGCAGGCACGATCTCGGCTCAGAACTACATAGTGGTCAACAGTGAAAAGGTGTTCAAATCTGTCGACGCCTACAATACAGCAATTACCAATCTCGACGAGATGGCCAAACAAGCTCAGGAACAAGTAGATGCAAAGTTTGCTGCAATCGAAACGCTCTACAACAACTACGTCTACCAAAAAGCTTCGCTCCCTGCTTCGTCGCGTCAGGCGCGTGAAGACGAGATCCTAACCAAAGAAAAAGAGGCTCAGGAGTACCAAGAGGGGCTTTTCGGCAAGGAGGGTTCGCTGATGAAAAAGCGTGTGGAGATGATCCAACCCATTCAAAAAACGGTCTTTGCAGCCATCGAAGCCTATGCCAAACAAACCGGCGCCGATATGGTGCTCGACTCGGCCAACAACCCGACCTTGCTTTACAGCAACGCAAAAGTTGAACGCACGCAGCAGGTCATCGACTCAATGAAGAAATAACACAACATCAAAATATTAACTAACAACAACTTTTCATGAAAAAAGGAATTAAATTCATTCTGGCAGTTGCGCTCGTGATGGGTAGCACCTCGCTTTTCGCCCAAAAATTCGGCCGCATCAACACCCAAGAGGTGATCGTCGCAATGCCCGAAACGGCTACAATGCAGACCAATATGCAGGCTTACGAGAAGGATCTCCGTGACAATTTGGAGGCGATCGGCGTGGAGTTCAACACCAAACTGCAAGAGTATCAGAAATCTTTCGAAACACTCTCCGAAGCTGTTAAACAGCTGAAGCAAAAAGAGTTGCAAGAGCTGGAAGGTCGTCGTAACGACTTCCAAGAAATTGCACAGAGCGAATTTCAGAAGAAACAGAACGAGTTGCTGGCTCCAATTATCGAAAAAGCCAAGAAAGCAATCGACAAAGTAGCTGCTGCCGAGGGTTATACAGCAATTTTTGACACCTCGACCGGATCGTTGGCCTACTTCAACGAAACGACGTTGCCCGACATCGCACCTCAGGTGAAAAAAGAGTTGGGCATCTCCGCCACCGCCGCAGCTCCTGCTGCACCGGCTGCTGCTCCTGCCGCCAAGAAATAAGCGCGAGCAATAAACTCCCACAAAAAGTGCCGGTTCGATGAATCGGCACTTTTTATGGCTATGGATAGATCAAAACGGACTCAAAACTGTTCAAAATCGCCAATATTAAGACATTTAAAACTATATATGGCCTATTATCCCTACATTTACGGGAAATAATAGCGACAAAATGAACACTGAAAATCACGACTCTCCGATTACGGATTATAGTTTGAACGAACTTGTCGCGTTGTCCGGTGGCGAAACGCATCGGGGATTGATGGGTGAATGTATCGCCGCCAACAGCGAATCACGGCTACAATCGCTGCGCTTCCCCTACCGCATAGATGCGTTCATCATCGGCGTAGGCACCGAGGGTGAGACCACGGGATCCATCAATATGCAGGAGTATCGGCTCAAAAAAGATTCGATGTTCATCTTCACGCCCAACAACATTCTGCAAATCGCAACCGACACCCGATTCAGGGCGCACGTGATCGCCGTTTCGACTGAATTTATGCGGAATATAAACATCGACATCAAACACATGATGCCGCTTTTTCTGCAATTGGGGGCACATCCCTGCTTCGAGATTAGCCCTGCGGAGAGTCAGTCGCTACGTAGTTTCATCGCGATGGTCGAGCAGGAGGTGCAGGGTCCCGAAACCCAATACGCCAGCGACATTATCAGTGGATTGCTGGCGGCGACGGTCTACAAGGTGGGTGATATTTTGCAACACTACACCACCGCACATTCCGACAACGACAAGCTATCGCAGGATCGCACGGGGGTCTATTTCAAACAATTTATGCAACTGTTGGGAGAGCACTACCGCCAAGAGCGAAGTGTGAATTTCTACGCCCGACAGCTCTGCATCACGCCAAAATACCTCACGACGCTCATCAAGCGCATCAGTGCCAAATCAGCGTCGGAGTGGATCGACAGTTATGTGACCCTCGAGGCGAAAACACTCTTGAAACATTCGCAGATGAGTGTGCAGGAGATCTCCTACTACCTGAATTTCCCCAATCAATCCTTCTTCGGCAGCTACTTCCGCCGCAACACGGGGATGTCGCCCTCGCAGTACAAGGCGCAGAATTAGAAGCTGTTACAAATCTCACTTCTTGCGGTAACAAATTCAGACAGCTGCTTAGAACGGATAACCGACCCCGAAATTGAGTGCCGTATTCTTCCATTTCAAATTGTGAATCCACCGTTCACCGGCCGGATTGTTGGGATTGTGAAGTTGCACGCCCCAATCGAGACGCAGCACCGCAAATTTGATGTCCAGCCGAATGCCAAGACCGGTATTGAAGCCCAACTGCTTGTAGAAGTCACGAAGGTAAAAGACCGCATCGTCGGAGTACTCGGAAGGCTTGCTCTTGAGGTACCAAATGTTACCCACGTCGAAAAAAGTGGCACCGTGGACAATGCCCCAAATCGGAAATCGGAACTCCAAATTGGCCTCAAGTTTCAGGTCGCCCAACTGGGTCGGGAACTCCGAATGCGGATTCGGCACCGAACCCGGGCCCAACGTGCGAGGCGTCCATCCGCGCATACTGTTGCTGCCGCCGGCATAGAACAGCCGGTCGAAGGGGATGCTCGTCGAGTTACCGTAGGCCATTGCCACGCCGCCGTACAGACGCCACGCCAAAGCGGCCTTGTCGCCCAATCTGTTTTTGCGGCTGAAGCTAAGATCGGTACGAAAATATTGCGAATATTGGATGCCGAAAATCGTATAGTAATCCTTGCCGGCCGCGGGTTTTGAAAAGAGATGTTCGAGACCATCGACCAAGTTGCCAGCCGTCTCGGCATTGAAGCGAATCACCGTGGCGTTGCCGCCCAAGTTTTTACGCTGGTTGTTGTAGCCGTAGCTGAACGACAAGCCGGCGATGAATTGCGTTTTGTAGCTATTGACCAAGTATTGATTTTGGGTATCCTTCAAAAAATCCGGATTCAGATAGCTCACATCGACCACATTGATATCCACCGGACGCAGCGAGAACGACGAATATTTCGAATTTGTCCACAGGTAGGTGATGCCGGCGCTCGACAATGTACGCCGGTAATAGGGTCGATCTTGGTAGTTGAACGATAGTTCGACTTTGGTTTTGGGTTGGTTGACGGCACGGAATCGCGTAGTCCGCCAAGGCACCAAAAATCGCGGAAAAGTAAGCCCCGTCGTCACACCGAACTCCTTGGCGCGGCGCTTACGCGCATCGGGAGCCTTCATAAATTCATAGCCAGCCGTAAACGAAACATCGAAGGCCTCGGCGCCACGGAAAATATTGCGATTCTGATAGCCGACCGTGGCGGTCAAACCATAGAAACTCGAAGTGGTGCTCCCCTCCAACTCGACTTTGAAGCTCTGCTTGAGCGTCGGCGTGCAGAGTACGTTACACTCCAAATAACCCTCGCGCGTGTAGCGCGTTTGCGTGGAGTCGCGCATCGCTCCGATGTAGGAGACAATGTTGGTCGAATCGGCCGACTGTGGTTGCTCGACAAACGAGATTTTGGCACTCTTGAAATAGCCCAGCGACATCAGGTCGGTATAGGCGCGGTTGACCTGCGCCGAATTGTAGATGTAGTTGGGATAGAGCGGCACGGCTTGGCGTAAAATGGAGGGGCGCAGATTGGGGCGCCGCTCGTAGATGATGTTCAGACCGTGGTAATAGACCGTATCCAAACGCGCCACCAGCGTGGTGTCGGTGCGCATTGCGGCCGGATCGAAATCGGGAAAAATATTGATCCGGTCGATACGATAGACCATATTGTTGTCGAGAATAGCCTGCCCTCGGTCGTTGTAACCAGCCAAATATTGCTTGACGATCACCGACAGGTCGACGCGATGATCACCGCCGAGGGTGTCGGCAAGGTATTCGATGTTGTTGACCGAAAAATTGTAGTACCCGCGCTCCTTGAGGTAGGTGGTTATGCGTTCGCGTTCGGCATCGAGCATCGTGATGTCGAAGACCTTGCCCGGGTGTATGAGCGTCTGCGTTGTGTCGGGTAAAATGATCTGTTCCAAGAATTTATCCTTGAAATCGTATGAGACACTGTCGATGCGATAGGGCACCCCTTGACGGGTGTGATAGGTCACCCGTGCACGCTTGCGCCGCGAGGTGGTGTCCACTTCCACCCAAGCATTTGACGAGAAAAAGCCTTTGGAATCCATAAAAACCTTCAGATTCTGCGTACTTTTTTCGGTCAAATTGCGGTCAAGCAACACCGGCGCGCGACCGATTTTGCGCTTCCAATTGTTCCAACGATTTTGCTTCTTGGGATTGGCCTGCTCATAGAGCCACACATAGAGATTGGTACCTAAAAACCGCTTATTAGGCGTTTGACGCACATATTTTTCGAGGTCGGCAGCGGTGATTCGCTCCTTGTGGGGCGTCGCCTTGTCGTCCTCGATGGTGACTTTTTGCAGGAAATATTGATCTTTGGGAATAGACCGCGTGACACTGCAAGCCGAGCACAAAAAGCCCAGCACAACAGCAACACCTATGCAACCTACTCCACGCACGAAGTTAGTTGTTGAAGAAGCCCCTCTCCTTCAGAAGGTTCAAATAGGATTTGGAGATGGCCAAATTGTCCGTACGCACATAACGACGCTGCGTAAAGATCTGTGCCAAATTGGGCAGTTCGTTCTCCTCAAGCAGCTGTCGGGTCAGCGCCGACTCCTCGCGTTCAGCCCACAACTCGTCGATTTCGGCAGCCGTGTAGTCGGTGTATTTTTCGTAGTGCACCACCGCCTCCAGAGGCAGACGATCGGTCAATTCGGGCTTCTCGTCCGGATAACCCAACACGATGGTCGTCAGCGGAATAACGCCATTGGGCAGTTCCAGAATTCGGGCTATATCGCCAGCCGTATAGATCGTCGTACCCAAATAGCAGATACCCAGACCGTTCAACTCGGCTTCGACACACAGATTCTGCGCGGCCAGCAACGCATCGGTTGCCCCGTTGAGAAACCAAGCGAAATTATCGTAGGCCGGATCGGCGTCGCGTTGTTGGCACCACATCGTAAAGCGGTGCACATCGACGCAAACGGTCACCACACACGGCGCTTGGGTGACCATCGGCTGGTTGAAGTGGCAGGGAGCAAGCTGCGCGCGCAGAGCTGCATCACGCGTCACAACAAGCGAATAGAGCTGCATATTTCCACAGGTCGAAGCACGTGTCGCCGCCTCCAAAACATCACCAAGCACCTCCTCGGGAATCGGCGTGGAACGAAATTTTCGGATCGAGCGGTGCTTAAAAAGTGAGCTTTTCATAGGGAATTTTTATAATGTAATATGCAAAAACGGTACAAGGCGTCTCTAAATGTGTTTATTTTCTACAAAAGTAGTAAAACTTTTAGAAGTTTTATTATTTTTGTAACGATATAACCACTTTAAACCGTGCAGATAGCATTCACAAAATACGAAGGTGCAGGCAATGATTTCATCCTGATCGACGACCGCAAGGAGCTTTTTCACGCCGAGCCGCAGCTGATTGCACACCTGTGCGACCGCTACCGCGGCATTGGCGCCGATGGGTTGATGACCTTGCAACGCAGCGCACGGCAACAGGCGGCGATGCGGTATTTCAACGCCGATGGCTCCGAGGGCGAGATGTGCGGCAACGGCGGACGCTGCTTCGCACTCTTTGCCCACCGATTGGGCATCGACACCAAGGTGTTGCATTTCGAGGCGGCCGACGGACTACACACGGCGCGTATGTGCCACGTCGAGGGTACTGTGGCGCAGGTCGAATTGGGCATCATCAACGTATCGACGATTGAGAGCGGCGACGGTTGGTGGTTTGTCAACACGGGTGTTCCGCACTATGTGGAGTTTGTCGAAGAGATTGACACGGTGGATGTTGACGGTCGCGGACGACAGATTCGCCACGACACGGCGCGCTTTGCACAAGGCACCAACGTCAATTTTGTGCAGCTGTTGGGCGAGGGTAAAATCAGCGTACGCACCTACGAACGCGGTGTCGAGGCCGAGACACAAGCTTGCGGTACGGGGGCAACGGCCGCCGCAATCATCACCAACTACGCCCGGCAACACAACACCACAAAATACGAAATCACAGTGCCCGGAGGCGAGCTTTCGGTGCAATTCGCACACCAACCAAACACACAAATTTATACGGATATTCGCCTTACAGGAGCCGCACGTAGCGTCTATGAAGGGGTATTCGACACCGAAAATTTCTAAAACCCAACCCACATTTCTCATCCATGAAAACACCCAAGGGGATTCGCGAACACGACGCGGACGAACTTCGCAAGGCCAAACGCCTCGAACCGATGCACAAAAGCGGCAAGGTACGCCACACACTTTACAGTAGCCTCAACGAGGACGACGAAGAAGACCAAATCACCACACCCAAACGTGAATCCGTACTCGACTACCTCGATGATGAGGAGTAATCAAAGACAATGATCGAAAAATTCATAATGGCAGGGCCAACGGCGCTGCACATCTGCGACTCGCAAGTCGGGGATAAATGCGTTGTGTTGCTGCACGGTTATTTGGAGTCGATGCTCGTTTGGGAGGAGTTCGTCCCCTATCTTTACAAGCAAGTTCGCGTGGTGACGCTCGACCTGCCCGGACACGGCATTTCGATCGTCAACGGCAGCGTCCACACGATGGAATTTCTCGCCGACACAGTCTACGAAGCCCTCCGAAACCTCGGCATCGCGCGCTGCACGGTGGTCGGACACTCGATGGGTGGCTATGTGGCGCTCTCACTCTGTGAGCGACACCCCGAGCTGCTGGACGGCGTGGTGTTGCTCAGCTCTACCCCCAACGCCGACACCCCCGAGAAGATCGAGAACCGCCATCGCGAAATTGCGCTCGTGCAGTCCGGCAAAAAGGATTTGCTGGCACACGTAGCCCCGGCCGCCGGCTTCGCGGCCGCCAACCGCGCCCGGATGCAAGAGGCTATCGAAGAGCTGACCGAACAAATCTTCATCACCGAAGATGAGGGCATCATCGCCCTGCTGAACGGTATGGCGGCACGCAAAGATCAGCACGAAATGATACGACACACCACCGTTCCCGTGCTCTTCATTCTCGGCGGCGAGGACGACTATATCCCACGCGAGGCGGCCGAAGCAATGCTTGCAACCCACCCCGAAGCGCAAGTAGTTTGGCTGGAACACGCCGGTCATATGGGTTTTCTCGAAGAGCCTGTCGCCTGCGCGCAAGCGATTCTCGACTTCACAATCCGATAAGAAGCTATTTTTACCCCGCGGGGGTCGTAAAACAACAAAACAAGGGCGTAAGGTGACGGTTAAAACCGCGCAATCCTTACGCCCTTGTTCTATTCTTCTCACTCACAGCCTTTGGGGCAGGAGTTGTTGCGATCTGTTATTTTGTCCAAACATACAACTCGCCGGGTGCGCAGTCTTCTCCCCACATATGCCAACGTAGATAACGCACGTTTTGCTCTTT
>JAVVYP010000021.1:0-627 GCA_036651015.1 Alistipes sp.
GGGTCGTAAAGCTGACACCGATGCCCAGCCTTTCGGTGGGTTTGTAGTTGAAGTAGACGTACATCGGGGTTGCGATGTCGTTGTCGGTTTTGGCCGAGATGCGGTTTTCGCCCGTGTAGTCGATGTTGGTGAAGGTGCAGGAGGAGGCGACGCCTGTCATTCCGGCCGAAATATCGAATTTCGAGGTCTGGAAAGCAGCTCCCGCGGGGTTGAAATAGAGCGATTCGGAGTTGAGCTTGAGGGCGGTGCCCACGTGACCCATACCATTTTGTTTCGAGGAGAGGTTGTTGACTTGGTACCCCTCGGCCAGCGCACCCGACGTGATAGCAGCGGCGGCCAGAAGCAGGATAATTTTTTTCATTACAATTTTTTTTGGTTCGTACTATCCGCCCAAGTGGTGCGGAAAATCGGGGCAAAAGTATGAAAACAATCGGCATCGCCCAAATTTTTTGGCCTAAAATTCCCTAAAAGTGTACTAAACAGCATAGAATTGGCCAAAAAGGTCGGAACCGAAGCGCCTAAATTGTTGCGTTTGCACGCATCTTCCCGACACTTGCAACTATTTGATAAACACCTGCAGATAGGGTGGCATACGAGATGTCCAATGGGTGATCACTCTGCGATGTT
>JAVVYP010000021.1:637-30098 GCA_036651015.1 Alistipes sp.
TCTATTGCAGATGCGGATTCTCGCCGGTCAGGGTGCCTAAGAAATCGACGATCTGCTCCACGTCTTGCTGCGTGTGGGCGGTGCCATTCTCGAAGCGGAACATCGCGATGACTGCTTCGTTGAGCGTCTTGGCCGAACCGTCGTGCAGGTAGGGGGCTGTGAGGGCGATGTTGCGCAGGTTCGGGGTCTTGAATTTGTGGAGGTCGTTTTCGTTGCCCGAGAAGCCGAAGAGGCCTTGGTCGTCGTTGTTGGTAACGATTTCGGGGGTGCGTGCGGCAAAATAATCTTCGGCGATACCCATATATTCAAACGACTGTCCACCAAGTGTTTGTCCGGCGTGGCAAGTGGCGCATTTGTTGGTTTTGAAAAGCTCATAGCCGGCAATCTGATTGGCGGTGATGGCTTCCGTGTCGCCCTTGAGGTACTTGTCGAAGGGCGCATTGGGAGTGATCAACGTCTTCTCGAACTCGGCAATGGCGTCGGTGACGGTGGTCGGGGTCAGCCCTTCGGGGTAGAGTGCCTTGAAGCGTTGAACGAGTGCTTTGTCGGTGTTGAGGCGTGCGGCGATCTCCTCCCACGTTTGGGTGCCCATTTCTATGGGGTTCACCGGAGGACCTGCAGCCTGCTCGGCAAGGTCGGCGGCGCGACCGTTCCAGAACTGCTGGCAGTTGAAAACAGCGTTGTAGACCGTTGGGGCATTGATGCCGCCAAATTGTCCGGCGATACCTTCGGAGGTGCGCGTGCCGTCAACACCGCCCTTTTCGAGGGGGTGGCAGGTGGCGCAGGAGATGGTGCCGTCGGTCGAAAGACGTCCGTCGGTGAAGAGGCTGAAGCCCAGAGCGACTTTGGCCGAATCGGTCGGAATAAACTCGCGCAGGGGTTGCACGGGTTCGTTGGCAAATTGCTCGGCGGCCAGTCCTGTGGCGAAACGCTGGGCGCGCACGTCGCGGATCCAACCGGCCAGCACGCTCTTCTCGGCAGCATTGAAACCGGTGCCCCAGTGTGCTAACTTATACTCCAACAGTGGCATAGATCCGCTGAGCATCGTGTGTTCCAATTTGGCGAGCGACGCCTCGTCGATGTGTTGCAGGTCGGCGATCAGGGTTTTGAGATCGGTGAAGCGAGTACCACGGTAAATGTGTCCTTGCAGACGCTCTCCGACGAGAGGGAAGTTGATGTAGAAGGGTTGTGGTGCCTGATGATCGTGGCAGGCAAGGCATTCGTTTTGGGTCAGAATGGCTGCAACTTGCTCCTCGATGGGTGCCTCCGTGGGGATTGATTTGCGGAAGTTGAAGCGGTAGATGGCCATAATGGCAGCTCCTGCGATCAGTAAAGCAAGAATGACAACGACGATTTTCTTCATTGTTTACACGATTTGTGTGAGTAGATAGAACAAAAATAGCTATTTTATCGATTCATTGTATAGGTATGCATACTTTTTTTTGCCGAAGGCATATAATTTATGCCATACCAAGTGATTTGCAGGGCTAAGAATGTGACGGCAAGCAGCGTTACGGCTGTGCGTTGCCACGTTGGGTAATGCAACCGAAAATGAATGTAAGACAATGAGAGCAACCACGTTACAGCAGCCCAGCTCTCCTTGGCGTCCCAAGCCCAGTAGTTGCCCCACGCCTGCCGCGCCCAGACGGCACCCATCAGCATCCCGATGATCAGCAATGCCGATCCGATTCGCACCAAGCGATCGGCGTGCAGGAGAAGCTGTTCACGGTGAAAGCGTGCTGCTACGGCCAGCGCCAGCGCCACGGCCATCACGGCGTAGGAGAGCATATAGATTGCCACGTGGGGGACAAACCAAGCACTTTGCAGGGCAGGCATCAGCGTCTGCGAATGGATTTCGGGTCTGAGGATGTTGATCACGGTGAAGACCGAGGCCAGCACAGCGGCGAAGGGAAGCAGAAAACGATAGCGCCAGCGGATGAAGAGCACCCAGCCCGTGGCGGCGATAAAGAGTGAGTACCAAAGCCGTGTTTCGCCCAAAGTGCGCATTGGGGCGTGACCTGCCGAGAGCCAAAAGAGTGCGATGAAGGTCGCAAAGAGCACCGTGCCGGCCAAAAAAAGTGCACTTCCAGTGCGTGCGTGGCGCAGTGCAACGCCGGCGCCGAGCGTCCAAAGCGCAATGGCTATGGCGCCGAATATCACAAATTCATCCCAGCCAATCATCGTCTTTGTATTAATAATAGGAGTGCTCCGGCGGCCAACAGCGCCACGCCGAGCCAAACCACCCACAACCACCGATCGCGCACCACCAACAGCACCGTGTAGCTGCCGTGTTGGGTGTCGTAGCCATCTTGGTAGAGTGTGTAACCGGCGTAATGCACCGGCGCATTGACTTCGACCTGTGCCGCGGTGTTGTCCAAGTGAAGCTCCGAGCGGAATTGCCGAGGCGTGATTCCGTCGTCGTAGTAATCGACCGTGAAGCGGTTGAGATGCACCGTGAATGGTAGTGGAATGATCTCGCCTTGAACGGTGTAGGCCAGCGATTCGCTTTGTCCTGCGCGCACAATCATACGTCCCTGCATCACGTCGGGAGCACCGAACAGTGCGCCCCATAAAATCAGAAATAGGCCGGTGTGGTTGAGCAGAAAAGAGGCGTCACGTCGCGCGCGAAAGCCTCGCAGCACAATCAGCCCCAACGAGGCGGCGAGTAGCCCCACCAGCAGCACGAACGGCCACGTGTGGTAGAGTCCCCAAGCCCAAATGCCCTCGACCACCAGCACGGCGGCAAGGCACGTGATGAGCAGAATCGCTGTGCGCGTGGCGGTTAGTGTGCGGCACACGCGAGAGCTGCCGAAGTAGTGATCCGCAGCCCACAGTGCGAGCAGAAAAGCGACGGCCAAAATCAGCGAAGCCGGAAAGCGCCACAGCGAAAGGTCTAAGAGGAAGAGATTCATCGCTCAAATATACAACTTTTTTTGCTACTTTTGCACCAACTTTCAACAGAAAAATAATGCAACAAGCAAACAAAATTGCGTTGGTGATCTTCGATCTCGACGGCACGCTGCTCAACACGATTGGTGACTTGGCAGCAAGCTGCAATGTGGTGCTCGCCGCCCACCACCTGCCACAACACACCTACGCCGAATATTGCCACTTTGTGGGGCACGGCGTGCTGCGTCTGGTGGAGCGGGCACTGCCCGAGGCGCTGCGTACGCCCGAAAAGGTGGCGGCCGTGCGTGCCGATTTTGTGCGCTATTACACCGAACATATCGACCTTCATACGACGGCATACGAGGGGATTCCGGCATTGGTTGCGGCGCTCGAACAGCGTGGTGTGATGCTGGCCGTGGCGTCGAACAAATTTCAGGCAGGCACCGAAAAACTCATCCGTCATTACTTTCCGCAAAGTCGCTTTGTGGCCGTTTTCGGCCAGCGTGCCGGTGTGGCGCTGAAGCCCGATCCGGCGGTCATTGCCGAAATTCTCGCCCAAACGGGTGTGGAGAAAGAGTGTGTGCTCTATGTCGGTGATTCGGACGTGGATATGCAGACGGCAGCGGCGGCCGGTGTCTGCTCGGTGGGCGTCACGTGGGGATTCCGCGGCCGTGCGGAGTTGGAGGCCTCGGGGGCGCAGCACATCGTCGATGAACCCTTGGAAATTCTGACGCTGCTTCAGCAGTAGGCACGAACATCCTCGAGGGTAATGCGTGTGTCGCTGAGAATGATCAGCCGCTCAATCACATTGCGTAATTCGCGGATGTTGCCGCTCCACGGCATCGCGCTGAGCGCTTCGAGTGCCTGCGCGTCGAGTGGTTTGGGCGGCATATTGTACTCGTTGCTAATCATTTGGATGAAGTGATCGACCAGCAACGGAATATCTTCGTGGTGTTCGCGCAAGGGCGGAACGCGCAGCACAATCACCCCGATGCGGTGGTAGAGGTCTTCGCGGAAGTTGCCTTTGGTGATCTCGTCGCGCAGGTTTTTGTTGGTGGCGGCAATCACGCGTACGTCGACATCAATATCCCGATCGCTGCCCACGCGGCTAATTCGGTTTTCTTGCAATGCACGCAACACCTTGGCCTGTGCCGAGAGCGACATATCGCCGATCTCGTCCATAAAGAGTGTGCCCCCGTCGGCCTGTTCGAATTTGCCTTTGCGCTGTTTGATGGCCGAGGTGAAGGCGCCCTTTTCGTGGCCGAACAACTCGCTCTCGATCAACTCCGAGGGGATTGCCGCGCAGTTGACCTCGACGAAGGGGGCTGCGGCGCGTAGGCTTTTGGCGTGGAGCCAGCGCGCGACCAACTCTTTGCCCGTGCCGTTTTCGCCGGTGATCAGTACACGCGCTTCGCACGGAGCGATTTTGTCGATCAAGCCGCGCATATGTTCGATTTGGGGCGAGGTGCCGATGATGCTTTCGGCCGAAGAGCCGTGGGATCGGCGGCTACGTCGGGCGGTGATGGTGACGGCGGCGGCAACGGCAACAGCTACGGGTGCCGGGGTGTCGATGCTGCGATGAACCGACTGCAAAAGGCGGTTCATATCAATGGGCTTGGTCAGATAGTCTTGGGCACCGCTGCGTACGGCCTCCACAGCCGAATCAATGGATCCCTCGGCCGAGAGAACGATGAACGGCACGTTGGTGGCAGGGCGTTTGCATTGGGTGTCGGAGAGGATTAGATCGAAGGTGGTCTGGTTGCAGAGCGCTAAGGCCGTAGCTTCATCTTCGGCGGTCTCGGTTGCGAAGCCTTCGTACTCCAATCTTTCGCGCAGGATGTTGCGCATACTTTTTGATTGATCCAGAATTAAAACTTTTGCCATAGCTTGTTTTTCCTGAAATTTTGCCTACTTTTGTCCCAAAGCTATCATTTCTGCGATGTAAAACCAATCTTAAAGTGTTTTGCTTAGATGCACAGGTGATTCAATAAAACGTCTTTTATCGGTCCATTGCACGTGTCCTGCCTTTCTATTTTGTGGACGAGTTGCACTAATGAATGGAACCGCAAATACTATATGAAGAAAAATTATAATTACACACGACGCAAGTTGTATCTGCCCGAATATGGGCGCCACGTCCAAGAGATGGTCGATTCGTTGCTTGTCATCGAAGACCGTCAGCAGCGCAATCGTCAAGCGCGCGCGGTGATTGCCGTGATGGGTAACCTCAATCCGCTGCTGCGCGATACGGCGGACTATACCCACAAACTGTGGGATCACATGTTCATTATGTCTGATTTTAAATTAGATGTGGATTCGCCCTACCCACAACCATCGCGTCAAGATCTGATCGTCACGCCCCACCATTTGGGCTACAACCAAACGCGCATTACCCACAAACACTATGGCAAGTATGTCGAACTGATGATTCGCAGTTTGGTCGATGACAAAAATTCGCAGGCGGTGGCACAGATCATCGACAATTTAGCGCGTTTTATGCGCACCAAGAGCTACGAATACAATCAGGAGCACCCCAGCAACGAGGTGATTGTGAAAGATATTAAACGGATGTCCAAAGGTGCGATCGAATTGGATGAAGTTGCTTTGAATAATCTCCGAAGTGAATATAAACAGCACCTTCCGGCGCATACGCAGAAGGGTTCTCAGCAGCGACAGCGCCCCCAGCAGCAGAAAAATCGCAACCAACCCTATGGTCGCAATTTCACAAAAAACAATACACCCTACCGCAATTCGTCGAAATAAGGGGTTGTTTTAATTTATTAATAATTGTTTTGCACTGCTTAATGTGCTTATTTGTTACGAAAATTTGATATATTTGCAGCTGAGAAGCTGTTTTAAACTTATCTAAGTACCTTTGGTAACAAATTTAAACAGCTTCTAAAACTGTTTCAAAATCGAAATCTCAATGAATAATCAGCTACTTTTCGTCTCCTTGACTGCGGCGGCTATGATGTGCAGCTGCCAGTCGGCGAAAGTCAAAATATCGGGTCGTATTGTCGGCAATGACGCTAAGACCATCTATCTGGAACAAGTCTCTCCTTTGGCGCAGACGCTCATCGATTCGACCTCGCTCGATGCCGACGGCCTCTATCGTTTCGAATTGAAGCGGGTGCAGAAAACCCCGTCCCTCTATAATATAGTCTACAACGGCGACCGCATTCCGCTGTTTTTGGCCGGTGGCGATCGTGTGACGGTCAGTTCGATCGGGCGCGTTGTGCGCAACTATACCATCGAGGGTTCCGCCGAATCGGAGCTTTTGCGTCAGTTCTATCAGGCCTATGTGGCCGGCGCGCATCAGTTGGATAATTTGTCGGCTCAATTTGGCAGCACGAAGCTCACCGAGGAGGAGCGCAAAACCCTTGTGAGCGAATACACGGCCGAATATTACCGCATTCGCCGCGAACAATTGCGTTTCATCATCGAGCACAAATCGTCGTTGGCGGCGGTCTATGCCCTCTATCAGCGACTGCCGGGCGACAGCTATCTGTCGAGCGGCGACAGCGATGTGGTCTACTTCCGCACCGTGGCCGAAGCGATCGAAAAGAGCTATCCCGAATCGCCCTACCTCCAATCGTTGTTGGGCGAAATTGCCCGTATGGACGCGCGCATTAGCCTCACCTCCCAAATCACCGAAGCCGGCTATCCCGATCTCGAAATGGTGGACATCTTCGGCAAAAAGATCCGTCTTTCGTCGCTCAAAGGCAAAGTCGTGCTGCTCGATTTTTGGTCGGCCGAGGCCGGCAGCAGCAATTCGCTCAATGCCGAGTTGAAACTCACGTATCAGAAATTTGCCGATGCCCCGACCGCTTTTGAGGTCTATCAAGTGGCTGTCGATACCTCCAAACCGCTGTGGATCACAGCCGTACAGGAACAACAATTGCCGTGGATCTCGGTGAGCGACCTGCGTGGTGGTTCTTCGTCGGCGGTGGGTCTCTATAATATCCAGAAACTTCCGGCTAACTTCCTCATTGACAAGCAAGGAGCGATCGTTGCCAAGGACATCTATGGCAAGAGCCTCGAGGAGCGGCTGGCCGAACTGACGAAATAATGGTTTACTTCGCATCCGATATTCATTTGGGCGCCGGCGATCAGTCGACGTCACGCGCTGCCGAGCAGCGTTTTGTCGCGTGGCTCGACGGGGTGGCGCAGGATGCGGAGACGATCTGTTTGGTTGGAGATATTTTCGATTTTTGGTTCGAATACCGCCACGTGGTGCCCAAGGGTTTTGTGCGCACGTTGGGCAAATTGGCCGCGTTGACCGATCGCGGAATCCGTGTGATTTTCTTCACCGGCAACCACGATATGTGGGTCACCGACTACCTTACGCGTGAATGTGGTGTCGAAATTTACACCACGCCGCAGCTGCTGACCTTTGGCAATCAACGGGTTTTTGTCGCTCACGGTGACAATATTAAGATCGACAACCTGCCGATGCTGCGCCTGCTCAATGGCGTGTTCCGTTCGCGGACGTTGCGCTATGGTTTTTCGTGGTTGCTTCATCCCGATTTGGCGATGCGTTTCGGCCACTGGTGGAGCGGTCACTCCCACAAAAAACACCTGACCGAGGGTGGTTTCGATGCAACGCTTACCGAACCACTTATCGCCTATGCGCGCGAATATGCTGCTACCCACGCTGTTGACCACTTCGTCTTTGGCCACCTGCATTTTGCGCGTGACTACCGCGACGGTGTGTTGCACGTGGTCAACTTGGGCGGCTGGGAGCGCAACCCCTCCTACGCGGTGCTCGATGCTTCGGGCAGCCTGACCCTTCATCGACTTGAGCGATGAAACAGTACCTCGATTTGTTGCGTCGGATCAAGGCCGAGGGCGTTGTCCGCGGAGACCGCACCGGAACAGGGACGCGGGGCGTTTTTGGTCACCAGATGCGCTTCGATCTTGCCGACGGCTTTCCGCTGCTGACCACCAAAAAAGTTTTTCTGAAGGGGATCATCTATGAGCTGTTGTGGTTTTTGAACGGCGATACCAATATTAAATACCTCATTGACAACGGTGTCCACATTTGGGACAACGATGCTTTTCGTTACTACAACGAGCTTTGCATCCGTCACGGCGTGCTGCCGGTCGATCGTGAAACCTTCCTGCGCGCGGCGCAAGAGGGGATTGATTCGCCCATCGACGGCTACCGTTTTGGCGATTTGAACCACGTCTACGGCTACCAATGGCGCAGCTGGCCGAAGCCCGACGGCGGTGTGGTGGATCAAATCGCGCAAGCCGTGGAGTTGATCCGTCACCAACCCGAGTCGCGGCGCATCTTGGTCTCGGCTTGGAATGTGGGGGAGGTGGAGCAGATGGCGCTGCCGCCCTGCCACGTGCTGTTTCAGTTCTATGTGGCCGATGGGCGCTTGTCGTGTCAATTGTACCAGCGCAGTGCCGATACGTTTTTGGGGGTGCCGTTTAACATCGCCTCCTACGCCTTGCTGGTGCGGATGATGGCGCAGGTTTGCGACTTGCAACCCGGTGAATTTATCCACACCTTGGGCGACGCGCACCTCTATTTGAACCATTTGGAGCAGGTCGATGAGCAGCTTGCGCGTGCGCCGCGTTCGTTGCCTCAGCTGCACCTGAACCCTGCTGTGAAGTCGATTTTCGACTTCCGCCCCGAAGATTTTACGCTCGAAGGCTACGATCCGTGGCCGGCCATCAAGGCTCCAATGTCTTTTTGATCGAATGACGACGAAGATAAATATCCCCGGCATTTGCGCCCCACAAATCGAAGCCCTTATTTTTGATTTGGGCGGTGTTGTGCTCGACGTCGATTTTGCGCGAACGGTCGATGCTTTCCGTGCTTTGCAGATCGAAGGAGTTGAAGCCGTGGATGTTATGGCCGACCACAAAACAATTTTCCGCGACTTGGAACTGGGACTGGTAAGCCCCGAGGAGTTTTTAGAGGCACTGCGGCGCACCTATCCGGTGACGCAGCAGTTGTCCGATGCGCGGTTGTGGCAGGCGTGGAACGCTTTGCTGCTGAGCTTTGATCGTCAACGTGTTGAGCTGCTGCGTGGGCTGGGAAAGCAAGGCAAAATTTACCTATTGAGCAATACCAATTTGCCGCATCGCGTTCATTTTCGGAAGCAGTTCGCCGCACAGTTCGGCGACGATTTCGATACGCTTTTTGCCGCTTGTTTCTACTCCGATGAGCTGCATTTGCGCAAACCCGATTCGGCAATCTACCGCCACGTTGCCGCCCAAATCGGTGTGGCTCCCGAAAAAATACTCTTCATCGACGACAATGCCGCCAACATCGCGCAGGCACGTCGGGAGGGGTGGCAAAGCTACCGCCTTTTTGGCGGAGAACGCATAACCGACCTGTTTGACCTATGATTAGCATCGTTGTAGCAATCGCCGAAAATGGGGTCATCGGCGACAAAAATTCCCTCGTGTGGCACATCTCCGAAGATTTGCGCCACTTCAAAGCCCTCACCACAGGCCATCCGGTTGTTATGGGACGCAAGACCCACTTCTCGCTTGGCCGGCCGCTGCCCAATCGCGAAAATGTGGTCATCACGCGGCAGTCGATCGAGATCGAGGGCTGCACGGTGGTGCATTCGCTCGCCGAGGCCGTGGCGCGATTCGCACCGTCGGAGGAGCTTTTTGTGATCGGGGGCGCTCAAATCTATGCCGAGGCTCTTGCCGTGGCCGATCGCCTCTACCTGACGCGTGTTCATCACCCCTACCAAGGCGACACGTTGTTCCCTGCGTGGGACGAGTCGGCGTGGCAACTAACCGGCACGGAGTCATTCGTTTGCGGCAAGGATTTCCCCTATGCGTTCACCTTCGAGAGCTACGAGCGGCGGCGTAATTAGGTATTTATACTACTCCGCGTTCCGTGTGGATTCCCTACCTTTGCGGTGCAAAGGTTTTTTTTGTTTCAAGGGGGTGCCATTGGGGCAGCTCCGAAAGGAAAAATATGGGAAAATATTTCGATATGCTGATGGAGGATGTGCGGATGAAGGAGGGTCTTCAGTCGTGCATGAACTGCGGTATCTGCACGGGCGTCTGTCCGGCGGCCGAGTTCTACGATTACGATCCCCGTCAAATCGTCAACACGGTGCAAACGCGCGATGATGAAGCCATCGAGGAGTTGCTCAAGAGCGACACAATTTGGTACTGCGGCGAGTGTATGTCGTGCCGTCCGCGCTGTCCACGGGGCAATACGCCCGGGTATGTGATCCAAGCCTTGCGCACACTGTCGCAGAAGTTGGGTTTCTTTGTCGAGAGCGAGAAGGGGCGTCAGCAATTAGCCCTCAAACGCATCATCGGCGAGAATATTTTGCGCACAGGCTACTGCATTGTGCCGCGTTTGGTCAAACCCGAGTTGCACCCCGAGCAGGGTACTGTTTGGCAGTGGATTTACGACCACGATAAAGAGATTTACGGTCAATTTTCGCCCGTCTATATGCGCGAAGGGGCAGGCGCTTTGCGTCGCATCGACGACAAATCGCTGGAGGAGATCCACCAAATTTTTGAGGTCAGCGGCGGCAGCAAGCTCTTTGCCGACATCGAGCAATATTCCGACACCAAGGCGCGCGAAATGGGCTATGACGGTGCCGATGACCGCTATATGATGGACGTTTTCAGCAAAAATTCAAACACTATCTGATGCTATGATAAAACGCAAAGACTGGTCCGACTACCAAAAGCAGATTGCCGACGACCGTTATTACTATGCGCGCAGCTGCATTCGTCAGAACTTTTTCCCCGGCAGCGAAAAGGCATTTATCGACATTCTGCGCAACGATTTGGGCAAAGATCTGTTGGATGATCCACGTCACTCTTCGTGCACGGGCATCGGATACCACTCTGACATTGTGCCTCTTGAGACCATTATGACGGTTGTCGCGCGTCAGTTTTCGCTGATGGGTGAGTCGGGTTACGAGAATTTGGTGACCTCGTGCATCACTTCGTTCGGTGTGTATTGCGAGATTTTGGCCACGTGGCACGAGTTTCCCGAGATGGAGGCCTTGACGCGTGAGAACCTTTTCAAAGCCACCGGACGCGAATTTGTGGTGCCCAAAAGTTTGGCGCACACCTCCGACGTGGTTTTCCATTTCCGCGAGCAGATCGCTGCGCGCGCCAAACATCGGTTGGTCAATGCCGTGACCGGTGAGCCGCTGCGCGTGGTCGAACATATCGGCTGCCACTACGCCAAGATCTTCCCCAAATCGGGTATTGGTGGCTCCGAATTCCCCTATGTGCTGGCCGGAATGGTCGATGCGTGGGGTGGGGAGTGCGTCGATTATCCCGAGCGCCGACACTGCTGCGGCTTCGGTTTCCGCAACTACTTGGTGCAGGCCAATCGGGGTTATTCGATCGCCAATTCGCACAAGAAATTGGAGAGTATGGCACCCTACAAACCCGACTTCATTGTGGCTAACTGCCCGGGCTGTACGATGTTCCTCGACAAGTGGCAGTACGCGATTGCCGAGATGGAGGGGACAACCTACGGCGAGAACGGCCACGGCATCCCGGTGTTGAGCTACGAAGAGATGGCCGGCTTGGTGTTGGGCTACGATCCGTGGGCGCTGGGGATGCAGATGCACCAAGTGGACGTTGAACCGCTGTTGGACAAAATGGGCATTGATTACGATCCGGCGGCCAAATATTTGGGTCGCAACGGAAAATATATTGGAAAACCTGCATCGGCGGTGGTGAACTGCTGCTCGGCAGAGACAATCTACGACATCAAAAAGTGATGAAACAGGTCATTATCATAGGTGGCGGCGTGGCGGGTATGCAGACAGCTTTGCGCCTTGCAGATCAAGGTTTTACGCCTACAATTATCGAGAAAGAGAACGAACTGGGCGGCAAACTTCGGGGCTGGCACGTGCTTTTCCCGTCGTTCACGCCGGCCGTGGAGGTGCTTTCGGAACTGCGTCGCCGCATCAAGGAGCGCCACGTGACGGTGATGCTCTCGACCGAGGTTAAGAGCTTCACAACCAAGGAGGTGATCCTCTTCGATGGGCGCACGTTGGCGTGTGATTCGGTGGTGGTTTGCTCGGGTTTCACGCTCTTCAACGCGCGGCTCAAAGAGGAGTACGGCTACGGCATCTACGACAACGTCTTCACGACGGTCGATATGGAGCGGATGCTCAACGAGGGGCGCATCTGCAAGGCCGACGGTTCGCGTCCCAAACGCATTGCTTTTCTGCACTGCGTGGGTTCGCGCGATGAGAAGGTCTGCCAGCCGCACTGCTCCAAGGTTTGCTGCATCACGGGGGTCAAGCAGGCCATCGAGATGAAGCAACTTTTCCCCGAAGCCGATGTTTTCAACTTCTATATGGATATTCGTATGTTCGGCCCGGGCTACGAGGAGATGTACCGCGAGGCACAGCAAAAATACAACATTCACTTTGTGCGCGGCCGTATTTCGGAGGCCAGCCCGATGATTGACGGACGGGTGCAGATCAAAGCCGAGGATACGCTGACGGGTCGTCCGCTGCGTATGAGCGTCGATATGCTGATCCTGATTGTCGGGATGCGAGCCAACGACGACAATGCCGCGCTATCGGCTGCTGCCGGACTGAACCAAGCACCGAGCGGATTTCTGACGCCGCGCGATCTGTTTTTGGGCAATGTGCGAAGCAATGTGGAGGGTGTTTTCTATGCCGGGGCGATCACGGCGCCCAAAAATATCGGCGAGAGCCTCAACGAGGGTATTGCTGCGGCCGATGCTGCGGCCGACTACCTAAAGGCGTAAACGTATGGCAACCATCAATTTCGGCTACTCCATCAGCAAACCGCGTGTGATCGACATTGACCGCAACAACCTGCGTAAAAGCGACGAAATTCTGCGCGAAATGCCCGAATTGCAGACCTGCATCGGTTGTGGTGCTTGCACGGCGGTCTGCACCGCCGGCAACCTCACCGAGTTCAACTTCCGCAAGGTGCATACGCTGGTTCGCCGTGGCGAATACGAAGGCGCCTACGAGGAGATGAACAAATGTATGCTTTGCGGCAAATGCCGGCTGGTGTGCCCCCGAGGCATCAATACGCGCGGTGTGGTGATGCTGATCAAACGTAAATTGGGAGACTTTTAGCTATGACTTTTTTTGCACCATTCTGTATACCGTTTTTGGTCGGACTCGCCGTGATGGCCACCGCGCTCGTGTGGAAGTGGGGCGTGTGGCTCTACCGGCTGCCGCTCGCCGACAAGAAACACATCCTCTATGGGCTGCCCACGCGTGCGAGCTGGTCGGCCTTGGGTGAGGTGGTGGGTGAATCGTTGCTCCATCGCCGTATTTTCCGCGTCAATCCGCTGCTGGGTTATATGCATATGAGCTTGGCTTTCGGCTGGTTTCTGCTCATTTCGGTGGGGTGGATCGAGACGATGGCGCATATGGGGGTGCGGTGGATTCCGATTCAGGGACACGTCTTTTTTCGCTATTTCGCCACAGGGTTGGATCACAAACCGCTCTTCGATTCGGTGATGGATCTGCTGCTGCTTTTCGTCCTCTCGGGTGTGACCTTGGCGTGGGGTAAACGCTTCTTTTCCAAGAAAATGGGCTTGCGTCGAACCACCAAACACGTGCCCGGTGACCGCATTGCACTGTCGGCTTTGTGGTTCGTCTTCCCGGTGCGGCTGCTGGCCGAAAGTTGCACCTGTGCCCTCTATGGCGGCGGTGGGTTCTTGACCGGAACGCTCGGGATGTGGATGAGCGACACGATTCATATCGGGGTGCTGCTGACCTTGGAGGCGGTGCTGTGGTGGGTCTACTCATCGGCGTTGGGCGTTTTTTTTGTGGCGCTGCCCTTCTCGCGTTATATGCACATTTTCACAGAGATACCGCTTATATTTTTACGCCATTACAAGCTGCGTTCGACCGAGAAAGAGTCGTCGTTTGACCACTTTCAGATCGAGGCTTGCTCGCGCTGCGGCATCTGCATCGACCCCTGCCAACTCCAAAGTGTGCTGGGCATCGACGATGTGCAGTCGGTCTACTTTCTGCGCGATCGCCGCTACCATATGCTGCGCTTGCAGACGGCCGACAACTGCCTGATGTGCGGCCGCTGTGTGGTCAAATGCCCTGTTCATATCGACCTCAATACGCTGCGATTGAATTCGCGCGACACGATGCACAATGTGCCTGATGAACGTCGCTACGGCTATTTCAAGGGGCTTGACCACTCCTCGGGCGAGGGTAAAGTGGGCTACTTCGCAGGCTGTATGACCCTGCTCACACCGCGCACGCTGTCGGCGATGCAACAGATTTTCGACGCTGCTGGCGAGGAGGTTTGGTGGGCGGATCGTGAGGGCGGTGTCTGCTGCGGCCGTCCGCTCAAATTGGCTGGCGAAACCGACTCGGCGCGCAAAATGATGCGCTACAACACCGATTTGTTCCGCCAACACGGCATCACCACGTTGGTCACTTCGTGTCCGATCTGCCTGCGTGTCTTTCGCGAGGATTATGCGCTCGAGGGCATCGAGGTGCTCCACCACTCAGAATATATGTTGCGCCTGCTGCAAAGTGGTCGCCTGCGTGTCAAGCAGGGCGCAACGCGCTTCACCTACCACGATCCTTGTGAATTGGGGCGCGGCAGCGGCATCTACGACCAGCCGCGTGCGGTGATTGAGGCCGTCGGCACGCTTTTGGAGCCGGCCGAGACGCGCGAGAATGCCCCCTGCTGCGGCTCCTCGGTGGCCAACACGGCCATCAGCGACCGCCAGCAAGTGCGGATCGCACAGTCGGTGACGGCGATGCTTGACGATACGGGTGCCGAGGTGATTGTCACGGCGTGCCCATTGTGCAAAAAGGCCTTGGTGCGCGGCACGGCAAGCGAGGTGCGTGATTTGGCGGAGGTGCTGGCGGACGGATTGCACTAATTTTTACCAAAAATCGGCCTGACAGCGAGCTGCTTATGGTTTTTGCACTATTTTATTTACCAATGGATTTGGTAAAACCGAATCTTTACATTATCTTTGCAGTCACAAAAGCGATAGTTCATCACTACAATCATATCGCGGGATGGAGCAGTTGGCAGCTCGTCGGGCTCATAACCCGAAGGTCGTAGGTTCGAGTCCTTCTCCCGCTACCAAAACCGTGTAAGAGGCTGAAATACAGCATTTTACACGGTTTTTCAATAAAAGACGGGACAAAAACGGGACAATGCTCTCTTCCGAACTCCCTTCACTTTTCGCCCCTTCGATTCCCGGATCACACAAACAAAACGAATTACACCGATTACACAATTAAACCTGTGCAATCGGTGTAATGTCCGTAATATTTATGCCCAAATTGTCCTTTCGGGGCGCTCTACTTGTTGTACGCTTCGACGCCGCTGCGCAGGAAAGCGATGAAATTTTCAACGTTGAGATCGTAACCA
Organism: Alistipes sp.; assembly: GCA_036651015.1. Classification (GTDB taxonomy): domain Bacteria; phylum Bacteroidota; class Bacteroidia; order Bacteroidales; family Rikenellaceae; genus Alistipes. The sequence goes on from JAVVYP010000021.1 coordinate 15,890, forward strand.
CGTGGCGGTACAAGCGCTTGTCCATCACGTCCTTGCAGCACGTAGTAGGGCTGGGCATTGACGCCGTAGGTCTTGAGTGCAAAGTACGAATTGATCTTGCCAAGACTCTTGAGCACCTTGCCCGTGTCGGTGGTTACCCATTCGCTCTCGGGCAGCACTTTTTTGTCGTCGGAGTAGAGCGCCACGATCACGTAGTGGCGGCGCAGAATGTCGAGTACCTGTGGATCCGACCAGACGCGTGCCTCCATTTCGCGGCAGTTGACGCAGCCGTGGCCGGTGAAGTCGACGAAGAGGGGTTTGCCTACTTTAGCGGCATAAGCCTCGCCCTCCGCGAGGTCGAAAAAGCCCTCCAATCCGTGGGGCAGGTGGAGAAAATCACTGTGTTTGGGTTTGCGTTCGTCGGCCGTAAGCAACATCGGCGACGGCGTGGCGGCAGCGGTTCCACCACCTTGCCCGATGACAAAATCCTGCGTATGCAGTGGCGGCAGGTAACCCGAAAGTCCCTTGAGCGGTGCGCCCCACATCCCGGGGATGAGGTAGACCACGAAGGCGAATGTGACGATCGAGAGTGCGAGGCGTCCCACGCTCAGATAGGGTCGGTCGCTGTCGTGGGCAAAACGGATTTTGCCCAAAAAGTATAGCCCCATCAACGAGAAGGTGACGATCCAGATGGCCAAATAAAGTTCGCGATCTAACAATCCCCAATGGTAAGTTTGATCGGCCACCGACAGAAATTTCATGCCGAGTGCGACCTCAATAAATCCCAAGGTGACCTTCACCGAGTTGAGCCAGCCGCCGCTTTTGGGCAGGGTCTTGAGCATCGAGGGGAAGAACGCGAAGAGGGTGAAAGGCAGTGCAAAGGCGATCGAGAAGGCCAGCATTGTGACAATGGGGTTCCAAAACTCACCCGAAGTGGATTTGATCAACACCGAGCCGACGATGGGGCCTGTGCACGAAAACGACACCAGAACCAGTGTCAGCGCCATAAAGAAGATGCCGGCAAGTCCCTTGCTCTCGGCTTTGCTGTCGCTTTTGTTGACCATCCAGCTGGGCATTGTGATCTCGAAGGCGCCGAAGAACGAGGCCGCGAAGACCATAAAAACCAAGAAGAAGAGCACGTTTGGCAGCCAGTGTGTGGCCAGCCAATTGAAGATGTCGGCTGTCACAGCATCGCCACCTACCACGCGTGTGATGAGGATGATGGCCGCAATTGGCAGCGTGTAGAGCACCACAATAAACAGTCCGTACATTGCAGCACGAAAGCGTCCGCGCGCCGCGCCGCCCTCGTTTTTGAGGAAGAACGACACGGTCATTGGCACCATCGGAAAGACGCAGGGGGTCAGCAGCGCTGCAAAACCCCACAACACAGCCTCGATAATGAGTGCCCACAAAGTGCCACTTCCGGCTGCATCTTTCTGTGTCGGAGCGACTTCGGACTGGGAGACGGTGGACGTGGCGCCATCGGTCGCAGACGCCGAAGCGGCTGCACTGCCCGATGCGGCGGTGAGCGAGATGGTCAGCTCCTCGTCCGAGGGGGGCATACAACTTGTGTCGTCACAAATCATCCACTCCACGGCAGCTTTGACGGTCGCCTGTGGGGCTGTGACCAGCACATTTTGCGCAAAGAGCGCCTTGCCGGCAAAGGTGCCGATCTCCATCTTGTAGGTCTTGTCGTAGTGGCGCGTGGGGGTCGAAAGTTGCTCGATTTCGCCCACGAGCAACGCGCCGGCCGATGGCGTGAAGGTGATCTGTGTGGCGTTGGGGCCGTCGACGTAGGGGCCGCGGTCGTACATATGGAAGGGCGCCGGAATGGTTGCCGTGAGCACAACGCGGCAGGTGTCGCCTCCGAGCGGCTCGACGCTGCTTGTCCAAGTGACGTTCTGTGCCGATACGGCTGCAATGCTCAACGTTGCCAGTGCGACGAGCAGGGCGCAAAGATGTTTAAACATAGTTGTATTTTTTGATATTTGAATGCAAATATACAGGTTTTTGCGGATAAATTACTACATTCGCGCTATGATTCGTCTATCACTTGTCATTCCCACCCACAACCGTGCCGCACAACTTATTGTGGCACTCGAATCTGTCGTGAGGCAGCGGCTGCCGACGGCCGAATGGGAGTGTGTGGTGGTCAGCAACAACTCTACCGACGACACCGAAGCGCGCTTTGCGACCTTTGCGGCGGCTCATCCGGCGTGCAATCTGCGTTTGGTGACCGAAAACGGTGAGGGTGTGTCGTATGCGCGCAACCGAGGTTTGGCCGAAGTTGTGGCGCCTTGTGTGGCCTTCATCGACGATGACGAGCGCGTCAATGAGGATTTTTTGGGCGCCTATCTCGACTTCTTCGAGACCCATCCCGACGCTGTTGTGGCTGGTGGCCGGATCATCGCCGAATACCTCACGGGGCGTCCGGCGTGGCTCTCGAAATATACCGAAATGCCCATTGCCAACCCGATGGATTTCGGGGCGAAGGTCACTCCTTTTCCGCGTGGACGGGTTCCCGGAGGCGGCAATATGGCCTTCCGACGCGAGGGCGTGGCGCGTTACGGCGGTTTCGATCCGTCGTTGGGGCGCGTCGGTCGGCAGCTGATCGGCGGTGAGGAAAACGACTTTTTCGAACGGCTGCTGCGTGGTGGCGAGACGATTTGGTATGTGCCCGAGGCGGTGATGTGGCACCTCATTCCGCCCGAAAAACTCACCGAGAGCTATTTTCGGCGACTTTGTTACAACGTCGGTGTGAGTCAGCGTCTGCGTGCCACGATCCACCACCGTCGTGCCAAAACCGTTGTCTTGGAGCTGCTCAAATGGGGCGCCACGTTGTTACTGCTGTTCACCCTCAGGCCGAGCCAAGGGGGGTGGCTGCTGCGTATGCGTGCCCAAATCAGCCGAGGGCTTTTTGCCCTTTAGAAGCTGTTTTAAATTTAAGAACCCTGTTCTCCAGCTTCCAAAAATTAGCCGAAAGGCACAATGTCGATAATTTGTCAATAGAATCTCTCCGTAAATTTTGAAAGTCGGCTGCAAAGCGTTATTTTTGCAACTGATTTAGCGACACTGTACTTCGATTCACGGTTTTCGTGACGCTGCTACAATGTCAGTTCCATTAATATAAATAGGTATAGTAAGGTTAATTCAGCCATTTTGATGATCTCAATCGACCATATCGACCTGCGACAACGAAAAAGACAACAGAGCCGCGCCTCTGTATTTTATTCGTCGCTACGCCGGCAGCAATCGCAAGATCAATGTGCGTACTCTCGGGGGCAACAGTGCCTGCCTGTGGAGCGCTCGAATGGATAACCAAACCGCCATGACGTGATGTCGTGGCGGTCTGCTTTTTAATTAGGTCTAAAATAAGTCAAAAAACAGAAGAGATGAAGGTCGGAGTGATTATGGGTTCTGTGAGCGATTACGATGTGATGGCCGATGCCGTCACCACGCTCGAAGAGTTTGGGGTGGAGGTCGAAAAACGGGTTGTCAGCGCCCATCGGACGCCCGATTTGCTGTGCCAATACGCCAAAACGGCCAAGCAACGCGGTCTGGGTGTGATCATTGCCGGCGCCGGTGGTGCCGCGCACCTGCCGGGAATGGTGGCCTCGATGACCACGCTGCCGGTGGTGGGGGTGCCTGTCAAGTCGCGTGCGCTGAACGGATTGGATTCGCTGCTGTCGATCGTGCAGATGCCTTCGGGGGTTCCGGTGGCCACGACCGCGATCAATGGCGCACGCAATGCGGCGTTGATCGCCGTGTCGATTTTGGCGCTGAGCGATGCCGCGTTGTCGGCTAAGTTGGAGGCTTTTCGTGCCCAACAAACCGCTGACGTACTTCAAGCCGAATTGTAATGAAAACAGTTGGAATTATCGGAGCAGGTCAGTTGGGACTGATGCTTATCACTGAGATTCATCGACTTGGCGCACGCGCCATTGCATTGGATCCCGATGCGCAGGCGCCGGCGTTTCGTTGCTGCGACGAACGAATTGTGGCGGCTTATGACGATCCCGAGGCGCTGGAAAAGCTGTGCCGTAGCTGCGATGTGGTGACCTATGAATTCGAAAATGTCCCGGGCAGCGTGCTCATTCCGCTGGTCGAAAAATATAATATTCCGCAGGGTTTTAAACCCTTGTACGACTCCCAAGATCGCCTGCGCGAAAAGACCAATGCTCGCAATCACGCATTGCAAACACCTCTTTTTGAGCCTGTTGATGATGAATCTTCGTTGCTTGCAGCGACCCAAAAGTTAGGTTTCCCGTGTGTGCTGAAGACGCGTACGCTGGGCTACGATGGCCACGGACAGTGTGTTTTGCATTGTGCCGAGGAGCTGGCGCAGGCACTGCCGATGCTTGCCGTGCCCTGCATTTTGGAGGAGTTCGTGCGCTTCGACTATGAGGTGAGTTTGGTGCTGGTGCGCGATGCGCAGCAGACGATTCACTTTCCGGTGGGGCGCAATATCCACCGCGACGGCATCCTCGATCTGTGCGTCGTTCCGGCGCAGATGGATGACGCTTTGTTGGAGAGAATGGTGGCTGCCGGCGGCCGTTTTATGGAGCAATGCGGCTACGAGGGAATTTTAGCGATCGAGTTTTTTGTGCGTGGTAACGAATTTCTGTTCAACGAGATGGCTCCGCGTCCCCACAACAGTGGACACTACACCATCGAGGGTTGCACCACCAATCAGTTCCGCGAATTGGCGCGCTACCTGCTCGGTGAAGAGTTGCAAAAGCCCACGTTGGTAGCCCCGACGGTGATGAAAAACATCTTGGGTCAGGACTTGGTTGCAGCTGAGGCGATTGCTGCCCAGACGATGGCCGGTGATGGGGTATACGTCCACCTCTACGGTAAAACCGAGAGCCGCCCCAAACGCAAAATGGGTCATATTACCTTTGTGGGCGCAACCTCGACGGCGTATGCTGCGGCGTGGGCAGAACGCTTTGTGAAATAGATAGATTGACGATTACGCACAACCGCGACCGAGATTGACGACGGTGCTGATTGCAAATCGCATTAATGTTTGTTTTTTGTTCCCGAATGGCAAATCGCATTGCGAAAATTTCGGGGTTTGCGAAAAAGTTTATTTTTCCGTTTAAAAACGGGTTTGGTTTGCTTGCAAAGCCGCGGTAGTCGCCCGTTTTAGGAAAAATAAATTTTTTTGCCCGACAATTTCCGCCTTGCGACGCTTTTTAGTCCTTTTTCCGGAAAAAGGACATAGTGATTTTTTTGAATTACAGCCGAACTAAAATTAGAACCGATATAAGATGAACAATTATCGTATTTTTTTAAAATAAGATTACGCACAACCGCGACCGATTCACGCTCCGCAGATGCGGATTAAAGTCCCTCCCAAGGGAGGGATTTAGGGTGGGGTCAAATTTGTAAACACGGCCAGCGGCCGTGACTGACAGCGGTGTGATTTGCAAAACCGAACTAAAAATTAGAACCGATATAAGATGAACAATTATCGAATTTTTGTTGAGAAACTTCCTCAATTTCAAGTCGAGGCGCAAAGCCTGCTACGCGAGCTGAATACCAACCTGAACCTTGAGCTTCGCAGCTTGCGGTTGCTGAACGTCTACGACCTGTTCGGCTTCTCACAGGAGCTGCTCGCCAAGAGCCGTTACGCGGTCTTTGGCGAGGTGGTGACCGATACGGTGACCGATGCTTGTTCGCTGGTGGGACACAAATACCTCGCTGTGGAGTACCTCCCGGGGCAGTTTGACCAACGTGCGGCCTCGGCCGAAGATTGTGTGCGGCTGATTGAACCGACGGCCGAGGTGCATATCCGTTCGTCGAAACTGCTGCTTTTTGAGCCTGCGGTGAGCGACCAGACGCTGGCGCGTATCAAAGCCTACTATATCAATGCCGTCGAGTCGCGCGAAAAGAACCTTGCGGTGCTGACCGATTTGGAGCAGGCCGAGGTGACGCCGGTGCCGGTGCTTGTGGGTTTCACCAAGATGGCCGACAGCGAGTTGGGCGATTATTGCAAACAGCAGGGGCTGGCGATGAACAGTGACGACCTGCGTGAGGTGGTCAACTATTTCACCGCCGAGGGGCGCGATCCGTCGCAAACCGAGCTGCGGATTCTGGATACCTATTGGAGTGACCACTGCCGTCATACCACCTTCACCACCGAGTTGGAGGGCATCACCGTCGAGGAGTCGTTCGTCAAGAGCGAGATCGAGGCGTCGCTGGCCTTGTACCTGCGCATTCGCCGCGAACTGGGACGCGAGCACAAGAGTCTGTGCTTGATGGATATAGCAACTATCGGCGCCCGTTATTTGCGCAAAAAAGGGCTGCTCGACGATCTGGAGGTGAGCGACGAAAACAACGCTTGCTCGATCTTTGTCGATGTCGATGTCGACGGACAACCCGAAAAATGGCTCTTGCAATTTAAGAACGAAACCCACAACCATCCGACCGAGATCGAACCCTTTGGTGGCGCCTCGACTTGTCTGGGCGGTGCGATTCGCGACCCGTTGTCGGGTCGCAGCTACGTCTATCAGGCGATGCGCGTGACCGGTGCTGGCAACATCTACCAAAAGGTGAGCGACACGCTTGCCGGTAAGTTGCCGCAAAGTGTCATTTCGAAGCGTGCGGCAGCCGGCTATTCGAGCTATGGCAATCAGATCGGATTGGCGACCACCCACGTGCGCGAAATCTACCACGACAACTATGTGGCCAAACGGCTCGAAGTGGGGGCTGTGGTGGGTGCCGTGAAGGCGGCCAATGTGCGGCGCGAGCAGCCTGAGAAGGGCGATGTGGTGCTGCTGCTGGGCGGCCGCACAGGTCGTGACGGCATCGGCGGAGCCACCGGCTCGTCCAAAGAACATACCACCCACTCGCTTGAAACTTGTGCCAGTGAGGTGCAAAAGGGCAACGCCCCCGAGGAGCGTAAACTCGAACGGCTCTTCCGCCGTGCCGAGGTGACGCGGCTCATCAAAAAGTCGAATGACTTCGGTGCCGGAGGTGTCAGCGTGGCGATCGGCGAGCTGACCGATGGACTGGATATCTACCTCGACCGTGTGCCTACAAAATATAGTGGTTTGAACTCCACTGAATTGGCTATCAGCGAATCCCAAGAGCGGATGTCGGTGGTGGTCGAGGCTGCCGATAGCGCGCAGTTCTGCGCCTACTGCCGCGAGGAGAATATCGAGGTGGTGCACGTGGCCGATGTCACCGACAGCCGTCGCTTGCGGATGTTCAACAAAGGCGAACTGGTGGTCGATCTCTCGCGTCAGTTTATCGACAGCGCCGGTGCCAAACACGATGCCGAAGCGCAGATCGCGGCGGTCGAGGAGTGCGATCCCTTTGCGCGCACCATTGCCGGTGCGACGCTCGGCGAACGCTTTGCGAACAACCTCCGCGACAACAACGTCCTCTCGCAACGCGGCCTGATCGAGATGTTCGACGCCACGATCGGCGCGTCGACCGTGCTGATGCCCTTTGGTGGGCGCACGCAGCGCAGCGAAACGCAGGTCTCGGTGCAGAAACTGCCCACCGACGGCTACACCGATACGGCCAGTATGATGGCTTTCGGTTACAACCCCTTTGTCAGTACGTGGAGCCCCTATCACGGTGCGGCCTATGCCGTTGTCGAGGCTGCGGCGAAGGTCGTGGCAGCTGGTGCGCGCTACAACCGAATGCGCTACTCCTACCAAGAGTATTTCGAACGAATGACCCGTGAAGCAACCTCGTGGGGCAAACCCCTGAGCGCGTTGCTGGGGGCACTCAAGATGCAGGTCGAACTGGGACTGCCCTCGATCGGCGGCAAGGATTCGATGAGTGGTACCTTTCAAGATATTAATGTGCCGCCGATGTTGATGGCCTTTGGCATTACCACGGTCAACGCCCAAGCGGTGATCTCGACCGATTTCAAACGTGCCGGCAGTCACCTCTACCTGATCCGCCATACGCCGAGCAGCAACTGGATGCCCGATACCGCGCAACTCAAGCGCAACTTTGACTTTGTGAGCGAGCGCATCGCTGCGGGCGAGATCCGCTCCGCGTGGTCGGTGGGCTTTGGTGGCGTGGCTGAGGCCCTGACCAAAATGGCCTTCGGCAATGGAATCGGTGCCGAGGTGCAGATCGACGAAAAACAACTCTTCGACTATGCCTACGGCTCGATTGTGGTCGAAAGTGGGGTGGAGCTGAACTTCCCGACGGCCGAACTGCTGGGGCAAACTGTTGCCGACGAAGCGTTGACGGTCAACGGTGTGCGAATGCCATTGGAGGGGCTTTACGAAGCCAACACCACCCGATTTGCGGCGGTCTATCCCGACAAGGGCTTGAACCGTGCCGCGGTGATGACCTCCGAGCCTACCGTGCGTACGACAACCTACGGCGGTGCGGCGATCGAGCATCCGGTGGCCTACCTGCCGGTCTTCCCGGGAACCAACTGCGACTACGACACCGCCAAGGCTTTCCGCAATGCCGGCGCCGAAGTGCGGTCGAGCGTGCTGTGCAACTTAGCCGGCGATGACATCCTGCGCTCGATTGCCCAGATGAAAGCGCAAATTAGCCGCTGTCAGATCTTCGTGCTGAGTGGCGGCTTCTCGTCGGGCGACGAACCCGACGGCAGCGCGAAATTTATTGTCAACGTGCTCAACAACCAAGATATTCGCGACGAAATTCACGCGCTGCTTGACCGCGGTGGCCTGATCCTCGGCATCTGCAACGGCTTCCAAGCGCTGGTCAAGTCGGGTCTGCTGCCCTACGGACGGTTGGGATTGGTGACCAAGGAGTCGCCGACGCTCTTCCGCAACGACATCAACCGCCACATTTCACAGATCGTCTCGACGCGTGTGGCATCGCTCAACTCTCCGTGGCTCAAGGGCTTCCATTTGGGCGAACTCCACGCGATTGCCGTCAGCCACGGCGAGGGTAAATTTGTGGTGAGCGAGCAACAAGCCCAGCAACTTTTTGCCAACGGACAGGTGGCTTTCCAATATGCTGATGTCGCCGGACAGGCAACCTCCGAAGCCCCCTACAACCCCAACGGCTCGTCCTATGCCATCGAGGGGCTGATCTCGCTCGATGGTCAAATCCTCGGCAAGATGGGTCACTCGGAGCGCTGGGGCTGCAATCTCTTCAAGAACATCGACGGCAACAAGGAGCAACCACTCTTCCGCAATGCAGTCAACTATTTTAGAAAGAAGTAAGAACAAACATAACTTTAAAAATCAAAACACGATGAAACAGCTCGAAATGCTCTACGAGGGCAAAGCAAAACAGGTTTTCCGCACCGACGATCCCGACAAAATCCTGATGCACTACAAGGATGCGGCAACGGCTTTCAACAACATCAAAAAGGCTACCATTGAAAACAAAGGCGTGCTGAACAATGCAATTTCGACCTTGATTTTCAAGGAATTGCACAAAGCCGGCGTCCGCACTCACTACATCGAAACGATCAACGACCGCGATCAGATTTGCCGCAGGGTGTCGATCATTCCGCTGGAGGTGATCGTCCGCAACACCATCGCCGGTTCGATGGCGCAACGTCTGGGCATCGAAGAGGGCACCAAACCCTCGAACGTAATCATCGACATCTGCTACAAAAAAGACGAGCTGGGCGATCCGCTCATCAACGACGACCACGCTGTGGCGTTGGGCGCTGCAACCTACGAGGAGTTGGCCTTGATCTACAAAATGACGCGTCAGATCAACGAGGTGCTCAAAGCGATGTTTGCCAAGATGAACATCAATTTGGTGGACTTCAAGATTGAGTTCGGCAAGACCTCCGACGGCGAAATCGTGTTGGCCGACGAGGTGTCGCCCGATACGTGCCGCCTGTGGGACAGCACCACCAACGAGAAACTCGACAAAGACCGTTTCCGTCGTGACTTGGGCAAAGTGCGCGAGGCTTACGAGGAGATTTTGGCACGTTTGCAGAAAATCACTGCCTAATATGTCGGAGCAGATTTGCGACCGTGAGCTGCACGAGGAGTGCGGTGTGTTCGGCATCTTTGGGGTGCCGGACGCCGCCTCGCTGGCCTACTACGCGCTGCATACGTTGCAGCACCGCGGTCAGGAGGGGTGCGGCATTGTGAGTGCGGATGCCGGGGTGTTCAATACGGTCAAGGGTAGCGGTTTGGTGACCGAAGTTTTCAACGGTGACAAACTCGCGAAACTCAAAGGTAATGCGGCCATTGGCCACGTGCGTTACTCTACGGCTGGCGGCGGTGGATCCGAAAACTTGCAACCCTTTTTCTTCCGTCACAATACCGGCGATTTTGCTTTGGCACACAACGGCAATTTGGTCAACTCTGGACCGCTGCGGCAGTACCTCGAAAACAAGGGAAGTCTGTTCCAATCGACCTCCGATAGCGAGATTTTGGCGCACCTGATCAAAAAAGAGACCAAATACCGCGATCGGCCGCGCATCTATGCGATCATCGACGCGCTCAATATGCTCGAAGGGGCTTTTGCTTTCGTCATTATGACCGCCAACCGCATCTATGCCTGCCGCGACAAATATGGTCTGCGTCCGTTGTCGATCGGACGACTGGGCGACGGGTATGTCGTCTCGAGCGAGACCTGCGCTTTCGATGTGCTGGGTGCCGAATTTGTGCGCGACGTGGAGCCGGGGGAGATTGTCACCATCGACGAACGCGGCCTGCGCAGCAAAGACTATTCGATGTACAAACGCCGCTTGATGTGCGCGATGGAGTACATCTACTTTGCGCGTCCCGATAGCGACATCGAGGGTTGCAACGTCCACGCCTACCGCAAGGAGTCGGGACGGTTGCTCTTCCAACAATCGCCCGTTGAGGCCGATATTGTGGTCGGGGTGCCCGATTCGAGCCTCAGCGCTGCGATGGGTTATGCCGAGGCGAGTGGTCTGCCCTACGAAATGGGGCTGATCAAGAACAAATATATCGGTCGCACCTTCATCCAACCCTCGCAGGAGTTGCGCGAAAAGGGGGTGCGGATGAAACTTTCGGCCGTGCGAACCATCGTCAAAGGCAAACGTGTGGTGCTCATCGACGACTCGATCGTGCGCGGAACCACTTCGCGCCGCATTGTGGCGATGCTCAAACAAGCCGGAGCCACGGAGGTGCATCTGCGCATTGCCAGCCCTCCGATGACCAATCCCTGTTTCTATGGGGTCGACACGTCGACCTACGAGGAGTTGATCTCGGCGCGCAAGGATCACGAGGGCGTGCAGGCCGAAATCGGCTGTGACTCGCTGGAATTTTTGTCACCGGCGGCGCTGCTCAAGGCCGGTAACCGGGCAGAACTCTGTATGGCCTGCTTCACGGGAGAGTATCCCACGGCGCTGTATCAGAGCGTCGAGCAGGCAAACAAAGAGGTGAAATTTTAAGAAACTATTAAACCATAGGAAGTATGGCTCAAAGTTATGAAAAGGCCGGCGTGAACCTCGAAGCCGGATATGAAGTGGTGCGTCGCATCAAAAAACACGTGGCCTCGACCTCGCGTCTGGGGGTGATGGGCAACATCGGTGCCTTTGGCGGAATGTTCGACCTCTCGGCATTGAATATCAAAGAACCGGTGCTGGTTAGCGGCACCGATGGCGTGGGTACCAAACTCAAGGTGGCCTTCGAGATGGACAAACACGACACGATCGGCATCGACGCCGTGGCAATGTGCGTCAACGATGTGCTGGCGCAAGGTGCCGAGCCGCTGGAGTTTCTCGACTATGTGGCTGTGGGACGCAATGAACCGCAGAAAATCGAAGCGATCGTCAGCGGTGTTGCCGATGGTTGCCGTCAAGCCGGCTGTGCGCTGGTGGGCGGCGAGACGGCCGAGATGCCCGGAATGTATACCGAGGGCGAGTATGACATCGCCGGCTTCACGGTGGGTGTGGTCGAAAAGTCGAAATTGATCGACGGCTCGAAGGTCAAAACGGGCGACGTGTTGGTGGGTATCGCCTCGAGCGGTGTTCACTCCAACGGCTTCAGTTTGGTGCGTAAGGTGGTGTCGGACAACTGTTTCGACCTACATAAAGCTTATCCCGAACTGTCGAATAAACTCTTGGGCGAAGTGCTGCTGACGCCGACCAAAATCTATGTAAAACAGGTGCTGGAGGTGATCCGTCAATGCGACGTCCACGGCATTAGCCACATCACCGGTGGTGGTTTCGACGAGAACATTCCACGCATTCTTCACGACGGTCAGGGCATCGAGATCGACGAGGGGTCGTGGGAGATTCTTCCCGTGTTCCGCTTTTTGGAGAAATACGGCAAAATTGCCCACCGCGAGATGTTCAACATCTTCAATATGGGCGTCGGTATGGTGCTTGCGCTCGATGCTGCGGAGGCCGATCGTGCCATCGCGATCCTTGCCGAGCAGGGCGAACGGGCGACAGTCATTGGCCGCATCACAGCGACCGAAGGCGTTGTAATTCGCTAAGGCCGTGCATCGTATTGCGGTTTTTGCCAGCGGCAACGGCACCAATTTCGAGTCCATTGTCGTGGCTTGCGAGCAGGGTGTGGTGGGGGCTGAAGTTGCGCTTATGGTCTGCGACCACCCCGAAGCCAAGGTGGTCGAACGGGCTGCGAATCACGGCGTTGAGGTCTTTGCCTTTTCGCCCAAGAGCTACGCCTCGAAGGCCGATTTCGAACGCGAGATCGTGCGAAGACTCGATGCTGCCAAGGTCGAGTTGGTCTGCTTGGCCGGCTATATGCGCATCGTGGGCGAGGTGTTGTTGACGGCCTATGACGGCCGCATTATCAACATCCATCCGGCCTTGTTGCCTGCCTTCAAGGGTGCACACGCCATTCGTGATGCCTTTGATTTCGGGGTGAAAGTCTTCGGCGTGACCATTCACGAGGTTGACGATTCGCTCGACGGCGGACGCATCATCGCCCAGCGTGCCGTCGCCTACGATGGGCACGACTTCGATGAACTGGAGGCGATGATTCACGCGGTGGAATATCCGCTTTATATTGAAACGATCAAAAAGATAATTGAAAAATGAGAGCATTAATTAGCGTAAGCGATAAAACAGGTGTTGTTGACTTTGCCAAGGGGTTGCGTGCCCTCGGCTGGGAGGTGATCGCCACGGGCGGCACGATGAAACTGCTGCAAGAGAGCGGTGTAGAGGTGATCAACATCAGCGACATTACGGGATTTCCCGAGATCTGTGACGGTCGTGTCAAGACCCTGCACCCCAATGTGCACGGTGGACTGCTGGCACGTCGCGACGATCCATCGCATTTGAAAGCACTGAAAGACAATCATATAGAATTTATAGATCTGGTTTGTGTGAACCTCTATCCGTTCCGTCAGACCATTGCCAAGGCCGACGTGCGGATGGAAGATGCGATCGAGAATATCGACATCGGCGGCCCTTCGATGTTGCGCAGTGCAGCCAAAAACTGGGCGGATGTGACGGTGGTTTGCGATCCGGCGGACTATGCGCAGATTGTCGCCGAGATAGGCGCTGCCGGTCACACGGACAAGGCGACTCGTCTGCGTCTTTCGGCCAAGGCCTATACCCATACTGCTGAGTACGATGCGATGATTGCAACCTATATGCGCGCGCAAGCCGGATTGAACGAAAAGTTGTTTATGGAGTTTGATCTGGTGCAATCGTTGCGCTATGGCGAGAATCCTCATCAAAGCGCTAAATTCTACCGTGAAGGGGCTGAAGTGCCTTATTCACTGGCTTTTGCCAAACAGCTCAACGGCAAGGAACTCTCCTACAACAACATTCAGGACGCCAATGCCGCCCTGTGTATTGTTCGTGAATTTGACCAACCTTTCTGCTTGGGTCTCAAGCATATGAACCCTTGTGGCGCTGCCACGGGACGCGACGTTGTCGAGGCGTGGACGAAGGCTTACGAGGCCGACACGGTGTCGATTTTCGGCGGTATCGTCGCCACCAATTGCACGGTTACGCGTGAGGTTGCCGAGTTGATGAAACCGATCTTTTTGGAGATCATTATGGCGCCGAAATTTACGCCCGAAGCGCTCGAAGTGCTCTGCACGAAGAAGAATTTGCGGCTGCTGGAGGTCAATATGAGTCGCTGCGATGCGCCCACAAAGCAGTGCGTGAGCGTCAATGGAGGCCTCTTGGTGCAGGATTTGGACACCACGACCGTGCCTGTTACCGCTGCGATGTGCGTCACCGAGCGTCAGCCGGCTGCCGAGCAGATCGAAGATCTCAATTTCGGCTGGCACATCGTCAAACACGTCAAATCGAACGCTATCGTAGCCGTCAAAGACGGTCGCACGTTGGGCGTCGGTGCGGGGC
>JAVVYP010000022.1:0-28091 GCA_036651015.1 Alistipes sp.
CAAGTGTTGCATTACCCGTTGTTAAAAGGTTTGTGGCGGCAGCTGCGATTAAGTGCACATTTTTGAATGCAGCATCATATTTACAACGCAATTCTGGTGTCGTAATTTGAGGCTGATCACTTGTAGCATACTGGCCAATCAACACAAATTTTTCGCCAAGATTAATGGATGTACCATCCAATGTTACAGCCAAATCGGTCGGATCAGAGTTGTCCACAAAAATCACACCACCTGCAGACAATACCTCCTTAGTCAAAGCCGAAGGCTTCACACTTTTAGCTGCACCATAAGTAGCTAATGAAATTGTCAAATCTCCGATAACAATATTCTCACCGGCCTGATATTTTGTATAGTAATCGCCAACCGTAACCGGTGCGGCAATTGTTGTATTCTCGGCCGAAGCAAGCGTGCTATTCAGCTCACCGGCTGTGGCAACCACATAGATTGTGTAGGCGGTCGAAGCCTCCAAGCCCGTGACCGTTGCACTGGTGCCTGTGCCCAGCGTGCCGGCAAGAACCGCAGCAACTTCAGGAGCCGCAACCGACGATTTCTGGCAGATGTAGTGCCAGCTCTCTGCATTCGCCGAAAGGGTTACATCGAATGTCAAAGCCAAAGCCGTTGGAAGTGTCGTCGTCGAATTGGCAACCGCGACGGTCGGAGGCACAGGCGCAACGCCGCTACTTGCAACCTGCAATTTGGCGATGCAGGCGTAGCTGCCTGCCGTTGCAAGGATCGACACATCTTTCGAGTTGTCGGCCGTGGCACGGGTTCCGGCAGCAGGAGCGGTAATCACCAACTCCGCTTTGTCGGCCACGATATCGGTCAGCATAGCCGTCCAGCCGTCGGGTGCGGTGACGATTGTGTTATCAACGCCCTTGATCTCAACCGCAAAACGCTTGGTAGCACCGGCGGCAAAGGTCTGCACATCGGTCGGAATAGAAGCAAAACGGCAATAGAAATCGCTGAGAATCGGAATGCTGAGTTTGCTGCCGTCCAACATCGTCACTTCAAACTTGCCGTCTTTGACCGCCACAGCTTGGAAGAATTTATCGGTAACCGTAGCGTCACCGATCGCCGAAACTTTCTGACCTGCTGCATCCAGCACATAGTCGTACTTCGTGCCGTTGTCATAGCTCACCTGCCAGAAACCGCTCTTTTCTTCGATGCGGAATTTAGGCGTTACGCCATCGGTTGCCGTTGCTTTGACCCCCAGCGAGGTGAATGTTTTGCCACTGTCGTAGCTCACCTGCCAAAATCCATCGGCGTTGATACCCATAACAGGGATAACGGCCTTGGCATCACTACCTTGCGTGAGAACAATCGTCTCGCCATTGCTCAAAGTAATGGTATAGACGCCAGCCTTGTTGTCGACCTTGGAGATTGTGGCGCCGCCGTAAAGCGTTTTCAACGCCTCCACATTGCCGTTCAACGCAGTAACCTGCGTTTCGAGTGCCTGAACGCGGCTCTTCAAATCGTCGATCGCATTCCACAGATCGTCGTTGTTGTCGCACGACTGAAAACCGACAGCCAAGGCAACGAATAACATCATTAGATACTTTTTCATCTTTTTATAATTTTTTATGTTATTTCAAGGAGTTGAGCCACGCCGGAACAAAGCCCAGACGCAGGCGAAGTTGTGCTTCGTAGAGTGATTCGGGACCAACAGCCGTGCCGTTGCTCTCCAAGTATTTTGTCTGCTCTTTCGACTCGTCGAAAGTCACCGCACCACCGTGGAAACCGACAATAATCGGCGGCATCGTCTTCCACCACTTGTCCGAGGACAACCACCATTGGAACTTTCCTCCGCCAAAATCGTGGGACACGCGTGTCGCATTGAAGTTCCACAGCGTGAGGTCTTCCATATGGTTGGGCACCGCAGCCTCATCGCCACCGAACCGCCACTGAACAAAGCCACCCGTACATCGGTCAACCAACGTAGCACGCGGCTGCCGCGAGTGCGCCTCGAAGAGAGCATCGTCGCCCCACGTGTTGTTCCAGAGCACCGTTCCCAACGCCGTTTCCGAGACACCCGATGCGTGGTACTGACCGGCATTTTCCATCAAAGTTCCCCAGCTATCGCCGCTCGAATTGGTCAGGCTGTAACCCTTGCTATGGTCGTTGACCTTGCCGATAAAGACGCGCGAAGAGCCTTGTGACCGCACAGCCGAGTGACCGCGGTTGCCGCTGATCTCGATGTCGTAAGCCGAGCAGTTGGCACTGCTCACAATCGACACCGCTTCGCTGACGTTGAGAAAATCGACGCGGCGGATCCACGAATTGGTCAAGCGCATCATATTGAGCGGTTTATAAGCACCGTCATCCTTCCACGAAGAGTGGTGTCCGAACTTCTCTTTCGAATAACCTTCGAAGGTGAGATCTTCGACACCCACATTCTCGTAGTGAGGAAACTCTTCAACCGTCCAGTTCCATTTAGACTCCACCGCGTGCATCAGCGGCTCGAAGAAGGTCACTTTGTTGCCACTCACCGATTTCACTTGGTGGTAGTCGTTGACCTTGATCGTCTTGATTTCGGTCATATTTTGCTCAACACCGTGGGGCGCGAGTTCCTGTGCCACCAAGGTCGGATCGTTGTTGGCGAGCTTCAGGCAGACCCAGTCGCCGGAGCTAATGCGCGCAGCCGAGCCGACTTCGATCGCAAAAGTTCCTTTAGCCGCATCGGCGGTCACCGTGGTTAGGTTTTTCAGCCCTGAGTTGTGTTTGATGTTGATCATCACGGGTGACGACCACATCTCTGCCGAGTTGTTGGGCAGGTTGGGGGTCGCCATCACCAACGTCGTTTGGTCGCGTCCGTCACCTTTGAGCACCCAATTGCCACCGCGGATGAAAATTTCTTCGCTTTTGTTGTTGCCCAGCGCATCTTTTTCGGTCTGATTTTTCGAGTCAGCATCCACCACATTATCGGCATCGGTATGCAGAATGTAGCGCCCTTTGGGGAAGTAGATGATCGCCTGCGCATTGGCATTGGCCAAATTGGAACCACTGTCGCTCTTGCCCGTGAGTTTGAGGGTTTTGAGCAACGTCAGCAACGCCTCGCGCGAGGATTTTACCCCTGTCGGGTCGGCACCGTAGTCGCAAACGTTATAGACCTTGTAGCCCAAGCCATAGACCTCGGCCGGAGCCTCTTCACCGTGTTTGTAGCCGGCATACGAGAAATCGAGTAGTACGTTCTGCGCAGTTCCGTCCTTAAAATCCTGCCACGCCTTGCTAGCGCCCTCCTCAAATTTTTGATTGAGCAGCTTGATCGCCAGCTTGGTGCTCTTGATGTAGCCCTTGTCGGAGGTGATGATCACCGAAAGGCTCACCAACGCTTCCGCTTTGGCTGTCGCCGGAGCGGTCACCGTCAATGTCGTCTCGGCAAGCACTGCCTTCCAACCGTCGGGAGCTTGGATGGTAGCCTCTTTGACCCCTTTTTGCTCCACCGCGAATTGACGCGTCTGAGCGAGGTAGAAGGTCTCCAGCGGCTGTGCCGTCAGGGTCAGGCTGAAGGTGTTTTCAACACCCAGCGTGAGTTTCTGCCCGTCCGTTAATTCAATGGCGAGGGTTCCTTTCGCAGCGTCGTAGACCACCGATTTGAAAATCGAATAGCTGATCATACCACCACCCAGCGCAGGGATTTTTTTGCCATCGAGCAACAGCGGCGTGAAGCTCGCACCACCGTCGATGCTGACCAGCCAATTGCCGTCGGCATCCACCTTCAGCTGCGGAGTTACGCCCGTCGCACTGTCTTCGGGAGTTCCGCCCTTGACCGGCCAAGCCGAAATCGGTTTGCCGTCAAATAGCACCTGCTTCGAGGTAGCCCCCTTATCGAGGCTCACCATCCAGTAGCCCGTTTTCTTGTCGATGGTCATCAGAGGTACCAGCGCCTCGATCTTTTCGCCCTGCATAATCGGCAGCGTTGTACCATCGCTCAAGGCAATGTCGTAGCCCGTGTCCGTGGGCGTCACCCCGACCAAGATCGTAGACTCATCCATCAACTTATGGAGTGCCAAGATGTTGCCATTCACGCCGGCAACCTTCGTCTCCAGTGCCGCAACGCGGTCTCGGAGCGAGTCGATCTCGTCGCGAATTCCATCGGTTTTTTCACACGATTGCAAGACGACTGCCGCCGCTGCAACCCATAAAAAGATTCTCTTCATAAACACAAATTATAAATTTAATTACACTTGTCGTAAGGCAGTATCTCGGCAAGGAGTTGCTCGCGATACCAAATATCGTTATTTTCACGCAGCAGCACCGCCAATTCGCCACACAGGTCGGCAAACAACGCCGCGTGCTGAGCAGGATCGAGGGAGTGCATCTGATAGGGATCTTGTCGATCATCGAAGAGCAACACGCGTTGGAGTTTGTGGTCGCGGTCGATGGTCAGCTCCAGCGTATAGTCGGCGGTTTTCACCCCACGCGCTGCCGGAAAGAAGCCACGGACAAGCCCTTCGGCATCGCGCTCACCATTGAGATTGCGCAGGTAGAGGGCGGCACGCGGACGCACAACCGACGCAGCGGTATCGGCGGCGAGCACCGACGAGAGGTTGCGCCCCTCGACCGATTGCGGAATCCGCTCGGAGAGACCGGCCAGCCCCAATACCGTGGGCATAATGTCGGGCGTCGAGAGCAGCACGCTGTCCACGCGGTGGATCAGACGCGCCGGATAACGCACCATAAAGGGGATGTTGAAGGCCTCGCGGTAGATCGAATTTTTGGGGTCTTTGATTGAGTGGCTGCACATTGTCTCACCGTGGTCGGACGCGAAGATGACAATCGTATTCTTCGCCAAACCAGCACGATCAAGTGCACGCAGCAACCGTCCAAATTCGCGGTCGATGCCACTCACGTTGGCAAAATAGAAGCGTGCCGCGGCAGCCTTGGCCATCGTCGTGTCGGCATTGTCGCGCACGAGCAGCTCCGTCAACGATTTGTCGCGATAAAGCTCATAGCCGGCCGAATCGCAGTCGTTGATCGAGGCATAGGGCGAATGGGGCGGATTGAGTCCGATCATCATAAAAAACGGTTTGTCGCCATCGCGCACATCGTCCACATTGCGGATGTAGTCGATCGCCTTGCCGATTTCGTGCTGCACCGACCACTCGTTCACCTCGTGACGTTCGCCCGCGGTGTCCCAATAATGGGGATGTTTGTGCACGTCATAGGTGCCGTAGGAGTACCAATAATTGAAACCGTGGCGGCGTTCGGGCGGTGTGTAGGCGTCCCATTCGGGCACATCATCGCTGACATAGGTGCCCGGACGCTGCGGATTGTTGCGCGTAGGGGCATCAACGTGCAGCTTGCCGATATAGGCACAGTCGTAACCGGCTGCACTGAATACATCGCCAATACACTCGGCATCAGCTCGTAGCGAACTTTCGGGACGCTCCGACATACAGTTGAGCGTCACGCCACTGCGTTCGGGGTATTGCCCCGTCAGCAGCATCCCACGGTGGGGACTGCTCACCGGGCAGTTGCTCACCGCCTCGCTCAACACCACCGCCTCGCCGGCAAAGCGGTCGAGGTTGGGCGTCTGCACCGGATCGGCGCGCCAAGCCACCTGCGAAGCGTATTCGGCATCGTTCCAGAACCCCAGCGAGGAGTTGCGGAACTGATCGGGGAAGACGTAGATCACATTCGGATGGTCGGCAGCAGCCGGCGCACAGGCCGACAACAGCAACCCCAACAAGGGTAATTTATTTTTAGTTATCGCCATCTGTTTCAGTCAGTTTTGAGAGATTCACTTCGCGCGTTGCGGCCTCACGGCAGGTGAACGACACGACGGTATTTTCGCCCTCGATCTGCGCGTGGCAGCCCTCCGCAGCATCTTGGAGCTGCCAATGACCGCGGAGCGTCAGACGCACTTCGGACGGCATCGACGGTGAGTCGATCCATTTGCGCGAGTAGATGCTGCGTTCCGTGCGCTGTCCGTCGGCCGAGAACACCTCATCGCTCGGCCCTTCGTAAAAGCGCAAGTCGGGATCGCAGACGCTCACCGTGAGTGCCTTTGTATCGCCGCTGATCATCACCAGCGAGGGCAACGACGCCTCCACGAGCCACCCTTCGTTCACCGCACCAGCCTCAAAGAGCGCGTAGGCCGTGGTGCCGCTCGGTTTGTCACGCAAGATATGTGCTTGCGCATCGCAGCGGCGCACCTCATAGGGCGCCACCCGACCATAGCTCGCCACCTCAGAATCCGAAGCGTGGACGACCTGCATATATTCGTAACGCCCGTTGGAGACTACCCCACCGTGGTTGATATACGCGCGGACAAAATTGCCCTGTGTCGGCGCATCGGTCTCCTCATCGAGCGAGTGTTGCAACGCACGCGATAGGTGCACCTCGCCCTGCGGAATGAAGTAGGCATTGCGCAGATTGTCTTGCAACACTGTGCCGCCGTTGCGCGTTGCGTGGTAGGGAAATTCGGTGATCATCTTGCCGTCCACGGTGATCGCGTCCGACGGATCGGATAGCGCATTTTGGAAAAGCGTCGTATGCACCTCACCCGGCGCGGCATTTTCGATGTTCGAGCCAAGGGCGATCATTCGGTTGTCGAAGAGGAAAAAAGACTTCCGTGCCCGCAACGAGCCGTTGTATTTGTCGTGCTCGTGGAGCTTCATCGCGAACAGTCCGTCACGGTGTTTGTGGCTCACACCGCCGGCAAATGCCTCGTCCGAGAGCAGCATCTCTTCGTAGCCCGACACCGTGTCGACATTGCGCACATCGGCTTTCATCTCCGGCATCGGCCGTTCGAGTGCCGTTGTTCCGGGAATGTGACACCAATCCCAGCCGTCACGGCTAAAACCGCTGCCGGCACTGCCGATCGGATCGCCATCGCCCAAGAGTTGTACACTGCCGTGGGTCAGGTAGCGGCCGTAGTGGTTGGCGTGTTGGTAGATCTCCGCCGACCAAATGTAGCGGCTATGTCCGGCCACAGTCAGCAGCCAGTTGCCACGTCGTTGCGCCATCGAAGCGTTGTAGCCGTAGACGCGATTGCCTTCGGGCGAAGGCTCGGCCTTGATGCCTTGTGCGACAAACTGCCGCGTATAGTTGTCCGCACCCTCGGCCAGCCGCAGATAGGCCGCAGCCAACTCTCGATCAAGGGGTTCTTTGCCATTAGGAGTTCCCGAAAGCGCCAGCCGCGCATAGTGCCAAGGCACCAACTCGCCCTTGCCATCGGGATGACGTCCCGAAAGTGCCAGCGGAAACGAGCGCAGATTGCAGTAGTAACGCATCTCCAAAAGTGCCTTGCGCAAATTCTCGTGACTTTGGGCACTGACGCGGAACTGTGTTCCATTCAGCAGCCACACCGCATTGACACCTCCGTCGAAGCCGCCGACCGCATAGGCCGGATAGTGGTGACGGTGGTGGAAGACCGTGCCGTCGCTCTTGAAGCAGGGCGAAGTGCCCTCCGTGATTTTGTAGCCGTTGTCCACCCAGCGCGAAAAAGCCTCCAAATAGGCCGCCTTGGCCGGTGTCGGCGGCAACATCACGATGCTGGCCAGACGGCCGATGAGCGAGGTGTTGAAGGCGTCGATGTCGATACCGGGGACTGTGGGCGGAAGTTTCACCTCACCCACTCCCGAAAACCACTCCATAGCCTGCTGCACAGCGTGTTCCAAACCTGCTTGCTGCAACACATCGCGCATCAGCACGGGTGCCGTATAGAAGTTGCGCATACTGTAACCCAAGTGGTGAAGCGTTCCCTGCGCACTGCCGGCCGCGAAACCTTGGTCGAGCAGATGACGCACCAGCAACACATACATACGCGCCAACTCCGCACGCTGAGCGGCATCGTCGGTGGCATTGTAAGCAATCGCGATCTGGTACATAAAATCGTTGTACCGCCGCAGCGTCTGCCGATTGTCGTTGTAGAGTTTGCTCACCTCGGGATGTCCCATCGTGAGGTAGGTCTCGGCATAGCGCACAAACCAAATCGGTTTGCCGTGCAGCGTGCCGTCGGCATTCTCCTTTATATTATAGGTATCGAAGTTGCGACGCAGACGATCCATCGGCTGGGCTTTGTGTCCGTCGAGCAACAGTTCGCGCAGACGGGACTCCACGCGCGCCATATCCGCACGCTCGGTCTCTCCGATTTGCGCCGCAGCAGTCGGCATCGGATTGCGCCACGACTGGAGCAGGACGAGCCAATGGCTCTTGGTCGCGGCGTTGATAAACGGCGCTTGGAAGTCGGCCGTATGCTGCCGCACATCTTGGAATGACGCCAAAATCAGGTGGTCGAAATACAACTCACCGCGCGCACAACCCTGTGTGCGGATGACCACTTCGTCCATACCCTCTTCGGGTGTACCCTGCATATCGCGGTCAAAAGCGACCCACGCACCGCGCCAGCCTGTGAATCCAAGCCCATAGTCGAACCACGCACAGAGGCGCCCTTGTTTGCGAAATTCGATCCGCAGCGAGCCGGGGAGTGCCTTTGGGGCATAGACCCAGAAAATAAAGGACGAAACCGACGTATCGTTGGGATCGGGATTTTTGGCCAGATAGTCCACCGGAGCCGCAATCGTGAGCTGTGCATTGGACTTCGACCAACTCCAGCAGACCGACTGCGCGCCGTGTTTATAGTGCTGATCCGAGAGCGACAGCCGCGAGCCTTTCGAGGCTACAAAAGGTGCCGTCGAACTCTCGAACGAGAGAATCCGCGCATCGGCAACCTCTCGCGCAGGTTGTCCCTGTGCGGAGGCGATCACCGACAATGCGGCCAGCAGAAAAATCAATTTACGCATTCGTTTTCCGATTAAAACAGCGGTTCATTGGCCTCCACGTGGCCTTTGCGGATCAAAGCCTCCAAGAAGTAGTAGTCGGCATAGTTCAACGGCACGTCGATGTTGCTGCCGTGGGGCAAGCTGCCCACCGAGTGCTTCAGCAGGAATCCGCCATTCTCACCCACCGGAGCGCGGTAGGCAGGTGACGAGAGTGAGGTGATCATCTGATCGGCCTTCTGCTTGTAGAGTTCGTTGCCGGTTTGGGTGTACATTTCGTAGAATGCCGAAGCGATGATGGCCGCCGTTGACGCGTCACGCGGAGCATCGGGAATATTGGGCGCATCGAAATCCCAATAGGGCACCAAATCTTCGGGCATATTCTTGTTGTTCAGCACAAAATTCGCGACTTTCTCTGCGTGATCGAGGTATTTGCGCTCGCCCGTGTAGCGGTAGCAAGTCGCATAGCCATAGATCGCCCACGCCTGTCCACGCGCCCACGCCGACGAATCGGCAGCACCCTGCGCTGTGCAACGTCCGCGCACTTCGCCCGTCTCGGGATCGTAGTCCACCACGTGGTAGCAACTGTAATCGTCGCGGAAGTGCTCCTTCATCGTACGATCGGCGTGCGCTACCGCTATATTATAATAGGTAGAGTCACCGCTCAGCTGCGTTGCCCGGAACAACAATTCGAGATTCATCATATTGTCGATGATCACCGGACACTTCCAGCCGCGTTCGGCTTGCCAACCGCGATTGGCTTCCCACGACTGAATCACCCCCGGCATCGGACGGAAACGGGTTGAGAGCGACTTGGCAGTCTGAACAACCACTTTTTTGTAGGCATCGATGTTTTTCAAGCGCAGACCGTTGCCATAGCTGTCGTAGACCATAAAGCCCACATCGTGGTGCCACTGAAGGTATTGCACCGAATCGAGAATCTCGGTATGTCGCTGCGCACGCGTAGCCCACGCCTCGTCACCGGTCAGTTCGTACATATACCAAAGGGTTCCGGCAAAGAATCCGCTCACCCAATCATCGACGGGCACATACGACACCGCGCCGTTCTTGTAGGTCGAGGGGATTTGCACCTGACCGTCGGCCTCGCTCGCAGCGGCCAGTGCGCCGATTTGTTGTTGTGCAAGGGCCACGTTTTCGTCTATAATTGCCGCGCGTTTGGGCGCCTCATCACAAGCGGTAAAACCGCCAACAAAGAGGAGGGCAACAATCCATTTTAGAATAGCATTCATAAGTAAACAAGTGTTTAATTTCATCGTTCAAAATAGGCTTATTGGACAAAGATATAGTTTTTTTCAGACTTGCAAATATTTTAATAACTATTTCTAACGAAAATAAAATATTTATTATTTTATGTGTAAATAATTTTGGTTATCCAATTTATTTGCTTATTTTTGACCAATTATGAATACTATGAAAAAGATGTTAAAATACGGTACATCAATTGTTTTAGCGTTGTTATCGACTTTTTTTTGCATCACTGCGATGGCAGCGATTGATGCTAAAATCAATTTTGAAACGGAAATTTCCAAGGCTTTTGTCTGCGATGCCAACAGCCAAATCGAGCTGAGTAAGGCGCACTTTAAGGACGGCGAACAGTCGTTGCGTTGGTCGTGGAACGCCCCCTCGGCACTACGCTATTCGGACGCTGCACAACTGCTGCGTTCGTCGCGTGTAAAGGGTGCCGGTGTGATGCTTTGGATCTACAATCCCAAGGCCGCTGATGCCGATATGCGCTTCACCTTCGAAACCCCCACCGGACAGGCACCCTACTACTTTGATTTCCATATGGATTTCATCGGTTGGCGAGCCTGCTGGATTCAGTACAACGATATGCCGGGTGACCACGCCTCGCAACAGCTATCGCGACTGATCATCACCACCCCCAAAGGGGTCGCAAGCGGCGAGATTTTCATCGACCGTCTGAGCTTCTCCGAGGAGAAACTCAACGCACAAATCACCCCCGACCAGCAGATTCCCAACAACAACTGCAACCTCACACGCGAATTGTGGCATTGGGGGCGGCTTTGGGAGTGGGAACAGAACGCCTACGAGGTGCCGCTAACCGAGCCGACAGCAGCCCAGCTGGCACAGCTCAAAAGCGTCAAATCGCGCATCAACGACATCCTCTCGGCTTCGATGTCGAGCGGCAATTATATTAATGGTACGATCATTCCGCGCGCACTGGCCAATTTGACAAAAGCCGCCATCCGCCGCACAGCAGATGGGGGCGTCATCGGCGCACCCCTGTTGAGCAACGACGAGTGCAACCGCCCGATCGGCGAGATGCGCGAAGATGACGTCGAAAATATGCTCTACGCCTTCGCCTTGGACAGCTATGTCAACGGCAACTCGACCCACGACGATAACTTTTTTCTGGTCTTCGACTACGCCATCGACCAAGGATTTGCCTTCGGTAGCGGTATGGGTACCAACCACCACTACGGTTACAACATCCGCAAGATCTACGATGCAATGTGGCTTATGCGCGACAAAATCGCAAAACGCGGCAAGACCGATGAATATGTGCGCGTATTGACCTACTGGAGCGGTTTGGGTGAAACACGCAAACCCTACACCTATGGACGCGATGAGTTGCTCGACTCGTGGCACACGTTGCTCATTCCAAAGATCGTCAGCGCATTGATGCTTCCCACCGAAGCCGAACAATACCGTGCGATGCAATCACTCGGCATTTGGCTCTCAGGCAGTTTGGATTTCACGCCCGGCACCATCGGCGGCATCAAACGCGACGGCACCACCTTCCACCACGGCGGCTTATATCCTGCCTATTCGGTCGGAGCCTTCGCCACCATCGGCTACTACTGCAAGGCCACCACGGGCACCGATTTCGCCCTCACCGAGCCGGCTCGTAAATGTTTCAAACTCGCCCTGCAAACCCTGCGCAACTACACCAACTGGCGCGAATGGGGGTTGGGTATTGCCGGTCGCCACCCGTTCGGTAGCAACCGCATTCCCGACGCCGACGTCAACGCCTTCGGTTATTTGGCCGCACAGGGTGATCTGACCGGTAGCGGCAAGGCCGTTGATCCCGAATTGGCTGCCGACTACCTGCGGCTGAAGGGTACCGACAAGCAGCTCAACGATCTTTTCAAAAAAGAGGGTATCTCGGCCGCCTCGGCGCCCCAAGGATTCTTCGTCTTCAACTACGGCGCACTGGGTATCCACCGCCGCGGCGATTGGATGGTGACGCTCAAGGGTTACAACACCGATGTTTGGGGTTCGGAAATCTACACCAAAGACAACCGTTTCGGCCGCTATCAAAGCTATGGCACAGTACAAATTTACGGTACAGGCAGCCCCGTGACGGCCAAAGAGAGCGGTTTTGTGCAGCCCGGCTGGGACTGGAACCGCGCCCCCGGAGCCACCACCATTCACCTGCCTTTCGAGGAGCTGAACAACCCTCTTCGCGGAACGCTGATGGAGCGCAACTCCAAGCGATTCACCGGCACCTCGTCACTCGAAGGGCGCAACGGCGTATTGGCATTCCAATTCGTCGAGGGCAACCGCCAGAATTTCACAGCCGGAGCTACCGCCCACAAATCGGTCTTTTGCTTCGACAACCGCCTTGTTTTCATCGGTAGCGGCATCACCAACGACAACCAAATGTACCCCACCGAGACCACGCTCTATCAGTTGAATTTAGACGATACGGGTGCACAGATCGAGGTTGACGGCGAATTTCTGACCGCCTTTCCGCTCGATGTCTCGAAGAGTGGCGTGGAGCGTGTGATGCTCTCCGACACCAAAGGTAATTTCTACGTTGTGAAAAACGCCGGCGCACTACGCGTGATCAAGCAAAACCAATCGTCGCCCAACGACAAGACGCTTGCCACACAGAGCGGTAACTTTGCCACGGCTTATCTCGACCACGGTCGTGCGCCGCAAGAGGCCAGCTACGAATATGCCCTCTACATCCAACCATCAAACAAGGAGATCGGGCGCATTGCGAAAAAAGACGCTTACGAAGTGGTGCGACGCGACAACGACGCCCACGTGGTCAAAGACCTCGCAACAGGCATCACGGCCTACGTGTGCTTCTCGGATTACACGGGACAAGGTCTTGTGCGCACGGTGAGCGGAGAAACAATTGTTATGGAACGCACCGATGCCAATGGGCAATTGGTCGTGAGCGTCTGCACCCCCGATCTGGGTCTGACAGAGAAGAGTTACACCACGCGCCAAGAGAGTCAACCCCTCGAAAAACAACTCCTGATCGACGGCAACTGGACTTTGGCTACACAATATCCCAACGTGGAGGCCGTTACACAATCAAACGAAACCCTCTTAAAAATTACCTGTCACCACGGACAACCCGTGGATTTCAAACTCAACAAAAATTAACCAAAAATTACACCACAACCTATCAAAACATGAGAAAAACACTTCAACAAATGGCTGCGACGCTGATACTTACACTTGTGGTATCGGTCGGGGCATTTGCGCAAAACACCGTGGTCGGACGCGTTGTCGATACCAACGACTCTCCGCTGGTGGGTGTGACCGTTATGGTCAAAGGAACTCACACCGGAACGGCAACCGGCAGCAATGGTAACTACTCAATTGCCGCCAAAGAAAACCAAGTTCTCGTCTTCTCCTATCTGGGTTACACAACCACCGAGGAGAGTGTCGGCAAACGCACAGCCATCAACATCAAGATGAGCGAAGAGGCATCGTCGATCAGTGCTGTCGAGGTCGTGAGTGTCGGTTACGGCACCACCACACGGCGTGACTTGACCGGATCGGTGGCCAAAGCCGATATGTCGGACATCATGAAATCGAACGTCACCAGCTTCGATCAGGCACTCGGCGGACGTATCGCCGGCGTGGTGGTGACCACCGGTGACGGTGCTCTCGGCACCGAGGCCAATGTCGTCATTCGTGGTAACAACTCCCTCACGCAGAGCAGCGCACCGCTCTACATCATCGACGGATTCCCATCGGAGAGTTCGTTCGCCTCGTCACTCAACCCCAACGACATCGAGTCGACGGACGTGTTGAAGGATGCCTCGGCAACGGCTATCTACGGAGCACGTGGAGCCAACGGTGTGATTGTCATCACCACCAAGAGCGGTACCGAAGGCCGGCCGACGGTCAACTTCAATGCCTCGTTCTCGCTCAATCAGATCTCCAACAAGGCCGAGTTGATGAATCCCTACGACTTCGTGAAACTCCAAGCCGAGACCTCGACCAAAAGCGATATGGACGCCTCCTATTTCAAGGACGGCAAGACGCTGGAGGATTATCGCAATGACCCGGGCTACGACTGGCAGGACAAAGTCTACCGCACGGCGTTTATGCAAAATTACAACCTCTCGCTTTCGGGCGGCAACAAGGAGACGCGCTACAACGTCGGTTTCTCGGCACTCGATCAGGACGGTATCATCCTCAAATCGAATTTCCAACGCTACCAAGGCAAAGTCAACCTCACACAAAACATCGGCAAGAAGTTGCGTTTCAATATGAGCGCCAACTACTCGCGCTCGGTGACCAACGGCGTGACCCCCACATCGCCTCAATCCAGCTCCTCACAATCGGGTTGGCTGATCTACTCGATTTGGGGCTATCGTCCGGTAAACCCGGGAACGGGTGACTTGGAAGAGGATTTGACCGACTACGATGCGGCCAACTCCAACGACTACCGTTTCAACCCGGTGAAGACCGTGAAGAACGAGTATCGCAAGACCATCGTGGACTATTTGAGTGCCAACGGTTCGTTGAACTACACGATCATTCCCGACCTGCAACTCAAAGTTTCGGGTGGCTACACGCTCAACAAGCGTCGTCGTGAGGAGTTCAACAACAGCCAGACCTACACCGGTTATTCGGGTTCACCGAGCGGCAAGGGTGTCAACGGCGGCATCTACTGGACCGACCAGCAGACGTGGCTCAACGAGAACACCCTGACGTGGAAAAAACGTTTCGCCCGCAACCACAACATCGAGCTGTTGGGCGGCGTCACCTTCCAAGGTCAAAATAGCACCTACGACGGCCAAGCCGCCACCAAAATCACCTCCGAGGAGTTGGGGCTGGCAGGTCTTTACACCGGTGAGCAGCAGACCGTTCAATCGGTTTATGCCGACTGGACGATGATGTCAATGCTCTTCCGTGTCAACTACAACTACAAATACAAGTACTATCTGACCGCTTCGATGCGTGCCGATGGTTCGTCGAAATTCGCCGATGGCAACCGCTGGGGTTACTTCCCCTCGGTGGGTCTGTCGTGGAACTTCAACCGCGAAAAACTGCTCAAAAACAGCAAGTGGCTCTCCAATGGTAAGTTGCGTACTTCGTGGGGTTTGACGGGTAACAACCGCACCCAAACGCCGTATGACTACTACCAGCAGATCACCGTATCGCCCGGCACCAACGGTTCGTTTGACTACGTCTTCGACGGTTCGCACACCCCCGGTTATTTCACTTCGAATATGGCCAACAAGGATCTCAAGTGGGAGACCACCGAGCAATACAACGTCGGTCTCGACCTCGGATTCCTCACCGACCGCATCAAGGTGACGGCCGATTGGTACCTCAAAAACACCAAAGATCTGCTGCTCTATGCCCTACTGCCCACCTCGTCCGGCTACACGCAGGCGATGATGAACATCGGCGAGATTCGCAACCAAGGTGTGGAGTTGACGCTCGAAACGGTGAACGTCAAAACCCGCAACTTCCGGTGGACATCGTCGTTCAATATTGCCTTCAACCGCAATAAGATTATGGCTCTTAACTCAGGCCAGCACTCGCTGCTCTCCTCGCTCTCGTGGGAGACGACTTTCAACGCCCAAAGCCCCTATATCTCGACTGTCGGACGTCCGACAGGTATGATGTTCGGCTACATCTATGAAGGAACCTACAAAGAGTCTGATTTTGAGAACGGACAACTCCAGGACAACATTCCTTATATATCTACATCCAATCGAGGTAACGTTCTGCCCGGCGATCCCAGATACCGTGATATGAACAACGACGGTGTGATCAACGAGAATGACCGCACGATCATCGGTAGCGGCCAACCGCTCCACACGGGTGGTTTCGGCAACAACTTCGAGTGGAAGGGCTTCGACCTGAATATCTTCTTCTCATGGAGCTATGGCAACGACATTCTCAACGCCAACCGGCTGGTCTTCGAATCGGGACACAACAGACAGACCAACCAACTCGCTTCATTCAACACCCGTTGGAGTCCAGAAAATCCATATAGCGATATGCCTCGTGCAGCCGCCAATGGTATGAGGGTCTACTCCTCGCGCGTGGTCGAAGATGGTTCGTTCCTGCGTCTGAAAAACATCTCGCTGGGCTACACCCTACCGAGCCGCTCACTGCGCAAAGCAGGCATCAGCACGATGCGCATCTATGTGTCGGCCGACAACATCTGCACCTTCACCGGTTACAACGGTCCCGACCCCGAGGTCTCGACCCGCAACTCAGTGCTGACCCCCGGTTTCGACTGGTCGGCCTATCCACGCACATTCGGTCTGACAGCCGGCATTAACCTCACCTTCTAACGATCGGAAAGCTATGATAACCAATATGAAAAACAGCATCTATAAATTGGGACTTCTCGCCGCCCTGCTCCTGTCAACTGTCTCGTGCAGTTTTCTGGAAACCGAGCCGCACGTGATGACCCCTGAAAATTTCTACAAGTCAGAAAAAGAGGTAAACTACGGTCTGGCTGGCGTCTATGGTGCCATGAGTCGCGAGGAATTCTATGGCAATTACTTCTCGCTAATGATCTCCAATGCCGACGACTTGTGCTACTACAATCGCGAACGCACCAAGAACTGTGTCTATTTCTACAACCACGATGCAAGCGATCCATACGTTTACGATGCTTGGACAACGATCTATGCCGGTATCAAGAACGCCAACGAATTTATGTACTACGTGGCTGACTCGCCGTTCGACAAAGACGCTATCTGCTACAATGAAGCGCGGTTCCTGCGTGCCTATTACCACTTCTTGCTGGCTGAGGCTTGGGGTAATGTGCCTATGCGTACCACCCGTGTGCTCAATCCCAACGACACGCAGTTAGCATCCACCGCGCAAGAAAAAGTCCTCGAATGGTGTGTTTCCGAGATGGAGGCCATTGCGCCGACCTTCCCCGATGCACTCAACAATGCGCCGTCGCGTCTGACAAGAGCCTCAATGGAGGGTATTTTGGCACGCGTCTGTCTATTCACAGCCGGCACAACGGTCAAGAACGTCGATAGCAAAGCCTACTACGCCAAAGCTGCAAAATGGGCAGGTGAGGTGATCAAGGACGCACGCATCAAGCTCAACCCCTCCTATTCGGATGTCTTCATCAATATGATCTCCGACAAATATGATCGTGATTACAACGAATCAATGTGGGAAGTTGATTTCTTGGGTGACCGTAGCAATGCCCAATCTTGGACCAATGGCCGCATCGGCGATCAAATAGGACTGCAAAGTAATAATAGTGACGGTAAATTCGCATTTTGGACCTGCAACTACTCCTATGCAATGTACAACGGTTCACTCAAATTGTGGGATCTCTACTACAAAACCGACCGAGCAACGGACGAAAACGAAACCATAAAAGATGTGCGCCAAGCGTGGAATATGCCACCATATAACTACTTTGGTCTTAAGGACAAGGGCGTCTACATATTCCGCCCAAGTTACGAACCGGCACCCTACACATACATGAAAATTCCATCGTTCGAGGGCACCGATCCATCCAAAGATACCGGCAATGCAGTTTGTCTTCGTAATGCCGGAAAATGGCGTCGCGAGTCGATGTACGAAGGTCACAAGGTGGCCAAAAGTCTCTATACTGCGATCAACTTCCCGCTGCTGCGCTATGCCGACGTACTGCTGATGTATGCCGAGGCGGTCAACGAGCTCAATGGTGCGCCCGATGATTTGGCCAAAGAGTGTGTTAAAAAGGTGCGCGAGCGCGCCGGTATCAAAACCGACGATAGCCAACTGACCGATGATTTCCGCGAATTGGTGCGCAACGAGCGCGGTCGCGAATTGGCATTCGAGGGGGTGCGTAAATTCGACCTGATTCGCTGGGGTACCTTCGTCAAAGAGATGAATGATTACAGCAAACAGGTAGCAGATCCTCGTTGGGTAAACGATCCAAAAGCTCACTACGCTGCCGAAACCGGTTCCAGTGTCCGTCCAAAACACATCTATCTGCCGATTCCCTCCAAGGAGTTGGGTGTAAACAAACTGTTAAGACAAAACCCACTGTGGTAGTACAACTATGAGAAACATGAAAAAAACAAGCTATTTGGCAGCGGCATTGCTGCTTGCCGGAGTCAGTGCATCGTGCGAACAGGAAGGTATCTACGATCCGGTGGACTTTCGTCCCACGCTCGATGCCGCCAACACCTACCGTGTAGGTGAACCCGTGGTCTTCAACTTCGAAGGCAACGCCGACTACATCACCATTTGGGATGGTGCGGCAGGTCACGAATACCGGTTCAAAGATCGCACCTCGATTGCTGCGGAAAACATTGAAGCGTGCAAATTGGAGCTGAGTATCCTTCAGAATTACGGCGAAGCATCAATACCCGAAGGACACAGTATGGATATCTATGCGACCAACAAATTCAAAGGATTAAACGGCAACGATGCCGAAGCCGATGGCGCGCTCATCAAACAAATCACCGACAGTCAATACGAAGGGTGGCGAAAATTGGAGTATGCCGATGCAAGAAACGGTAAGTATGTGGACTACACCTACAATATCGTTGATTTTGCTGAAAATTTTTCGTTTGGTTTGCATTATGTCAATCCGGCTGCCGATAAAAAAATGCGCGCCTACAATGTCAATGTCGTCGTCGAAGTGCAATTCAAAGGCTTCGAAACGCAAAGACACACATTTGAAGATCTTGGATTTACCGCCTTTCGCACAGCAGGATTGTATCTTGACAAGCCCTATATTACGGGTGCAGATATCAACCAAAGCGGTATGATCAAATTCATCAACGGGAAAAACCCCATTAAAGGAGCCGATATTGCCATACAGGGATTCGCCCCCGGTGATCCTGTCGATAAAAAGAAGCCAGACGGTGATAAGTTTTTGCCGATCGACCAATGGGTGATGATGCGACCGATGTCACTCAACTCCATTGCGCCCGATATGGGTCTTAACATCAAGGGCTATGCCGACGATGTTCCCTCATACTCTTGCATCTACAAGAACCCGGGCACCTACACCGTCACCTTTGTGGCCGGAACAGGCAACTACGAAGGCCAAAGTAGTGTGGTGCACGAGATGACCGTCACCATTGTCGATCCGGTCACAGCTCCAGCGCAAAAGTAAAAGCAAATAAAACGCTGTATGAAAACCTGCCTTTCGAATGATCGGCAGGTTTTTTTCGCATCATTGCATTGCAATCCCGCGTTTTTTTTGTAATTTTGAGGTGCAAATAAACCTACGACAACCACAACCGAAAGACCATAGACTATGAAGGCTGAATTACAGGAAATAGCATTGAATTTTGCGCTGGAAGGCACAATCGCTTCGATCGACTCGTTGGGCGATGGATTCATCAACGACACATTCATCATCCACACCACAGGTGATGCGCCCGATTACATTCTTCAACGCAAAAACAAAAACATCTTTCCCGATGTCCCGGAGATGATGGAGAACATCCGCAAAGTCACCGAGCATATTCGCCGCGGTGTGGTGGCTGCCGGAGGTGACCCCAAGCGCGAAGCGATGACCGTGGTGCCGACAAAAGCAGGCAAGCTCTACCACATCGACCACGCCGGCGATTTTTGGGCGGTGTCGGTTTTCATCGGCGACACGGTGGCCTACAACAAGGCCGACTGCCCCAAACTGGCCTTCAAGGGCGGCGAGGGTATCGGCAAGTTCCAAGCCCAGTTGGCGGATTTCACCGAGCCACTGGCCGAGACCATCAAGGGTTTCCACAACATCCGTCACCGCTTTGTGCAGTGGGACGAGGCGTTGGCACGCGATGCCGCCGGCCGCAAGCACGCCCTCGCAACCGAGATCGGCTGGGTAGAGTCGCGCCGCAAGGAGATGCTCGACTTCTGGTCGCTGGTCGAAAACGGGACGATCCCCACGCGCGTGACCCACAACGACACCAAAATCAACAACATACTCTTCGACAAGCAGGGCAATGTGCTCTGTGCCATTGATTTGGACACGGTGATGAACTCCACCTCGCTCAACGACTTCGGCGATGCTATGCGTTCCTACACCAACACCGGTGAGGAGGACGATCGCGATTTGAGCCGTGTGTCGATGTCGCTCGATATGTTCCGCGCCTATGCCGAGGGCTATCTCTCGCAGCGCGCGCGGCAGTTGAACCAAGCGGAGATCGACCACTTGGCATTCTCGGCTCGTTACATTACCTTCGAGCAGGTGCTGCGCTTCCTGATGGACTACATCGACGGCGACACCTATTACAAGATCAAATCACCCGACCACAACCTCGTGCGCACCCACGCCCAATACAAGCTGCTGCAAAGTATGGAGCAACAATACGATACAATGTGCGCCGTTATTCGGGAATGTGTCGCAAAATACAAATAGCCGTGGAAATTCGCAAAATAGTCCTTGATCCCCACGACAGCGCAGCCGTCGAACAGGCATTTGCCGAGGTTGCTGCCCAGCCTATCGCTTGCTGCAACTGGCCGGAGAGCTATCCCTATGCACCGATGGTGACATTTCGTATGTTCCACACCGGCAGCACGTTGCTCCTACGTTTCGACGTTGCAGAGCGTTACACAGCCGCTCGCGTCACGCACGACAACGGCGAGGTTTGGACGGATTCTTGCGTCGAATTTTTCATCGCCCTCGATCGCAACGGTTACTACAACTTCGAAACAACCTGCATTGGCCGGATGCTCTTGGGCTACCACAAATCTCGCGAGGAGGCTCAATTGGCCACCCCCGAGGTGTTGGCCACCGTGCAACGCACGGCCTCACTCGGCACAACGCCCTTCACCGAACGCGAGGGCGACAACCGTTGGTCAATGACGCTCGCCATTCCCGCCACGGCACTCTTCCACCACACGCTGAAGGAGTGGAGTAATGTGGATGCGCGCGTGAACCTCTACAAATGCGGCGACGCCCTCTCCCACCCCCACTTTCTCTCGTGGCAGCCCATCCACACGGACAAACCCGATTTCCACCGTCCCGAATTCTTCGAACACATTAAATTCTCTATATAATGAATAACAAATATTCGCTACCCAAAGACGGCGGCCTGATCTCGGAATCAGCTCCACGCGACATCATCCACCGCTACGAAAAAATCCACACCCAAGTCTACGAAAATGAATACGAGGGTGTGCAGTATGTTGCCGACTCGATCGTCAAGACCATTCGCAACTACAACGAGACGCACTGCTCAAACGAAGTCTACGAGGAGTCGCAGCCGTTTGTATTGGGACTGACGACCGGACGCACGCCGCTGGGTCTCTACCGCGAATTGGTCAAACGCCACGAACGCGGATTGATCAGCTTCCGCAACGTGGCAGTTTATAGTCTCGATGAATTTTACCCCATCAAATCGACCGAGCAGCAGAGCCGCAACTACCGCATCCACGAGGAGTTTCTGAACCACATCGACATCCTGCCCGAAAATATCCACATTCCCAATGGCACGATCTCCAAGGAGAAGGCCTCGGAGTACTGCGCCTCCTACGATCACGCCGTTCACAAGATCGACCTGCTGATCATCGGCGTCGGCGAGGATGGACAGATCGGCTTCAACGAGCCGGGATCCTACGTCAAATCACGCACGCGTCTGGTGCAGCTCACCCACAACACGCGCAAAATCCAATCCAGCCCCTTCTTTGGGTTGGAAAACACCCCCAAAATGGCCATCACGATGGGTATCGACACCATTATGCGTGCCGACCGCATTATCCTGATGGCGTGGGGCGAAGAGAAGGCGCGCATCGTGCAGCGGGTTGTCGAGGGCGAAATCACCGGTATGGTGCCGGCATCGTACCTTCAGGCGCACCCCAACATCGAGGTGGTGATCGACGAAAATGCCGCGCAACTGCTCACGCGCGAACAGACACCTTGGATGGTGGGCCCTTGCAATTGGACGTCGAAATTCACCCGTAAGGCCGTTGTGTGGCTGTGCGGCGTGATGCAAAAGCCGATTTTGAAGCTCACCTACAAAGATTACATCGAAAATTCACTCGGCGAACTACTCGAGCAAGGACGCACCTACGACCAAATCAATATCGACGTTTTCAACGACCTCCAGCACACCATTACCGGTTGGCCGGGCGGTAAACCCAATGCCGACGATACCACACGACCAGTCGCGTCGTCGCCTTTCCCCAAACGCATCGTGATCTTCTCGCCTCACCCCGACGACGATGTGATCTCGATGGGCGGCACGTTCATCCGCCTCGTTCAGCAGGGGCACGACGTCCACGTGGCTTACGAAACGTCGGGCAATGTGGCAGTGCACGACGACGTTGTGTTGCAAAACATCGACACGGCGCGCGAACTCAACTACGGCGATCACTACGCCGACGTCCAGAAAATCATTGCCGGCAAGAAGAAAGGTCAGCCCGAACCGCGCGCACTACTCGACTTGAAAGGCTCGATTCGTCGCGCCGAAGCACGCGCCGCCGTGCGCTCATTCGGTCTGAATCCCGACACCAATGCCCATTTCCTGAACCTGCCGTTCTACGAAACGGGCGGCATCAAGAAGGGGCAACTCACGCAAGCCGATATCGACATCATCGTCAAACTATTGCGCGATCTGAAACCGCACCAAATCTACGCTGCCGGAGACTTGGCAGACCCCCACGGCACACACCGCACCTGTATGGAGGCCGTTTTGGGCGCCTTGCAAGTGGTCAAGGACGATGCTTGGATGAAAGAGTGCCACCTGTGGCTCTATCGCGGTGCTTGGATGGAGTGGGATTTGGGAATGGTCGATATGGCAGTGCCTCTGTCGCCCGATGAGTTGAT
Source organism: Alistipes sp. (assembly GCA_036651015.1). Classification (GTDB taxonomy): domain Bacteria; phylum Bacteroidota; class Bacteroidia; order Bacteroidales; family Rikenellaceae; genus Alistipes. Next base: position 22,714 of record JAVVYP010000022.1, read on the forward strand.
TATGAAGCGTCACGCGATCTATCGCCACCTTTCGCAAAAAGATATTATGCCCTTCCCGGGTAGCGATCCGCGCGAATTTTGGCAACGTGCCGAGGAGCGCAGCCAAAATACGGCGCACCTCTACGATCAACTCGGTATGGCTGAATATCAAGCAATTGAAGTTTTTGTGAAAATGTTTTAAAACCAAAATATAAAAAATTATGCGACTCATTATCGAAAATACACCGCACCAAGTTGCTCAATGGGCTGCCGACTACATCATCAAGCAGATCAAAGAGAAAGCAACTCAGACCGCCTCACCATTTGTGCTGGGTCTACCAACCGGATCAACCCCGTTGGAGACCTACAAGGAGCTGATTCGGCGTCACAAAGCAGGTGACGTGTCGTTCAAGAACGTCATCACGTTCAATATGGACGAATATGTCGGACTGGCGCAAGAGCATCCCGAAAGTTACCATTCGTTTATGTGGAACAACTTTTTCAGCCACGTAGACGTCAACCCCGAGAACGTCAACATCCTCAATGGTAATGCCAAAGACCTCGTCAAAGAGTGTGCTGACTACGAAGCACGCATCGTTGCAGCAGGCGGCATCGACCTGTTTATGGGAGGCGTCGGCGAAGACGGACATATCGCTTTCAACGAACCATTCTCGTCACTCCAATCACGCACACGCGTGAAAACGCTGACGCAAGATACGATCGCGGTCAATGCGCGCTTCTTCGGCGGCGACACGTCCCTCGTACCCAAAACAGCGCTCACGGTCGGCGTCGGCACCATCCTATCGTCGAAAAAAGTGCTGATCTTGGCTACCGGCTCCAAAAAAGCCCGTGCCGTGCGACACGGTATCGAAGGCTCCTACAACCACCAATGGACGATTTCGGCCTTGCAAGTGCACCCCTGCGGACTGCTAATTTGCGATGAACCGGCTGTCGAAGAGTTGCGTGTGTCCACCTATCGCTATTTCAAGGATATTGAAAAGAAAAATCTGATCTAAGAAGCTGTTTTAAATTTATATTGAGAGGAGTTGCTTGAATTTAAAAATATTCAAGCAACTCCTCTCTATTTCGTCAAATTAACACTACTTTTGCACCATTGATCTAATGATCAATGTATTTGAGAAGCGTTAAATGTCAAAATTCAAAATAGTGATAAAATATATAATAATCACGCTATTGGTTTGTGTGCACATACCCAATCTACACGCTCAAAATAAAGAAACCAAGCTGAATATAAAACTAAATGCCTCCACATTAGTAGGAGTGGTAAATCCAGCTATCGAATTTAGGGTTTTTAATAAAGGTAGCATCCAAATGGAAGGATGGGGAGTCTATGCCCCCAAAAATTTCTTGGGAACGGGATATCCTTGCTCACTGGCACTTATGTACGGAGAATTCAGGTATTATCCCAAGGAGGTGTTTAGAGGGTTCTTTTGCGGAGTACACGTCGGAGGCGGAGTTTATAGACTTAATAAAAACCTACTACCCATATTTAGCTATCAGCAAAATCCTGCCTCAATACAGGTAGGGCAAAATCTCATAGTAGGATTAACCGCGGGCTATCATTTCACCTTTGATAAACATTGGGGACTTGAATTAGTTGTCGGTTATGGGCGACAGTTTTCCACCTATGAGTCCTACACACCTATGGAGGATGGGACAATCAAACATTGTCCGATAAATGGCTCAGCAGAATATCTGCCAACTAAAGCCGGCGTGTTAGTAACATACAGATTATAGAGGACACGGCTATTTCATCTGACCGGCGAACGGAACTCCATCACCAATGGGCGGTGATCCGATGCTTTGTCGGTAAACGCATCACGCACAGTCGCAACGTGTTTGATGTTCTTATACAGCCCTTCTGTGCAGTAGATGAAATCAATACGCGCCTTGCCACCGACGGTCGACGGTTCGAACGTGCCGGCAAAAGTATCACCCACGACATCGTGGGGATAGGCATCGCGCACCAGTTTATGGACGTCGTAATTCCGTTTGCCTTGATAGGCTTCGTCCAGCGGAGAGCGTGCATTAAAATCGCCCATCATTGCCCAATGTTCTTCGTTCGCATATCTTGGATTGAGAATGGTTGCGTCGAGAATCCGCTGCATCTCGCTGACACGAAACGCATCACCACCACCATCTGAACGGGTTTTGTCGCCCATTGAATAGCCCTGCGGCCAAAGATGAAGCACCACATAGTTGATGCCGCGAATCTTCACGTGCAGTGCGCCGTGTGAAAGTCCCTCACCGATGCGTTGCACCATCTCAATCGGATATTTCGAGGTGAAAGCCACCGGATAGTTGTCTTGATAGAAGCCGACGACGGTATAGGGATGTCCCCAACGTTGCGCCAACAACGCCAGACTGTCGGGCAAATAACGGGGCATAAGCTCTTTGCTGACCGTTTTTTTGTGTTCGTTCCAATGGGTAGCCCCTTCGCAAATGGCAAAAATATCGGGATCCTGCGTCTGAACCCACCGCACAAAGCGATCATAGTTGTTGTATTGGTCATACCACATTCCATCGGCAATGTTGTAGTCCATCAGCCGCACGACGCGTGCACTTTTCTTGCTTGGCGACTTCGCCCAAAGGGGCTGTCCAGCCACTAAAATACCGGCTAACAAAAGCAGCGCGGAGAGTTTCTTGTTCATTTAATCGTATTTAATTGGTTTAATTTTACTTTTCGGGCAGGTTATTGAGTCCGATCATCTGCACCTGCTGCTCAAAATTACTAATGTCGCACCGTGCGTGGCGCTGCGTAACCGAACGGTAGTTGTAGACCGTGCGTATCGAACAATGCAGTAGGGCTGCGATCGTTGCCGTGTCGGAGATACCCAGCCGAATGAGCGCATAGATGCGCAATTCGGTAGTCAGGTTCTTCCCGTGCCGCGTCTCGGTAGCAATTTCGGGCTTCAACAACTCATTTAACTCTTCGACGAAGGTGGGAAATAGCCCGAGGAAGGTGGCGTCGAACAACGCATAAAACTCCTTAAGCTCGTCGTTGTGAACCGTGTTGCGCGCAAATTCGCTCTTCAAATCGTCGATGCGATCATCGCGCAACATTTTGTTTGCGTGACGGTATATATCGGCCATTTTGTTGATATACTCGGAAATTGTTTGGAGGAATCCGCCAATATAGACCTCCTTGATACGGTTGGCATCGGTAATGCGGAGATTCTGGGCATTCAATTGTTCGTTACTCTCTCGTAAACTGTGGGTCAGTTGTTCCAATTTTTCATTGGATTTATGGAGAATTTGCTGAATGGTATGCAACCGACGATTCTGTCGCAAGACAAACAACCCACCAATGACCGCCGTGACAAAGAAGAGCGTAATGATGACAATCAAAACGATATACATTGTATGCAGTCGTGCATTGCGCTCATTGTAAGCCGATTCGATTTGAGGCAAGATGGCCATATCTCGCCAAGACCGCATTGGCGAATTGAAAAAACGCGTGTCATTGATCGCCAATCGAATGTAATTCATCGCGCGTTCTACTTCGCCGTGCCGAAGCAGCTCATCGGCAATCGCACACAACGAGCCGTGGTCGCGCACCGCGGCCTGCACATCGGCCATCGCCGAACGCACAAGCCACTTGATCTTCTCCTCGTCGAATCCCAGTCGATCCACAAGTTGCGCTTTGTGGTTGGCCGCTTTGGCATAGATGTGCGAATTGGGCGGCGAAAGCGCCAGCAAACTATCACACATAAGCGATGCCGTCTCCCAAGCCTGCTCACCGATCGCGTGCATATAACCGTAATAGAGTCGCGTAGTGGCTTTCGTGCTAACGCGCACTGCTTGGATCGCATAATAATGGTCGCGCGCACGCAGCAATTCGCGGTCGTCATCTGGCTCAATATCAGACTTCGAGAGGTTGTAGAGTTCTCTGTTTTTGCGGTGCTGCGCGGTATAATAGGCAAGCAGAGCATCCTTATTGATGTGCAGCGTATCGCCAATACTGCCCAGCATTCGTTCGGCCTCGAAAAATCGGCCGCCCAAACTGTAACACAAAGCAATGGATGATTTGGCTTTGACAATCAGATTCTGATCTTGTAACCGATTGGCATACTTCAAATTCTGTTTGAAATACCAGAGCGTAGAGTCGCTTTGGTAGGGCGTATACGCCACGGCGAGCTGGTCGGTCAGCGCACAACAAGCGCGCAATGAGTGTCCGGGACGACGTAACTCCTTTTTGAGCGAGTCAATCTTGACTTCATACCGATTAATATAGTCATCGCTGTGGTCAACGACCCGATCCAATTTACGCAAAAGAGATTGCAATGACGCTTGATCATCTGCAAACACCGTATGCGGAAAAAAGAGAAGAGACAACAAAATTACGGAAAGGAGATTCTTCATTTCGGTTGTGATTTATTACAAAAATAGTTTTTATATAGCATATAAGCAAATAACACAAACCCACACAGGGGCAATAAAACGGTTATAAAGTAAAATTATTCGTATGAAAATTTACTTAATATACCCATAATCTCAAAACCACATACCTAATAATCAATATATTAACACAGTTTACCATTTACATTTTATGGATCACCCCTTTCCTTATCTTTATTAAGGTCTATCTTTGTATTAGAAAATTTTCACAAACAGACAAAATATTATTAAATTTTTTACATAACTCACATTCTAAAATTAACCAAAAAACTATGAGAACAAATCTACCCAAGAAATTGCCGAAGGGACTTCTCACAATGCTATTTGCCGCGCTATTGGCATCGGCCACGATGCTCAGCAGCGGTTGTAGTGATGACGAAGACTTCACGCGCGCAGAGCACATCCTGTGGTCTACAACGCCCGATTTTGTCGAAAAGGAGGAGACGCGCATCAATTGCCCAGTGGCCGGTATGACCGATGGCGTGATCTACATCAATTCCAACGTCGAGTACAAAGTTGTCTTCGAAGCCGAGCAAGAGGAGGGCAAGGAGCCGATCGAATGGATCCACATCCTCGACAAGCAACACGACCAAGCGACGGGTCTCGACAAGTTGATCATTGCCATTGATCCCCACCCGGGCACCTATAAGATACGCAAAGGCTGCATTTCATTGATCTCAAGCACCGAATACCTCAACAACTTCATCCCGATCGTCCAAGGCTTTGTGCCCCGTGTAGAGGGCGATTTCAGCTGGCTAAAATATGGTTCGACCAATCCGATGGAGACCAAGGGCGAGGTGCTGATCGCGAATTGGGCAGAAAAGCAAAGCAGCATAGGTTGGCAATCGACAAAATACAAGCACAACGGTGCAGCCTACTGCTACGGCAAAAACAACTACATAAAATTGGGCGACGACGCGGGACACGGTGCCGATTTGATCACCCCCTACACCCCCTCAATCAGATACGACACGGCGATG
>JAVVYP010000023.1:0-27087 GCA_036651015.1 Alistipes sp.
AGTTTGTGGTTGATTTTTGCACTGATAGCGCTGTTGCCGATCTTGGAGTGAATATCGTATGCGAAGTCGAGTGCTGTGGCACCGTGGGGCATTTTACGCGCCTCACCTCTTGGTGTAAATACAACTATTTCAGATGTATACAGCGATAACTTAAAGTTATCCAAGAAGTCAACGGCATTCTCCGTCGGACTGTTGAGTGCCGTGCGAATTTGTTTCAGCCACTTGTCGAATTCGTCCTCATCCTGCGAGATGGTCGCCTGTTTGTATTTCCAATGAGCGGCGAACCCACGCTCGGCGATGTCCTCCATACGCTGTGTGCGAATCTGCACCTCTACCCACACACCATCGGGTCCCATAACGGTCGAATGCAGCGCCTCGTAGCCATTGGCCTTGGGCATCGAGATCCAGTCGCGTAGTCGATCCGGCTTGGGGGTGTAGATGTCGGTGATGGTCGAATAGATCTGCCAACATTGGGTCTTTTCCGAAGGGAACGGCAGTGATTTGAAGACGATGCGAATGGCAAAAAGGTCGTAAATCTCCTCAAAAGGGATCTGCTTGCGTTGCATCTTACTCCAAATCGAGTAGACGCTCTTCACGCGACCCGAGATCTCGTAATTGATGTTATCGCGGTTGAGTGAGGCGACAATTGGGGCGTTGAATTTGTTGATAAACTCCTGCCGTGTCGACTCGCTCTCCTGTAATTTTTGGGTAATTTCGATATACTGCTGTGGAAAACGGTACTTCATACAGAGGTCTTCCAGTTCGCTTTTGATCGAATAGAGCCCCAGTCGATAAGCCAGAGGTGCAAACAGATAGATCGTTTCGCTGGTAATTTTTATCTGCTTGTTCATCGGCATCGCCCCCAACGTACGCATATTGTGCAGGCGGTCGGCGATTTTGATGAGTATCACGCGCACGTCGTCCGAGAGGGTCAGCAACACCTTGCGGAAATATTCGGCCTGCTCCGAGGTGTCGGCATTGAAGACGCCCGACATTTTGGTTAGTCCGTCCACCATTGAGGCTATTTTGGGGCTGAAAATGCGCTCTATATCCTCCACGGTGTATTCCGTGTCCTCCACCACGTCGTGCAGCAGCGCTGCGACGACTGATTTTACGCCCAAGCCGATCTCCTCGATGACGATTTTGGCTACTGCAATAGGATGCAGCAGGTAAGGCTCGCCGGAACGACGCCTTACCCCCTGATGTGCCTCCTTAGCCAGAAAAAATGCGCGTTTGATGAAATTCCAATCTTCATCATTCTTGCAAATTTTCGTGCACGATAGGAGTAAATCATCCCATTTTTCCTTGATGATTACCTCATCTTCGGCAGTATAATCCATTGTATATTGGTTATTAAAACAGCTTCTTAGTCCTTTGTAGCGTCAGCTTTTGATTTTTTAGCTACCTCAATTTTCGGATTTTTCATCGCCTCACGCACCTTTGCTTCGATTTCGCTGCTCAGTGCTGCATCGCTTTTGAGCAGATCTTTGACCGAGTCGCGTCCTTGACCGATCTTCCGATCACCATAGGAGAACCACGAGCCGGCCTTTTTGATGATGCCGTAGTCTACGCCCAAGTCGATAATTTCACCGATTTTCGAGATGCCTTCACCGAACATAATGTCGAATTCGGCACGTTTGAACGGGGGTGCTACTTTGTTTTTCACCACTTTAACTTTGGTGCGCGTTCCGAGTTGATCCTCGCCGTCTTTGATGACCGACAAGCGGCGGATGTCGATACGCACGCTGGCGTAGAACTTCAGCGCGTTACCACCCGTTGTGGTCTCGGGATTGCCGTACACCACGCCGATTTTGTCGCGCAACTGGTTGATGAAGACACAGACGGTTTTGGTTTTGGAGATGCTCGAGGTGAGTTTGCGCAGCGCTTGCGACATCAGTCGTGCCTGCAAACCCATCTTGGAGTCGCCCATTTCGCCCTCGATTTCGGCCTTGGGTGTCAGTGCAGCAACGGAGTCGATGACGATGATGTCGATGGCGCTCGAACGGATCAGCGAATCGGCGATTTCGAGCGCCTGCTCGCCGTTGTCGGGTTGCGATATGAGCAAGTTGTCGATGTCTACCCCCAAATTTTGGGCATAGGCACTGTCGAATGCGTGTTCTGCGTCGATGAAAGCGGCAATGCCACCTGCTTTCTGTGCCTCGGCGATGGCGTGAATGGCCAGCGTGGTCTTACCCGACGATTCGGGACCGTAGATCTCGACAACGCGTCCTTTGGGATAGCCGCCCACTCCGAGCGCCATATCGAGGGTGATCGAACCAGTCGGTATGACCGGCACGTCTACGATTTCGGAGCTGTTCATCCGCATAATAGCGCCTTTTCCGAAGTCTTTTTCGATCTTCTCCATCACCGCGTTCAAGACTTTAAGCTTGTCCGGATTTGTTTGTGTTTTTTCTGCCATATCTATAATTTGTTATTTGCTGTTAAAAGTTTCTTGTTCTCAAAAATACGAATATACTTCTCAAAGATAATAATTTCTCGTGGATTTATGCGTCTCTGCGGCCACTTTTTTATTGCGTTAATCCCAGACGTAGGTTACTTCGACCTGCTCGCTGAACTCCGCTTGTGTGTCGTTGAGTTTTTTGTGGCAGGCCGGACAGCGGATAGCTGTCTGTGTCTCGATGTACTCGCCGCAGCCGACACACGCCGGCAGCATCCCGTAACCCGGTTGCATATAGTGGTCGAACTGCGCTCCGCAGTGTCGGCACCTGATTTTGTAAGCTGTTCCCATAATCGTTTTGTTTTGGTTGACGATACAAAGGAACGACGCCGTTGTGTCAACTTGTGACACAACCAAAAAATCAAGCGAATTTTTTGATATAATCGGCTAAATAGCGCTTCAAACCGTCGGAATCGAGGATGCGGATGTCGTCCAGCAGCCCCACCACGAAACGCCCGATGCCGGTGAATCCCGTCACTTGGGTCTCCAACAACCAATGACTGTCGTCCAGTGGACTTAGGTCGCGTTCGGCAAGCGGATACTCCTCACAGAGCAGGTTGTAGGCCAGCATCCCCAACTCCAACCGCACAAGGTGGCGCGTGTCGCCGTGCATACGAAAGATGTCGATATACCCCTCGCGGTGCTCCTTCTCGTGTTGCCACGCCTGATCGGTAAGCTCCACCGAGCCAATGCGTTCCGTTTTGAAGAGCTTGCACGTTTGATCGTCGGGATCGTAGCACCACACCTGCACGTAGTTGGTCGTAAAAGCAAAAGGCTCTACCCTACGATCGCGCACGCCACCGCCGTGAGCTGATTGGTAGCCGCGTAACACGGTGAGACGCTTTTGGTCGATGGCCTCGACCAAGGTGCGGATATTGGGCGCATTTTTACCCCGTACAACGGTGTTGGCCAGCGTCTTGTTGTCGTATACGGAGTAGAGTTTGCGTTTGAGATTCTGCTTGAGCAGGTTGGTGTCGTCGATGTTTTCGATGGCACTTTTGAGGATTACGGCCTCCTCTTCGGTGAAGTGAACGAGCTGTGAAATATCGCGAAAATGGGGCGATTCTTTGTCCAAACGAATGCAGTCATCGCTCTTTTTGATGACGAAGCCGGCATCGCGAAAGGTGTCGATGTAGCGGTAGACGGTGCGGCGTGACATCGAGAGCCGCTCGGCCAGCTGATCGACGGTGTAGGTGGTGTTGGCTGTCAGCAGCTTCATCAGCCGCAGCAGGCGTTCTATTTTGGGTTGATCCATAGGGCGAATATACGAAAAAAACCGTGACATTGGTTGTCACGGTTTGTATATTATTGGTTGCGCGTGTCGCTTCTTAAGCCAAAACTTTCTTTTCGATCTCCTCGAGTTGGTTGCGGAATGCTTTGTCGGTTTCGAGCAGATTCGAGACGGCTTTGCACGAGTGAAGCACCGTGGCGTGGTTGCGACCTCCGATGGCCGATCCGATGGCGGTCAGTGGCGCCTTGGTGTGCTGCTTGGCCAGATACATAGCAATCTGCCGTGCTTGTGCAATCTCGCGGGTGCGCTCGGCGGAGTTGAACCGGGCAAAATCGAGGTTCAAGTATTCGCACACCACTTCGATGATGTGGTCGAGCGTGATTTCGCGTTGGTAGAGCTGCACATAGACCTTCAAGATCTCCTTGGCCAGCGACGTCGTGATTTTGCGTCCAAGGAACGAGGCATTGGCCACCAGCGACGAGAGGGCACCTTCGATTTCGCGCACGTTGGCCGAGATGTTGTCGGCCAAATAGGTGACTACTTCGGTGGAGACCTGAGCACCCAATTTCTGCGCTTTGGCTTGGATGATCTTGATCTTGGTGTCGTAGTCGGGAATGTCGAGTTGCGCCGAAAGCCCCCATTTGAAGCGGGTCAGCAGTCGCTGTTCGATGTCTTTAAGCTCTACGGGGGGCTTGTCGGAGGTCAAAATAAGCTGCTTGCCAGCCAGTTGCAGGTGGTTGAAAATGTTGAAAAAAGCATTTTGAGTACCTGTTTTGCCAGTCAGTTCCTGAATGTCGTCGATGATCAAAATGTCGATCATTTGGTAGAAATGGATGAAATCGGGGATTTCACCGTTTTTGTAGGCGGTTTGGAACTGCGCCTGAAACTTGTTCATCGACACGTAAAGGATCTGCAATTCGGGGTGTCGCTGACGAGCTTCGTGGCCAATGGACTGCACGATGTGGGTCTTACCAAGCCCCGAATTACCATATATATAGAGGGGGTTGAACGGGTTGTTACCCGGACTGACGGCCACCGACATACCCGCCGAACGAGCCAGCCGATTGCATTCGCCCTCGATGAAGGTGTCGAATGTGAGGTTCGGATTCAGCTGCGGGTCGATAATTATGCGTTTGAGTCCCGGAATTACAAAGGGATTCTTTATATTTGCAGTGTTGGTCTGTGTATTGAAGCGCGAAATAGCTGTGGTGTCGGCATCGGCAGCGATGGGTATGGGTGCTGATGTTGAGCGCGGAACCGCATAATGCAGTCGCGTTTGCTGTCCATAGAGTTGCGAAATGATCGGCTTGAAAAAAGCAATGTAGTTCTTTTCGATCTGCCGTACGTAGCTTTCGTTAGGTACACGCAGGCGTAGCGTCGTCCCGTCGAACTCAAGCGGAACGATGGGCTGGAACCATTTTTCGAACTCTTCGGCAGAGGTCTGCGCCTTGACGGCGTCAAGGCAGGTTTGCCACATATCGCTATATGTTTGCGCGTTGTTTAACATTATAAGGGTTGCACTATTTTTGATAGGACAAAGTTGTGAATAAAAAAGTGAAAATATTCCCTAAAACCCTTTGGAAATCTTCTTTTTTTATATATAGAGAATCAACGATTTCCGCGCTTTAATTTTTAACTCTCTGATAGTGAAGAATTGATTTTTATTTTGTATATTTGTATATCAAATTTTTGGGACAACAGAAGTTAAACTATAAATAAATCCAATAAAACTTATGGCAAACGAAGTAGATCAAAAGGTCTTAAACAAAGCGCAATCTTGGTTGGATGGTCACTACGATCAGACCACCAAAGAACAAGTTAAGTACTTGATTGATAATGATTCAAAGGAGCTTATTGAGAGTTTCTATAAAGATCTCGAATTCGGCACGGGTGGTCTGCGTGGCATTATGGGCGTAGGCTCTAACCGTATGAACATCTATACGGTAGGTGCCGCCACACAGGGGCTGGCCAATTACCTCAAAAAGAATTTCACGGGTGAGCAAATTCGGGTGGCGATCGGTCACGACAGCCGCAATAATTCGCGTATGTTTGCCGAGCGCGTAGCCGATATTTTCGCTTCGAACGGCTTTACCGTATTCTTGTTCGACGCCTTGCGTCCGACGCCCGAATTGAGCTTTGCTATTCGGGAGTTGAAATGCCATTCGGGGGTGGTGGTCACCGCTTCACACAACCCCAAAGAGTACAACGGTTACAAGGCTTATTGGAACGACGGCGCGCAGGTGACCGAGCCGCACGACAAGAATATCATTGACGAGGTGGCCAAGATCACCGACGTTGCGATGATCCAAACGGGCAAAAATGGGGCGAACATCACGCTGCTTGATGAAAAGTTCGATACCCTATATTTAAATAAAGTACACGAGTTGTCGCTCTCGCCCGAGTGTGTGAAGCGTCACCACGATATGAAGATCATCTACACGCCACTCCACGGAGCCGGTGTGCGTTTGGTTCCGGCCTCTCTCAAAGAGTATGGTTTCACCAATGTGAAGCTCGTGCCCGAGCAAGCGGTCATCGACGGCAACTTCCCCACCGTCGAGTCGCCGAATCCCGAAGAGCGCAAGACGATGGCGATGGCCATTGCTTTGGCGGCTAAGGAGGGTGCTGATTTGGTGCTCGCCACCGATCCCGATTCGGATCGTATCGGTGTGGCACTGCGCAACAAAAAGGGCGAATATGTGCTGCTGAACGGTAACCAAACTTTGGTGCTGCTGATGAGCTATCAGCTGACGCGCTGGTCGGAGTTGAAACGCCTCACCGGCAAGGAGTATGTCGTGAAGACCATCGTCACTTCGCAGATGGCCAATGCCGTGGCTGACCACTTCAAGGTGAAATGTTACGATTGCCTCACGGGCTTCAAGTATATCGCCAAACTCATTCGCGAGAACGAGGGCAAGACCCAATATATTGGTGGTGGCGAGGAGAGTTTCGGCTATTTGGCAGGCGACTATGTGCGTGACAAAGACGCCGTGTCGGCTTGTTCGTTGGCTGCCGAGGCCGCTGCGTGGGCAATGGATACGATGGGTTTGACGCTCTACGAGTGGCTGCAAGAGTTGTATGTGAAGTATGGTTTCTACCGCGAGGGGTTGGTGCCTGTGGTTCGCAAGGGCAAGGAGGGTGCCGAGCTGATTCAGCAGATGATGGTGGACTTCCGCGCCAATCCACCCAAAACGATTATGGGTTCGCCGGTTGTGAAGATCAATGATTTTCAAAAACTGGAAGTCCTTGACCTCAAAACGGGTCACACCACGCCTATCGTCCAAGATCGCAGCAACGTCTTGCAATGGTTCACCGAAGACGGCACCGCAATTTCGGTACGTCCTTCGGGCACAGAGCCGAAGATCAAGTTCTATTTTGGTGTGAAGGCACAGTTGAAGTCGGTTGCCGACTACGACCGGGTGCTTGGTGAGCTGGATGCCAAGATCGCAGCCATCAAGAGCGACCTGAAGTTGGAGTAGAAGACTACCCTATTCAATCAAAAGAACGGGCGCCGAAATGATTTCGGCGCCCGTTCTTTTGTTTTTATTTTACGCGTATCAAATTCAGCCCGTCGCGCAACGGAACGATGACGTTCTCGACGCGTGGATCCTCTCGAATCAGCTGATTGAAGGCCACGAGTGCTTGGGTGTGATGATCGTTGTGGGCGATGGGCTCAACGACTTTCCCCGACCAAAGAATATTGTCGGCAATTAGTATTGAACCGCTGTGAACCAGCGATTTACCGCCGTTGTCGCCCATCAACATACGGTAGTATGCCGGATATTCGCGCTTGTCGCCGTCGATGAACACCAAATCGAATGTGCAGCCGAGTGTCGGCGCAAGGTCGAGCGCCGAGCCGATATGTAACCGGATTTTGTGGCCGTGGTCGCTGCGGTCGAAAAACGATTGCGCCAGCGTCTCCAACTCATCGTCCACCTCGAAGGTGTGCAACTCGCTATCGCGCTCCATTCCAGCGGCCATACAGAGCGCTGAGTAACCGGTAAAAGTACCTATTTCAAGTACTTGTTGCGGACGCACCATCCGAACAAGCATCTTCAACAGCTGGCCTTGGATGTGCCCCGAAAGCATACGCGGAGCGATAACGCGCAAGTTGGTCTGACGATCCAACTCGCGCAGTAGCGCCTCTTCAGGCTCCGAAAAATCGTGGATATATTGCTCTAATGCCTCCATATTATTGATAAATCAGACGTGACATTCCGGTGAAGGTCTCCTCGGCAATTTCGTGTAATTGATTGGCTGTCAGTGCACGTACCTTGGCATATACCTGCTCCATTGTGTCTACGTCGTCGTGTGTGAGCAAACTTTTACCTGTACCCAACATATAACTTTCGTTACTTTCGCTCGATATGGCTAATTGGGCAATAAACTGTTTCTTGGCCATCGAGAGTTGCCGGGTGGTGAGGTCGGTGGTGCGAAGCCGCTGCAACTCCTGTTCGATCAACTCAATACATTGAGCAGCATTGTCGTGGTCGGAGCTGAAGTAGATCGCTACGATGCCCTTGTCGCCATAGGGCGTGTAGCTGGCTTCGATGTTGTAGGACAATCCGTTTTTCTCACGCACCACCACATTGAGCAGCGAGTTGGCACTGGGGCCGCCTAAGATATTGATCAGCAATGCCAACGGTATGCGTCGCTCCTCGCCGATGCCGAATGCGCGATTGCCGATGATGCAGTGGGTTTGGTGGGTGTGCTTGGTGACCGCCTTTTCGAAGGGTGGGCAGGGGCAGGGCGCTACCCTGCCGAACGTGCGCGTGGTGGCGGCTTGCTCCCCGAAGTAACGCGTGGCGACGGCTTCGGCGCTCTTGGCCGAGAAGTTGCCGATTGACGAGAAGACCATTTGGTCGGTGGTATGTGTGCGGTCGGTGAAGGCGCGGATGGCGGCACCGTCGTAGTGCATCAGCGACGTTTTGCGACCGAGGATGTTGTGCCCCAATTCCGAATTGGCGAAGAGCATATCCTCAAAGGTGTCGTAGATCAGGTCGGCCGGTGAATCTTTGTAGGTGTTGATCTCGTCCACGATCACCTCCTTTTCGCGTTCGATTTCGCGTTCGGGAAAGGTCGAGCGGAAAACGATGTCGGCGATCAGCTCCACCGCCTTGGGAAAGTCGCCGCGCAGTGTGGTGGCGTGAAAGGTTGTATCCTCCTTGGTGGTGAAGGCGTTCAACTCGCCGCCGAGATTTTCCAATCGGCAGTTGACTTGCCAAGCTCGACGGTGCGCTGTTCCCTTGAAAAAGGCGTGTTCGGCGAAGTGCGCCAATCCGTATTGATCGGGCTGTTCATCGCGACTTCCGGCATTGACCATCAAGGCACAGTGTGCCACCGTGCCCTTTACTTGCCGGTGAATGCCCCAAATGCCGTTGGGCAGTTGGTATATTTCAAATTCCTTCATTGAGACAGCTTCTTAGGTAGTTTTAAGTTTTTGGCGAGGAATTGCCCGGTATGGCTCTCCTTGCATTGTGCCACAACGAGGGGCGAGCCTTCGCAGACGATGTGACCGCCGCCGCTGCCCGCCTCGGGACCGAGGTCGATGACCCAGTCGGCACATTTGATGACGTCCATGTTGTGCTCGACAATGACGATGGTGTGTCCGCGATCAATCAACGCGTCAAATGCCGACAGTAACTTGTTGATATCGTGGAAGTGAAGACCCGTTGTCGGCTCGTCGAAGATGAACATCACACCGCCGTTCATACTCTCTTTGGTCAGAAACGAGGCCAGCTTCACGCGCTGGCTCTCACCGCCCGAAAGGGTTGACGACGACTGTCCTAATTTGATGTAACCCAGCCCGACATCTTGCAGCGGTTTCAGCCGTTCGATGATGCGGCGGCAGGTGGTATTTTTGGTCTCCTCGCCAAAGAAGAGGATCGCATCGTCGACCGTCATTTCGAGCACGTCGTAGATCGACTTATCGCGGTATTTGACTTCGAGAATTTCGTCGCGAAATCGTTTGCCGCCGCACGCCTCGCAGACCAGCTCGACATCGGCCATAAATTGCATTGACACCTTGATGAACCCTTCACCCTGACACTCCTCGCAGCGGCCGCCGGCGATGTTGAACGAGAAATGCGACGGATTGAGTCCCGTATGTTGGGCGTAGGGTTGGTCGGCATAGAGCCGGCGAATTTCGTCGTAGGCTTTGATATAAGTCACCGGATTGGAGCGCGACGATTTGCCGATGGGGTTTTGATCGACCATCTCGACCGATTTGAGCCGCTGCACATCGCCCGTGATGCTGTCGAAGTCGCCGGGTTTGACCCCCGTGTCGAACAACATACGCCGCAAAGCCGGATAGAGAATGCCCTTGGCCAACGACGATTTGCCGCTGCCGCTGACCCCTGTGATGCAGGTCATAGCACCCAGCGGAATGCGCACGTCGATGTTGCGCAGGTTGTTTTCGCGTGCCCCTTTGATGACGATGGAGTGGCTCCAGCTGCGCGGTATGGCCGGTGGAATGATGGCACGACGACCTGTGAGGTAGTCGGCCGTGAGGCTTTTGGTGCTCTTCAATAGTTCGGGAAACGTGCCGCTGAAGACCACTTCGCCGCCGTGGTAACCGGCTTTGGGGCCGATGTCAACAATGTAGTCGGCGGCGCGCATTACCTCCTCTTCGTGTTCGACGATGATGACCGTGTTGCCCAGATCGCGCAACTCTTTCAACACCTTGATCAGCCGGTTGGTATCGCGCGGATGCAACCCAATGGACGGCTCGTCGAGGATGTAGAGCGAACCGGTGAGGTTGCTGCCCAGCGAGGTCGAGAGGTTGATGCGTTGGCTCTCGCCGCCCGATAGCGACGAGGAGAGTCGGTCGAGGGGCAGGTAGCCCAACCCTACGTCGGTGAGGTATTGCAGTCGGTTGCGGATCTCGGTCAGGATGCGTGTGGCGGTGGTTGTGTCGTGGGCATCGAGCTGCAACGCGGCGAAGAAGCGAAGCAACTCATCGACCGGCAGGGTCACCAACTCGGCAATTGTGCGGCCGCCAACCTGCACATAGAGAGCCTCTTTGCGCAGTCGGCTGCCTCCGCATTCGGGGCAGAGCGTCTTGCCCGTGTAACGGGCTTTCATCACGCGGAACTGTATTTTGCGCCGTTCGGAGTCGATGTAGGCGAAGAAATCGTCCAAGCCGTGGAAGAGTTCGTTGCCGCGCCACAGCAGTCGTTTCTGCTCTTGCGTCAATTCGTAGAAGGGCGTATGAATCGGGAAATCAAATTGATAGGCGCTTTTGATGAGTTGATCTTTCCATTGACGCATTGTCTCGCCGCGCCAACAGGCGATGGCATCTTCGTAGATGGTTTTGCTCTTGTCGGGGATCACCAGATCCTCGTCAATGCCGATCACTTTGCCGTAACCCTCGCAGCGCGGACAGGCACCCAGTGGATTGTTGAAGCTGAAGAGGTGTTCCGTGGGTTGCTCAAATTGAATGCCGTCAGCCTCGAAGCGCGATGAAAATTCGACCACATTGCCCTCGGTGATCACCTTGCAAATCCCCTCCCCGTAAGAGAAGGCACGCGAGACCGAGTCGCGGATGCGCATTTGTGTGTCGTTGTCGGTCGCAATGAGGAGCCTGTCGACAACCACCAAAATCTCGTTTGCGTTGGTCTGCTCGTTGATGGTGGGCAGCAGCTCTTCGATCAGTCTCGTTTGTCCGTCTGTCCAAATGCGCATCAGGCCGTCGGAGAGCAGCAGGGTCAGCTTTTCGATGATTCCTTGCCCTGCGGTGAGCACCAAGGGCGCTGCAATGATAGCGCGGTTGCCCTCGCCCTGCTCGCGGATGTAGGCGGCAAGATCATCGACCGTATAGCAATGCACCTCCTCGCCCGACACGGGCGACACGGTGTGTCCGGCGCGCGCAAAGAGCAGCTTGAGGTAGTCGTAAATCTCGGTTGTGGTGCCCACGGTCGAGCGTGGGTTGCGTGTGTTGACCTTCTGTTCGATGGCAATGGCCGGTGCGATGCCGGTGATAATGTCGACGTCGGGTTTGTTGATCTTGCCAAGGAACTGACGGGCATAAGCCGACAGGCTCTCGACATAGCGGCGTTGACCCTCGGCGAAAATCGTATCGAAAGCCAGCGTTGATTTGCCTGAGCCTGAGAGTCCGGTGATGACCACCAACTGCTCGTGCGGAATTTCGACCTCGATGTTGCGGAGGTTGTGGACGCGAGCCCCTTTTATGTAGATTGAATTTTTGTGTTCTGTGCTCATATTGCGGGCGTTTCGGGGAGGATGCCCCCGGCTTTTGTCAGTTTTTCAAGTAGAAGGTCGGCGCGGCTTTCGCGTATGGATAGCTCGAAGGTGCAACGATTGTCGAAAGATTGGGAGAGCAAGGTGGGCTGCACCTCTTTGATGACACGCATAATGTCGTTCAACTTCTCAAATGGACAATCCACCCGCACCGTCCGATCGACAGTTCGCTCTTGGATTTCGGCTGCGGCCAATGCCTCGGCTGCGGCTGTACGGTAGGCGGCAATCAGCCCGGGAACGCCCAACTTTGTGCCGCCGAAATAACGAACGACCACCACCAAACAATTTGTCAAAGTCTTGGAGAGCAGCTGTCCGAGAATCGGCCGACCTGCGGTACCCGAAGGCTCGCCGTTGTCGTTGGCGCGGTAAGCCTCGCCCTTGGGGCCAAGCCGCCACGCATAACAGAGGTGGGTGGCGTCGTAGTATTGTTGGTGAAGAGCCTCAATGTGTCCGCGTATCTGCTCCTCGGTCTGCACGGGATACGCGTAGGCGATGAACTTACTGCTTCGCTCCCTGATGGTTGCATCCGAAGGGGCAGCAAGGGTCAGATAGCTGTCTTCGCCCACGTCTACCTCACTTTTCGAAATAGACGGTTCCAACGGATATTGGCCGGAAAATGCTTCTCTCCGTTGAGCGAAAGCCACACGAACGAAGCTTTGCCGACGATGTGATCTTCGGGCACAAAACCCCAAAAACGCGAGTCCGCCGAGTTGTGACGGTTGTCGCCCATCATCCAAAAATAGTCCATTCCGAAGGTGTAGTCGGTGGCCGGTTGGCCGTCGATGAGAATTTGGGTGTCGCTCACCTCAAGGGTGTGTCGCTCGTAGGTCTCGATGATGCGACGGTAGAGGGGCAGATTTTCGAGGGTCAGGGCGATGGTCGTGCCTTTTTTCGGAATCCAAATGGGGCCGTAATTGTCTTGGCTCCAGCGCGGTTCGTCCCACTGCGGAAAGACATCGGTGTTGGGGGTATAGATGTAACGCTGTGCCGAAATGACATTGTCCAAAGCGCGCACTTGCTCGGCGGCTTGATCCGTCAGCTGCATATAATAGACAGCACCGTTGCCACTGTACTCCGTGACGCCGAGGTTGTCGATGGCATATTGCGAGAAAGGGGAACGCGTTTGGACGATATAGGTGTATTGCAACCCGGGAATAGTCTCTTGGGGTGCGCCATTGATCCACACCTGACCGTCGCGCACTTCGAGTGAATCGCCTGCAATGGCAACGCAGCGCTTGATGTAGTTTTCGCGTTTGTCCACAGGGCGGCTAATAATCGTATATTTCTGAGCGAGTTGTGCGCGTCCCTGCTCTTTGCCGAACGACTCTTCGTAGCCGCGCAACACATCGTAGTAGCTTACGGCCTGATTCTCCAGCAACACCGTGTCACCAGCCGGGAAGTTGAAGACAACCACGTCGTTACGCTGGATTGAGCGCAACCCTTTGAGGCGGTGATAAGGCCATTTGATCGCCTCCGAGAAGGATTTTTTGGTCTGCGAAAAGGGCATTGTGTGGTGCACGAACGGAAACGACAGCGGCGTGTTGGGCATCTGAGGGCCGTAGGTCACTTTCGACACATAGAGGTAGTCGCCCACCAGCAGCGATTTTTCCATCGACGAGGTGGGAATGACATACATCTGGAAGACGAAGAGGTGGATCAGTGTGGCGACGACTGTGGCGAAAATAATGGCGTTAACCCACTCATAAACAGTCTTGTAGATCTTGTTGCGCTGGCACAATTGCGCATTGTGACACCACACCTTGCGGTAGAAAAAACGGGTAATGTAGAGGTCGAAAATCGGGATTAGTCCCAACAGCAGCCACAGATTGCCTGTCCAAACGACAAACCACAGTGTGTAGAGCAGCGAGGCGAGGAGGAACCCCACCCATTTATTGCGAAAAAAAGCTTTGATTTTTCCCATAGTCAGTCGATTATTTCAGCAGGTCGTCCATCGTATAAACGCCTTGTTTTCCGCAGAGAAATTCGGCAGCGATGACCGCTCCGAGTGCCAACGTGCGGCGGTTTTTGATCGTATGTTTTAATTCGAGCCGGTCGTCTGCCGACTCGTAGCTCACGGTGTGGATGCCGGCAATTGTCCCCTCGCGCAGGGAGTGAATTTCGATTTGGTCGGGCGCAGCCGGCTGATCGTTGACCCACGCCGTTTTGGTTCCCGATTCGGCGATGATACCCTCGGCCAGCGAGATTGCGGTGCCGCTGGGGGCGTCTTTTTTCTGAAGATGGTGCACCTCTTCGATGCTCACTTCGTAGCCGCCGACCCGATCCATCATCGTGGCCAGTTGGCGGTTGAGACGGAACATCAAATTGACACCCAAACAAAAATTCGAAGCGTAGAAGAGCGCACTACCCTGCTCTTTGCAGCGTGCTGCAAGTTGCGGCAGCCGATCCGTCCAGCCCGTTGTGCCGCTCACAACAGGCGTGCCGCATTCGATGCAGGTGCGGATGTTGTCGTAGGCCGTTGTGGGGGTGGTAAATTCCAAGGCCACGTCGATGTCGGCCAAATGCTGAGCATCAAGCTCCGCGGCGTTGTCGGTGTCGATAATGAGCGCGCACTGATGCCCTCGCTCGGCGAGAATTTTCTCGATTTCGTGCCCCATCTTGCCGTAGCCTATGATTGCTGCTTTCATCCGTCTAAAGTTTCTATTCGCGCAAAGATACAAAATTCGGCGAGAAAAAATTATTTTACCCTTCGATTTTTTCTGAAAGACTATTGACTGTCGGGGGTCGCAGCATCGGCCGTTGTGGGTTTTTGCAGCGAATTTCCGCTGAATAGTGGCGTTGTCATCGTGTATGGCGTTGTTATTTTTTGTACCTTCGCAGCAAAATATTTACATTATGCGCTATTTTCTCGAACTGCGATACGAGGGGGCGGCCTACTGCGGTTGGCAGCGGCAACCCAAGCAACCGTCGGTGCAACAGACGCTCGAAGAGGCACTTTCGACACTGCTGCGCGAACGGATCGAGTTGACCGGGGCGGGGCGTACGGATACCGGGGTGAACGCCTCCTACTATGTAGCTCATTTCGATAGTACAGAGCCGGTTGCCGATCCCGAACAGATCATTTTCAGACTTAATTTTATGCTGCCCGGAGACATTGCCGTGTGGCGGATGACACCGGTTGCCGCGGCTCTTCACGCCCGATTTGCTGCGCGTGAACGCGAATATCGCTACTTCATCGAGACCCAAAAAAATCCCTTTTCACGGCGCGGTACGTGGCAATATTATGTGCCGTTAGATGTGGCGCTGATGAATCAGGCGGCGGCGATGCTGCTCACGGTCGAGGATTTCACCTCGTTTGCCAAACTCAATTCCAACAACAAAACCAACATCTGCCACCTGACGCAGGCCGTCTGGACGTGCGATGCGCAGGGGGTACTCTGTTTCACCATTCGCGCGGATCGGTTTTTGCGCAATATGGTGCGGTCGATTGTCGGCACGTTGGTCGATGTGGGGCGCGGACGCTACACGCTTGCGCAATTTCGAGAGATTGTCGAGTCGCGCGATCTGTCGCGTTCGAGTGGCGGCGCTCCGGCGCAAGGGCTATTTTTGAGCGATGTACGCTATCCGACGGACTCTTTTATATGCAAAACATTTTGAAACTTCAATTAATTTTCGTAAATTTATTGTCGATTTAGAAATTGTTTTTTAAACCTTTCAAACTATGTGGGCAGAAATTATCTATTGGATCGGTGTCGTCTTGTGCGTGTGGTGCGTTTATGACCTCTTCACCACCAAACACATTGCTATGTTGTGGAAAATTGTGATTGCAGTTATTCTGCTGTGTTGCAGTTGGATCGGTTTGCTGGTCTACTTCTTCATTGTGCGTAATATGCTGAAATAACAATTGCCTTGAAAATGATTTTGGGGGATAAAAACATTGTTTTTATCCCCCAAAATCTATGATATAAATCCATTTAGGGCAGCTGTTCGACAAAGATGCACGAAGTGCCTTCGCCCCTCTTTTTGAACAGACAGAGGCTTGCCGTGCGTGACAGGCTCGCCTTGTCGACTCCAAAATGCAGGCTGTTGCCGATATTGTTGATCGAATATCGTTTGGTCGCACCCCCATCGGTCGACAACCAAAGCCACGGTTTGGTGAGGGAGTCCGGTGCAATTGCCTGAATGTAGCCGTCTCCCAGTGCTACCGTTTGTGCTTGGGATTTCAAGGCCGAGTAGCGTCTGATCGCCACATCTTTTGACAAATTACTGATACGTAGGCTCAGTGTGCCTGTGGTAAATGTGGGCAAGAGGTTTATAATAATCTGATACCGAAAATAGGCTCCGTTGTTGATAGGGATTGTTGTTCCGTTCGTAAGTGTGATCCCCGATGTTGCGCTGATGCTTCCTATGGGCGTTGCGGTCGGGGCACCGTGTGCGTAATTAATCACATTAATTGCTGTTAAATAATTGTCGCAGAATGTGATATATTCCGAACGATTCACGCTCAAGCAGAACACCCCATTGGTCACCGCGTCTTGATAGTCGCTCTCGCCGAGGACAAACGCATAATCAATTCGGTTGGCTCCTTTGTTTGCAATGGCTTCCGCAGCTGTCGAATAGCCCTTAATTGCATCCACTTTCTTGATGACAATTTGATAATGTGTGTTGCGCAACAGCGGAAAAGCTTGTGTCAAACCTGTGGGCATAACCTTGTGGAAATCAAGGCGAAAAAACTGTGTCCGTCCCTGATTCAAGGTCTTGATCACCACAAAGGGTGCTTTGTCGGCGGCCGTCTCGTAAGCGTAGAGCGGATCACATTGGTTACCGTCGGCCGCTACCAACATCGTCTCCACACTGTTGCCGCCACTGGTCTTGGACAACGTGGCGCGCGGTGTGGTTGCCGCCTCGAGCAAGTAGCTGTCGATGGGTGTGTTGCCCAAATTGGCACCTTGCAACTGCAACTGGTCGAGCGAGGTGTCGTGACCGACAGCTCCGTCTTTGAGAACGGTGATTTTGGCCGTGGCACGCCGCAGCGACAGCGGTTGCCCGGAGGCATCGCCGGTTGTGCTGATGATCGTTCCGGCACCAATAGATGGTAGCACCACGGAGGCGTACAGGGGATGCAGAGTCAGGTTGCTGGTGATGAAAGTGGCCCCGGTGGCAAGGCGCGATGGACTTAACAATCCGTTGCGCACCTCATCGAGCGTGGTGATCTTCAGCCGCCAGTTGATTGCTCCCGACAGGATTGCCCCCTGTGTGTTGGCCAAAACGACAAGGGTTCGACTGCTGGTCGAGGGGTGAAGTGTGGCGGTATAGCCGGCTCCGACCTGCTTGACTTGCATCGGCATTTCGGCCAACTTGTTGGCGTTGTCGAAACAGAGCAGATAGAGATCGTTCTCCGCGATCGCGATTTCGCCGCTGGTGTTGGCTCGTGTTGCTATTTGCTCCGCTTCAATATGGAGCAGGAGCGGCAAGGTGACGGGCTGTTGCCCTGCACGGGGGGTGTCTATGTCGTCGATCTCCGCTTGGGAGCACGAGAAGAGTAATCCGCTGAACAAGAGCAGCGAAAAGAGCCATTTGATATCTCTGGGATTGTACATAATCGTTATGGTATATAGGTGAGTTGTAAGTACCGAAATGCGGATCCGGCATAGAGGGTGGTGAAGAGGATGTCGTTGCGTTGAAGTAGCGGTGTGTGAGATGATTTGATTTGAAAATCAACATATCCCAAGCCTGTTGCCGGATTGAAATTGAAGTTGGGACCCGAATTAACACCGGCACCGGAGATTAAGCCCACGTACAACCCTTCGGTGGTTGCTTGGACAACGCCTCCACCTCGGTGTACATAAATATTTGTTGCGATATAAGCCGTTGACATATTGGTCCAGAAGTAGATGCGCACGGGTTTGAGTGTGTTGATCGTGGTGGCAATGACCGAGCAATTCATATATGCCGGAACCAAATAACCGTTTGTGCTGTTGTCAACCGTCCAATCTCCGACGGTGATTTTGGTCGCCAAGTCCAGCATATCGGTACCCTTGATGTTGGCCGAGATCCGGTAGTGTCTGTTGCGGGTGACGGAAAGCTCCTGCGCCGTCAGATTGGCGAGGGCTGTGGGTGGTGTGGCGTAGAGTTTACCGGCGCCGTCGCCGATCGGAATGCGATAGGAGAAGGTGCGCGTGGGGTCGTCGGTGTGCACTGCCAAAATGTCGAGATAGGTGTAGTCGCTGGTGCTGACAACTTGGTGTTCAGGGATGTAGAACGACAACCCTCCGGCCTTGGTCTTCAAGCTGTCCTGCGTGTAGATGATGTTTCCGCTGTTGAGATCCAGCGCTACGGCCGTACCGGCAAAGAAGCCGTTTGCGCCGTTGTAGGGTTGCGCGACCAAATACGAGATTTTCGGAAGCGAGCGTAGCGTGACCGACTGCAACGAGATCTTCTCTGGCAAGGCGGCGTAGCCACAACGCAGATCGAGGGTCACCTTGGCCACGGTGCGCATAAGCTGGATCGTGAAATTGTAGGATGTATCCGAGACGGCAACCACCGAATCGGAATACATAGAGAAGGGGGGCGTGCGCGTGGCGGCGAGTTCGTTGGCAAATTGCAGTGCATTGAGCTGCGCTGGCGTGGTGACGGTTTGCAGATTCCAGCTGTCCAATTCATTGGCGATCAGGATGATCCGCACATAACCCACAGATACCCGTTGTGTGAATGTTGCGGTACCGGTATTCAATCGGTTGGCTATCAGTTCTTTGACAACGCCCGAGGCGTCGCAACTGAACAAGATCATCCGCACGCGGCTGATTTCGTCTTCTTGGGCGCGCGTGGCCGCACCGGTTGTGCCCCGAGGCGCGGCCGGCGGAGTTGCGAGCACACTTGCAACTTTGATTTGCAATGAAACGGTCTGCTGATCGGATATTGTGGGCGACTCGATCTCTTTGATGCAACCGCTGGTGAGCAGCGATGCACCAAACAGAAGTAGCGCTATCGGGTGGGTGAAGATTCGAATTTTCATCTTATTGAGGAATTACATTGGTTACTTGCCAGCCGTTAATCAATACACTTACAGTGAGATCTATGTTGATGTCCAACTTGATGTCGAACACCTCTTCACGGTCTAAATCTTGCTGGGTGGCGTAAGAGGGTGACTGCATAATGTAGGAAAGCAGATCAAAATGGTAATAAATTTCGCCACTTTGACGATTGGCTATCGTCAAATAAGCCGGTGTTTCCGGCATCAGCCGCATTACCTTGATTTCGGATTGCATTCGATTGTCGCCGAATGTCTCGTTGCCGGGCAGGTACTTCACCGTGCCGGCACTTGGATCAAACGTATTGTCGTATTTGTAACGCCCATTGGCACTGATACAATAGATATCCAACGGCGAGGTGGTTGGTGTGGGCATCGGGATGAGAAATTGGATGCCCGTGATGGTGATGTTGAGTAGATGTGTGTCTTTGGTCAGGCCAATATCCACGTGCGTTTTCCGTCCGGGACGTACTTCGACGTAGGTGCTCTCTCCGAAATAGAGATCGGCCGGCTCCTTGGCGATCGCTTGGTCGCTGCCGCTCTCCCGATACCACTGAATCCACAACCTGAAATCGGTTAATGAGGTGACGCCTTTACGCAGGTTTGGTTGGAAAGGTGCGCCGTTGGGACACTCGCCCACGGTGTACCAATTGGGTGTGCCGCCCCACGACACCAATGTATAGTCGCCCACGGGCAAATTGAGCCGAATCGGCTGTTGGTTCTGAAATTGCGCAGGATCGGAAATTAATTGATAGTCGTAATATCGCGCTTGGTGATCGAAGATGAAGATGCCCATTTGGTGCACCTGCTCGGCGAAGAGATTGACTCTTTGGGGATTCAATGTGTAGTAATATTGCACCCATACACCAGCCCCGCACCGAGAAACATCCTCCTTTAAACAACTGCAAGTCAGGAGCAAACTTGCCACAATCGAATATTTGAACAACTTTGTCAACATGGTGTATGATTTTTCTTTGTGTGAAAACAAGGGGAGCGGAAAGTCTCGCCCGCCGCTCCCCTACGCTATGTGATTGGTTTATAATTGTGGTGTTACACCGACAATTGCCCACGGTTTGACCTCGACGGTGACCATAACATCCTGCTTGAGCGGATTGGGCACGTCGTCCAAATCTTGGAACGTGAAGGTAAATTGCCCTGCAGGAATGTTGTAAACTTTACCAGCTTCGAAGTTCGCAACGGGAGTTGCCCCAGCCATATAACCTGTGATGGTCAGGTATTTTTTCTTGGGAAGCGTAATGTCTGTTCCTCCTGCCGGATTTTTGATCACGACATCCGTCAATTCGACGATGATACGTGGAATTTTGGCAGAATTTGCGGCGATTGTGGGCGATGTTTGATAACCCCAAACCAAATTACCGCTTGCGCCTTTGGCCTCGGCGGCTGTGATCTTTTTGTCACCACCGTCAGCAACGGGAGCTGTGGGTTTGTCGTAGAGCTTGTAGGGCGATAAATTCAGCGCAGCGCCATCTTGGTTGACGGTGAAGGGAGTGCCCGAACCACCTTTATCGAAGGCCATATAGAACGATGGATAGTAGCCGTCGATGTTGATGCTTGCCAACTTGAAACTCACAATGTTGGGGTCGGCGGTGAGAATGTCGGCAAATTGAATGCGCGACAATACGGGAGCCAACAGCACCAAGGCTTCGAAGGTCGTGGAGGGTGCTGCCTGCGCACGAATGATGCCATCGTACTTCACATAGGGTGTCGAAGTATCAATTGTATTGACTGCAATCACATTGAGATGTGTATTCTGCTGGCTTGTGATCAAAGCGGTGAGATTTTGAATACCATCTTTTGTTGCACAAGCTTTGAGTGCGCTTAGCTCGGCAGGGAGCAATATTCCGCTATTGGCTACAATAAAGACTTGTGTGGCCGATTTGCTGATACCCGGGAATAGCTGTCCGGCAGGTGTGGCGGCCATAGCGGTGAGATTACCCACGTCGAGTACATCATTGGTGGCGTTCAAGAAGAATACCGTACCACTGCTAACGACCACTTTGTCGGCTCCGGCTGGAGCTTCGATGCTGCGAGAGTCGGCAGGTGATGCCATTTTGAGCGTGACGGCCATCTTCTCACCGTTGTCTGGTGTGGCGGAGGGAACCTCGTTCTCTTTGGCGCAAGAGACCAGCGTTAACAGGGCCACAGCCGCTGCGCATAGATTGAAATTTTTCATACCGATACGTTTTTTTAATGAAGAACTATTTTTTAATATGTGTAGAACAAGCAACGTTACGGTTTGGGTTTTGGTAGGTGGCACGGGTAAACCAGCATCCTCAGACAAACAAGAAAGATGCCAAAAAAAAACTTCCCGACAGGTGGTGTCGGGAAGTTGCTCAAAAATGATAAGACGGATTATTTGGTCAGCGGAAGGGTAAAGCGGAACGTACTACCCTTTCCCTCTTCCGACTCCACGGTGATTTCGCCGCCCAATTTGTGGACGATGTTTTGGCAAATGGCCAGTCCCAAACCGGTGCCGGAGACGAAGCCGTTGAGTTTGACAAAACGTTTGAAAACCTCACCTTGTTGTGCTTGTGGAATTCCCCTACCGGTGTCGGTGACGAAAAATTGCACAAAATCGGCCTCTTTGTGGTAGCCGAAATGGATGCTACCCTCGTCGGTGAATTTGATCGCGTTGCCGAGCAGATTGGTGAAGATTTGTAACAGCCGATTGCCGTCGGTGTGGAGTATGCAGGTAGGCTCGAAGGTGGTGAATTTGATTGCTACGTTCTCGGCGTGCTCCTTGCAGTTGCTCGAAAGCTCCACGTTGTGGAGTAATTCGTTGATGTCGATATCTTCGAATTTGAATTCCAGCGTGTTGGCTTCGATTTTTGACAGGTCGAGGATGTCGTTGATCAGTTGCAGCAGCAAATCGCTGTTGCGGTTGATGATGGTCACAAACTCCTTTTGCTCTTCGTGATCGGTTGTGTCGATCAACAGTCCGCTGAAGCCGAGTATGGCGTTGAGGGGCGTGCGGATTTCGTGACTCATGTTGGAGAGAAACAGCGACTTGAGTCGGTCGGAGGTCTCGGCGGACTCCTTGGCTGCTTGCAGCTGACGGGCAGCTTCGCGCTCCTGCGTCACATCGTCGTATTTCAGCACAACGCCCTGTAATTGATGGTCATTGTCGAAAACCGGCGTTGCTGTAATGCGCATATTCATTTTTTCGATCATCGTCTCTCGCACAACGACCGTGCCTGTTTGCATAGCGCGCGCTGCTGCACAATTGGGACAAGGAGCATCACTGTCGCTGAACGCTTTGGGGCAGCACGCACCCGTGGTATATTGGGCCGCCAAAGCACAATCGGGAAATGCCTTGGGTAAGTTTGACCATCTAACCATAAAATTGGGCGCAAGATAGGACAATCCGCTATTTATATTATTTAGAATCAGTTGATTGTTGTTTTGTATTTGCTCCAAATTTTCTTTGATTTCGATCAACTGTGTTTCACGGTGCTTGCTCTCGGTGATGTTGCTCAGCACGCCGATGATTCGACGCGGTTTGCCGTTGGCATCGCGCTGTTCAATGGTTAAATAAAGCTCGTAAAACTCTTTGAATTGACCGTTAATGTCGTAACGCACTACCATATTACCCGTGTCGATGCGTCCTTCACGCAGGTCGTTGGTCAGCTTGATCAATTGTTCTCGGTCGTCGGGATGGGTGGCGGCACACGACTCGGCCATTGTCCGTCCGTGTACATCGGGTTTGAATCCTTCGTATTGGCTTTTAAATTCTTCGAATTTGAGAGTCACAAAATCAGTGGTAATATCCCACTGCACAGGTACACTCATTGTTGCGCGGAAAGCTGTGCGTAACTGCTCGTTAGCCTCACGCAGTTCATTTTGTACTTTAACTTGATCGGAGATATCCCAACGAGTGACTAACAGCCAACGGTGGCTCTTGTTGGCAATGACATTCTTCTTGACGAGGGTTGCGTGTACCGATCCATCGGCCAGTTCGAACGATTCTTGGGCCGAATAGGTTCCATTGCCGGCCAATAGAGCTTCATCGACTTTGCGGTAGTAGGATCCACGTTCGATGCCATAGATGTCGAGATCGGTTTTGCCGATGATCTCCTCCCTCATTTGGCCGCACAGCTCCTCACAGTGTCTGTTCCAAAAGATGTATTTCAACCCGTCATTGATATCCTTCACCATCACGGGCGTGGGCATATTGTCCAAGATTGCGCCCAACAACTCCTCGTTCTGATAGAGCGTAGCCATCTCTGCTGAACTATCCGTGGGGCAGTTGTTCCGGTATTTTCTGCGAAAGCGATATAGCTCGATCGAGAGTCCGCAGCAAATAATCGCAAGAGCGATTACTAAATATTCGATTGTTGTCATACGCTAAAGGTGTATAGCGACGCCCAATGCTGCTTCGGCGGCTTCCATAACCCCCTCGTTCATCGTTGGGTGTGCGTGAATTGTACGTGCTATTTGATGCGCTGTGACGCCCAAAGTTTTGGCCAGCGTAGGTTCGGCCAGCATCTCGGTGACGTTTGCCCCCACCAAATGAGCGCCTATCAGCTTGTCGCCTTCGCCGAAAAGGAGTTTGATGAAGCCGTCACGATCACCTGCCGCGGTGGCTTTGCCCGAAGCGGTGAATGGGAAGCGACCGACTTTATAGGTGATACCCTGCTCTTGTGCTTGCTGTTCGGTCATACCGACCGAAGCCACTTCGGGCTGGGTGAAGATACACGAAGGGATGGTCGCGTAGTCCACGGGTGCAGGGTCGAGTCCGCAAATTGCCTCCACGCAGCAAATTCCTTCGGCCGATGCGACGTGCGCCAAGGCCGGGCCCGGAACAATGTCGCCAATGGCATAGACGCCTGCCACCGAGGTGCGGTATTGCGCGTCCACGACAATTTTGTTGCGGTTGACCGCGATGCCCAACGCTTCGAGTCCGATGTTGTCGATGTTGGATTGGATGCCCACGGCCGATAAAACAACCTCTGCCGTGCGTGTTTCAACCCCTTTCTTGCCCTCGATCTCCACCTCGCATTGACCCTCGGCGTTGACGCTCACGGCTTTGACTGTTGTCGAGGTGAGCACCGCTACGCGCATCTTGCGAAAGGCGCGTTCGATCGTCTTCGAGACCTCCTCGTCTTCGAGTGGCATCATCCGAGGTAGGTATTCAACCACAGTAACCTCCACGCCCAATGCGGCATAGAACCACGCGAATTCGCTACCAATGGCGCCCGTTCCGATGACAATGAGTGACTTGGGCAGTTTGGTGCGTGTCAGGGCTTGTTTCGAGGTGATTACGTGCTCTCCGTCAATGGGAATAAACGGCATTTCGCGCGAACGTGCTCCCGTGGCGAGGATGATGTGATCGGCCTCG
Source organism: Alistipes sp. (assembly GCA_036651015.1). Classification (GTDB taxonomy): domain Bacteria; phylum Bacteroidota; class Bacteroidia; order Bacteroidales; family Rikenellaceae; genus Alistipes. The sequence goes on from JAVVYP010000023.1 coordinate 24,293, forward strand.
TAGTCGGTGCCGTCAACGTCCAAATGCCCCACGGCCGTGAGTCGGCCGAAGCCTTGCAGCAAGTCGATGTTGTTCTTTTTTAAGAGGAACGCAACGCCTTTGCTCATTGTTTCGGCCACGCCGCGCGAACGAGCTACGATTTTTTCGAGATCGGGTTTGACCTCGCCGGTCAACTGAAGCCCATAATGCTCGGCGGCGGCGCAATAGGTGTAGACTTGGGCGCTTTTCAACAACGCTTTGGTGGGAATGCAGCCCCAATTGAGGCAGACACCTCCTGTTTCGGCACGCTCGACGAGCGCAACTCGTTTGCCTAATTGTGCAGCGCGTATGGCAGCTACATAGCCGCCGGGGCCGCTGCCGACCACAAGGATGTCGTATTTCATCACTCTATGACTTTCAAAATTTCTCCGTTGTCGGCAGCCACTGCACGTCTCCATTTCTCGTTGTAGCCCGGGAATTGAATTTTGTCGGGAATATCTTTGCCGTTGCCGTTGTCGATGAATTTGCCGGGTGCGCTCTCGCTCTTGAGATTGCCGTCCACATATTTCACCAGCAAATAACCGTCCAAATCTTGCCAGATGCTGAAGAGATTTTCGGCCATCATCACCGAGTAATCGGTCAGATATTGCTGCCGTTTGGCCGGCTTCAGGGCTGATGCTTGAGCGTCTATCTCGCGCACATTGGTCAGACAGTCGTTCTCCCACTTGTCGGTCACCTTGCGGATGTCGGCCGAAATGAGGTTGTAGCGCGAATAGGCGAAGTTGGTGACGCGGTTGAAGAGCCAGAAAGCCGAGGTGGGCGAATATTTGAGCATCGAACCGTTCTTGTCGCTCAGACATTCGGGCACGCGCTGTGTCGAACAATATATAGGTGTCAGACACGAGGTGGCGGCATCGTCGACGCCGAACCACAGAATACCCATATCGGGCGAGACATCGGGACGGGCTTGTGCCACAAACCAAAAACCGGTCTGCTGCGTGGCTGTTGCGCGCTCGTTGGTGTAGTTCACGCCGTCAACCTCGAAGGTCATCGGCCGCCAACGGTAGGGGCAAGCGCTGCCACCGGCTCCAAGGTCGGTGGTCATATCCATCGGAGTGCCTTCGTAGTGGTCGCGCATAGCATCGAAAACCACCTTTGGGGCGACCTTCGCGCGCGGTTTCACCCACAGCGGCATTCGGTTGGTCTTGTTGTGTCCCAACGCATAGTCGGTGTATTGATCCATATCGTCGGCCACCGTGCGGAAGAATGCCCATACGCGTGCTTCACAGCCACGCATTCCGCTGAAATCGAGCGGTGCATAGGTGTCGCTGAAGCTGAAAGCGTCGTCCGTGCCGTTGTAATAACCCATTTCGCGCGCAAAGGAGACCACGTCGGGGGCATAGAGGCAGTTTTCGGGATCATTCTTCGGGAAGGTGGTGATGCGTGCTTGGTTGGCGTGTGCCGAGACGTAGCCGTCGGGAATGCGGCGAGCAACCCAGACGATGCCTTTGTGGGCATTGCCACCCTTGCCGTCCGCCTTGAATCCTTTGCCGATCAACTCCATAATCCACGCTTCGTTGGGATCGGCCACCGAGAACGATTCGCCGCTGGAGCCGTAACCATAGGTGTTGGCCAACTCGGCGATCAGCAGAATCGCTTCGCGAGCTGTCTTGGCGCGTTGGAGCGTGATGTAGATCAGTGAGCCATAGTCGATGCGGCCGGTTGTGTCGGCCAATTCGGCGCGACCGCCGTAGGTCGTCTCGCCGATGATGAGCGAATGCTCGTTCATGTTGCTAACGGTCGAATAGGTCTGTGCAACCTGCGGAATGTCGCACATATAGCGACCTCCATCCCATTCGTAGACGGGTAACATTGTGCCCGCTTTGTGCTGGCCGCCTGCGGTGTGGTAGAGCGCTCCGAAGAGCGAATGCGAATCGGCTGCATAGGTCACCAGCACCGAACCATCGGTTGATGCGCCTTTAGTGACGATGAAATTGGTGCAGGCAGCAACGGTTCCGTAGGAGAACAAGGCTACGGCAGCTAAGAGAATGGGGAGTTTTTTCATAGATATTTCTGAGATTTGCTAACAAATGTACAAAACTATTCACGAACGTCCAAAAACTTGGGCCAGAGAAACTGCATGAATTGTGAATTTTGTTGGGTGCGATGTTTCGACTTGTATGATTTTTGTGTAATTTTACGGGTCAAAACAAATGTAGAACTATGTCTATTGCCTCTCAACTCTCTTTTGTGCGTAGCACACTTCCAGAGTCTGTTACGCTGGTCGCCGTGTCGAAAACCCACCCTGTGGAGTCCATTCGTTGCGCCTACGATGCCGGACACCGCCTCTTCGGGGAGAGCCGCCCCCAGGAGTTGTTGCAAAAATACGAGGCCTTGCCCAAGGATATTGCGTGGCACATGATCGGCCACTTGCAAACCAACAAAATCAAATACATAGCCCCCTTTGTGGCGTTGATCCATTCGGTCGACAGTGCGCGTCTGACAGAGGCAATTCAGCGCGAAGCCGCCCACTGCGGCCGCACGATTGATATTTTGCTGGAGATTCACGTTGCCGACGAGGAGAGCAAAACGGGCTGGACGATCGAAGAGTTGATCTCCTACCTGCGCACAGCTCCCTTCGCACAAATGCCGAATGTCAGGGTGCGGGGGGTGATGGGAATCGCGACTAATACGGATGATGATGCGCGTATTGATCGCGATTTCAGGGAGTTAAAGCGTTGTTTTGACCTACTGAAACCCTACTTCGGGGCGCGCTTTGATACCCTTTCGATGGGGATGTCCCACGATTATCTGCG